>JAZSOM010000005.1:0-22462 GCA_045536955.1 Acutalibacteraceae bacterium
GATATGCTTCTTGACGGTATTGTCAACTTTGCTCCCGACGCTGCTGACTATGCAGGCGAAAAAGATATCAAGTGCGACGAAAACGGACCTCTTGCAGCTATCTGCTTCAAGACTGTTGCTGACCCGTTCGTAGGTAAGATGTCATACTTCAAGGTTGTATCCGGTAAGCTCACATCTGACGTTCAGGCTGTCAACTCACGTACAGGCGAGCCCGAGCGTATGGGTAAGCTCGTTACGGTACGCGGCGGCAAGCAGGAAGATGCTGCTTGCATCCCCGCAGGTGATATAGGCGCTGCTACAAAGCTTGCAAACACTGTTACCGGTGATACCCTTTATGCACCCAAGAACGAGGTTATCCTCGATCCCGTTTCCTTCCCCGCACCCTGCTTCTCAATGGCAGTTAACGTCCGCAAGAAGGGTGAAGAGGAGAAGGTTGCAGCAGGTATGCTCCGTCTTGCAGAGGAAGATCCCACAATCAAGTTCCAGATAAACAAAGAAACACGCGAGCAGGTCATCAGCGGCCTTGGTGAGCAGCATCTTGACGTTGTCAAGTCCAAGCTTAAGGCTAAGTTCGGTGTTGAGGTTGACCTCACTGTTCCGAGAGTTGCATACAGAGAAACAATCCGCAAGGTTGTTGATAAGCAGGGCCGCCATAAGAAGCAGTCCGGCGGTCACGGTCAGTTCGGTGACGTATGGATTCGTTTTGAGCCGTATATGGGTGAAGAAGATTTTGTGTTCACATCCGATGAAGTTGTCGGCGGCGCTGTTCCGAAGAACTTCTTCCCCGCAGTTGAAAAGGGTCTGCGCGATTGTATCGCAAAGGGTCTTATTGCAGGTTACCCGATGGTAGGTATCAAGGCTGCTCTTCACGACGGTTCTTATCACCCTGTTGACTCATCCGAAATGGCATTCAAAACGGCTGCCGCTCTTGCGTTCAAGGCTGCTATCCCCGAGGCACAGCCCACAATCCTTGAGCCTGTCGGTCTTCTTAAGGTCTATATGCCTGAATCAAAGTTCGGCGACGTTATGGGTGACATCACAAAGCGTCGCGGCCGTGTTATCGGTATGGGACCGTCCGATGAGCCTGCTCTTCAGGAGTTTGTTGCCGAAGTTCCCATGGCAGAAATGGGCGATTTTGCAACTGTTCTCCGTCAGGTTACTCAGGGCAGAGGCTATTTCAGCTTTGAGTTTGTCCGCTATGAGGATGCTCCGATGAACGTTCAGCAGAAGGTTATCGAAGACGCAAAGGCAAGAATGGAAGAAGAATAATATTTTTCTCAAATACAGTCGGGTGTCCTTGCAGGATGCCCGACTTTTTTTGTAAAACACTTGCAACGCACAACCGTGTGTGTTAAAGTGGAATAAACAGGATTTAGGAGGCGTTAACTGATGATTTGCAAAAAATGTGGCGCAAATGTACCCGATGGGATGAATTTTTGCACAACGTGCGGAGTCCGTTTGAACGAAGAGGTACAGGAAAATCTGCCTGAAAATAACGCAGGTGTTGTTCCTGCCGCAAATGAGAACGTTCCCGAAGCTCTTTCCGAAGAGCCCAAAAACTCCAAAAAGAAGAATTTTTCGCACGTCTTAATCGGTTTTGCAATCGGCTTGTGTGTCTGTATGGTTGTGGTAGCTGTCGCTTTTGTGTCCGAATACAACAAGTTTGCCGAATTAAAAGAAACAGAGGCAAAGCTTGTGCGTCTCTGGATAAACGAGGATGAAGAATCCCGGATAACCAAATTCAAAATCGAAAGATACGGAGACGCTGCTTATATGTCGTATCATGGCGGATATTATTACAACTTTACATACTATGACAGAGCCAGACCGAACGATAACGATAATTGGCACTACGAAAGTTACAACTTCACTTCTGAAAAAAACTTCATTACGATCGGCAACAGATATTACACCGTAGAATTTAACGAAGAAGGCAATGAGGTAACGCTGACTTACGATGAGGTTAAGAATCGCGATATATACAATCAGGAGTATTATTACGGCGGCGATTATGAGTCGAAGGATTTTTCCGGCAAGTGGTATACAGATGAAACCGTTGAGTACGAATATACTTTTAACGATTTTATCGGAGATCTGAAAATATTGTACCGCTGATTATTACATAATGACAGGCGCGGCATTCATTGACGGAATGCCGCGCTGTTTGTTTTTTTATTCAGCAAAGTATTGTATTTATTCATTCAATGTGATAAAGTGAAGAAAAAGTCGGAAAGGGGATTTTTAAATGGACTGTAAGAAATGCGGCGCGGAGATACCCGAAGAAAGTAAGGTATGCCCCGATTGCGGCGAGGAAATGGAAAATAAAGAAATTGAGAACGCAAAACCCGAAAAAAAGCCCAAAAAGAAGCTCACTGAAAAGCAGAAGAAAATGGTTAAGGTTGCAGCTTGCGTTGTCGCAGTGTTAGTTGCAATAAGCGTTATTGCTTCGGCAATATGGTTCAGCATTTTTAAAGGAAAGCTTGAACTTGCAAATCAGCTCGATCGTGACTGGAAAGGTCAGTCACTAACATCACTTACGGACGATTACGGTTATTACGAGCTGAAAGACCTGACTTTCGGTCAGGCTGATTTTGGCTTTGAAGGCCACGTTTCATTTAACAACGGTATATATAAATTTGTGGTAAAGAGCTCCAAGAAGGTTGAAATTGACGGTGTAACGTATAAGGTCAAGTTTGAAGACCGAGACGGCGATAAGGTTGATGAGTTTATGGTGCTTGAGGTCAAAGGCGACGGCAACGGCAGATTCGTGGGAGAGTGGAAAAGCCGTGACCAATATTACAGCTATGAATTTTCAGAAGCTTTGATGTCATACCTCGAATACGGTCTCGAAAAAGCCTTTTGATTTTTACACAGAAAACCCGTGCCCTGCGATGTTTGTTTCAGAATATCGCAGGGCATTTTTGCCTGAAATATCTGAAAGTCAAATGCTGTGTTTTTTTGAAATAAAGTGTTTTAGCCCCTTGAATTTATTTGTTTGATATGCTAAAGTAGTTAAAAACAAGAAAAGGAGATCTTTTACAATGATTTGTGCAAAATGCGGAACAAATATTCCGGATGGCAGCAAGGCATGCCCTGTTTGCGGTACACCCGCAGCTCAGCGTGCAGCTCCCGCAGCTCAGCCTGCAGCTCCTGCAGCTCAGCCTGCAGCTCCCGCAGCTCAGCCTGCAAAGAAGCCTGCCAAGAAACCCAGAAAGCCTATGTCTGCCAAGACAAAGAAGATTATCATCGGCGTTGCCGGCGGCCTCGTTGGCGCAGCATTTCTCGGATTTATCATTACGATTATCCTTGGCGTAAGCTTCAACAACAAGGTCCAGCTTCGCGATCAGCTTGGTCGTAATTGGGAGCGTGTTGAGGAAGTAGAGGTTGAATCCGGATATTACTACACCTATACATACACCGATTATCAGTACTACACCCTTTACTTCTACAAGAATCAGTTCAGCTTCAAGGGTAGTATGGAATATGATGCTGACGATGATTACAGCTATCACAGTTACAAGATTACCGGCAAGGATACTGTCGAAATCGACGGTATCAAGTATGATGTCGAATTTGACGATGTCAGCGGTGACGGAACTGATGACGTAATGACTCTTACATCCAAAAATGGCGGCGCTCAGTTTGACGGTGAGTGGACGAATGACGAATACTACTACTCCGATTTCTTCCTTGTTGAGTGGTTCGAATTTATGGGTATCTATTTCTGATAATTAAACAAAAACTGCGGTATCTCGGTGCCGCAGTTTTATTTTTATAGTGATTGCAAGATTTCGTTTGATGTGGTAAAGTAAAGAAAAACAAAAAGGTATGTAAGGCTGATGAAACTTAAAAACCGTAAAGTAAATATTTCCGATAAAGAAAAGAAAAGACGAATCTTTGCCGCTGCGTTTGCGGTTGCCGTCATTGCGGCTGCAATTGCCTATGTTTCAAATTTTTTCGGCAGAGTTGAATTGACCGCACATCTGGGGCGCGTCTGGGCGGCTGAATCGCAGGACGAGGGCGACAGCTTGCGCGGTGATATGCTCCAGTTTCGCAGCTACGGGCGCAGTATGGAAAGAATGGGCCGCCAGCAAGGTGTTGTAGATAACAACGGCAGCAGCTATGGTATTGATTATAAAATAAGGAGCGGAAGCAGGGTCAAGGTAGGCGACTGTACTTACAGGGTAAAACTCAAGGATACCGACAAAAACGGCGTTGTTGAAACGATGATTATAAAAGGCAAGGGTCCGCTTGCGGGCGAATGGACAGCCGATAACACGAGTTTCCGCTATAAACCTGTCGAATCGGCTGCCGAATATATCGAAGACTGTGCGGAGTACGTCTCTTTATGGATAGATGCCAAAAGCAGAGAAAAAGAGTAAGAGCTGAAAAATATACCGTGAAAAGAGGATTTAAATATGGAACGTAAAAAAAGCGGAAAGAAAACACTTCTTTGTGTCGGCGCCGTAGTTGCGGCGGTGGTTGTTGTTACGGCTGTTGCCGTGCTTTCTTTGGTGTTGAATTTTTTCGGTAAGCTTGAGATGACAGACCATCTGCAACGCAAGTGGTATAGTTCAGGTCAGTTTGCAGGTGACTTTTATGAAGGCGATGACGATGCAGACTATGTGTTCCGACTTGAAAAGAGAGGCTTTGAAGGCGGATATTTCAAAGGTAACGTAATCAACGCAAACTATGAATATGGCACGGAATATGAGATAAAGAGCGGCAGCAAGGTTGAAATCGGTGCCGATACGTACAAAGTTAAGTTTGAGGACAGAGATAAAAACGGTGTAATCGAAACGATGATTATGAACGGCAAGGGTCCGCTTGCGGGTGAATGGACAAGTACAAACGAATACTTTTACCATATGCCTTTCCTTAAGGCTGAGGATTATTTCCGCTTTTTGACGGAATATATGTTTTAGAATCTCCTCTGACGGCAGTGAAGAGAGATTTGTTGTTTAACCGAAAAAAAGCCGTGGTATCAGGCGGATACCACGGCTTTTTTATATTTTGCTTTTGTTGGCTCTTTTCAGGATGGCAACCAGCGGACATATCAGAAGTCCGCAGCAAAGGTTGCTTGCCGCGTGGGTGATGTCGAAGGGCAGACCTGCGACAATCCAGGCAATCATCCCCTTGAAATTAAGCCCGAAAAGAATAGCCTGGGCAGGGGCATAAAGTATGCCGAAAAGCAGACCGTGAGCGGCACACACAAGTGAATAGACTACGGGTCTGAGCTTTTTTGGCATATTTTTTGGCAGGAGCATAACAGCGCCCCAGAGCACTGCCCAGATATACAGGTAAGGTATCCACCACGTTGCAAAGCCGTTCAGCAGACCTGTCACAAGCACAAAAACGTACAGCGGATAGAGTGCTTTTTGCCTGTAAACAACGGTTGTAGCCACGATAAGCATACCGATAAGGTGAATATTCGGAAAAATCTCCATCAGCACTTTTGAAGCATACATCATTGCTCCGAGCATACTGAAAATTGCCGTTTCGCGCAATGTCAGCTTCATTTTTCTGCTCTGAATGAGTATGTAGCGCCTGCGGTTATATCGGTTGTATCTGCGCCCGTGGGTGCCATTTCACCGTCAATATAAAACGCCCAGTACATACCGTCCTTATCGTAATCAACCGTAATTCCGTTGACTGTTTTGACGTAAAGTCCGTACGGACCTTCCTCACCCTGAATAAGTCCGAGCTCCTCAAGCGCTTCGCCGACAATCGTTTTATCGGTGCTGATTTCGTAGGCTTTTTCGGTGCCGTCAGGGTTTGTTACCGTGAATGTGAATTTTGTTGCGCCCTCGCCGAGTGATACGGTCTCAATTACTGAGGTCGGTTCCGTCGCGGGTGTTTCGGGGGTGTCGGTACAGCCGAATGTGAACAGTGCAACAGCCGCAATGAGCACTGCGCAAACGGTTGCGCGCAACACTTTTTTAATGAGTGTTTTCTGCATCGTTTGTCTTCTCCTTGTTATGTAGTTTTGTTTTTTGTCCCTCTTCCGCCGGCACTCGCGGCACTGTGTTCGGGCAATTGTCATCCGGGTATTTCGACTTGGCGCGTGCCTTTCCTCCTTCTCAAGATTGCTCTCAATGGCTTGTCCCCGATTTGCGGCATCGAGCAGGAAAAGCAAAAAAACGTGCGTCTCACGGCGACGGGCTCGTGCAGGAGTTTCACCTGCTTCCCCGACAATGACAATCGGATTATAGCATATTATACGGATTTTGGCAATATTCAGCATAAGTAAACGGTTTTTTGAAAAAATTTTTTAAAAAAATCTGTTTCTGATAGTGACAAATCGTTTTATATATATTATTATATATAAGATATAAAAGAATGCGGAGGTGTTTTCTGATGGCAACTGTTCTTAAAGTTATAATGGCGATTGTAACTGCCTTTTCCGGCTTGTTCTCTCCCGTCGGTTTTGCGGGTGCGGAGGAGCTTTTTTCGGATTCGCTCTCTCTGGTCGTTCAGCGTTCGGATTTCCTCGACGATATGGGTGATGAAGACATTGCCGTGCTTGATGAATATTCAGGCTACGTTCAGAACACTCTGCTCTTGTTCTTTGCCGAGGATGCGGGCTTCTTCAGCAAGCTCAATGCGCTGAAGAGTATCGACGGTGTTACTGTCGGCAGTTTTCCCGATATGAACCTCTGCGTTGTCAGAACGCAGAACAAAAATATGGATGAGCTTAATTCGCTTTGCGAAACGGTAATGGAGCATAAGGCTGTTGCGCTTGCAACAATCTGCCCTGCTCACAAGCTTGAGCAGCAGTACACTCCCGATGACCCGTTCACCGAGTATTCGTGGTACGAAGAAGCGTGGAACGAAGAAAGCCCGTACGGAAACAACTGGTGGCTCGAGGCAATCGATGCTCGCAGTGCCTGGGGCTATGACAGCCTTTACGGTCATATCGATATCGGCGTTGTTGACGGCGGCTTTGATACGGCTCACGATGAGCTTTCGGGCAAGATTGTTTTTCCGAATAAATCGGAGAAATCACGCAACCGTCCCAATGGTCATGGCACACACGTTGCAGGCATAATTGCCGCAAAAGCCGATAACGGCATTGGCATAAGCGGCATCTGTCAGAATTCCGAGCTTATCTGTGTTGATTGGACTCCGTCCGACGGTCAGCTCTGGATTCCCGACGTGGCTGTGCTTTTCGGCTTCGGTAAGGTTGTCAAGGCGGGTGCCAAGGTTGTTAACTTCTCCGTCGGAATTTCTTCTTCCATTTCCGACGGTCTCAGCAAATTACCCTCGATAGTCAATTCGTTTGACGCGTTGGTTTACTCCTATTCAATGGGCTCACTCCTGAGCAAGGGTTACGATTTTGTTGTTGTTCAGTCTGCCGGCAACGGTAACGACGGCGGCTATGCGGTTTCCGCTTCGCAGAACGGTCTTTTCTGCGGTTTCAGGGATTACGGCGTTTTCCTCCCGTTTGCAGGCATAAGCAAGCAGGCTTTGCTGGACAGAATTATAATTGTCGGCAGTGCAGGTGTAGAGGGCGACGGCTACGTTCAGTCAACATCATCGAACGTGGGTGACGTTGTCGATATATGCGCCCCCGGCGTTATGGTATACAGCTGTATTCAGGATAACACCTACGTCACAAAATCGGGCACATCAATGGCAGCTCCGATGGTTACGGGCGTTGCTTCGCTTGTCTGGGCGGTCAACCCTGAGCTGACGGCTCCTGAGGTCAAACGAATTGTTTGCGAAAACACGAAGGATACCGCTGCGCCTGCGGCTGAAAGACAGTTTGGCGACATTGGTTACAGAGCATATCCCATGGTGAATGCAAAGCTTGCCGTTGAAGCGGCAATTCTTCAGCGCGGTGATGCTTACAGGGTGAGTGTCAACGGATATTCTGACGAAGAGGTTACGTTCACCGACGGCGACGGCAACACTTTTATATTTGAAACAAACGAGCAGGGCGAGCTTGAATGTGTTCTCCCTGCGGGGACATATACGGTTGTTACACAGGGTGTGAACACTACTGTTGAAATCAACAGCGATACAAGCATCTGAATCGGAGGATAAAAATGGAACCCGGTATCATTGCGGCAAAGCTTATGGCTTACGTAATTGACGGTGTCGATCCCGATTTTGAAAAGGGTATAAATATAGATCACGGAGCTCTTTTCAAATTTTCAAAATCGCACAGCGTTGATAACGTTGTCGGCTTGGCTCTGGAAAAACTGAATATGATGCCTGAGCAATACCGACAGGCTTACTCAAAGGCCCGCAAAATATCACTTGTACGTGAAGCTACGCAGGAGATGGAAACGCAGGAACTTTGTGGCGAGCTTGAGCGATTAGGTGCGAAGTATATGCTTCTCAAAGGCAGCGTGATGAAGCACCTTTATCCCACTCCCGACCTTCGCTCGATGTGTGATGTTGATATTCTTTACGATACGGCTTTTGCCGACAGCCTCGGTTCACTGATGGAGGAGCACGGCTATGAGCTCTACGAATCGTCCGGCACCGACGGTGTGAATCTTTCCTACATTAAAAAGCCGTTTATGAATATCGAGTTTCACGGTGTGCTGATGGACAGGGACGTTCCGCTTTACAATGCGTATTTCGGTGAGGATTTTGAACACACCGTACCCGATGAGGGTTGCAGAGTGAAATATTCCGACGAGGATTTCTTTGTGTTTATGGCGGCGCATCTTGCAAAGCATTATTTTAACGGCGGTACGGGTATCAGGTCGCTTGCGGATATATGGCTTTACCTGCGTAAAAAACCTGAGCTTGATATGCCTAAGATAAAATCAAAGCTCCGGCAGATTGAGCTGGACGAATTTACCGATATAATCATCGGTGTCAACGGTGTGCTGTTTGACGGCAACGCGCCGACACCCGAGCAAAGCGAAATTATCGATTATATTTTTCACAGCGGCACTTACGGCATCTCCGACCATAAGGCAGAAAACAGTATGGAGGGTAAAAGTAAAGCAGGCTTTTTGCTTCAGCGACTTTTTCCGGGCAGAGCCTTTATGGCTGTCAACTATCCTGCCGTTCAAAAATGTGTGTTGTTGCTGCCGCTTTTCTGGATTGCCAGACTTCTGAAAATCCTGATAAAAAAAGACTATAAGGGCAGTGACGTCAGTATGGTAATGAATCTGAGCGAGTCACGACTTGACGCAAGAAAAATTCCGGGTAAACCCGTGGTGGATTACAACTACAACCGAAAGGAAGATAAAGCGAAATGATAAGAAGAGCAAAAGATATGAAAAGCGCTGTTAAGGTTAATATGCGCGACGGTGACGGTCAGGTTGTCGTCACAAATATGCTTGAAGCAGGTGAGTACGCAGGCAAATCAAGGCTTCTTGCAACTCTTACTCTCGAGCCCGGCTGCTCAATCGGTGAGCATGTGCATGAGAATGAAGAAGAAATATTCTATGTTGTTGAAGGCGAAGCTCAGTATTTCGACAACGGCGAATGGGTTACATTGAATAAGGGCGACAGCTGTCTTTGCCTTGGCGGTCAGAAACACTCAATTGCAAACCGCGGCGATAAAACGCTTGTTGTAGTTGCAGTGATTCTCACATATTAAGTAAACTATTCTGAAAGGATTTTGAATAAAATGCAGTGGACAGGTCTTAATGAATTAAGAGAAAAATATCTCGCTTTCTTTGAATCGAAAGAGCATCTGAGAATGCCCAGCTTTTCGCTTGTGCCGCAGGGTGATAAGAGCATCCTGCTTATCAACGCAGGTATGACTCCGATGAAAAAATACTTTACGGGTGAAGTAACTCCTCCCAAAAAGAGAGTTACAACCTGCCAGAAATGTATCCGCACACCCGACATCGAAAACGTTGGCAAAACGGCACGCCACGGCACGTATTTTGAAATGCTCGGCAACTTCTCGTTCGGTGATTATTTCAAGCGTGAGGCAACCGCATGGGCGTGGGAGTTTTTTACAAAGGTGCTTGAAATTCCCGCAGAGCTTCTTTATGTTAGTGTATATCTTGAGGATGATGAGGCTTACGACATCTGGACAAAAGAGGTTGGCGTTGATCCGTCCCATATGGTACGCTTCGGCAAAGAGGATAACTTTTGGGAGCACGGCGCAGGTCCCTGCGGCCCTTGTTCAGAGATCTATTTTGACAGAGGCCCTTCCAAGGGCTGCGGCAGCCCCGACTGTAAGGTAGGCTGTGAATGTGACAGATTTATCGAGGTCTGGAACCTTGTTTTCACACAGTTCGAAAACGACGGTAAGAATAATTACACACGTCTTGCAAATCCCAATATCGACACGGGTATGGGCCTTGAAAGACTTGCTTGCATAATGCAGGACGTTGACAACCTTTTTGAGGTTGATACGGTTCAGAATATTATGAAGCACATCATCAGTATCGCAGGTATCAACTACCACGATGATGAAAAGAAGGACGTTTCACTGCGCGTTATCACCGACCATATCAGAAGCACAACGTTTATGGTTGGCGACGGTGTCCTTCCTTCAAACAGCGGCAGAGGTTACGTCCTCAGACGTCTTCTTCGCCGTGCTGCACGTCACGGCAGACTCATCGGCATCGACAGACCCTTCCTTGCTGAGGTTTGCGACACTGTTATTGCGGAAAACAAGAATGCGTACCCCAACCTTGTCGAAAAGCAGGATTACATCAAAAAGGTCATCTCAATGGAAGAGGAGAGCTTCTACAAGACTATCGATTCCGGTCTCGGTCTGCTGAACGAGATGATGGATAAAGCTGAGGGTGGCGTGCTTTCAGGTGAGGATGCATTCAAGCTTCAGGATACCTACGGTTTCCCGATTGACCTTACAAAAGAAATCGTAAGCGAAAAGAATATGACTGTTGACGAGGAGAAATTCCGTCAGCTTGTTGAAGAAGCAAGACTCAAGGCAAAGAGCGTAAAGAGAAACGCAGCAGACTCCGACTGGAGAAGCAACGGAGTTTCGTTTAAAGATATTGCCGCTACGGAGTTTACGGGATATACCGAAAACAACACCGATGCGGTTGTACTTGCACTTGTTGCCGACGGCGAGAGAAAAGACTTCATCAACGACGGCGATAACGCAGTAGTTGTGCTTGACAAAACCTCTTTCTATGCAGAGAGCGGCGGCCAGGTAGGCGACTGTGGCGTAATCAGAATCGGCGAGAGCGTATTCGAGGTTACAAAGACTACAAAAGATCCCGACGGTGCATACCTTCACCACGGCACACTTGCAGGCGACGGTATAAAGGTCGGCGATAAGGCTGTTGCCGTTTACGACGAAGAGACAAGAGAGGCTACAAAGAGAAACCACACTGCGGCACACCTTCTTCAGGCGGCGCTTCGCGAGGTGCTCGGTTCACACGTTGAGCAGGCAGGTCAGCTTGTTAACGACACGGCAATGCGATTCGATTTCACGCACTTCTCCGCTCTCACAACGCAGGAGATTGAAGCCGTCGAAAACAGAGTTAACGAAATTGTACTTTCTGCCTGTGCCGTAACAAACATCGAGATGCCCATTGAAGAGGCAAAGAAAATCGGTGCGATGGCACTTTTCGGCGAGAAGTACGGCGACGTTGTACGTGTTGTTAAGGCAGGCGAGTTCTCAACAGAGCTTTGCGGCGGCACACACGTCGACAATACTGGTAAGCTTGGTCTTTTCAAGATTGTTTCAGAGTCATCCGTTGCTTCGGGTGTGCGCAGAATCGAGGCTGTAACAGGTAAGGGTGTTGTTGAATATATCGCTTCGCTTAACTCGCTTATTGCAAATACCGCAAAGGCAATGAAACTCGGCAACGTCAATGAGATTGACCGTAAGGCGGCTTCAATGGCATCCGAAATTAAAGATAAGGAAAGAGAAATTGCTGCCCTTTCCTCACAGCTCACAGACCTCAAATCCGCCGATATTTTTGCCGCTCCTGAGACTGTCGGTGTAATAAAGCTTGTTGTTGCAAGGGTTGAGGATATGTCTGCCGACGATATACGCTCCCTCGGCGACAAGGCAAAGGAACAGGGCGACGATATTGTTGCCGTAATTGCCTGTATCAACAACGAAAAGGGCAGCGCAAACATTGCAGTTGCCTGTGGTAAGGCTGCTGTTGCGGCAGGTGCCAATGCCGGCGCAATTGTCCGCGCGGTTGCACAGCTCGCAGGAGGTAACGGCGGCGGTAAGCCCGACTTTGCAATGGCAGGCGCAAAAGACCTTTCAAAGCTTGATGATGCTGTTGCCGCAGCAAACGGTATCGTAGCGGGTATGCTCAAATAAAACAAAAAGGAGACCGTAAAATGTCAGATTGTATTTTTTGCAAAATAGCTGCGGGAGAGATTCCGAGCAAAAAGGCATACGAAGACGAAAAAGTACTCGCCTTCTATGATCTTGATCCTCAGGCCCCCGTTCATATCCTTGTTATACCCAAGGAGCATATAAAATCTGCGGCTGAGATTAATGAGAGCAATTCTGCCCTCGTTGCACACATTTTTGAAGTTGCCGCAAAGCTCGCAAAGGAGCTCGGACTTGATAACGGATTCCGCGTTGTCACAAATTGCGGTGAAAGTGCGGGACAGAGCGTTCATCACATTCACTTCCACCTTCTCGGCGGCAGAGATTTCACCTGGCCTCCGGGCTGATCGGATTTCTTCGTAATTTGTGATACTACCGAAAGGAATTAGAAGATATGGGTGAGTTTTACAAAATGAAAATAGCAGGGCTTGAAAGGGAACTTCCCGTCTGCCCTCTCAATGATAAGGTGAGTATTGCGGGTTTTGTTGTTTTCGGCGACGTTGAGATGACGATAAAATCCTGTGAGGCACTGCTTGCCAAACTTCCCGAGTTTGACTATATTGTCACACCCGAGGCAAAAAGCATCCCCCTTGCCTATGAAATGTCAAGGCAGAGCGGCAAAAAGTACTTTGTCGCAAGGAAAAAGCCTAAGCTCTATATGCAGAATCCCGTTACGGTTGACGTGCGCTCCATCACAACCGATGCCGAGCAGGTTCTGATTTTGGACGGTGCGGACGGTGAACAGATAAGGGGCAAAAAGGTCATCATTATCGATGACGTTATCAGCACCGGAGAGTCACTTGCCGCTATGGAAAAGCTGATGGCTTATTTTGATGCACAGGTTGTTGCCAAGGCCGCCGTTCTCGCAGAGGGCGATGCCGCAAAGCGCGACGATATTGTATTTCTTGAGGAATTGCCGCTTATCTTCAAATGATAGCAAGACCGTTTGCTTCGGTCGGACTCAGCTGTGTTTTTGCACTGGTTATGCTCGGCACCGTCGGTATCAACGTATGGGTTCTTGTTGTGTGCGCTGTTGGTTGTGCGCTGGTCGCATTGTTCGTCAGGTGTTTACAGGGCCGCGCGATATACGCGGTGTGCTCATTGAGTATTATTGCATCATGCATCAGCTTTGTCTGCACAGAAAATTTTGTATATACCGCGGCGCTCAATCTTGCGGGAGAAGATTTGTCTGTTACCGCAACGGTTACCGAAATCGAGTTTTCGCGTGGCAACACCTATTACACCCTGCGCGCTGACACAATAGACGGCAGGGAGGCAGATTGTAAAATGCGAATGTGGCTTGAAAAGCCCGTCGGCGCTGTCATAGGTGATGCCGTCAGTTTTGTCGGAGACATAAAAGAGATAGGTCAGACCGAAGAATCTCATACATATTACAAATCAAACGGAATTTTCCTCAGTGTGCGTGCAGACGGTGACGTAAGCGTAATCCCTGCCGATAATCGCCCTCTCGGGTACTATGCCGACGTTGTGCGAAACTATGCGGGTGATGCGTTGCGACGCTTGGTCGGCGGAGACAGCGGCAGCCTTGCCGTGAGTATGCTCACGGGCGACAAAAGTCTGCTGGACTCATCTGTGAACAGCGCTTTCAGGGCTTGCGGACTTTCACATACACTTGCCGTATCAGGCCTTCACATGAATGTGATTGTGCTCGCGATGTATAACCTTGTGCGCCGCATATTCAAAAAGGCGCGCAGGTTCAGTGCCTTGCTGTGTATTCCGACTGCGGTTCTTTATGCTTTGTTTTGCGGCTTTTCGGTTTCCGCCGTCAGGGCATGTATTATGATAACGGTTATGTTGCTCGGCATAGGAATTTCGCGGCGAAGTGATGCGCTTAACTCGTTGGGGTTGGCGGCGCTGATAATAACGCTTTTCAATCCCTATGCGGTGAGTGATTGGTCGTTTATGCTTTCGTTTTCTTCTACGCTGGGAATCGTGCTTTTTTCTCCTTTGATTTCATCTGCCGGCAGAAAAATAAAGCAGAAAATAAAAAACAAAGCTGTTTCATCGGTGGTTATTGCCGTGAGTGATGCTCTGGCAGTGTCGTTTGTTGCAACAGCCTGTACGCTTCCGGTTATGATTCTCTTTGTCGGAAGGATTTCGCTTGTGTTTGCGCCTGCAAACCTTGCCGTGTTTTTTGCCGTGCCCGTGTTTATGGTTATGTCCGTGCTCACGGTGTTTGCGAGCTTTCTTCCGTTTGACTTTTTGGCACAGAGTATTGCCTTTGTCTGCCGTGCGGCAGGAGGTTATCTGCTCAGGGTTGCGGATATGCTTTCTGATTTTCCGCTTTCAAATGTCAGCGCAGATTCGACCGCTCTTATCGTCTGTCTTGCGTTTGTGCTTGCTGCGTCTGCTTTTGCGGTTTATCTTATCCGCGACAGAAAACGCCTTGCGGTGTACGGGGTTGTGCTTGTCAGCGCTTCGCTGGCGGTTGCGTGTACGGTGTCTGCTGTTGCAAATTTCGGCAGGGTCAACGTTACCGCCGTAAACGTACTTGACGGTTCGTGCTTTATTGTTTCAAAAGGTACGTCTGCTGTTTTGGTAGGCTGCTCGGGCGATGAATACGTTGTGGGCAACGTGCTGAAAGAGCTTGGCATTACACGGATTGAAGCGGTGGTTGTTCCGTCTTTTACCGACGATAAGGACAACTGTGCCGACACAATAAGCAACAGCTGTAAAACGTTGCAGACAGTTGCCTGTACTGAGTGTGACCTTGAAAATCTGCCGGAGGACGTAATTAAGACGGATGAATTTTCCTGTGAATTTCACGGAGTGAGGATCAATTATTATTATCGCGACGGATACGATTACTGCGCGCTTACGACAGATACGCAAAGCGCACTGTTTGTGTTTGGTACAGATACTCCTGAGTCGCTGATAAAAGATGCGGATGCAGACTTTTTGTTCACAAGGGCGCAGCCGCCTTTGTGGGTTGATATGTCGGACTATGCTGCGGTTGTTGTTTCATCCGGCGGCAATACGTTTGTCAACAGCGACAACGTTTATTCAACCTTTGATAATTCCCATTTCACGCTCAGCTTCGGCAACGGGCGCGGTTATAAAACAAAACCAATCTGATAAAAGGAGGCGGACACATAGTGGCAATGCTTACGGAGCAGGAATTTAAAAAACAGTTATCTTCAGGCAATTTGCCGCAGGTCTGCCTTATATTCGGCGATGAGGATTACCTAAAAAAACATTACGCATCACAGCTTGAAAAAAAGAGCGTTGATGAATCGATGTCAAGCTTTAATCTCCACCACGTAAGCGGAGAGAATTTTGTGTTTGACGAGCTTTATCAGGCTGTGCAGTCAATGCCGTTTATGAGCGATTACAGCTGTGTTGTGGTCAAGGACCTCAACGTTGAAAAAATGAACAAAGATGATTTTGAGCTTTTGCTCGATCTTCTCGGTGACCCGAATGAAAGCTGTGTGCTTTTGTTCAGGATGGACAGCGTTGAGATAAACGAGGAAAAGGAAAAGACAAAAAGCTTTATTGAAGCTGTCAACAGAGTCGGCGTTGTGCTCAGGCTCGATAAAATGAAGGGCACGCAGTTACTTAAATTGCTTGAGGGCGGTGCGGCAAAACGCGGTTGTCTGATGTCACGCGATGTTTCAAACTATCTTTCCGTCCGCGTCGGTGATGACCTGAATACACTTCTCAACGAGCTTGAAAAGCTGTGCTTTTATAAAGGTGAAGGTGAGATAACGCGTCGCGATGTAGACGCAATATGCACACGCTCACTCGATGCAAGCATTTTTGACCTTTCCAAGGCTCTCGTGAGCGGAACTGCCCAACAAGCGTTCAATATCCTCAATGACCTTCTCGCGCAGAAAGAAAAACCCGTTGCGATTCTCGGCACTCTGATTAACGCTTATGTCGATATGTATCGCGCTCAGGTTGCTCTCAGCTCGGGCGAAGCGGCGGATGCGGCGGCTCAGGTGTTCAATTACAGGCGAAGTGCTTTCAGACTCAAGAATGCCGCACGCAACAGTGCGGATATGTCGCTTGAGCAGATTCGCAACTGCCTCGATATTCTTGCCGATGCCGATGCAAGGCTCAAAAGTACTGCTCTTGATGAACGCAGAATACTCGAGGAGCTTATGCTCCGACTGATGCTTATCAGTTGAGGAGAGTTAGGAGTTTAGTCGATGATTAAGTTGAAGCAGGCTGTTATTGTGGAGGGTAAGTACGACAAGATAAGGCTTGAATCGCTTCTTGATGCCACAATTATTCAGACAGACGGCTTTGCAATTTTTAAGGATAAAGAAAAACAGCGCCTTATCAGACGCCTTGCCGAAAAAAACGGAATACTTATTCTTACGGACAGTGATTCCGCAGGCTTTAAAATCCGCTCGTTCCTTGGCGGGAGCATAACAAAGGGTCAGGTTATCCACGCCTATATTCCCGATGTTCTCGGCAAGGAAAGGCGAAAAGATGCTCCTTCAAAGGAGGGCAAGCTCGGTGTTGAAGGGATGAGGACTCAGGTGCTTGTAGATGCGCTTGCAAAGGCAGGCGTACTTTATGAGGAGGTAAGTCAGCCGAGCAGGAGAGTTGAGATGATTGATCTCTTCGAGGACGGACTCAGCGGCGGCGAAAACTCACAGGCGAAAAAAGCAGCCGTACTCAGATTCCTCGATTTGCCGGAAAGACTGTCAACCTCATCGTTTTTACAACTTATAAATACGTTTATGACCTATGACGAATACAAATCGGCAGTTGAACAATGCCGTAAGGAGTGGGAAAATGGCTGAAAAAGGTTTTGTCAGCGCAGTTATAGTTGCCGCGGGCAGCTCAAGGCGAATGGGCGGCATAAACAAGCTCCTTCTCAAAATCAAGGGCAGAGAGGTGCTCAGCCGTACCGTTGAAGCTTTTGAAAAAAACAAAGATATTGATGAGATAATAATTGCTGCAAGAGCAGAGGATATTGAGGATTTTTCTGCTTTGCTGGCTGAATATAAAAAAATCAGATGTATTGTGCCCGGCGGTGAAACGCGGCAGAAGAGTGTTGCCGCAGCAGCAGCAATGTGCAGTGAGCAGAGCGTAATGCTCGCAATTCATGACGGCGCAAGGCCGCTTGTATCGCAGGATGTTATCAGCCGAACGGTTGATGTCGCTTTCAGCTGCGGCGGTGCCGCCTGCGGTGTCAGAGTCAAGGACACAATCAAGGTTACCGACGAAAATTCGATTATTACGGATACACCCGACAGGTCAACTCTCTGGGCGGTGCATACTCCGCAATGCTTCGACAAAAAGCTGTACGAAAGCTGTGTAAAATCGCTTGGCGAAAGAGCAAAGGATATGACTGATGATTGCCGTCTTGTCGAAATCTGCGGCGGTACGGTAAAGATGGTTGAAGGCTCGTATTCAAATATCAAAATCACGACAGCCGAGGACATTCCTATGGCAGAGTCGCTTCTGGGAGATGAGTAAAATGTTCAGAATCGGTCACGGCTATGACGTTCACCGCCTTGTAGAAGGCAGAAGGCTTATCCTTGGCGGAGTTGAAATTGAATATACCAAGGGGCTTCTCGGCCATTCCGATGCGGATGTGCTTCTTCACGCGATATCGGATGCGCTTTTAGGTGCGGCCGCAATGGGAGACATAGGCGGTATGTTCCCGGATAACGACCCGGCGTTCAAGGATGCGGACAGCCTCGGGCTGCTCAGGCAGGTTGTTGCACGGCTTTCCGAGGCAGGGTACAAGGTTGGTAACGTTGATGCAACGGTTATTGCTCAGGCACCCAAGCTCAAGCCCCATATCGAAAAAATGCGTGCCAATATTGCATCTGCCTGTAACGTTGATATATCCTTTGTTAACGTCAAGGCAACAACGGAAGAGGGCCTCGGTTTCAGCGGCAGCGGCGAAGGTATTGCGGCACATTCCGTATGTATGCTGATGGGAGAATAATAATTTTGTTCGGATATGTTAAAATATATAAGCCTGAGCTGAAAGTAAAGGATTACGAAACGTATCAAGGTATTTACTGTTCGCTGTGCAAGCAAATCGGTAAGGATTACGGTCAGTTGGCAAGGCTTACACTCAATTACGATTTTACGATGCTCGCACTCGCGAGGCTTGCCTTTGCGCCGGAATGTTGCGGCTTCAGTGACTCGCGCTGCAGTTTTAATCCCACAAAGAAGTGCCGGCAGTGTGTCGGCGGCGGTGACGAGCTTTCGTTTGCCGTGGCAGCCGCAATAATAATGGTTTACTACAAGCTTTGTGACGATATAAACGATTCTTCTTTTTTAAAAGGTATCATAAAGCGCATTATGCGCCCGTTTTTCTCAATCAAACGCAAGAAGGCAAAGAAAAAATTTCCTCAGGTTGACAGCATAATCACCGCTGCAATTATCGGACAGAGTGAGGTGGAAAAGAATAAGGATGCCGGCATTGATGCCGCCGCTCATCCGTCAGCGCTTGCAATGGGCAAGCTGCTTTCCCTTGGCTTTGAGGGTGAAACTGCCGCCAAGCTTGAACGCTTCGGTTACCTTACAGGGCGTTGGGTTTACCTGACGGATGCGTTTGACGATATGTACGACGATAAAAAAGCATTATCCTATAATGTTTTTAATAATATAGATAAAGATGAAAAAGAGGCAGAGGAATATGCCGAGGGTGTGCTGAACGTAACTGCCGCACAGCTTGTACGTGAGCTTGATGCGCTGCAGCCTGCACGCTTTGGCGATATTCTTGAAAACATCGTGGTTGACGGAATGTATAACACGGTGCAACTGATTAAAAAGGAGAGACAAAATGAGAAATCCGTTTGAAGTTCTCGGTTTGGCTCCGGGGGCAAGTGATGAACAGGTCAGAGATGCCTACCGCAACCTTGCCCGTTGTTACAGCGAGGGCGGCAGCTCACCCGACCCTGTGAAAATGCAGGAAATTGATAATGCCTACGACGAAATCATTCTCAGCCGTACGGGCGGCAACTCCGGCACGTACTCAGGCGGCTCTCAGAACGAAGAGGCTTATTACGTGCCCCCTCCTGAATTCGGAGACGTAAGAGCAAAAATAAAAAGCGGAAAAATTGACGATGCGGAAACGTTGCTCGATTCAATGTCTGTGGCACAGCGCACAGCGGAATGGTATTACCTCAAGGGTACGGTTCAGCACCGCAGAGGTTGGCTTGAGGAGGCATCACGCAATTTTGAGCGGGCAACTCAGATGGAACCGACCAACGATCAATACCGCAAGGCATATCAAAGCATAAACAAAGACCGTTCTGGAGGATACCGCACCGAACAGAAAAAAGAAAGCAAATCGGGCTGTTCTGCCTGCGATATATGCTCTGCACTTCTGTGTGCGGATTGCTGCTGTGAATGTATGGGCGGCGATCTGATAAAGTGCTGTTGAGGTGAGCGGCAAATGAAACAGTCCTCAAAAACAGCTCTCGGCGGAATCGTCAGTGCGCTGAGTACAGTGCTTATGCTGCTGACGGCGGTTATCCCGTTTATGACCTATGCGCTGCCCCTGCTTGCAGGTGCGTTGCTTATACTTATGGTAATTGAAATTAACAAGCGTTGGGCTTTTGTTGTCTACGTTGCGGTAAGTTTGCTTGCCGTGCTTGTTGTGCCGGATAAAGAGGCAGCGGTTTTTTATATTGCCTTTTTCGGCTATTACCCCATAATCAAAGCGCCGCTTGAAAAACATCTCCCAAATGTTGCGGAGTGGATTGTCAAGTTTTTGATTTTCAATGCGGCTGCCATTGGGGGTTATCTTTTTACAACATACGTGCTCGGAATCCCCGTTGATGATATGGAAAGCTTCGGCAGATACGGTGTGCCGGTTCTGCTTGCGCTTGCCAATGCCGTCTTCGTGGCTTACGATATAATGTTAACCAAGTTCATAACGCTCTATCTGAATAAATTCAGAAAGAGCTTTCGGAAAATATTCAAATAAAACTCGGAGGAACAAAAAATGTCAGAAAAAATCAA
Organism: Acutalibacteraceae bacterium; assembly: GCA_045536955.1. Taxonomy (GTDB): domain Bacteria; phylum Bacillota; class Clostridia; order Oscillospirales; family Acutalibacteraceae; genus UBA8612. Next base: position 20,207 of record JAZSOM010000005.1, read on the forward strand.
GTTTGCCGTCATAGGTGTCAGTGGAAGAGGTTCAGGTATGGCCCTTGAATTGCAGAATGTTGAAGGTGTTGACATCGTCGCTGTCTGTGACCTTTATCAGGACAGAGTTGACAATATGATTAAACGCTTCGACGAGGAGCACGGCTTCAGACCTGATGGCTACACGGATTATAAAGAAATGATAAAGCGAGAAGATATCGGTGCTGTTATGATTTCGACAACCTGGATTACTCATTCGCGCATTGCGGTTGACTGTATGAAAGCAGGCAAGCACGTTGGTATGGAAGTAGGCGGCGCCGCAAGCATTGAGGAATGCTGGGAGCTTGTACGCACAAGTGAAGAAACAGGCAAATTCTGTATGCTTCTTGAAAACTGCTGTTACGACCGTTTTGAAATGGCGCTGTTCAATATGAAGCGTCAGGGACTTTTTGGTGAGGTTGTTCACGCTCAGGGTGCTTATCAGCATGACCTTCGTGACGAAATTGTTCTTGGCAGAGAGAACCGCCACGGCAGGCTTTACAACTTTATGAATCGCGACGGCGAGGTTTACCCGACTCATCAGCTCGGACCGATTTGCAAGCTTCTTGATATTAACCGAGGCAACAGAATGGTATCGGTTGTTTCAATGTCAAGCAAGGCAAAAGGACTTAACCAGTGGATTAAGGACAATAAGGGTGAGGATTACGACCTTTACGGTTATGATTTCACACTTGGTGATGTTGTTACAACAATGATCAAGTGTGCTCACGGCGAAACAATCCTTCTCACTCACGAATGCAGCCTTCCCAGACCTTACTCAAGAGGTTACCGTATCGACGGCACAAAGGGTATGTATACCGAGGATGACAACCAGATTTATATCGAGGGTCGTTCTCCCCAACACGAGTTTGAGAGAGTTGAGCCTTATATCGAGGAGTTTGAGCATCCGCTGTGGAAGGAATACTATCAGCGCGGCGTTCACGAGGCAGGTCACGGCGGTATGGATTTCCTTGTTCTTTCCGCTTTTGCAGAGGCTGCTCTCAACGATACAAAGCCCCCGATTGACGTTTATGACACAGCAGCATGGATGGCGGTAACCTGCCTTTCCGAGCAGTCAATTTCAATGGGCAGCCACCCGGTTGCTTTCCCTGACTTCACAAACGGTATGTGGATTGACAGAGAACCTTACCGCAGAGGCAGATATTGCCTTGATGAGGTTTGCCCCGAGTTTTACGATATAAAAGAAGAAACAGCAGAATAAGTGCTGATACAGAAAAGGAGATATAGATATGTATTACATAGGCGTTGACGGAGGCGGCACCAAAACCGTCTACACTCTCTTTAACGAGAACAAAGAAACAATTGATGAGGTCAAAACACCCGGCAGTAACCACGAAAATATGGAAGGTTCATTCGATGAGGCAAGCGAAATTATCTGGAGCGGTCTTACTGCTCTTGTTGAAAAGAGCGGAATTTCTCTCGATGACGTAAGCTTCACGCTTATGGGTCTTGCAGGTATCGACCACCCCTATCAGCACGATATTATGTGCGATAAGCTCAAGGCAAAGGGTCTTAAGAATTTTGAGATTTACAATGACGGATTCCTTGGCGTAAAGGCAGGCAGTGAAACAGGTGCGGCTATCGGCTACAATATGGGTACGGGTATGTGCTGTAACGCTATCGACCGCAAGGGCGAAATGCGCCAGCTTGCAGGTCTTGGCGAATTTTCGGGTGATATCGGCGGCGGCCACCAGATTGCAATTACCGCTTACAGAATTATTTATGATGACGTAATGCTCAACATTGCAAAGACCGCAATGACAGATATGTTTTTTGAAGAATTTGAAATCAAGACCAAGGAAGAATTCCTCGGCACAGTTGCAATGTATGAGGATGAAACACAGTTTGACCGCTTTGTAATGCGCCTTATTGATTTCTTCTTTGCTGCAGCAAATATGGGCGATAAGCCTGTTATGAAGGCTGTTGAGGCTCTTGCTGACCGCGGTGCATACCTCATTGCTGCACACGCAAATCAGCTTGATTTTGACGATGAAGTTGAGGTTGTCCTTGCAGGCTCAATCCATACAAAGCTCCCCAGCGAGAAGTATGTTGACCTTATGATTGAAAAGGCAGATAAGCTCACCGCTAAAAAGCTCAACTTTAAAAAGCTCACAGCTGCACCCGTATTCGGCTGCATCAACTGGATACTTCAGCAGTATGCATGATTTTTACAACGGAGGTAAATAAAATATGAAAGAGATTAATGTTTGCGTTATC
>JAZSOM010000037.1:0-86939 GCA_045536955.1 Acutalibacteraceae bacterium
GTCAAACGTGATTTCTGCGGAACGATATGTGCGAAAAATCCAGTGTTTATGCGGGTTTTCGAGGATTGGGGGCTTTCGATATACTTAACTCCCAAACCACCCGCTCTACCAGCTGAGCCACACCCCGATTTGATATTTGGTTTTAACAAAGCCCAATGTGCTACCACATTGGGCTTTGTTCTTGTGGGGTGGATAACCGGACTCGAACCGGCGACCCTCAGGGCCACAACCTGATACTCTAACCAACTGAGCTATATCCACCATATTAAATTTTGTTGTGGGCGGTTTTACCCGCCCACAAACTGGCGTGCCTTGAGGGACTCGAACCCCCGACCCTCTGCTTAGAAGGCAGATGCTCTATCCGGCTGAGCTAAAGGCACATATTGCCGCATTGGGTGTTGTTGGAGCGGGTGACGGGAATCGGACCCGCACGACCAGCTTGGAAGGCTGGGATTCTACCATTGAACTACACCCGCAAACGTGACAACCTTGTTACCGCAAAATTGACAACGGAAACATTTTAGCAAATAAAGCGGCGGTTGTCAATACAATTTTTAATATTTTACGCTGAATTTTAGTTTTCAAAATCAACCACGCATCTGTCAGTGATAACGGAGTGGACAAATTCCTTTACTTTGAGGTGCTCGGGATGGTTCTGATAGCCGTCAAGAGCCTCTTTGTTTTCAAAGGTGCTGTATAGCGCAAGATCATAACCCTTGGGGTTGAAGTTAAAACCGACCTCTGCCGAGATAAGACCGTCGACCTTGCCGACAAGTGCAGTGAGTATCTGCTTCATATGCTCCATATTTGCCTGCTTCTTTTCGTCTTCCCTAACGTTCCAGAATACGATATGTGTAACCATCTGTCGTTCCTCCTTGAATTCGATTGTGTAACCATTTAAACATATTTGGTTAAAATAAACAAGTGTCTGGCAATATTTTCTACACAAGATTTTAAGTTATTAGGTGACTTTTTTTTATTATTGTATTATAATTAATGTGTATTACTATGTAAAAAAACCGTCCGGGATTTTTGTTTGGAGGTGCGGTTATGAAAACCGCCAAAAGAATAATGTACGTGGTTGTAAGCATTATGCTTGCTGTTGCCTTTACGGTGTCGACTGTCCCGTTAACGAGGGCAGCCGGTATTATGCGAATGGTTATCGATGGCATAACTTACTATAAGGAGTATACCGACCTGGGAGCTCTTGCGCTTTCTCACTGGCATTATGATGCTTCTGAAGATGTGCTGACTCTTGAAAATTTCGGTACGACGATTAAACCGAAATCAGAGATTTTTGTCTATCCTTACAGCGGTAATCTCACGATTAACCTCAAGGGTGATAACTATATCTATTCATCAGCGAAAAACGCTATGATTATTATCGGTAACGTTAAGTTCACCGGTGATGGTTCGCTTACAATAGTCTGCGACAATACTTATGCAATCAATACTGACTATAAGGTTACCATTACGGACAGTGCTTCTCTTAATATCAATGCGCTTGCGGGTATTATGGCAATTAAGGGCATTGATATAAGCACAAAAGGCAACGTTAACATTCACACTTCAACGAGATGTATGTATACCTTTGCGGATCTAAATATTACATCGGGTAGGGTAAGACTTAGCGGTAGCGACGGCCTTTATTCGTCGAAGGGTAACGTATACCTGAGCGGCGGCAATACCGACGTAGAAGTGAAGGCAACGTCAATGGCCTTTGCTCTTTACGGAGAAGATTCTTTCGTAGAGTGGAGCGGCAACGGAAGCGTCGGCGCGGGTAAAACTTCTCCCGGCTCGAAGATTACGGAGTATTCCGGCCAAAAGTATTTCAGAGCAACTTTTGAGGGAGTGCCCGTACTTAATTCTCCACGTAAGATTTATTGGGACGATACCGTTATTGACAGCAGCTCCGGTATGACAAACCCCGTTGCAAGATGGAGCCCTGTCGGTAATGCAACAGGTTATCAGGTCAATCTTTACTATCTTAATGATGTGGGTTACGAATTTAAAAAGAGCTTTACCGTTACCGACGCACTCAGCTGTAATTTTGGCGGCCATTTCACGTCGTACGGTCAGTATTTTTTCACCGTCCAGGCTCTTGGTGACGGTGTGAATTTCCTGTCGAGCGGTGAATCTCCCAAATCTTCCGATTCGTACAGATTCACCGGCGATGTATCCAGCCGTTTCTATGTCAGCTTGCCTGAGTCGGAATACTTTACAGTTATTCCCGAAAGCGGCAGTACTGTTGTTTATTACGGTGAGGATTATTCATTTACGGTTGAGGTCGACCCCGCATATACTCAGTCCGAAATTTTAGTTTGGGCAAACAAAGCACGTGTTGCGCTCAGAGGTGGTAAATATACGGTTGATAACGTAACCGAAAATATTGTTATCACAATTGGTGAGCTTTCTAAAAATACATATAAGGTCAATCTTCCCGAAAGCGATGCATTTACGATTTATCCTTTGCCTGAGTATTCAACCGAGGTTGAATACGGCGGCAGCTTTGCGTTCTCTGTCGAACTTGCGGATATATATATGAATTCAGACCTTACCGTTTCCTCAAACGGTAAAAAACTTAACGCAAAGTACGGCATTATTTACACAATCAGTAATATTACCGAAGATCAGACGGTTGAGGTAACAGGTCTTATCAGAGATAATTATGACGTTGTTTTCCGTAATATTGACGGTACGGTTATTTCAACGCAGACTGTTGACCACGGATATACGGCAACTGTTCCGGCGGATCCGACACCGCCCGAAGGTATGACTTTTGTCGGGTGGACGGACAAAAAAGGTAAAACCTTTGACTTCTCAACAAAGATCGTTGATCAGACTGATGTTTTTGCGAGATTTGTTACCGAAAGGTCAAGTGACGGATATTATCTTATCTCAAATCTCAGCGAGCTTATATGGTTCAGGAATGAAGTCAATTTCGGCAACACTGCAATTAACGGTAGGCTTACGGCAGATATTGAAATGAACGACGGTAAATATGTCGTTGTCGGCGGTGTTGTTTCTTTCTTGGACAATGCTGAAATCTGGGTGCCTATCGGCGGCTACGATTACCTTAACGAAGATGATTACGTAAAATTCTATCAGGGTAAATTTGATGGCGACGGACACACTTTGTCGGGCTTCTATATCAAGCACGATGCAATGGCCGCAAATGCTTCGGAACTCGGCATTTTCGGTGCTATAACGGAAACCGCTTCAATTGAAGAGCTTAATGTCACGAGGTCACATTTTGAAGGCTATGCCCGAATCGGTTCAATTGCAGGTAAAAGTGACGGTCTTATCAGCGGATGTAACTCGGACTGTATACTTATAGGTGTTGAGAATGTAGGTGGTATAGCGGGTGAGACTTCGGCCAATATCAGCCAATGTGTTTTCAGCGGTAGAGTAACCGTCGAAAGATACAAGGCTTCCGGCTCAACCGAATTTATAGGCGGAAGCAATGCCGGCGGTATCGTAGGCTCTATCACAGGTGACGGTGTTACCATTGGCTTGTGTGAGAATAAAGCGCCCATTGTTGCTTATGATAATGCAGGCGGTATTGTAGGATGTGTTTTGGGCAATACAATTACTGTTTTTAGCTCTGGAAACATCGGAAGAGTTACTGCCGGTTGTAATGCAGGCGGTATTATTGCTTCGGCAAAGACTGCTCAGATAATCGGTACGGTAAACAGTGCTGCCGTAAAAGGCGGTATATATGCGGGCGGTATTATGGCTGTCGGTTCTCTTGACGGCACTCACAATATCAATAGCGGCAAAGTAAGCGCGGATAAGGTCGGCGGTATTCTCGGCACAGGTTCGCTTGATATGACTTATTTCTATAATTCGGGTGATCTTAGCGGTGTTACGCTTACCGGCGGATTGGTGGCTGAAGCTTCATTAATAGTCGCAACGCAGGCTCACTCGTATTCGCACCTTGCCGGTCAAACAATTGACGCAATTTGCCCGTCGGCAGAAAATGTCGTAACCAAAAGCGTTTATTATTGCGACCGCTTCGGCACTTCGCTATACGGTACGGCGGCTGATTATAACTGGTTCTATTCCGGTTATGTTGCAGGTGTAATGAACCGTGAAAACGGCACGGATTTCTGGTCGCATAACGGCAGCTATCCTGTGTTTATCGACAGCAATAACCCTGCTTTCAATTTTGCGCTTAAAGAGGGCAATGCGGAAGGCACTTACATTATTGAAAATGAACGCGACCTTCATCTTGCTTCTGCCTTTATCAATAATGAGGATGGATATAACTACGGCAACTTTGTTATAACATCTGATATTACATTGCACAGTTCCGACGTCGTAAATAATTTTATACCGTTAGGTACGGCGGAAAAACCTTTTGAGGGTACTTTCCACGGAGGCTATCACACGATTAAAAATATAAACATCAGCGGTGACGATAATGTTGGCTTCTTCGGTTATGCGTCAAATTCGCTGATTGAAGCGATCACGCTTGAAGATCCCTGTGTTTATGGCTCAAACAACGTCGGTGCGCTTGTCGGATATGCTGACGGATGCTATGTTTCGGAGTGTTATGTTGTCGGCGGCAGTGTCAGCGGAAATCACACTGTCGGCGGTATTGCAGGCTTCAGTAACGGTGAAGTGTGCTATGGCAAAAACTCTTCACGTGTCAACGGCCAGATTGCCTATGGCGGTATCGTAGGCTCGAATGAAGAAGGTTCCGTCAGTGTGTGCTATAACACAGGTGATGTTGTAGGTGCTTCAGCTGCAACAGAAGGCGGAGGAATTGTTGGCAGAAACTTCGGTGCTGTTTCAATCTGCGGTAATACAGGCTCGGTTACCGGCAGCAGCTACATTGGTGGCGTCGTCGGAACCTCGTTCGGCGATATGTATTCGGTCTATAACGGCGGTAAAATTACCGCGGCAACGTATTTCGGCTCAATATGCAGTGAGTATGATGAAACATATCAGGCAGAGCTTTGTTGCTACCTTGATGGTACTGCCGGTGAGGGCGCAAGTGTTGTCGGTACGGAACAGAGTGAGTATCAGGTCACAAACGGCGCAACGGCATATTTGCTCAATGCAAACGGCACAGAAACTAACTGGGCGCAGGGCGTTGCACATCCGATGCACGCAAAAGCCGACGGATCCGATGCGGTTATATTCACCGTTACATTTACAACGCCTGACGGTGTTTATCTTGTGGCGGCAACTCACAAAGACGGTAAGGTTAATCCTCCTCCGGCACCTGAGTACAGAGGTTTTGAGTTTGTAGGTTGGGATGCAAAGTTTGATATGATTGTTGCAAATACCACAATACGTGCAATCTTTGACCGTCCTGATCAGATAACGTTTTTGTCCACATCATTCCTGAAGATAAAAAGTGACGAAAACGGATCGTTTATCTGCGGTATCTATCCTAATCTAAATATGACGGTTTCACAGCTTTACAGTCATATATCAAATATCGACGTCAAGATTTACGATCAGGATATTATCAATGAGCTTGAAATCACAGATAAGCTATATACAGGCGTCACGGTTATTCTTCTTGATGCTGATGGCAGTTGGCTTCATACGGCTAACGTTGTTATCTACGGTGACGTCAACAGTGACGGCAAAATAGATCACACAGACGCTTATTTTGTAAATCTGCTTGTAGACGGTGCACTGTATCCTGAGGATTTCACTTACGCCCAATATATTGCCGCAGATGTCAACCATGACGGAACGGTAGATAAGGCGGATTCGCTTTTCCTTCAGAATTATTGCATCAACAACACTTTCATTAATCAATCGCCGATTTAAAGGCATAACTATAACAAAGGAGTTTCAGATGAGTACTATCAGAACTATATGGTCAGAAAACGTAAACAAACAGTGTCCCCTCAGCGAATATCCGCGTCCGCAGATGGTGCGTGAGAGCTATCAGTGCCTTAACGGTGAATATGATTATGCAATCACACCTGTGGAAGCGACAGAGATGGGTCAGTCAGACGGCAAAATACTTGTTCCGTTTGCAATTGAATGTGAACTTTCAGGTGTCGAAGGTGCCCTTAAAGACAGTGAGGCGCTTTGGTACCGCCGCAGCTTTACAGTAGATGAAGATTATTCGGGTAAACGCGTCATACTTCATTTCGGAGCTGTCGATTGGAAGTGTGAGGTTTATCTCAACGGCACAAATATCGGCGGTCATACAGGTGGCTATTGCCCGTTCAGCTTTGATATAACCGATAATCTTGCCGATGAAAACGAGCTTGTTGTTAAGGTTGTTGATCCCACTGACAAGGGTACGCAGCCCAGAGGCAAGCAGATTTCAAAACCCGTTGGTTTTTGGTATACATCAACTTCAGGTATCTGGCAGACGGTGTGGCTTGAGGTTGTACCCGAAACTTATATTTCTTCCGTGCGTCTTACGCCCGATATTGATTCTTCTTCCGTAAATGTTGCTGTAAGCGTTAAGGGCAGGGCAACTGTCAGAGCAACCGTGCTTGACGGCGATAAGCCGGTTGCAACCAAGGAGTTTGTAGGCGAGGGCAGAATCTTTATTTCCGATCAGAAGCTTTGGTCGCCCGAATCTCCGTTTCTTTATGACCTTAAGCTTGAGCTTGTCTGTGGCGATAAGGTTATCGATACTGTTACATCATATTTTGGTATGCGTAAGTACAGCCTTGCAAGAGACGGAAAGGGTATCGTAAGACTTTGCCTTAATAACAAGCCGTATTTCCAAAAGGGGCTTCTCGATCAAGGCTATTGGCCGGACGGAGGTATGACCGCACCGACTGATGAAGCATTGATATATGACATTGAAAAAATGCGTGACCTCGGCTACAATATGTTAAGAAAGCATATCAAGGTTGAACCCTTGCGTTGGTATTATCACTGCGACAGGCTCGGAATGCTCGTATGGCAGGATATGCCGAACGGATGCGACGTTAATCAGATTGTTGCCGGTGTGCTTCCGAATATGGGTATAAAGAATATGACCGATAAAATTACGGGGCTTTACGACCGCAAGGATGAACAGGGCAAAAAGTATTTCCTTGCAGAGCTTGACGAAATGATTGCTGCTCTCTATAACTGTGTATCTATATGCACATGGGTGCCTTTCAATGAAAGTTGGGGGCAGTTTGATGCAAAGAACGTTGCAGCTCACGTAAAATTCCTCGACCCGACTCGCTTTGTCGATCACGCAAGCGGTTGGCACGATCAGGGCGGCGGCGATTTCAAGAGTATCCACAGATACATTGTTCCGCTTCATCCGTATTTCCTTGATAACCGTGCTTTCGTAGTCAGCGAATACGGCGGGTACAGCAGCGTTATAAAGGATCACGTCTGGAACATTTCCAAGTGCTTTGGATACCTTATGTTCGGCAACAAGAAGTCACTTTCAAACGCGTACAGACGCCTCCATACTTCGCAGGTAATTCCGCTTATCAAGCGCGGTCTTTGCGCACTTGTATACACTCAGGTCAGTGACGTTGAAAACGAGGTCAACGGTATACTCACTTACGACCGTAAGCTTGTCAAACTTGATGAGGATATGCTCAGGGACATCAATTCAAGGCTCACTTACTGATTCTTCCTTAAATCCTCGATATAAAATTTCAACGCCCGTTCAAGGTTGCGTCTTTGAACGGGCGGCATTTTTTTGCCCGATAATTCTTCGGCAATCTCTGCAATCCGCGTTCGAAGATATTGTTCTCTGTTCATAAAAATCACCGATATTATCGTTTGATTTAACCGTCGTAAATATTTGATGCAAATGTTTGAAAACATATTTACTTTTTTTGAGTTTTTGATAAAATTATCTTTGAGGTGATGAAAGGTGAAAATCTTTACTGAATATTTTAACGAAGAAAAGAACGTAGGTATTACGGCTTATCTTCTTGATAATTCTCCGGAAATGCCTAACCTTAACGTGCGTCCCGCTGTTCTTGTCATTCCCGGCGGCGGTTACGGTATGTGCTCTGACCGTGAGGCGGAACCGATAGCAATGCTATATGCGCTTGAAGGCTATCACACCTTTGTTCTTCGCTACACAGTCGGCAAAAGAGGAGGAGATTATACTTTTGAGCAGCCTTTTGCTGATGCTGAAAGAGCGATGAAATATATCCGTGATAATTCTGTTGAGTTTGGTATTGATCCTCACCGTATTGCTGCAATAGGATTCTCTGCGGGTGGCCATCTCTGCAGCGCAATTGGCACGATGAGCGATAATAAGCCTGATGCTCTTATTCTGGCGTATCCCTGTATTCTTTCCGAAATTGACGAGGTGCTTCAGTGTGACGTGCCCTCAACCAACGAGTACGTGACTGATAAAACACCTCCGACATTTATTTTTGCGGCAGTTGACGATAAGCTTGTGCCTGTCAGACATTCACTTGCTTTTGCTTCCGCCTGTGCAGAAAACGGTGTTGATTTTGAGATGCATCTTTACGAGCAAGGCGGCCACGGTTTCTCGCTTGCCACACCAAACGTTTGCATGGGTAATTTCAATGCAGATGCATATAAGTGGGGGGAACTGAGTGTCAAGTGGCTCAGAAAACACTTTTAATAAGCAAAATAAATAAACAAGCTGTTCATCCGGAAGGTGAACAGCTTGTTTTATTAATATCGTCCTATGGAGTCAAAGGGGATGTTTCTGAAATCCGGCAGCTCTGTTTCAACTTTGCTGCCTTTTGCAATTCTGTAATTACCGCTTTTGGCATCAATAAATATGTCGGTGCTGTCAAAGTTGACAACCATATTATCACCTACGGTACTGAATGTGTTTGCTTCGGCGCTGATTTCACCGAGGTTCTTTTTTGCGTGCAGGATTATGTTATCTTCTATGATGCTGTTTGCGGGGTTTGCGGCAAACAACGGGTCGGTCATTGATGAGTAATCGGTTTTGAGCGACGCGCAAGCGGGGAATGTGTCCTTCCAGACTTTAGTCTGATACGGCGAATCTGTAAGCAACTTCCACGCAGGGCTATCTGCGCTGATTTCGGATGTGCTGTATTTAAGCGGTACAGAGCAGTTGTGAATGATGTTGTTTGTAAACTCAATATCTCTGCCGCCGTTGAAATCCATGGCAGTGCCTTTAATATTGATGAACATGTTTCCTCTTACCTGAGTGCCGGAACAAGCTCTGACGGCGGTAACTTCATCTGTACCGTTACCGATTGTGCTGAAAAGGTTATACCGTACAAAGTTGCCGTAACAATCCCATCTTTCAGGCGCTTCAACTGCTGATGCATCTGCTGATTCGTAGCAGGTGTTGTGAATGTAGTTATATTCGATTTTGTTTGAGTTGCCTGAATAGAAGATGGCGGTAGTCGATGAGTTTATGATTTCGTTGTGCGTAACAGAATTGCCGATGCCGTCGAGAAGTATACTCGGTGCTTCTTTGTCAAATTTTGATGTTGACGCTATGAGGTTGTTGTCTGCTGAGCAATTACCCGCCGTAAGGTTGTTGCGGTTTCCGCCTTCGATTTTGATTGCGGATGAGCCGGTGTTTAATATGTGGCAGTTGCTTACCGTGATTGAGTTGCCGTTGATTTCAATTCCGTTGCCGCCTGTGTTTTCGACCGTGCAAAAAGAGATCTCAATATTGCTTCCTGTTGCTTTTAGCGCGCAGCCGGAAGAATTGCGGAATTTAATTCCGCTGAAGGTTAAATATTTTGCACCGCTTATATTAATTATTGCTTTGTCATCTGCCGAGAAAGCTGCGCCGGGTTCTACACCGCCGTCGAAAATAACTTCGCCGTCACCGTATGAGCTGTAAATAACGGGACAGACCTCGGTGCCCGAGTCTTTGCTAGTGAATTCAAGTGAGTTAATGCTGTACGTGCCTGCCATAATTGCAACGACGGCGTGACTTATCTGGTCTTTCTTGAGCTTTCTTACAGCTTGCATAGCTTGTTCAATAGTTGAAAACGGGTGATCAAGGCTTCCGTCGCCGCCGCTTTCGGCGTTTGCCGAGACATAGAAATCGCTGAAAATCGGCTCAGGCTCGTTGCTCCATCCGGTGCTGAGATTGGATGGGATTGCGGCAAAATAGTGGTTTTCGTAGTAATACGGACGCACTATCAGTACTGTTGCTGCAACAACCGCAGCTGCAAGCAGAACGCAGATTATACTGATTATTATACTTGTTTTAGAGCTTGATTTGTTCATATTAACTTACCTTCCTTTACCAATTCTCTTCGATTAGTATATCTGAATAATATTTTAGCCGTTTACGAAGTTCTTTGTAATTCGGGCAATACTTTGCGACCTCTGACCAAAAAGATGAGCTGTGGTTGTGGTGGATTATATGTGTCAGCTCGTGAATAATTACGTAATCGATGACTTCTTTTTCTGCCATAATAATATGCCACGAAAAATGAACTCTGTCGGCGGTACAACTGCCCCAATTTGTTTTAGCGCTTGTTATTGTAAGCTTTGAGGGGGTTACACCGAGTAGCTGTGAATAGCAGGGGAGCCGTGAACTTATATATTCGCGAGCCGTGTCTCTGTATAATGAAACAAGTTGTTGGCGTATTTGTTCACTGTCGAGATTTTTCGGCATCAGAATACATCCGGTTTCAAGCTTGGCTTTGCGTACGTTTGCAGCTTTAATCGGCAATCTGCAACCGAAAAAATGCACCTTGTAACAGTAGTCAAGTGTGAACTTTTGCTTTTGCTCGGCAAGCTGTCGTGCTTTGAGCAGGTTATTTTCAATCCAGGTACCGTTTGATGCGACAAATTCGTCTATCTTAGTGTTGCTCACGGTAAGCGGTGCACGAACTTCAACTGTGCAGTCGGGCTTTACGGTGATTGATATTGTTTTTCTTCGGCTGCGTTTGAGCGTATATGTGTGTTTCATAAATTAATACCTTATGTGTTGCCGAGAATCAAGTTCTTAATTATTATACATTATACCTTGTTAGCCGTCAACTTATTTTAGTCTGTAAAAAAACAAGGTTTACGGCAGTCAAGCCGTAAACCTTAAATCGTTGATATTACCTCAGTAGCTGTTTTTTTGTTTGTTTCGCTCAAGCAACTTGAGATATTCGGCATCAATTTCGCCGTCTGCTGTTTTGATTCGTTCTGCGTGCCTGCTTACGTCTTCTTCGCTCATTTCTGCAAGGCTATCGAATGAATAGATGCTTCGTACTCCGACTGCCTGAAGGAGTTTTTCCTTTTTCCTCATTTTCATCTTGTAATAAGAGAAGCAGATGATAAACGAAACAATCTGAATCAGGATAAGTCTTGTCTGCAGCTCTAAATCAATATCACCGTTTGTTCTGTCAACTATGTGAAGGAGGTTTACGGTTGTATTGAAAATAAAGTGATCGAAAACACTGAGCCATATTGAGCCTGTTGCTCTTGCGCACATACACCATTTCAGTGAAATAAAGAACTCGAACACAATATAGAAAAGGCAAAGAGGTATCAGTTTTTGGATTGAAAAACCTCTTATCAGCCTCGAAAGCGGAATAACCAGATACCATAGTGAGTAAAAGGCGGAAACAATAACTGCGGTTTGCCAGAAACCGAATTTGCCCTTGCCCATTTTTACAAGGATTCCTCTGAACAGTACCTCGAGCATTACTGCTGAAAGAGCCGTTACCGCTATCAACAGCAGAATGTAAGCGACGAAATATAAAAAACCTACCTTGGATTTTGGAGATTCGTAAGCGAAAATCCTAATGATTACGTCCTTTTTATAAAACAGTTTGAGAACAACAAACTCGAATAAATAAGCCGGTATAATTGCAAGATTGAATATAAAAGCATTTCGTATTCCGCTTTTTACAGCTCTTGGGTTTGTGCTGAGGCCAACGTTATGAGGCTTAAGTCTTGTGGTATACATATAACCGATAATTATCATCGCGCCGAGCACTTTACCTAAAGCGCCTCTTGTCTGAATGTGGGCAGTATTGATGATAAAGAAGTACTCCAGAACGTTTACTATCATACAGAACAGAAAAACGTTAAGCATTTTGCTGAGCGTTTTGTCTGTTAATATGTCATGCACAGCCGTAATGAATCTTTTTCTTGCCTTTTTGCGTTTCCTTTTAACAACTCCGCCGTGGTGGCTTACCTTATCTTCTTCGGACGTATCCTTTACAACGGGAGCAGAGGGGACGGAAAGCGGCTCGTCTTTCGGCTGAACAGGTCTTTTTTCCTGAGCTTCGCCGAACTGCAATATAAGATCTTCACGTTTAGCCACTGTTTATCCTCCTTTGTAACATTATTACAGATGATTATATATTATAAGAGATAGGATGTCAATATAGGTTTAGTCACTCTGAAGTTGGGGATTACCTCGGATAATTAAGTTTTATTAAAAAAAATAATATTTTTTGGAGATTGTTATTGACAATGTGCCCTATATGTTGTATAATCACAACGTAATTAGTGATATTAGTGTGTCTATTTATAGTAATATAATTTTGAAAGAAGGAATCGGCGATGAAGAAATATATCAAGCCCGATGTGGAAATTGTAAAATTTGATATTGCCGATGTCATTACAGATAGTAATCCTTACGATCCTTTTGCACTTAATGCAGTTGACGAGGGCGTGTATGTAGAAAGCGACGGCTATCTTATGACAACCGAAGAGTAATAGATTTCTCAACCGAAATATGTGCCACTTCCCGTACTTTACGGCGAAGTGGCTTTTTTAAAACTTTCTTTGTTTATGTAGGTAAAGATATGATTGTAACAAAAAGACTTTATGATAACGGACACGTCAAAGAGTTTGATTCGGTTGTTACCGAGTGCACTGAAACGGAAAACGGATTTTTGGTTGCTCTTGAAGCTACTGCATTTTTTCCGAACGGCGGAGGACAGCTTGCGGATGAAGGCTCGCTTGACGGTGTAACCGTTACGGATGTAAATGAAAAGGACGGTATTATTTATCACAGTGTAGGGTGTGAATTTGCTGTTGGAAGTACCGTGCACGGCATAATTGATTGGTCCGTCAGGTTTCCGAGGATGCAGAATCATACGGGCGAGCATATTGTCTGCGGTGTTGCACACAGCCTTTTCGGATACGAAAACACAGGTTTTCATATGGGTACTTTCGGCATTACCGCTGACCTTAGCGGTCCGCTTACGGAAGATGAAGTAAGAAAAATTGAGTTGATTTCAAACAAAGCTGTTTTTGATAACGTGGCTGTAAGTTGTTTCTATCCTACCGAAAAAGAGCTTGAAACACTCGATTACAGAAGTAAGCTTGATCTGACCGAAGACGTACGTCTTGTGAAAATTGACGGTTTTGATCTTTGCGCCTGCTGTGCCCCGCACGTGCTGCATACCGGCGAAGTGGGTCTTATAAAAATTCTCTCTCATCAGAGCCACAGGGGTGGTACAAGACTCCTTCTCAAATGCGGCTATGATGCGCTTGAGGATTATAGTATAAGGTGTGCCAGCGTAAGCGCAATTTCAGCTTCTCTTTGTGCTAAAGAGCACGAGATTTCACAGGCGGTTGAACAGCTGAAAGAAGAAAAAGCAAAGCTTGATTTTGAAATTGAGCAGCTTAAAAAAGAAAAGACCGAAAAATATATTGCGCGACTTAAGGCGGCTCAGGGGAATGTTTGCGTGTTTGCTGACGATGCAGACAGTGACGGGCTGCGTGAGATAGTAAATGCAGGCAAAGAGCTTTGCTCAGGTATATTCGGAGCGTTCTCTGCTTCTGAAAACGGTTATAAATACTGCCTCGGCAGCAAAGATATAAACCTTTCCCTGTTTGCAAAGCAGCTTAATGCCGAACTGAACGGCAGAGGCGGTGGCCGACCCGAGATGATTCAGGGCAGCGTTGGAGCAACAAAGGAAGATATTCTTCAGTTTTTATCTGCAACAGAACAGTGAGGTGCTTATTATGACAGAAAAATGGTATTATGGTCTTGAGGGACACCGTCTCGCAAAACCTCTCAGAGACGAGGTTTTTGTTAGCGAGCAGAAGTATCCTGCTCATCTTGAAGATGATGATTATGAGAGCGTAGCTTGGCATTATGTTGTCGAACAAGACGGTGAAACCGTTGCCTCGGGCAGGCTTATCAAACTTGAGGAGGGCGTGTGGAAACTTGGCAGAATTGCTGTCAGAAAATCTGTACGCGGCACAGGTCTCGGCTCAAAGGTAACACGGGCGCTTATTGATAAAGCTAAGCTGCTCGGCTCAAAAACTATAAAAATCAGTGCGCAGACCCATGCCGTATCTTTTTATGAAAAGTTTGGCTTTGCAATTGCAGGCGTTGAGTTTATGGACGAGAACCTTCCGCATGTTGATATGGAAATGAACCTTGTTTTTGACGAGTGCGATTGGGTCGGCTTTGAGAAAACAAGTGTTGCTGTTTATGCACGCAAAACCTTCAATATAACCGATACGTCTTCCGTCACTCTTATTTCGTGCGGACTCGGCTTTTCACATATCACGGTTAACGGTCAGCCTGTAACGGATGCGCTGCTCACACCTGCCTGGACAAATTACGAAAAGCGCGACCTTACCAAAATCAATATGCCGATTTATGACACAATAATTCACCGTATCCACTACGTTGAAAACGATATTACAAACTTTGTAAAACAGGGTGTAAATGTAGTCGAATTCCACATAGGTGCAGGTTGGTACGGACAAAATGAAAGCCGTAACGAGGGTATGGTTGAATACGGTCAGCTTAAGCTTGCGTTTAAGATTCTTGAGGGCGAAACGCTCGTCTCAAAATCCGATACCGACGTTGAGTGGCGCAATTCCTACGTTACACGTACAAGTCTCTATTTCGGTGAAACTCATGATGCACGTCTCATTGATACCGGCGAGTGGAAAAAGGCCGTAAAGCTTGAACGTCCTATTTCACTTCTGACAAAGCAGACCTGTACACCGGACAGAGAAATCCGAACAATTATCCCGAGGAAGATTTATTCTTTCGGTGATACTGCAATTTATGATCTCGGTGAAAATGTTGCGGGATACCCCAAAATAGTTTTTGGTGACAGAGCAATTACTGACGAAAGAGCGTTTGTCCGCTATTCGGAGGAGCTCAACGAAGACGGTTCGCTTGAGTTCAGTACGCTTGGTTTGCATTTCCGTATGCAGCGGGATGAGTTTGTTTATTCAGATAAATTCAAGCAGCATCAGTTCTATCCGCTCTTTACCTGGCACGCAGGCAGATACTTTGAGGTGCAGGGTAATGCCGTGCCCGTTGAATTTGCAGTTGTTCACACGGATATGAAGGTTATAACCGACTATAAAAATGATGATGATATGCTTCAGTGGATTGTTGATACTTATATCCGTACACAGCTTAATAACGTTCACTGTTGCGTACCGTCAGACTGTCCGCACAGAGAACGTCTGGGCTATACGGGCGACGGTCAGCTTGCCTGCGATGCAGCTATGACCTGTTTTGATGCTGAAAATATGTATCGCAAATGGATGCAGGATATTGCTGACTGTCAGGACATTTACGGCGGTCACGTTCAGCACACGGCACCGTTTTACGGCGGTGGCGGCGGTCCCGGAGGATGGGGCGGCGCAATCGTATTTGTTCCGTATACCTTCTATCAGCATTACGGTGATGTAAGCATTCTGAAAAAGTATTACCCCAACATGCTCAAGTATCTTCAATATATGGAAACCCACAGTGAGGGCAACCTTGTTGTAAGAGAGGAAAAAGGCGGCTGGTGTCTGGGCGAATGGCTTCCTCCCGAAAAGCTCGTTCTTCCCGAGCCTTTTGTAAATACCTATTTTTATATCAAGGCTGTGCGTATTGTCAAAGAGGTCGGCAAGATTATCGGCATTGACAACGCTGAAGAAATGGATTGCCGCAGCGCAAAAGCTGAAAAGGCAATTTATGACAATTACTATGACAGCGAAACGGGTTCTTTCTGTGGCGGCGTTCAGGGTGCCGATGCATATGCTGCGGACCTGGGCCTTGGTGGTGAACGCACTTATAAGAACGTTGTTGACAAATACACTGATCTCGGTAAGTTTGACACCGGTATTTTCGGTACGGATATTGTGGTACGTATCCTCTGTGAAAGAGGGGATAAAGAGCTTGCCGTGCGTTTGCTTACAAGTGATGGCGGTATCGGTACGTTCCGCTATATGAGAGATCACGGCGCAACAACACTTTGGGAAAACTGGAACGGTCAGGATTCTCACTCGCATCCGATGTTTGGTGCGGTCGTTGCTTCAATAATCAGATATCTTTAACAGTTACTCCGCAGTACAGTACGTATTGCGGAGTTTTTTATGGATAAAGCAGTTCAACTTTTAATCCCTATTGCTTTTTTACACAATATATAGTATTATAATCTAAATGTGTAAATTATATTAGTAAAGGATTGTTGCGGTTTGTCAGGATATAAATACAAAATTTCTGTAATAATTCCCGTGTATAATTGCGAAAAATATATCAAAGGCTGTGTGGAAAGCCTTAAGAAGCAGACTATGTCTGCGGATGATTTTCAGATAATCTTTATCAATGACGGTTCTTCCGACAACGGCGGAGAAATTTGTGAGAACTATGCCCGTCAGGATAAAAATATAGTGTATTTTGCCAAAGAAAACGGTGGTGTTTCCAGCGCAAGAAATAAGGGAATTGAGCTTGCGCAGGGCAAGTATATTATGTTCCTTGATGCTGACGATACTCTCGGGGCAAAAAGTCTTAAGGCAATATATGAGTTTTTTGAGGCTCATTATGATGAGGTAGATCTTGTTACATATTCTATCGACTATCTCAATGAAAAAGGTGAGATTTCAACTCACAAGCGTTTCGATATTCTTACCGACAGCGGAGTTTACGACATCAGAAATAACCCGAATATTCTGCAGACCACAATGAATATCTGTGTCAAAAATGTTCCCGAAAACGAAAGAAATCTTTTTGACGAAAGCCTTTCGCTCGGTGAAGACCAGTGGTTTATATTCTCCTGGCTTATGAAAAAGCAGAAGCTCGGTTTCTGTAAAGAGGCGGTTTATACCTATTACAGGCATTCCGGATCTGCAAGCAGCACGATGAATTCTCCGTATTACTGCTTCGACCAGTATGTGCGCTTCTTTGAAAAGCTCCTTGGCTCATATTGCGATGAAAACGGACAACCTCATCCGACTGCACAGGGGCTTGTGGTTTATAATCTCGGCTGGCGTATTACGTCAAATCTTCTCGTAACCGATTACGATGAAGACGTAAAAAAATCTCAGCTTGACACAATACGCAATCTCTTAAGTCGGGTCGATTCTAAAATAATTGCTGATTCAATTTATATTGATCCTTATCACATCAATGCGTTTATGGAGCTGAAAGGGCAGGAGTATAAGGTTGTTTCCAACTCCCAGCTTCAGTGTGCTTATGTTAACGACTCTTTGATTTACGGTCAGCCTCACGTGATTTCTTTCAACACGTTCAAAGTTTCCGACGGTAAACTTTATGTTTCTGGCTTTTTCAAGAATGGCGTCGGCTCATCAGAAAAAGTCAAGCTCTTCTGCAGTTTTTCAGATGGACGCATTCTTGACATTCCGGTCGAAAAAACATCTTACAGCTACTACAAGAGCAAGAGCATAACCAATGATTTTGCAGGCTTTGATCTTGTCATTGATCTGCCTTATAAAGTTTCGGTCTTTTTCAATGCCTGCGTAGACGGTCACAACTGTACGCCAAATGTTTTCTTCGGATTTAAGAGTGTTATAAATAAGTCAAAATGTACTGTTGCCCACGGCGGATACGTTATTAATTTTGATCCTAACACAAGAGCTTTTTCATTTAAAAAAGCATCTGCCGGTGAGCTTGCAGCTGCAAGAGATAAGGCGGATAAAGCAGTTTATTCTGAAAGCAAGCCTGCATATATTTACCGCAAACTTGCACAGAAAACCGCAAGCAGTAAACGTATATGGCTTTACTGTGACCGTGAGGGTATTTTTGATAATGCATATCATCAGTTTATCCATGATTTTGAGATAAAAGACGGTGTCGAAAGATACTATATTGTTGTTAATATCCAGGATGAAAAAGAACATTTTACCGCTGCACAAAGAAAACGTCTTGTTCAGTTCAAGAGCCTTAAGCATAAGCTGCTTTTCTTTAACTGTGAGAAGGTTCTTGCTTCGTTTAACTCGCTCTCGATTATGAGCCCGTTTGACGGTATGCCTCTTCGGTGGTATTCCGACATCATAAAGTGTGAGTTCGTTTATCTTCAGCACGGTATTCTCCATGCACGTCTGCCTATTCTTTATTCTAAGGGCAGGGCAAACGTTGATAAGGTTGTTATTTCGTCTGAGTTTGAACGGGAGAATTTTAAGCGTATCTACAATTTCAAGGATGCCGACCTGCTTGCAAGCGGTATGCCCAGGTTTGATGCTGTTGCAAAAGATACCGTTGCCGAGCGCAAGATTCTTTTCTCACCGTCATGGCGTAAGGATTTGATAGGCGAATACGAAAACAATACGCGTCAGCTTCTCGAACGCAAATTCCTCGCATCCGATTTCTATAAACAAATCAATGCGTTCCTCAATTCTCCCGAGCTTGCTCAGCTTCTTGAAAAATATGATTATCAGCTTGATTTCAAGAATCATCCTATCTTCAAGGATTATGACAAGTATTTTGAGGTTAACAATCCGAGAATTTCCGTTACGCAGAAGATTGACGATATGGATAAATACGCTCTTATGATAACCGACTATTCATCAATCGTTTTCGATTTTGTTTATCTTGACAGACCACTTCTTTATTTTGTGCCTGATTATGAGCTTTTCAGAGCAGGCATAACGCATGATTACAATAAGCTCGACCTTCCTCTCGAAGAAGCATTCGGCGATCTTGCGATGACTGCTGAAGAGCTTCTCGCTAACCTCGAAAAGTTGATGGTTAACGGTATGAAGCCCGATGAAGTTTATGCAAAGCGCTGCGAAGAGTTCTTTATAACCAAGTCTGACCACTGTCAGAAGCTCTACGAAATGCTTACAAAATAAGTTAACAAAAAACAAGGCTCGTTAGGTTTTCCAAAACGAGCCTTGTTTTTTTATGTGTTAAATCAGCCTATAAAGTCGTCAATAAGTGTTGCGAGCTCTGCATCGTGGTTTTCTATGCAGAGATGACCTCCGCCTGATACGGTGTGTTTTACGGCGTTCGGGAAGGTTTCGTTGATCTGAGCTTTCATTGCATCTGTCAGTACGAGATCTTTGTCAGCTTGGACAAGAAGCACTGGCATATCAAGTGCTGAAATTTTTTCGAAATCGTTCGGCATTGCTTTTGCTGAGGTTATCATATTGCTGTAACCGGTGTTATGTATCTGAAGCGGTGCTGAAAAAAGTGACAGGTCGTAGTCCATTGTGAAATCAAAGTCCATAAATGCCATAAGCGCAACAACTCTGAGCAGGGGAGTGACTTTAGTTAGATGTTCAAAAATAAAGTTTGCCATAGTGCCCATAATTTTTGAACTCATTATATCTGCCATAGCTCCTTCCATTGAAGCAATCGGGCAGGGGCAGAAAAGCATAAGCGATTGAATTTCCGGAGCAAGGCAAGCAATATTCATTGCAACACCGCCACCCATTGAGTGACCGGCGACGTGCCATTTGTTGATGGGAGCAATTGATTTCATCAGATTAATCACAAGTTCTTCGCGTGCCTTGTAATCTTTGTCGGAAACCTCGGTTTCTCTCGTGCTGTAACCAAAACCCGGAAGGTCAACAAGTACACATGTATAGCCATCGTCAATAAGCTCGTCTGCAATCGGTGCCCAGGTGCTTGTCGAGCAGCCGAAACCGTGAATCATAAGCACTTTTGCTTTTTCATTTTCGGCCTCAAATACGCGGTAGTGAAGTGTGTACGCACCTTCTTCGTAGTAAAAGCTGTTGTCAAACGGAGCTTCGTAGGAAGCGGCTGCTGTGAGTATAAACGGTATGAGCATCATAACGGCACATATCAGAGATACAGCCTTTTTAACTTTTACGTTCATTTGGTTTCTCCTTATTCGTTGATCGTCGGTTTAAAGCCTTTGCCGATAATTTCATTGGCTTCGGTAATGATTGTAAATGTGTTGGGATCAATTGATTTTATGAGCTTTATTGCAGGAGCAACTTCGTTACTTCTAAGTACGCAGATGAGCATATTCTTTTCCTGACCGGTGTATGCGCCGGTTGCGGGTATTATGCTGACACCTCTTGGCGAGTTGTTAACAAGCTCTTTCGAGATTTCATCTGCGTGGTCGGTAACAACCATAAGCATTTTGCTCTTTGCCATACCATAGAGAATATAGTCAATAACCTTTGAACTTACAAAAATAACAACTGCGGCGTAAAGCGCGCTTTCAATACTGCGGAAAACGATGGCAGAAATTGCTATAACCACCATATCACTGAACATAACGAGCTTGCCGTATGATATATGCGGCAGAATAAGCCTCAATAGTTTGCTGAGAACGTCGGTGCCGCCCGTTGTCGAGCCTCTTGCCGCAACAAGTGCGACACCCGCACCGAGGAGTGCACCGCTGAATATAGAAGCAAGCAGTGGGTCGTTGGTGTATTCGTAAGGGATAAGCGCAACAAGGTCAATGATGACTGAAAGCAAAATAGTGACCCAGAGCGTTTTTAGCACAAACTTCTTGCCGATAAATTTAAGTGCAAGAAGAAGAACAGGTACGTTAAGCAAAAGGTTGACCGCACCTACGGGCAGATCGGTAAGATAGTTTATAACAATCGCAAGACCTGAAAATCCGCCCTGGGATATTCTGTTTGGTACGTTGAAAAAATTAATCGCAAGTGCATAAAGCGTGCAACCGATTATCCAGACAATGTTGTCTGCAATAATATTTAATACTTTTTTTGCCTTAGGGGAGAGAGGTTTTTTATTTTTCTTGCTCAATTGCTTCACCTTCACAGATAAATTTAAAAAGCTCTCGCATACGTTTAGCCTGACCGGTCAGATATAGATATCCGAAAAGTGCCTCGAACCCTGTTGCGTTATGGTAGTCTGCAACAGAAGCTCCCTTAGGCACGTGTGAAACCTTTGCGTTTCTGCCGCGCTTGAATGCGGTGTTTTCATCCTCGGTAAGCATCGGCAAAATTTTAGCGATTGCCGCAGCCTGCGCCGTTGCGCTTACAAAGCTTACGGCAAGTCTGTGCAGCTGTTCCGGCGGTCTGTTACCTTCAATTGCAAGATGCTCTCTGACGAGTATTTCATATACGGCATCGCCGATATATGCCAGTGAAATCGGGTTGAGAGAATTTGGCTTTATCTGTTCACATTCGAGCAAAGTTTCCAAAATGATTCCTCCGGTTATGGTACATAGTCAAATTCGAGGTCATAGATAACAACGGTATCGCCTTCGTTAATGCCAAGCTCGACCAGTCTGTTAAGTATGCCGCTTGTTTCGAGTACGCGCTGGAAATACTGAAGTGATTCATAGTCGTCGAGGTCTGTTCGCTGAAGAATTCTGAGCAGCCATTCCGCCTCAACAAAATAGACGTCATCCTCAACTCTGACGTTGAAGTTTTCGCCCTGTTCAAGCGGCATATCTTTGTTTGTGATTTCTTCGCTTTCAAATCTGACAACAGGGGGGAGCTTTGACAGCTTTTCGGCGACGGCATTGATAACCTCCTGCGTGCCCTCACATATCGGTGCACACATACGGTAAAGTTTGTGACCGTGATCCGCCATATATTTTTCGAGTCTTTCAAGTTGTTCGTCTGTTGCAAGGTCAATCTTGTTTGCAACAACTACCTGCTCACGTGTTGCAAGTTCCTCGTTGAAGCGTGCAAGCTCAAGGTTGATTTTTTCAAAGTCTTCAATCGGGTCTCTGGCTTCACTGCCGGCAGCGTCAACAATATGAACAAGCATACGGCAACGTTCAACGTGACGGAGAAATTCGTGTCCGAGTCCTACACCTTCGCTCGCACCCTCGATAAGTCCGGGAATATCGGCAATTACGAATGAGTTGCCTTCGCCCATTCGTACTACGCCGAGCACGGGTGTTATTGTTGTGAAGTGATAATCGGCAACAATCGGTTTTGCTTCGCTTACCACCGAAATAAAGCTTGATTTGCCGACATTCGGGAAACCGAGAAGTCCAACGTCGGCGATGAGCTTCAGCTCAAGTGAAACCTCCCATTCCTCGCCGGGTGCGCCTTGCTTTGCGAAACGTGGAGCCTGACGTGTTGCCGTTGCAAAGTGAGGGTTGCCCCAACCGCCTCTGCCGCCCTTTGCAGCTATGAAAGGCTTGTCGTCAGAAAGGTCTGCCATTATTTTGCCCGTTTTTACCTCTCGTATAACAGTACCGAGCGGAACCTTAATTATAAGATCTTCGCCTCTTTTGCCGTTTTTTCTTCCGGATTGTCCGTTTGCACCGCTCTGTGCGGTGTATTTCCTTTTGTAGCGGAAGTCGGCGAGTGTTGATAGGTTGGTGTCAACCTTGAATACAATGTCGCCGCCTTTGCCGCCGTCACCGCCGTCGGGTCCGCCTGAGGCAATGTATTTTTCGCGGTGGAAGGCAACGCAGCCATCGCCGCCTCTGCCTGCTTTGATTGTTATTTTCGCAATATCTACAAACATTGTTCTTTACCTTTCTTATGAAAGCTCGTGTATGAAGAGTCCGCTGAGAAGCTTGGGCTCAAACCACGTTGATTTAGGCGGCATAATGAGTCCGGCATCAGCAATGTCAATCAGGTCATCAAGTGTGGTGGGGTACATGGAGAATGCGAGTTTCATATCTTTTGAAGCTCTTTTTTCAAGCTCCTTAATCCCTCTGATACCTCCTACAAAGTCGATACGTTTGTCTGTGCGCGGGTCAGTGATGCCAAAAACAGGAGAAATAAGGTTGTTTTGAAGAATTGAAACGTCAAGCCGTTCGACGGGATTGCTTGCATCAAAAGTGCCTTCTTTTGCAGTTAGCTTATACCATCTGCCTTCGACGTACATACCGAACGTGTGCTTTTCGGTCGGCTTATAGGGCTCTGTGCCGCTTACCGCTTCGAAAGTAAATTTTTCACTTATGAGGGTGAGCAGCTGGTTGCGTGTGTATCCGTTCAGGTCGCGTATAAGGCGATTATAATCCATTATCTCAAGTTCGTCGCAGGGGAAAGAAACTGCAAGAAAACGGTTGAATTCTTCGTTACCTGTGTAATCTGGATTTTCTTCTCTTCTCATAAGACCCACCCTGACAGCAGATGCGCAGCGGTGGTGACCGTCTGCAATATAGAGAGAATCGATCTTGTCAAATTCGAGCGTGATTGTTTCAGTTACTTCACGGTCGTCAATTACCCATACCGTCTGCTGAACGCCGTCTGATACAAAATCGTATTCCGGGCTGTGGTTTGTCTGCCAAGCGGCAATTATTTCTTTTATTGCTTCACCGTTTTTGTAGGTGAGGAATATCGGACCTGTGTTTGCGTTGCAGGTGTTGACGTGATTAATTCTGTCCTGCTCTTTATCCGCTCTTGTAAGTTCGTGTTTCTTTATTTTGTTTTCAATATAGTCATCGATCGATGCGCAGCCTGCAAGACCTGTCTGACTTCTGCCGTTCATAATCTGCCTGTAAATGAAGAAACAGGGGATGTTGTCTTTTTGGCAGATGCCATCCGTGATAAGCTTGCTGAGGTTTTCGGCAGCCTTTGCGTATACTGCACTGTCGTAAAGGTAAGTATCTGCAGGAAGGTCAATCTCTGCCTTATCCACGTGAAGAAATGAGTAAGGGTTATCTTTGACCATTTCGGCAGCTTCTGTGCTGCTCATAACGTCATAGGGGAGTGCGGCAACCTTATCGGCATACTTCTTGTCGGGGCGCACGGCTTTGAAGGGTTTGAAACAAGCCATAAACACTGATTCTCCTTGGTAATATATTTATACACATATAAAATTTACAACTTTTAATACATAAAGTCAATAATATTATAGAATAAAGAATTATTGTATAAAATGACAGAAAAGTAGTGACATTTCACAAAAAGTATGCTATAATTCTGTAAAATTATACTATTTTATTTTGTATGATATTGTGAGGAGAATTGCCCTTGTTTGAACAGACGGTTAATATAGACAGAATGGAGCACGCCGTAAGTTTATTCGGAAGCTTCGATGAAAACATCAGAAAAATTGAACATGAATACGGCGTAGCTGTTGTCAGCCGGGGCTCCGAGCTTAAAGTAAGCGGTGAGGCTGACGGTGTATCAAAAGCCGTGCGCGCTATCAACGGTCTGCTTACCCTTATAAACAAAGGCGAAGCGCTTACAGACCAGAATGTACGCTATGTTATGACTCTTGTAGGCGAAGGTAACGAAAATCAGATATCGTCAATGGGTAACGATTGTGTCTGTATTACCTCCAAGGGCAGGCCTGTAAAACCCAAAACGCTCGGCCAGAAAAATTATATTGAGGCAATTCGCAATAATACGATTGTTTTTGGTGTAGGTCCTGCGGGTACAGGTAAAACTTACCTTGCCGTTGCAATGGCGGTTAATGCCTTCCGTGCAAAAGAGGTTAACCGCATTATTCTCACAAGACCTGCCGTTGAAGCAGGTGAAAAGCTCGGTTTCCTGCCGGGTGATCTTCAGCAGAAGGTAGACCCTTATCTGCGTCCTCTCTACGATGCGCTGTTTGATATGCTCGGTGCAGAAAATTTTCAGAAATATCAGGAGCGTGGCAGCATTGAGGTTGCCCCGCTTGCATATATGCGAGGCAGAACACTTGATGACAGTTTTGTTATTCTTGATGAAGCGCAGAACACAACGCCGGAGCAAATGAAGATGTTTCTCACACGTCTCGGCTTTAATTCAAAAATGGTCATAACGGGTGACGTAACGCAGATTGATTTGCCTGACGGTAAGCGCTCGGGTCTTGTCGAAGTAATAAGAATACTCAAAAATGTTGACGATATAGAAACAATAGCATTTAATGATAAAGATGTTGTTCGCCACAGACTTGTTCAGGATATTGTAAAGGCTTATGCCAAATACGAAGAACGCAAAAAGAGCAGCAAAGAGAGGAGCTAAGATAACGTGAAAAACAAAGTAATCATTACAGACGAACAGACAAAGGTAAAAATTCCTACGGGATTGCGCCTGCTTGTCAGAAGAAGCTGTACGGCTGTGCTTGTGAACGAAGGTTTTGAGGGCTCGGCAGAGGTCAGTGTTACTTTTGTTGACGATGAGCGTATACAGGAGCTCAATAAGCAGTATCGCAACATTGATTCTTCAACCGATGTTCTCTCGTTTCCTCTCGGCGAAAACGGTGTTTATGACGATAATCCCGAAACGGGCGCAAAAATGCTCGGCGATATTGTGATTTCAATGGAGCACGCTGTTGCTCAGGCAGAGCTTTATGAACATACGCTGCAGCGTGAGGTTGCTTTTCTCACTGTTCACTCTATGCTTCACCTGCTCGGTTATGACCACGTAAACGGCGGCCTTGAGCGCGTACGTATGAGAGAAAAGGAAGAAGAAGTGCTTATCAAGCTCGGTCTTCACCGTACAAGCAGCTATTATCTTGGCGAGGATGACGAGGGCTGATTATGCTTAACTTTCTTAAAAGCTTTGTGTATGCCTTCAGAGGTGTAGGGTTCGGCATTGTCAATGAGCGTAATATGCGTGTGCACTTTTGCTGTTTGGGTTATATGCTGTTCTTTCTGCTTCGGTACGATTTTTTTGTGGTTGAGCGTACGGAGTGGGCGGTTCTTGCCGTTGCGGCTGCGCTTGTAATTGTTGCGGAATATATCAACACTGCTGTTGAGCGTGCGGTTGATACTGCCGCTAAAGGTGAGAAAACAGAGTCTGCCCGCATTGCCAAGGATACTGCAGCAGGTGCCGTGCTGGTGGCAACCTTGTTTGCGGTGGCGGTCGGATTCATTATTCTTTATCAGCCTGCGGCATTCAGCGCTCTTTTTGCTTATTGGGCGTCAAATCCCGTCAGCCTTGTGCTGTTTATTGTCAGCTTTATCATAGCGGTGCTGTTTATGTTTATCAGCCCGAAGACTTATCTCAGAAAATTCAGGAGAAAATAAAATATGATCGAACAGAAAACTGCGTTTATTGCCATTGTAGGTTGTCCGAATGTAGGTAAATCTTCAATTCTCAATAAGCTTCTCGGTGAAAAAATTGCAATTGTTTCGGATAAGCCGCAGACAACACGCACACGTATTATGGGCGTGCTGACTCTCGATGAAACTCAGCTTGTCTTTACCGATACGCCCGGCTTTCACAGACCTAAAACAAAGCTTGGCGAAAAGATGATTAAAGCTGTTGATGAAACGATTTCAGGTGTTGATGCCTGCCTTTTTGTTGTCGAGCCCAAGGGTGAGCTTCGTCCTACGGAGGAAGAGCTTCTCAAGAAGTTTGCTCAACAGAAGGCTCGTGTTGTTCTTGCAATAAATAAAGTTGATACAGTACCGGAAAAAGAAGACCTTATGAAGAGGATACTCGAGTTTTCGCAGCTTTATGATTTTGAGGCAATTGTTCCTGTGTCGGCTGTCAAGGGCGATAATATGGAACCACTTCTTGATGAGCTTATGAAGCTTGCTGAGCCCGGTTACCATTTCTTCCCCGAAGATACTCTGACAGACCAGCCGGAGCGTGTGCTTGCCGCTGAGATGCTTCGTGAGAAGCTTCTGCGTAACCTTGATAAGGAAATTCCCCACGGAACGGCAGTAAGTATTGAACGTATGCGAGAGCGTGACGATGCTGAAATTATTGATATAGAGGCAATTATTTACTGCGAAAAAGAGAGCCATAAGGGCATAATCATCGGCAAAAAAGGCGATATGCTCAAGCGTATATCGACACGTGCACGCGAAGATATGGAACGCTTTTTTGACTGCAAGGTGAACCTCAAATGTTGGGTTAAGGTCAAGGAAGATTGGCGCAACAGAGAGGGGCTTATCCACAATTTCGGCCTGGATTGATATTATTTCCATTCATAATTTTATCCTTTGCTTCACAACTTAAAAATATGAAAGGTGTGTTGCATATATGGATATGGATGAAGCATGGAATATCTTCACCAGGAGCGGAAAAATTACAGATTATTTCAAGTACAGGGAGATAGCCAATGAGGCTGAACACAGACGGACTGATAATACGGGAAATGCAGACGGGTGAAGCAGACAGACTTGTAACTGTCCTTACCCGTGATATGGGTGTTATCAAGGCATTTGTCAGGGGAGCGCGAAGCATAAAAAGCCGCTCCCTTTCAGCAACTCAACTTTTGGGTTACTCACGTTTTTCAATATATATGAACCGCGACGTCTATACCATCGATGAAGCTGAACCGATAGAGGTTTTCTTCGGTGTCAGAGGTGATTTTGCAAGAACTTCACTTGCGATGTATTTTTGCGAGCTGATATGCGAGCTTGCACCTGAAGGCGGTGATTCGCAGGAGATACTTTCTCTTGCACTCAATACGCTTTACAAGCTTTCAAACAATAAACTTCCTACCCATCAGCTCAAGGCAATTTTTGAAATGCGGCTGCTCAGCCTTACGGGTTATATGCCAAACCTTGTCGCTTGTGCGGAATGCGGCAAATATACAGATGATACGATGTTTTTTGATATTGAACATTCTCAGCTTTACTGTGGCTCGTGTAAGCCGTCGCATCACACTTTTGAACTGAGTCTCGGCGTTGTTACGGCGATCAGACATATATGCCTTTCCGACCCTGAGAAGGTGTTTTCTTTTACACTTTCTGCCGCAGGTCTTAAAAGCTTGTCGGAAATAAGCGAAATATATCTTCTTGCCCGTACGCAGCGAAGATTCAAATCACTCGACCTATATAAATCATTTACATAAAGGATTGTAGAAATGACAGGTAAAGAAAGAAAAAGATACATTGTAAACAGATGTTATTCAGCGCAGTACGCAAAGCTTCCCGAGGCTTTCAAACAGATAAATATTCTGCGATACCCAGGTCTTTGGATAAGTATTCTCGCCAACAGCGAACTGTATAATATTCAGAATCTCACTCCCGAATGTACCGATGTTGTTCTCACAACGAAGGATTCGGGCGGCAGCTATGAAGCGGATTACGATAACCTTGATTATACACTTCACGTTTTTTATGAGCTTAACTACTTTATGGATAAACTCCGCTTTGTCGGCGATGATCCTCTTGCTTACAGCAGGTTTGTTGATATAGCTAAGGTTGTTTTGCGCGAAATGCCGAAAATCAAGCATATTGAGGTTGTCACCAACGGTAACATTATACCTGATGATGCTTCGCTTGATGTTCTCCGCAACCCAGGTGTTACGGCAATCGTTTACGAAGACGGCGAAAATGTTGAGAGGATTAAAACGATTTTTGAAGAACGTGAAATCAACTTCGAAATCGTTGAAAGACCCATTGGTTGCAAATACTGTAAAACTACTCACACCCTGTTTGTGGAGGGCAAGATTTTCCGCTGTCCGATTACTGCGGAAAAATATGCAAACGGTGAAGATGTTGATGAAAAATCGTACGTCGACATCGTTGCACGTAAGCTTGAAATCAAAGATCTTCGCCTTGCAATGTTTGATATTACAAATGATCCGCCGCCCGAAAACTGCAAAGAATGTCCGAGGGCATAAATACATCAGTTTAGCTAAAAAAAGTCATCCCGATAGGGATGACTTTTTTGTGTGTTATCAGTAATTTCCTTGTTCTTGGGAATTGATTTTAACAGTGCCGTCACTGTTTACTCTGTAGAAAATCCTTGCATATTCAAGTGTTTTGCCGAATCTGTTTCGGTAGATATAATACTGTCCGGTCTGGCAGTTTACATCATCTTCGCTCAAACCGTGAACAACCGTGAATGTTACGGTAGAGGAGTGAATATCTTCGGTATAAACGAGATTTTCCTCGGCGAGATGGTTGCCCGATGAACCGCCTGATATCCATTTTCCGCCGTTTACGGGATTCTCGGCTGTAACCGTCAGTTGAAATTCGGCATATTCTCCCGGTGCATATATCTTGAAGCCTTCAGTTCGGTCAACCTCATAATATTTTTTGCTGTTACCGTTTTTGTCTGTAAAAACAAGATCCATAACATATCCTGTACCGTCGGCCCCGCTGAAAAAGCCGTTACGCGTGTTTACAAAGGTGAATATTTGTTTGTCACCGTCAATTTCCGTTTTGCTCAGTTTGGTGTATGGGTCGTTTTCGTAGTCGTATTCCCATACCGTTCCGCTACTTTCATCATACGGCAGAATAATCTGAGCTCGGTCTGTTCCTGCTGCCGCATCAAAAAATGGCATAAAAATTGAAGCAATGAAAGCGAAAACCGAGCCTAATACAATTCCGAATATTGCGCCCATAATAGCACCCTCCTTAAGATAATGGCGGTTTTACATATTTACCGTATTTATCGGTTTGCCGTCAAGAAATGCGCTTATATTTTGCTCAAGAATGCTCATAAGTCTCTGCCTTGTTTCAAATGATGCCCAGGCAATGTGGGGCGTGATAAGGCAATTTTCGCAACTAAGCAGGGGATTATCTTCAGCAGGAGGCTCGGTTGACAGAACGTCAACACCCGCGCCTGCTATCTGACCCGATTTGAGTGCGGCTGCAACTGCGGCTTCATCAAGCACGGGACCTCTTGATGTGTTGATAAGGTACGCGGAGTTCTTCATCTTGCCGAGGAAGTCCGAGTTTACCATACCTGTTGTTTTTGGTGTGAGAGGGCAATGCATACTGACTATATCTGCTTGGCTGAGAAGTTCATCGAGTGAAACGAACTCAACGTCTTTTATATCGGCATACTTTGCGGGGTTTGCGGTGTGAGCGATGACCTTCATATTGAAAGCAGCGGCGATTTTTGCAACTGCAGAGCCGATGCTGCCGTAGCCGACTATTCCGAAGGTTTTACCTGACAGCTCCTGAAGCGGACTCCTCCAGAAACAGAAGTCTTTGCATTCGCTCCATTTGCCTTTTTTTACCTCTGCGTTGTGGAGTGCAACTTTGTTACAAAGCTCAAGAACAAATGCAAAAGTGAGCTGTGCAACGGCATTTGTGCTGTATGCCGGTATGTTTGAAACGGGGATGTTTCTTGCGGCGGCATATTCGCAGTCGATAATATTGTATCCCGTGCTGAGGAGTGCTATGAATTTGCAGTCGGGTAACTGCATAAGCGTTTCCTTACTGATGGGTGTTTTGTTTGTGATGATTATGTCGTATCCTGCACATCTTTCGACCGTCATATCGGCAGGTGTTCTGTCGAAAACAGTCAGTTCGCATTTCTTTTTTAACCAATCCCAGCTTAAATCTCCGGGATTTGTTGTGTAACCGTCCAAAATAACAGCTTTCATAAAAAAATCACTCCGTTTTAGTTGACCTGAGACCATTTTTTATATATAATTATACATATATTTTTGTAAAATGCAATCCTATGCACAGAAGAAAGGCAGGTGGGGAGTGTAATTGAAAAATAATGTCAAGCGAAGTTCGATAAAGCGAAGTTCGGCGCTTTCATTTACGGGTGTTCTTATGTTGCTCCTCGCCGGTGTCTTTATCGGTCTCTATATTTTTTCTTCCAATGATGAAATTCAGCGTTGGTACTCCAAGTACGAAGAAATGCTTTTGTGGTTGGATAACAAGGTTGTTTCAATAGGCTATAACGAGCTGATTGTTTTGGCTATATTTGCTCTGTATGCAATCAAAACATTTATACCTTTCGCTACAATTCCTGCAATGTGTGTGCTTTCCGGTATGGTTTACGATCCTCTGCCGGCACTTGTCATCAATGTTATCGGTTACTGTATTATGCTCGTTCTGCGCTACAAATTCGGTGAACGTTATGGCGGAGGTAATGCATATAAACTCCTGAGAAAAAACAGTCTCAGTCGTCTGCTTATTGATTATCACGGTAACGGCAATCCGTGGGTTCTGTTTATTCTTCGCTCAATTCCGGGTCTGCCTACGAATCCTGTCAGCCAGATTTACGGTGCAATAGGCTTTAAGTTCAGCAAATATATGATTATCTCTGTTTTGAGCTTTTTGCCTAAGCTTTGTTCGTACACGTTTATCGGTGTTTATGTTTTCGACCCTCTTTCGTTCCCTTTCTTTTTGCCGATTATTTTTCTTCTTATGCTCTCAGGTATATCAATACTTACAATAAACACGGTTATAAACCGATATAAAAAAACACAAAATTCTCGAAAGGATGTAACATAATATGTTCAGCTACGATGTTGTCAAAAAAGGTCTTGAGGGTGTAGAGTTTGATTCTGCTCTCACTGCTCTTTACGGTGCCGCTGCCGGCACACAGAAGCTCCGTTATATCCGTGTTCTCAATGCTTTTGGTGAGCTTTTCGGTGAGCAGACCGAAATCAGCTTTTTCTCTGCTCCTGGCAGAAGTGAAGTGGGCGGCAACCATACTGACCATAATCACGGTAAGGTCCTTGCCGCGGCAATCAATCTTGATGCAATTGCCGCTGTTGCAAAAAACGGAAAGGACGTAATCCGTCTCAAGTCCGAAGGTTACGATATGGACATAGTAGATATTACCGACCTTAAGCCCAATAAGAGTGAGTATTCAAAGTCAAAAGCTCTCATCCGCGGTGTCTGTGCAGGATTTGTTGAGAGAGGTTACGAAATCGGCGGTTTTGACGCTGCAACAGCAAATGATGTTGTTTCAGGTTCAGGTCTTTCCTCGTCAGCTTCTTTCGAGGTTCTCGTCGGTACAATTCTTAATTATCTTTATAATGACGGTAAGGTTACACCCGTTGAAATTGCTCAGATTGCGCAATATGCGGAAAATGAGTTTTTCGGCAAGCCCTGTGGTCTACTTGACCAAATGACCTGTTCCGTAGGCGGTTTTGTGTTTATGGATTTCAACGATCCTTCAAAGCCGATTATCAAGCCTGTCAAGTTCGAGTTTGAGTCATGCGGTCATGCTCTGTGTATTGTCAACACGGGCGGCAGCCATTCTGACCTTACCGATGAATATGCAGCCGTAAAAAATGAAATGATTTCGGTAGCACAGCGTCTAGGGCACGATTATCTCCGTGAGGTTGATGAAGCACAGTTCCTTAATTCAATAGATCTTATGCGCGGTGTAGTCGGCGACAGAGCTATCATTCGTGCTAAGCATTTCTTCAGTGAAAATGCACGGGTTGACAAGGAAGTTGCTGCACTTGAGAATAAAGAATTCGGTGGATTCAAGAAGCTTGTTGTCAAGAGTGGACAGTCATCATATATGTATAATCAGAATGTCTTCTCCGTGAAGGATCCCATCTCGCAGCCTGTTTCACTCGGTCTTTGCCTTTGCGAAGAGCTGCTTGACGGCAAGGGTGCATGGCGCGTCCACGGTGGTGGTTTTGCAGGTACTATTCAGGCTTTCGTTCCGATTGATATGCTCGCCGATTTCAAGCACCGTATGGAGCTTGTGTTCGGTCAGGGCAACTGTTATGTCCTTTCAATCAGACCTGTCGGCGGAGTGAACGTAATATAAATTCAAACAGGGCGGTTGACCGCCCTTTTGGTTTTTTTGTTTGAGGTGAATAAATTGGAAATGTTTGATATTCTTTGCGCTCTGTGCCATTCAAACGGCACTTCCGGCGATGAAAGTTCTGCGGCGGCGGTTGCAGCCGATATGCTTGGCAGGTATATGCCGGTCAGTGTTGATGCAATGGGCAATGTCATAGGCGATACCGGTGTTGAAGGCAGTAAAATACTGCTTGATGCGCACCTTGACCGTATCGGTTTTGCCGTTACTTCAATTGATGACAAAGGCTTTATCAAGGTTGCACGTGTCGGTGGTATT
Organism: Acutalibacteraceae bacterium; assembly: GCA_045536955.1. Classification (GTDB taxonomy): domain Bacteria; phylum Bacillota; class Clostridia; order Oscillospirales; family Acutalibacteraceae; genus UBA8612. The sequence goes on from JAZSOM010000037.1 coordinate 32,677, forward strand.
GACCCGATTGTCCTCTCTGCGGCAGAAGTAACCGTTCACGGCAAGTGTGATGTGTACGGGGTTATTTCTTCAACGCCTCCTCATCTTTTATCGGGTGATGAGAAGAAGGCAAGTAAGATAAGCGATATTTCAATTGATGTCGGTATGACCAAAGCTCAGGCTGAAGAGATTATAAGCCTTGGTGACAGAGTTACGATGACCGGTAATCTTGAAAAAATGCTCGGTAACCGTGTTTGCGGTGCTGCGCTTGATGACCGTTGCGGTGTTGCTTCTATTCTTCGCTGTCTTGAAATTCTCGGTGATAAGCTCGCTTCACTTCCTGTCAGAGTAATGTTTTCTGCCTGTGAGGAAACGGGCAGTGCGGGCGCCGTTGCCGGCAGCTTTAACTCGGATGCCGATGAAGCTGTTGCAGTTGACGTCAGTTTTGCAAAGGCTCCCGGCACGGATGACAGCGTCAAGGCAAAGCTTGGTGCAGGTACTATGATAGGCTATGCGCCGTCTCTCAATTTTGCAATGTCGCGTAACCTTGAGGAGCTTGCAAAGAAAAATTCCATCAAATATCAAGTGGAAGTTATGGGATCACGCACCGGCACCAATGCCGATGATATAGCTGTTTGTGCAGGCGGTAAGAAAACTGCACTTCTCTCAATTCCGCAACGTAATATGCACACTGCGGTTGAGGTCATAGACCTTGACGATATTGAGAGTACGGCTCAGCTTATGGCGGCTTATATTCTCAGCAGGGAGGCTGTAAAAAATGATTGAAACAATTAAAGAACTCAGTCTTATCAGTGGCCCTTCAGGCAGAGAAGAAAAAGTCAGAGAATATATCATATCCAACCTTCCCGAATCGGCGGAATATTCCGTTGATGCTATGGGTAATCTTATCGTTTTTGTGCGCGGTTCAAAGCCTGCTGCAAATAAGGTTATGCTTGCTGCTCATATGGATGAAGTAGGTATGATTGTCACTTATATCACCGATGACGGTCTTCTCAAATTTTCTAATGTCGGCGGTATTGAAATATCTGCTCTCCTCGGTAAACGCGTCAAAGTCGGTGAAAACGAACTTAACGGCGTTATCGGTGTTGTGCCCATTCATCTTCGCAGAGGTGACGATGAGCTTAAATTGCCCGAAAAAAACTCGCTTTATATTGATGTAGGTGCCGATAAGAAAGAAGAGCTTGATGGGCTTGTTTCTCCGGGCGACAAAATTGTGTTTGACAGCGAGTGTGTTGAATTCGGTTCATACCTAAAAGCTAAGGCAATCGATGACAGAGCAGGCTGTGCAATTATGCTCGATATGATAAAAAACGGTGTTGAATACGATACGTGGTTTGCCTTTACCGTGCAGGAAGAAGTCGGTTGCCGCGGTGCAGCTGCTGCAGCATTTACCGTTGCGCCCGATTACGCCGTTGTTATCGAAACCACAACTGCCGCGGATATTTCCGGTGTCAGCGGCGAAAAAGAGGTTTGCAAGCTTGGCGAAGGTGCCGTAATTCCTTTTATGGACGGTTCAAGCGTATATAACACAAATCTTTATAAACTTGCCTACAGCCTTTCAAAAGAAAAAGGTTTCAAAATGCAGACTAAGACCATTGTTGCAGGCGGAAATGATGCAAGAGCAATATCAAACAGCAGGGGTGGCGTCAAGACACTCACCGTTTCTTTTGCAACGCGTTATTTGCACTCCGCATCCTGTGTCATCAATAAGGATGATATTGAGCAGATGAAGCTTGCCGTTAAATACATTTCAGAGGAATTTGCAAATGCTTAAACTGATTGAAAATAAAGAAGAAGCAGAGCTTCTCGAAGAATTTTGTGAAGACAGCTTCGGCATAAACATTGTGTCTATGCTGAAAGCTTATCCCCCCGAGATGAATATCTGCCGTTATTGGATTCAAATTACGGGGGATTACCTTACAGCGGCCGTGTGCAGCTATGAGGGCGAGGTTGTTATCAGCACAACTCTCAAGGCGGATTTTGAGGAGTTGAGGGAGTTTCTTGATGCTCTCGGCTATAACAATATTCTGTGCCGGGCACGAGACGTTGTCAGTCTCGAAATGTTTGCCTGCGGTTGCGGTCAGGTGCTCCGCAAGGAAAAATCCGATCCGACTGACAGCTTGTATGAAAAACCTGAGACCGCAGCTGATTTTGAAGAAGTATATAACCTTCTCGACATCAAGGGTGAATTTAATCCTTGGTTTACCGATATTTGCCGCAGAATAAATTGCGGTACGGCGGATATGCGCATTATCAGAAAAGACGGTAAAATTGTCGCAACTGCATCGCTTTTACACATAGCGGGCGATAAGGCTGTCCTTGGTGCGGTAGCAACGGATAAAGAATATCGTGGTCAGGGCTTTGCAACAAAGCTTGTCAATTCGTTTGGCGGATATACGGTTTATCTTCGCTGTCTGCCTGTGCTCAATTCTTTTTATGAACGCATCGGTTATAAGAGCGTTGACGTATGGGCAGAGATTAAAAACAGATAAGGAATATTTAAGATATGAACAGCTTCTTTAATATTGACAGTACAATTGCGGCAGCGAGCGAAAAGGCTCTCGAGGCAGCTTCCGCATCATTTGCACGGATTGATGAAGTGCGCGCATATAACCAGGAGAAAGTGCTTGCTGCATTTATCAAAAACAGTGTAACGGAGAGCCATTTTACAGAGTCAACCGGCTATGGCTACGGTGACAGAGGACGTGACGTGCTTGACAGTGTGCTTGCCGACTGTGTCGGAGCGGAGGATTCACTTATCCGCCACAGCCTGACCTGCGGCACACATACACTTGGTGTTGCTCTTTTCGGTATGCTTCGTCCCGGCGATACAATGCTTTGCGTAACAGGCACGCCGTATGATACGATTCATTCGGTTATAGGTATCAAGGGCAACGGTATGGGCTCACTCAAGGATTTCGGTGTAACATATAAGCAGGTTGATCTTTTACCTGACGGTACGGTAGACCTTGAGGGCATCGAAAAGGCACTTCAGCAAAAAACCGCGATGGTATATATACAGCGTTCAAGGGGCTATTCACTTCGCCCGAGCCTCGGTGTTGAGGATATAGAAAAAATCGTAAAAATTGTACGCAATAAAAGCGATGCAATTATTATGGTAGATAACTGCTACGGTGAATTTGTTGAGTGTACCGAACCGGTTTCACACGGCGCAGACATTATTGCGGGCTCACTTATAAAAAATCCCGGCGGCGGTATTGCAAAATGCGGCGGATATATTGCAGGCCGTGCAGATCTCGTCGAAAAGTGTTCTTACCGTATGACAACACCCGGTCTCGGCAGAGAGGTAGGCCCTTCACTTGGTCAGACTCGAGGCCTTTTTATGGGTTTGTTCAATGCGCCGCATATTGTAGGTGAAGCCCTTAAAACTGCTGTTTTTGCCGCTTCTCTGTTTGAACAGCTCGGTTATGAAACAACTCCTAGCAGCACTGAAAAGCGTGTCGATATAATTCAGGCACTCAAGCTTTGCAATAGCGAGACTCTGATCGCTTTTTGTCAGGGTATGCAGAAAGGTGCGCCGATTGATTCTAATGTGTGCCCTGAGCCGTGGGATATGCCCGGTTATGACAACCAGGTTATTATGTCTGCAGGTGCATTTACGGGCGGCTCTTCAATTGAGCTTTCTTCCGATGCTCCGCTGCGTGAGCCGTTTGCTGTGTGGATGCAGGGTTCTCTCAACTTCGACAGCGGTAAAGTTGGCATAATGCTTGCTGCACAGGAAATCTTCAAGAGGGGACTTTTGAAATGAGTACTTACAGATATGACGGCATTAAGCCTGAAATACTTATGCTGCTGAGCGAAAACCGTTTCCGCAACAGTAAGGATTTTTATGAGGAAAATAAAAAGAGGATAAAAGATGGCATAACAATTCCGCTTCAGCAGATTATTTGTGCTCTTTCCGATACCATAATCGAAATAGATGAAGATATTCCGATTATTCCTCAAAAGATGGTGTCACGTGTCAGACGCGATACCCGTTATACCAAGGACAAGCATCTTTACAGAGAAAATCTCTGGACGATGTTTACAAGAGATAAGCACGGCTTGCCGCATTTTCCTTGTATGTGGTTTGAGGTTGCACAAAACGGTTATTCGGGCGGCGTCGGCACTTACTATGCGCCCCCCCGTATGATGGAACTTTTCCGTCAGGAAATTATTGCAAGACCCGACGATTTTTACGATGCCGTTATAATTGCAGAGCGTGGCGGCGCAACCTTTCACGGGGATTTTTATAAGCGACCCAAAGAAGGCTGTCCGATGCTTGTGCTTGAACCGTACTATAATTGTAAGAGCCTTTGTTTTATGTTCGATTTTCCGAATCTCAATGAGCTTGGAAATGCAGATTTTATCGAAAAAATCCGTCCGATTTATGCTTCGTTCAAGCCTATGTATGATTTTCTTCTTGATGTAGCAATCAGATATTCTGCAGAACAAGCGTAAATAAATTTTGATTGACGGAACAAGAAAATTGTGCTAATATAACAATTAATATCCCTAAAGGAGGATTTTGTTATGAAAAATACCGTAAAAAAACTCTCATGTATTGCAATGAGTGTGGTTATGCTGTTTTCGTTTTGCGTTGTCGGCTTTGCCGCTGATACCGATGTCGATTATACTATAACCAACCCCTATGCAAGCGTCAATTTCGACACATACAAGGCTTACAAGGCTGATCTTCACAGCCATACAACCTTCAGTGATGGCAATGATTCTCTGCCTGAGCAGGTTGAAAGACACTACGAGCTTGGCTTTGATATCTATGCAAGAACCGACCACAGCACAGTTTCTTACGGCTATAAGGTACACGACTATGTTCCTGCAATGAAGATTCTCGGTCTTATCAAGAACGGTGTTCTCGGCGGTGAAGTTCTTTCAGAGAGTGGTACAGCAGCAAACGGCAATACATACACAGTTACGACTACCGATTCAGGTGACGAGTATTACGCACAGGCTGGCGGTAAAGATATGCTTTCCGTTCCTTTCGGCAACGAGCAGAACGGTACATCATTCACAAATTCTCACGTAAACACATGGTTTGTTGACTACGGTAACGGCAGACTTGGCGGCACAGCAGAGTACGAGAGCGTTATTAAAGACGTTCACGAAAAGGGCGGTCTTTCTGTTATCAACCATCCCGGTGAGTATACAAACGCACGTGACGAAGTTTATACAGCAGATGCATATAATAAGGACGACGTCATGTATAACTACAAAATCAAGAAGTTTGAGAGTCTTCTTCTTAAATATGACAGCTGTATCGGTATAGACATCAACAGTAAGGGTGACAGCAGAACACGCTTTGACAGAAAGCTCTGGGATATTATGCTTGCAGACATTATTCCTAACGGCAGAAACGTATTTGCTATTGCAACATCTGATGCTCACAACCTCGATATCGTTGATTCCGGCTATACAATGCATTATATGGAATCCCTTACCTCCGAAAACCTCAAGAAAAATATGCAGGAAGGCGCTTTCTTTGCAGCAAGTAAGTATGTAGGTAACTTCGACGAGCTTGTAACTCTCCGCGACGAGCTTAAGGCTATCGGTGGCGAGGAAGCACTTGCTTTTGCAGCTCAGCTCGATGCTATTATCGCACAGAGCGAAATCGAAATGGCTGAAGGTGACGACGGTCAGAAGTATGAAGCTCCCGAAGGCGCTGCAAGACCTCTTTTCACAAATGTAACTGTTGACGAAACAGAGGATACAATTGCTATGCAGGCTGATAATGCACTTGTTATCCACTGGATTGCAAACGGTAAGGTTATCCATGTTGGCGATACAATTGACCTTGACGATTACTCCGATGAAATCGGCAGCTATGTCCGTGCAGAAGCTTACGGTACAGGCGGTGTCTGCTATTCACAGGCATTCGTTCTCGATTACGACGGTGCTCCCGAAGCACAGGATATGGGCTTCTTCTTTGATTGGGGCGTAATTGCAAGCTTTATTTGCGATAATCTTGTTAAGTTCCTTCTTGGTATCCTTCCCCTCAATCTTATCGCTGAAATCTTTGGTTAATAACTGATTTTAAACAAAAACCGCTTTGCTTGATTACTCAGGCAAAGCGGTTTTTTGTTGTTGTGTTTTATTTGAGTGGTTCAAAATCCGATGCGGGGTGCTTGCACCACGGGCATACAAAATCGGGCGGTAATTCTTCACCCTCGTGTACGTAGCCGCATATTTTGCATACGTAACCCTTTTTCTTGGGCGTTTCAGGCTTTGGCTTGATGTTCGCAAAGTAGTATGCGTAAGTAACGCTCGGCTCGGTGTTGATTACCTCTGCCTGAGTTATCTGGGCAATGAACATAAGATGTGTACCGCAATCTATTTCCTGCTTGACTTCTGCCTCAAAAAATGCGTTACAGTTTTCAGTCAGGTAGGGCAGACCGCCGTTTGTAAGCGAATATCCGCTGAAATCGTTGAACTTGTCGGTGTCTCTGCCGCTGCGAAATCCAAAGTGCTCAAATATTGTAAACGGAGTGCTTGTTGTGAGAATGCTGACAGCAAATCTTTTTGTTTTGCTGATTATTTCTGCGGTGTAGTTTGCTTTGTTGACGCATACGCAAAGCTGACCGGGTTTTTCCGTTACCTGCATACAGGTGTTGATAATACATCCGTTTGCTTTTGTGCCGTCGTTTGTGGTAAGGACGAAGAGTCCATATGAAAGATTGTATAAAGCTTTTTTATCTATTTCGACCATGAAAATGCCTCCTTTTTGTTTGTATATTAACATATCTTAGGCTTGCAGGCAATATTTTTGATTGTTTTAAGCTTGAAGAATTATTATTACCGTACAGTAAGAATGATATTCAATATTTATTTAGGTTTTAATGAATCGGTATGCTACGACCTGAGTATTTTTATTTAATATTATATACATCTGTGATTATTTGTGGTATAATTACTCAAACTGTTGATAAAGGCGGTGCATTTGTGAGACTTCTTCTCGCTGAAGATGAAAGAGAGTTGTCAAATGCAATAGTGGCAATTCTTAAACATAATAATTATTCCGTTGATGCTGTTTATGACGGCAGAGCAGCACTTGATTGGGCTATGACCGGTAATTATGACGTCATACTTCTTGATCTTATGATGCCTGAAATGAACGGACTTGACGTGCTGAGAGAGCTTCGCTTCAACGGTATCGGAACACCTGTAATGATTCTTACAGCCAAAGCTGAAGTTGAAGACAGAATAATAGGGCTTGATGCAGGTGCGGACGATTATCTGCCAAAGCCGTTTGCAATGGGTGAGCTGCTTGCTCGTGTTCGTGCAATGACGCGCCGTACGGTCGGCTATACATCCAACGTTCTTTCTTTCGGAAACACTGTTCTTAACCGCGAAACCTATGAGCTTAGCTGCGGAGAAGAAAGCATCAGGCTTGCAGGTAAGGAATATCAGATGATAGAGATGCTTATGGCAAATCCGAACAGGCTCATCTCCGCTGATCAGTTTATGGAACGCATCTGGGGATATGATTCAGAAACTGAAAACAGTGTTGTTTGGGTCTATATATCAAATATTCGTAAAAAGCTGGCTAAAATCGGTGCTGACTTTGAGATAAAGGCAGCGAGAAACGCAGGTTATTACATTGAAGATAAAAGGGGCGGCGACAAATGATAAAACAGCTGCGCCGCAGATTTGTTGTTTCAATTATGGCATCTGCGCTTGTTCTGCTTGTCGGCGTTCTTGTTTCGATAAATTTGTTGGTTATATTTGTTATTGACAATTCTACGACCTACACGCTCGAGGGCATAGCTCGAAACGACGGTGTTGCAATTGATGTTTCGTCCGATTACAGGACAAATGTGCTCAACTATTTCAATCCTCAATACGATTCTAATTTGCTTGGTGCTGAGGTTTCTTACACCTCGAGATTTTTTTACGTCAGATTTACTGACGGTGGCAGAGTTGTTACAGTTAATACAGATAACGCTGCAACCGTAACCGGTGAGCGCGCAAAGGAATTTGCCGATATTGCTCTGGAAAAGAACAAACCGAACGGATATGTCAAGGGTTCTTATAAATTTCTTATCAGCGAATCCGAATATAACGGTACCACCGTTTACTTTATGGATATAACAGATATGTATATATCGGTAGGACTTATGGTTACGGCATCGGCGATTATCGGTATTGTTGGTTGGTTAGGACTGCTCCTGATAGTTATTGTTATGTCTAAACGTGCTGTACGCCCGATCGTTGAGAATACAGTAAGACAAAAGCAGTTTATAACCGATGCAGGTCACGAACTCAAAACACCGCTTGCGATCATTTCCGCAAACACCGAAGTGCTGGAGATGATGTACGGAGAGAATGAATGGCTCACGTCAATTCATCACCAGACGGACCGTTTGTCATCTCTCATTAAAAATCTTCTTGTTCTTTCAAAGGCTGAGGAAAAAACGCATAAAGAAAGTTTTTCCGATGTGCCGATAAGTGACATCGTGTCTGCAACCGTTGCTTCATTTTCGGCTGTTGCACAACGTTCACAAAAGCGACTGTACGCCGAAGTGCAACCGGCACTTAACGTATGGGGCAACGAAAAATCAATAGCTGAGGTTGCAAATATTTTGCTTGATAATGCTGTAAAATATGCTCCGGAAGGCTCTAAAATTGAGCTGAATCTCTTCCGTAAAGGAAGACAGGTTATTCTTGAAACAACTAATGCTCTGACTCCGGGTGTAGAAGTGGATACAGACAGACTGTTTGACAGGTTTTACAGGTCTGAACAATCGCGTTCGCGACAGACGGGCGGCTATGGGATCGGACTTTCAATTGCAGATGCGATTGCGAAATCGCACAAAGCTTCAATAAATGCACAGACAGCAAACGGAATGATAACATTTACAGTTGTGTTCAAACTGTTAGAAAACTGATAGGAGAATAGATATGAACAAACTTTGGTACAAAAAACAAGCAGCTCTTTGGAATGAGGCGCTTCCCATCGGAAACGGACACACAGGCGTTATGATTTACGGTGGACGCAAGAACGAAACTCTCTGCTTTAATGACGTAACACTTTGGTCAGGTTATCCTCAGGACCAGAATAATCCTAAGAGCCTTGAAAGACTTGCAAAGGTACGCGAACTTATTTTTGCAGGTAAGATGGATGAAGCTCACGATATAGTCGAAAATGAGATGGACGGCGGTTACAGCGAAGCTTATATGCCCCTTGGTGATCTTAAAATCAAGTTCGGCACAAAGTGCACAAGAGGCTACCGTCGAGAGCTTGATATAGACAATGCAGTACATACAGTATCTATGAACGGTGAAGTTCGTACAGCGTTTGCTTCAAATCCCGATGACGTTGTTGTATACAGAATGAAGGCTGATAAGGCTACTGATGTCGTGTTTGAGGTGAAGTCAAAGCTCAAGGCAACAGGCTTTGTAAATGACGGTGTTCTCTGCCTTGCAGGTAATGCACCCGATGTTGCTATGCCCAGTTATCTCGGCAAAATCCCCAATGCTGTTATGTACGACCAGGGTAAGGCTATGGCTTTCTGCCTTGCTGTCAAGGTTGTTACCGACGGTGAGGTCAGCGACAACGGCAAGAAAATCACTGTTAAAAAGGCGAAGAATATCACTGTTTATGCTACAACCAAAACAGGCTTCCTCGGCTATGATAAGATGCCCGAAACCGACAGAGAGAAGGTTGTTGCTCAGTGCATTGCAGCCCTTAACGCTGTTAAGACAGATTATGACGAGCTTCTCAGCCGCCATATCGCAGACTATAAGTCGATTTTTGAAAGACAGACTTTCTCAATCGGCGGCAACAGCGAAATCAGCACCGTTGAGCTGCTTAAAACAGCTAAGAAGGGTGCTCCCGACCCGAAGCTTGTCGAGCTATTTTATAACTTCGGTAAATATCTTATGATTGCAGGCAGCCGTAAGGGTGGCCAGCCGCTTAATCTTCAGGGTATCTGGAATGCAAGAGTACGTCCGCCGTGGAGCAGTAACTATACCGTTAATATCAATACAGAAATGAATTACTGGCCTGCAACTTCAAGCAATATGGCTGAGTGTGCAGAGCCGCTTGTAAATATGGTTTACGAGCTTATGCAGCAGGGTAGGGAGACTGCAAAGGTAAACTACGGCTGCAAAGGTGCTTGCTGTAACCACAACTCCGACCTATGGCGTAAAACTTCTCCCGTACAGGGCGGTCCCTGCTTTATGTATGCTCCTCTCTGCGGTGCATGGCTTGTTAACGAGGTCTATACCCACTACAAAAACGGCGGCCTCGATGAGTATAAAGATAAGATTTTCTATTCTGTCAAGGCTTCTGCAGAGTTTATCAACGATTATCTTGTTGAGCATAACGGCGAATATGTAATTGCTCCCTCAACTTCACCTGAAAATGAATACAAGTTCAACGGCAAGGCTATTGCTGTCGACTATGCATGTGCGTTTGATATGGCTGTTGCAAAGGCAGGTATGCTCGCATATCTCGACTTCGAGTCCGAGGGTGAGCTTGCAGAGCAGATTAAAGAGAAGCTTGCTAAGCTCCGTCCCAATAAACGTGACAGTTACGGCATTATGGAGTGGTCTGAGGAGCGTGAGCTTCACGAGCCCGGTCACAGACATTTCTCACCGCTCTACGGTCTCTATCCGTCAAATACAATCAAGTATTACGAGAATGAGACAGAGCGCGAGTGGGTGCGTGAGCTTTACCACTTCCGTAAGAAGAATTGGGAGCGTTATATAGGCTGGTCTGCCGCATGGGCAATCTGCCTTGCAGGTACACTCCATGAGCCCGATACAGCTCAAGAGATTATCGCAAATATGCTCACTTATTCCGTATTCTCCAACCTTTTCGATACACATCCGCCTTATCTCTTCCAGATTGACGGTAACTTCGGCTTTGTTGCAGGTGTCAATTCACTTCTCCTTTACAGTGAAAACGGCAAAGCAGAGCTTCTTCCCGCTCTTCCGTCAGCTTGGAAAAACGGCGAAGTCACAAATCTTGTAACAGACGGCGTACAGCTTTCCTTCAAGTGGGAAAACGGCAAGGTTGTATCAGTTTCAGCTGATAAGCCCATCACCGTTATGAACTTGAACCTCGCAGAAAACTGCGAAATCGGTGCAAACGTAACAGTAGAATAATAATTCAATAAATAACACAACAGGCTTCTGCATTAGCGGAAGCCTGTAAATTTATTATTCAAAATTTATGTGAGAATTTTCGCTTTCTTATCCGTCAAATAGATGAAAAGGCTTTTTCAAAAGGAGGGTAAAAATATGGAGGTTGATATCAACAGTTATGAAAATTATCTTAATGGTGATGACTCGGCTTTTGCGGATATAGTGCGTGAATATGCCGACGGGTTGATGCTGTATATCAACAGCTTCACCCGCAATATCCACGTAGCCGAAGAGTTGACGGAAGAGGTGTTTTTTAAGCTTGCCGTTAAAAAACCGCATTTCAAAAAACAAAGTAGCTTCAAAACCTGGCTCTATGCCATAGGGCGTAATACAGCACTTGATTATCTTAGAAAAGAATCAAATTACGCCGTAACAAATATCGAAGAGCTTAAAGATACGCAAAAGGAAGAAGAAAGTGTTGAGCAGCTCTATCTTAAAGAAGAGCAAAAAGTCAGGCTACATACCTGCTTGAAGTCGCTCAAACCTGAGTATTCACAGGTGTTGTACCTTGTGTTTTTTGAAGGATTTGATAACTCTCAGACATCACGCATTATGAAAAAGAGCAAACGTCAGACCGAAAATCTTATCTACCGTGCCAAGGCGGCACTGAAATCAAAGCTTGAAAAGGAGGGATTTGAATATGAAAACATATGAGGAAATTGCAAAGAACGCACTTGACAGACGTGATGAGTACATAAAAATTAAAAGGAAGAAGATTAAAATAACAGCTTGCGCCTGCAGCGTTGCCTTTGTTGCGCTTGCAGGTTTGGGTGTATGGAAAAGCGGCTTTTTCGTTGCTAAGCCGATTCAGGGCGAAGAAACAACAGTATCTACAAAAGTTGAGCCTACACTTACCCCTGCCGACCCCGATAATTCCATTGCCTGCGGGGGTGAAGATTACGGCTGGTTCAATGCGTACAGCGATGTTCTTTACTCAATAAATAGCGGTCTTATAGATTATATCAAAGAAGAATGTAACGTAGATTATGTGCAGTGGAGTGAGTCGAGAAAGCCGTTGCTTCTGGCGACAAAATATGACTTGTCAGACCCCGAGTGTCTGCCGAGTTTATCAGAAGCAATCAAAACCTTTAATGTACCTGAGCAAATTATCAAGGATGAATATGGCTTTTCTGATGAGGAAATAGATGCATTATATTCGGGTGAACTCAAGGATATAAGCAGAGTTTTTCCTGCGGACAATGCAATTATCCACAACGGCAGAGCTTTTGCCCCCAAGTGGTATCTTAATGCCACCGATGAAGAGCTGGCACGATACGGGATTTCACGTAAGACCGTAACCGATAAAGCGATTTCTTTTGTTTGCAATTCTGCGGGCGGTTATATGAGGTATATGGCATTTACTACGTATTTTAAAGGCGGATTTATCAGTGATATAAAACAGGCTTCTCCGAAGTATTATTCTCCTGAACTTTATGACAACAAAACGTGGGCCAATGCTCAGGCAACTGAGTATTTCGGCAAAGATTTTTCAGCTCTTTCTTTTATGCCGGACAGCCTTTGTTTCAAAGGCAATGATGAGCATAAAGTTATTTTTGACAAAAACGGTAAGGTTGAAAAAGATTCATGTTATTTTAGGTATGATAACGGCGACAGCGGCTGTGTTGTAACCTTATCCGTATCCAAAACAGGAGCGCCCTACGACTGTGTGTATGTTTCCGAGCAGAATGTTGAAGCCGTACAGTTTATATCATCTGGTGTGTATGTTAGATTTTATCTTGATTCAGTAGGAAAGGATACAGTAAATCGGCTCTGCGTTGCCGATTTTGAAAAGGAAGGTATATATTATAGATTACAAGCCGAATATGTGGAGTTTGACAAATTCTGCAATATATTAATCGGTATAATAAACCTGTAAAATTTCCGTAGAGGCGACCCTCTGTGGTCACCCGAATAAAAACCAAAAAGCAGAGTTGACATAAAAATCAACTCTGCTTTTATCATTTAATATTAAACAGTTTGTATGCGTTTTCCCGGGCAATGTCGATAACTTCCTGTGCTGTAATTCCACGCAGCTCTGCGATTTTTTCGGATGTGTACTCAATCAGAGCGGAGTTGTTGCGTCTGCCTCTGAAAGGTACAGGGGTCATATACGGGCAGTCTGTTTCAAGTAAAAGTCGGTCGAGGTCAATGTTTGCTGCAACCTCGGCAGGCTTTTTGGCGTTTTTGAACGTAACACTGCCGCCAAGACCGATGTAAAAGCCAATATCAGTGAGCTGCTTTGCTGTTTCTACACTGCCTGAAAAGCAGTGCATAACGCCTCTCGGCTTGTGCTTTAACAGCATTTCAACGCAGTCCTGATGAGCCTCTCTGTCGTGCACGATTACGGGTAGATCAAGCTTTTTTGCAAGTAGAATCTGCTTTTCAAAGTACTCAATCTGCATCTCTTTGGGCGTGTAATCGTAGTGATAATCGAGTCCGATTTCGCCGATTGCAACTACCTTTTTGTGATTTGCAAGCTGTTCAATTTTCTCAAGTGAATCTGCACTTTCTTCAGCCGCATTCTGCGGATGAATACCAACCGCCGCATAAATCTGCGGATATTTTTCTGCAAATTCAATGCTTGTTTTACTGCTCTTTACCGTACAGCCGCAGTTTATTATTCCGCTCACGTTTGATGCGAACATTTCGTCGAGCAACTCAAATCTGTCCTCGTCAAAACACTCGTCATCATAGTGTGCGTGAGTGTCAAATATTCCTGTGTACGTCATCTGATTTTTGTACCCGGCTCAAGGTAATCAACAAATACTACCTTTACGTCGTCTTCGCCGCCTGCAAGAATCATACCTCTGCTCTCAACACCGCAGAGTGTTGCAGGCTTGAGGTTTGCAACAACGATTACGTTGTGACCTATAAGTTCTTCGGGCTTGTAGTAGAGTGCAATACCGCTTGCAACTGTGCGGGGTGTGCCTGTGCCGTCGTCAAGGGTAAGCTCAAGCAGCTTCTTTGCCTTCTTAACGGGCTTGCAGTCAACAACCTTTGCAACTCTCAGGTCAACCTTTGCAAAGTCGTCAATCGCAATCTGCGGCATCTCTTCGAATGCAGGCTTCTTCTCTTCTTCTTTTGCAGCCTTTGCAGCGTTTTCTGCTTCGATTTCTGCAAGCAGCTTTTCTGCGTCAATTCTGCCGAAGAGGGGAGCGGCCTCGCCCATAACTGTACCAGCAGGTGTTGCACCGAAAGCGTTGAGGCTCTCGTAGCTGTCAATATTACAGCCTATCTGTGCAAAAATCTTTTCAGCTGTTTCAGGCATATAGGGCTTGAGCTGTACAGCGATGAAGCGGATGCTTTCAATAAGGTTATACATTACCGTGCCGAGACGCTCTTTCTTCTCTTCATCCTTTGCAAGTGCCCAGGGCATAGTCTCGTCGATGTATTTATTGGAGCGTTTTGCTACGGCCATTACCTCGTTAACAGCGTCTGCAATGCAGAAGCTGTCCATCTTTGCGGCGCATTTGCCGACGGATTCAAGTGCTGCTGTCTTGAGCTCATCGTCAAGTGCTTCGGGAGCTGTGGGAGCAGGAAGTACGCCGTCGAAATACTTCTTAACCATAGCAACACAGCGGTTTACAAGGTTGCCGAGTGTGTTTGCAAGGTCAGAGTTATAGCGCTCAATAAGTGTTTCGTATGTCAGTGAGCCGTCCTGTGCGTGGGGCATTTCGGCAAGCAGATAGTATCTTACTGCGTCAACACCAAAACGGTCTGCAAGGTCGTCTGCATAAATAACGTTGCCTCTGGATTTTGACATCTTGTCAGCACCAACCATCAGCCACGGGTGACCGTAAACCTGCTTGGGAAGCGGCTCGCCAAGTGCCATAAGCATAATCGGCCAATAAATTGTGTGGAAACGTACAATATCTTTACCTATGATGTGTACGTCAGCAGGCCAGTACTTCTTGTAAAGGTCACTGCTGCCGTCGGGGTCGTAACCAAGACCTGTGATGTAGTTTGAAAGTGCGTCAATCCAGACGTAGATAACGTGCTTATCGTCAAAAGTTACGGGGACACCCCACTTGAAAGTGGAACGTGAAACACAAAGGTCCTGAAGACCGGGCTTGATGAAGTTGTTGAGCATCTCCTTCTTTCTGCTTTCGGGGTAGATGAAATTGGGGTTCTGCTCGATATAGTCCTCAAGCTGCTTTTGATACTTCGAAAGGCGGAGGAAATATGTTTCTTCCTTTTCTTTGCGCACTTCTCTGCCGCAATCGGGGCACTTGCCGTCGACAAGCTGACTGTCCGTGAAAAAGCTCTCGCAAGGTACGCAGTACCAACCTTCGTATACACTCTTGTAAATATCATCCTGGTCGTACAGCTTATTGAAAATCTTCTGTACGCACTTTTCGTGGTAATCGTCCGTTGTGCGGATAAACTTATCGTAGGTTGTATTGAGTCTGTCGCAGATGTCCTTGATTTCGCCTGCAACCTTGTCAACGTATTCCTTTGGTGAGATACCGGCTTCTTTAGCGTATTCCTCTATTTTCTGACCGTGCTCGTCCGTACCTGTCTGGAAGAATACGTCATAGCCCTGCATTCGCTTGAAACGGGCAATGGCATCGGTTAAAACAATTTCATAGGAGTTACCGATGTGCGGTTTGCGTGATGTGTAGGCAATTGCCGTTGTGATATAATATGGCTTTTTTGACATAATGTTTTACCTCCTTAAGCCGAATTGTAAACAATATCCATATAAGTATAACACATTTGAAAAAAAATACAACACCTATAAATTCTTATTTCTGTCTTTAATTTATTGACATATTGATTAATAAATATTATAATTTATTGGCAAAATTATTTCCAAACGGAGGTACAAAAATGTTACAGTTTGCAAACTTAATCAAAGGCTCTTTCTTCGCGAAAATCATTGCCGCAATTATGGCTCCTCTTCTCACTCTTAACCTTGCGGCAAACACATCAACAAATGCCGGCAAGACCGAGCTTGATCCCGGTGACTACAAGAACGTAATTCTTCTCATCGGTGACGGTATGGGCTTCTACCATATCGATTGGATGGAAGAAGAGTATGGCATTGACGAGGCATATATGTTCTCTATGACAAATTCTCACGGTAAATCACAGACACGCTCTTCGAGTGCTGCTGTTACCGATTCTGCTGCAGGCGGTACAGCTCTTGCTTGCGCAACACGTACCACAAACGGTGCAATCGGCGTGTTCCCGCAGGATCAGTTCGGCATTGCTTACGTTCCGATGAACCTCTGCGAGCTTGCTAAATCCTATGGCAAGATGGCAGGTGTTGTTACATCCGACTATAATTCGGGTGCAACTCCCGCTTCCTTCTCCGCTCACGTTCACGATCGTGACGAGGATGTCGAAATCACAAGACAGCAGATTGAAGATTCCGAAATCGACCTTATCTGGGGTCAGGATAACGGTCTCGTTACAGACGAGTGGGCAGACGAATATGGCTGGACTCTTGTAAACAATAATGCTGAGTTTGATGCTCTCGAAGAAGGTGAGCGCTCATTCGGTGCATTTGCAGGTGAGCTTTGGAACACAAACACAGGTGCTGACGTTCCCAATCTCTCTGCTCTTACGACAAAAGCTATTGATATGCTTGATGACGATGAGGACGGTTTCTTCCTTATGGTTGAAGGTGCTCATATCGACAAGCACTCACATGACAATAACGATGCAAATATGAAAATTGCAGCTAAGGAGTTTGACCTTGCTGTCAAGGCAGCTATTGATTTTGCAAAGGCTGACGGCGATACACTCGTTGTTATCACAGCAGACCATGAGACAGGTGCTATCAAGCCTGACGGTGACAGCTTCAAGTATACATCCGGCTCACACTCCGCAGCTGATGTTCCGCTCCTTGTCTACGGCAGCGATAATTTCGTAGTTACAGGCGAGGCTATAAAGAATAAAGAAGTTGCACGCCGTCTTGCTATGGCTATGGGTGCAGCTCCCGAGGCATTCCCCGCAGCAGTTAAAGTTATATCATAAAATTACGGTAAGGTTGGATTTTAAAATTGATAGAGATTATCAAGGCCGATGCGGCCAAAGAATTTGATGCATTTGTTGCAAGCCATCCCAAGGGACACTTCATGCAGCAGAGTGCATGGGCACAGGTAAAGAACAATTGGATTTGGCGCGGTATTATCTGCCGTGACGAGCAGAATAATATCAATGGTGTAATGGCGGTTATTATTCGCCGTTTGCCCGGTGGCGTTCCTTTCAGTATGCTTTATGCTCCGAGAGGTCCTGTATGTGACCTTCACGATAAGGCTGTGTTTACAGAGCTTATGAACGGTGCAAAGCAGCTCGCCAAGGAATTTGGCGGCTATGTGCTTCAAGTCGATACAGACACAAAAATTGATGATACCGAGTACGAAAAAATTGCTCTTGATTACGGCTTCAAAGCCGGCCCCCGTTCTAAAAATTTCGAGGGTATTCAGCCCCGTTTCGTAATCCGTCTCGACGTTGAGGGTAAGACTGAGGATGAGGTTTTTGCTTCGTTTCACTCACGTCATCGTTACAAGGTGCGTGTTGCCAAGAAAAACAATGTCGAGGTTGTAATAAAGGGCTCAGAAGCGGCGGAAGAATTTCACAAAATTATGGTCGAGACAGGTGAGCGAGACAATTTCTCAATCCGTCCGGCAGACTATTTCAGACGTATGGTTGATGCATACGGTGATAATGCCAGAATCTATATGGCATACAGCGAAGGTAAGGCAATTGCAGGCACACTTGCAATTCTTTGCGGTGATAAAGTATGGTATCTTTACGGCGCATCATCGAATGAAGAGCGCAACAAGATGCCTAACTATCTCCTTCAGTGGGAAATGATCAGATGGTCTGTCGAAAACGGTTGCCGCCTTTACGATTTCCGCGGTATTTCGGGTGACCTCGATGAGAATAATCCTCTTTACGGTCTCTATCGCTTCAAGAAGGGATTCTGTCCCGAAATCACTGAATTTATCGGTGATTTCTACTATGTCTACAAGCCTTTTATATACAACGGTGTGGAGTTTGCTCAGAAACTTCGCAAAAAGCTGAGAAAGGGACATTAAACTCCTATGAGATATGTTGTTCAAAAGGAATATATCGCATCAAACCTTAATAAAATGCGTGCTCATTGTCCGACAGCTGAGGTTATCGGTGTAATCAAAGGTAACGGCTACGGTCTCGGTCTTCTTGATATGGCTGAGCTGCTCTGTGAAAACGGTATCGGAACGCTTGCTGTTTCAAGGCTTGATGAGGCGCTTTCGCTCCGTGAAAACGGCATCGATACGACAATATTGCTCATGAGCCCGCCATTTGATGATTCTTCGGCACGCCTTTGCGTTGACAATGTCATAACCGCGACGGTTGACTCTCTTGCAACGGCGCGCCTTCTCGACAAGGCGGCACAGGGCAGGAAAACACCTGCACACATTATGCTTGATACAGGGTTTGCTCGTTTTGGCTTTATGCCCGGCGAGGAGGATGCTATTGTCACCGCTGTGCGTGAATGTGAGAATATAAGCTTTGAGGGCATATATTCACATTTCTATAACGCTTTTTCTGCCGATTCTTCTTCTGTTAAGCTTCAGGTTTCGCGTTTTAACAGCACAGTTGAAACGATTGAAAAAGCAGGTGTTACGGGCCTTAAGAAGCATATCTGCTCATCGGCAGGTGCGGTTAAATATCCCGAGTATCATTTCGATGCGGTGCGTCTTGGTTCCGCTCTTCTTGGCAGGGTTGTTTCTGCATCTTCTGTCGGTCTTGAAAAGGTCGGCTTTATGGAGTGTGAGATTATATCTGTAAAAACATTGCCGTCAGGTCATTTTGTCGGATACGGCGAGGCATACAAAACTTCAAAAGAAACGAAGGCCGCCGTTGTACCGCTTGGCACATGCGACGGCTACGGACTGAGTAAAACCGAAATTGCTTTTACAAAGGGTGATAAAGTTAATTCACTGCTTCGTAAAGTAAAGCGTTTCGGTGCTGACGAAACACTCAGCTGCGTTGTATGCGGTAAAAAAGCTCAGGTTATCGGCAAGGTTGGTCTTACCGATCTGATAATTGATGTAACAGGCATTGATTGCGGCATCGGTGATGTTGCTGCGTTCGAGTTTAATCCCACACTTGTGGATGCACTCGTCAAAAAAGATTTTGTTTGAAAGGATAAGCTATGGCAATAGATTATCTCGATAAAGCCGTTGCGGTTGTACCTTCGGAGCGCCAGATTGCCTATATGGACACCGAATACAACGGTATTATAAATTTTGGTATGAATACCTTTACCGGGCGTAAAGAAGGAACAGGCTTTGAGGAGCCTGACGTTTTCAATCCAACAGCTTTTGACGCTGAACAATGGGTTAAAATTTTTAAGCGTTCAGGTATGAGCGGACTTATTCTCAACTGTAAACACCACGAAGGCTTTTGCCTCTGGCCGACTGAATACACGTCTTATTCCGTTAAGTCGAGCAGTTGGCGCGATGGTGAGGGCGATGTTGTCCGCGAAGTGAGTGATGCCTGCCGCAAATATGGTATTAAATTCGGAATTTCGCTTTCTCCGCTCGATTATCATGAGCCGACATTCGGTACGGGTAAACCGTACGATATTTTCTTTAAGAATCTTCTTCGTGAATTGCTTACGAACTACGGTGAAATATTCTGCGTCAGCCTTGATGGTGCAACTGACAATCGCAAAGATGCTAAAAATCAAATCTACGATTGGGAAGGCTATTTCAGGCTTATACGAGAGCTTCAGCCTTCTGCTGCGATAACAAACTGTGGTCCCGATTTTCGTTGGTGCGGTAATAATTCCGGCGTTTGCCGCGTAAGCGAATGGAGTGTTGTACCTTCATACTATAAGGCTTTTGATATCGATTCCGATAAAAAGCTTTCGGTATCCGGCGGTAAGGTTAATTTTACGCAGACGGATATAGCAAGCCGTCGAAAAATCAAGCGCTGTGATTCTTTCACTTGGTATCCGGCAGAGGTTTCTTTTCCTCTGCGTGACAGTTGGTTTTATGTCAACGGTGAGGTTCTGTCTATTAAGCCGTTATCCAAGCTTGAGAAAATTTACACGGGCTCAGTCGGCGGCAATGCCACAATGCTTGTCGGTGTTGCACCTCAGCCTGACGGACTTATCGGCGAAAAGGATGTTGAGACACTTATCACTTTCGGTGCTGTGCTTTCACTTCATTTTGAAGACAATCTTGCACTTGAATCCGCGATAGAGGGAAACCGTCAATCTGATGATCTTCATTCTCCTTCTTGCGCTCTGCCGGATAAAACGGGTTTCTGGCATTCCGGTGATAATCCCGAGGGTGCAGAGCTTATTCTCGATATGGGTGATGAATATGATGTTGACCGTGTTGTGCTGCGCGAAAACATACGCACCGGTCAGCAGATTGAGAAGTTTGTCTTATATGTCGAGAAGGACGGTAAGTGGAAAAAGATGGAAACGGGTACTGTTATAGGTCGCAAACGCATTATTGATTTTGGCATCCACGTTCGCACAAGACGTATCAGGCTCGTTATACTCAAAGCAAGAAAATTTGCTACAATACAAGAGTTTTCAGCATATTAAGAAAGAGGTAACACGATTTCCAATCGTGTTACCTCTTTTTTGTTATTCACTTACTTTTTCAAACTGGCTGTTATAAAGGTTGGCGTAGAATCCGTTGAGAGCCATAAGCTCGTCGTGATTTCCTTGTTCAACAATATCGCCGTTGTTCATACATAGTATCAGGTCTGCGTTGCGTATTGTTGAAAGACGGTGAGCAATAATGAAGCTTGTTCTGCCTTTCATAAGGTTGTCCATTGCACGCTGAATCAGTATCTCGGTGCGTGTGTCAACCGAGCTTGTTGCTTCGTCGAGGATTAGGATTTTCGGGTCGGCAAGAATTGCTCTTGCAATGGTCAGAAGCTGTTTCTGACCCTGTGAGATATTCGTTACCTCTTCGTTGAGTTCCATGCGGTATCCGTCGGGCAGGGTGCGTACAAAATGGTCAACCTGAGCCAGTTTTGCGGCTTTTATGACCTCTTCGTCGGTGGCATCAAGCTTGCCGTAGCGGATGTTGTCCATAATGCTGCCGCAGTACAGCCACGTGTCCTGAAGCACCATACCGAATTCGCTTCTCAGGTCGTGCCTATCGAAATCGGTGAGGTTATATCCGTCAACGTATATTGCACCGTCAGTCAGCTCGTGGAATCGCATAAGCAGCTTTACCATTGTGGTTTTACCTGCTCCCGTCGGACCCACAATTGCAATTTTTTGTCCGCTCTTAACCTTTGCCGAGAAGTCAGTTATAACTATTTTGTCGGTATCTTCATATCCGAATTTTACGTGGTCAAAGGTTATATCGCCGTGTATTTCAACGTCTGAAATCTTGAGCGTTGCCTTGGAGTCATCCTCTTCAGGCTCTTCAAGAAATTCAAATACACGCTCTGCGGCAGCTGCCATTCTCTGAAGCTGAGCAGAGATGTTCGCAAGTTGATTGATAGGCTGATTAAAGTTTCTGACATACTGAAGCATAGCCTGAATTCCGCCTATGTCAAGCTGGTTTTTTGAAGCAAGTATCGCGCCCACAACGCAAACCATAACGTATCCGAGGTTACCTACAAAGCCCATAAGCGGCATCATAAGACCTGAGAGGAATTCCGCTTTTCTTGCGTTTTCCGCAAGCTGGTCGTTGAGCTCGTCGAATTCTTTAAGCGAGCGTTCTTCGCCGTTGAAAGCTTTTACCACAAGGTGTGCGCCGTACATTTCTTCTATGTGTCCGTTTACCGCACCGAGGAAACCCTGTTGTTTACGGAAATGCGGCTGGGAGAGCTTGACGATGTTGCGTACAACTATCAGCGATACGGGCACGGTCAGTACTATTATAAGAGTCAACAGGGGACTGGTAAGAAGCATCATCACCAGTATACCTATGAGTGAGGTGACGGAGGTTGCCACTTGTGTGATGCTTTGTGTCAATGCCTGCTCGAGTGTGTCAACGTCGTTTGTTATTCTCGAAAGCACGTCGCCCTGACTCTGTTTGTGGAAGAAACTGAGGGGAATTTTGTTGATTTTTTTCATTATGTCGTTACGCAGGTTGAAAGAAAGTCTTGTTGTAACACCTGCCATAATGAATGACTGAAGGTAGCTGAATGCCGCACTTACCGCATACACTGCAACAAGTATAGTCAGTATCTGTGCAATGCTTGCAATGTTAATCGTACCGGTTGAGTTTATCATTCTGCGCACACCTGCCGCAACCTCGTTTGTTGCGTTTGCAAGTATTCTCGGACCTATTACATTGAACAGAGATCCGCCGGCAGCGAATATTATTACGGCAATAAAGCGAAGCTTGAACGGCGCGATAAGCTTGAGCAGCTTCCTTACCGTGCCTTTAAAATCCTTCGGCTTTTCATGAGGTTTGGCAGGACCGCCGTGCTTCGGAGGCTTGCGGAACGAGTGCAGCTTCTTATCTTTGTCTTTCATTCCAACTCCTCCTTTGCAAGCTGTGATTCGGCAATTTCGCGGTACTCTTCACAGTTTTTAAGAAGTTCTTTGTGTGTGCCCTTACCGACTATTCTGCCTTCGTCAAGCACTATTATCTGCTCAGCATTCATTATTGTGCTGACTCGCTGTGCAACTATCAGCACGGTTGCATCCGAGGTGTAATCTTTGAGGGCTTTTCTCAGTGCCGCATCTGTCTTCAGGTCGAGTGCAGAGAAACTGTCGTCAAAAATGTATACGGGTGCTTGTTTGACAAGTGCTCTTGCAATAGCAAGTCGCTGTCTCTGACCGCCGCTGACGTTTGTACCGCCTTGCGATATGTCGGAGTCAAGACCTTCGGGCATATCGTAAACAAATTTTGCCTGTGCGGTTTCAAGCGCACTCTTTATAAGCTCGTCGTCTGCATCGGGGTTTGAAATGAGCATATTGCTCTTTACCGAGCCTGAGAAAAGTAAACCCTTCTGCGGCACGTAACCGATGTTTTCGCGAAGCGAGTGCATTGAAAGCTCGCGTAAATCAATGCCGTCATAGGTAATAGAGCCTTCTGTTACGTCGTAAAAACGGGGAATGAGGTTAATCAGTGTGGATTTACCCGAGCCCGTTGAGCCTATAAATGCCGTTGTCTGACCGGGCAGAGCAGTGAATGAGATATTGCTTATTACGCAGTCATCTGCATTGTTATATCTGAAAGAAACGTCACTGAATTCAATAACGCCTTTTGCTTCGGTTAACGTTTGAGGGTTGTGAGCATCTTTTATGGACGGGTTAGCCTTCAGCACCTCAGCAAGACGGTTGATTGAGACCATAGCTCTTGGGATGCTTACAAAAATAAGGGCAATAAAGAGGAAAGACATAATAACGTGCATTGCGTACTGAATGTATGCCATCATATCACCGATTTCAAGTGAACCGTCTTTGATAGCACTTGCACCGAACCATACGATAGCGATAGTTGAAAAGTTCATAATTACCGTCATTGCAGGCATTACGATTGCAATTGTTCTCTGCACAAAACGGTTAGTCATTCGCAGGTCTTTGTTCGATTTCTCAAATCTTTCTTCCTCGTGCTTTTCGTTCCCGAATGCACGTATTACCATGAGACCGGAAAGGTTTTCACGGCTGACAAGATTGAGCTTATCAATAAGTTTCTGCAAAGCCTTGATTTTGGGCATCGCCGCAGCAAGACCGATACCGATAATGCTAAGCAAAAGCGCTACGGCAACAAGCAGAATCCAACTCATGCCTTTGCTTTTGCTCAGGGCAAGTATGATACTGCCGACAGCCATTGTCGGAGCAAAAAACACAAGTCTTATGCCACCGCTGAGTATTCCCTGTACCTGCTGTATGTCGTTCGTTGTTCTTGTAATGAGCGATGCTGTGGAGAATTCGTCCATCTCATTGTTTGAGAATTTCAGTACGCGCTCAAATACGTCGTGTCTCATTTTGCGTGATATTATGGACGATGTTTTCGTTGAGAAATAGCTTACGCTGACTGCTGCTGCAACGCATACAAGTGCCATTGCAAGCATTTTTGCACCTTCCGTGAGAATAAAGGCCATCTGTTCTTCGTTTCCGTTGAGCGCAACAATGCCATCGTCAACAAGGGTTGCCATCATTGAAGGCAGAAGCAGCTCTGTAAATGCCTGAATTATAAGAAAAAACAGGCTCAGTGCCGCGTAGCCCGCGGCATATTTCAGATAACTGAGTACCTTTGCCATTTGCATCCTCCTTTTGGTATTATTTTACATTATCTTTTTTATTTTACATAATACTATCCTTGAACACAATGCATAATTGTAAACTTTTTGTTAAAATACGTGTTGGTTTTCTTTGCTTCAATGAGCTAAAACGTTAAAGTACACACAAAATAAGCACAATATGCAATAAATTTCTACTATGTGACGAAATATGCCGTAATTGTAATTTTTGTTTGCATATCGTGTTATAGTGTGCTATATTATAATATATTATTTTAAAACTGGGTAGGTGTTTGTTTTGAAGGTTATCGATATTCTCAACAACGGCAAAGTAAACGTCTCCTGCGAGCTGTTTCCACCCAAAGTCTGGTCGCAGGTTTCAGGCGCAAAGCAGATTGTTCGAGATATTGCAAAACTTTCACCATCGTTTATGAGTGTCACTTACGGTGCGGGCGGCGGCACGAGCGAGCATACCGTTGACCTGAGCCGCGAGGTTCAGGATTGCGGCGTTACTGCACTTGCTCATCTTACCTGCCTTTCAACAACCGAAGAAAAGCTTGTTTCTGTTATCGAACAGCTAAAGGCAGACAAAATTGAAAATATCTTGGCTCTCAGAGGAGATAAAGGTGAGCTTTCCGTGCCCGGTACATTTACTCACGCAAGCGAGCTGATAAGGCTCATCAGAGAGCACGGTGATTTCTGTATCGGCGGAGCGTGCTATCCCGAATGCCACCCTGAATCCTCAAGTGTTTCGGCAGATCTTGACGGGCTCAAGATTAAAGCGGACAGCGGTTGCCAGTTTTTTACCACCCAGATGTTTTTTGACAACAATGTCTTTTATAAGTTTATGTACCGTCTTCTTGCGGCGGGCATCAATGTGCCGATTGTTGCCGGTATAATGCCGGTTACAAACAGCGCACAGCTTGACAGAATCGTTTCGCTCTCCGGTTCGGGCATACCTCTGCGTTTCAAAGCAATTGCTGATAAGTTTTCATCTGATCCGGCGGCTATGAAACAGGCAGGCATTGCTTATGCAACTGACCAGATTATTGACCTTGTTGCAAGTGGCGTTAACAATATACATATTTACACTATGAATAAACCCGATATTGCTCAAAGTATTATGTCTAACCTTTCGGATATTATCGGAAAGTGAGGTGTTGAACTTGAATTTCAGAAAAAAGTTTGGTTCAGAACTTCTGTTTTGCGACGGCGCTATGGGCACAATGCTTCAGTCGCTCGGCTTGCCTGCCGGCAAGCGTGCCGATCATTGGAGCATCGAACAGCCGGAAAAAGTTAAAAGCGTTCATCTGCGCTATCTCGAAAGCGGCTGTAACATAATCACTGCGAACACCTTTTCAGCACCCGCCGGCGGCACATATTCTCCCGAAGAGATAGCCGTTGCAGGTGTCACAGTTGCAAGGGAGGCTGTTGAACAAAGCGGTAAAGCTGCCTTTGTTGCCCTTGATATGACTTCTCACGGTGAGCTCCTTGAGCCGTTCGGCACTCTCAGCTTCGAAACGGCATACGAGGGTTTTGCACGTACCGTTGTTGCGGGTGAGAAGGCAGGTGCCGACCTTATACTCATTGAAACAATGACGGATACGTCCGAAATTAAAGCTGCCGTACTTGCTTCTAAAGAAAATTCTTCTCTTCCGGTTGTTGTTACATTTACCGTTGACGAAGACGGAAGACTGATGAACGGCGCTGATATTATCACTGCTGCAGCTCTCATCGAAAGCCTCGGTGCTGACGGTGTCGGTCTTAACTGCGGCTTTGGCCCTGATAAAATGCTTGAGTTTGCACCTGCACTGCTCAGTTTTACCAATCTTCCCGTTCTTATAAATTCAAACGCAGGAATGCCGGTTGTTACTGATGGCAAAACAACATACGACATCGATGCGGAACACTTTGCACGCAGTGCGGAAAGTCTTGTGCGTCTCGGTTGCGCCGCTGTCGGCGGTTGCTGCGGCACAACGCCTGAACATATTTCTGCTGTTGTAGAGCGTTGCGGTGAGCTCGGGATTTTTCATCCTGAAAAATCGAAACGTAAAAGTTTTGTTTCTTCTCGTTGCCGCACGGTTTTCTTCGGCGAAAAAACCGTGTTGATAGGCGAACGTATAAATCCTACCGGAAAACCGAAACTTAAGGCGGCTCTTCGTGATAATAATTTTGATTATCTTTGCGATGAAGCTGTTGCTCAGCAAGATGCCGGTGCCGACGTGCTTGACGTAAATGTCGGTATTTCCGAAATTGACGAGGTTGCCGTGCTTCATGAGGCTGTCAGCCGTGTTCAGCAGGTATCCGTCCTGCCTTTGCAGATTGACACTTCAAATGTTGCAGCTCTCGAAAAAGCGCTTCGTGTATACATCGGTAAGCCGCTTATCAATTCTGTCAACGGTTCGGAAGAATCGATGAGCACGGTGCTTCCGCTTGCTGCAAAATACGGCGCTATGGTAGTTGGTCTCACGCTTGATGAAAACGGTATCCCCGAAACAGCGCAAGAGCGTATAGTAATTGCCCAAAGGATAATCGACCGTGCTGCTCAGTATGGCATAGATAAATCAGACATAATCATCGACCCGTTGACAATGACGATAAGCACCGCGGAAAGAGGTGCTCTTCCCACACTTGATGCTATTAAAATTCTCAGGGACGAGCTCGGCGTTCACAGTGTGCTCGGTGTTTCAAATATCTCTTTTGGTTTGCCAAACAGAGAGAAAATTAATTCGTCCTTTTTCTCACTTGCTATGCAGAATGGTCTGAGTGCGGGTATTGTTAATCCGCTTAATGCCGCTATGATGGATGCTTACTACTCCTTCAATGCTCTGTATGCGCGAGATGCAGGTTGCCTTGAATATATCGCAAACAATGCTGTTATCGGGCATAGTGAGCAAAAGACGGTTGTCAGAAACAGACCTGCCGTTGAGGCCGAAGACCTTAAGTCTGCCGTGGTAAGCGGTCTTGCGGAGAAATCCGCTCAGCTTACTCAGGCTCTTCTCAGTGAAAAAACAGCGCTTGAGATAATCGACGGTATGCTCATTCCCGCTCTTGATGAGACGGGCAGGCTGTTCGAAGAAAAAAAGCTTTTTCTGCCGCAGCTTCTGCTTTCAGCGAAGGCGGCAACCGCAGCTTTTGACATTATCAAGTCCAAGCTTGCACAAAGCGGCGAAAGCGGTGCATCAAAGGGTAGAATCATACTTGCTACCGTTAAAGGCGATGTTCATGACATTGGTAAAAACATTGTTAAGGTGCTACTCGAAAACTACGGTTATGACGTTATTGACCTTGGTAAGGACGTGTCTGCTGAGGTTATAACAGCCTGTGCAAAGAAAAATGCGGTAAAGCTCATAGGGCTGAGTGCTCTTATGACTACAACAGTGCCGAATATGGCACAAACAATAGAAATGCTTCGCAAAGAATACGATTGCCGAATTATGGTAGGCGGTGCAGTGCTTACAAAAGAGTTTGCCGAAGAAATCGGAGCGGATTTTTACTGCAAGGATGCTATGGCGTCTGTCAGATGTGCGGAGAGAATTTTTGGGGAGGTTAATTGCTGATGAGTATTTTCGGTGAAATTAAAACAAAAGGGTCCGATTATTCAATTAAGCAGGTGGATTTATCCGTTGCACCTGACGGAACACCCGATGAGCTCAAATATCTCTATGAGCAGAGTGTTGTCGACTACGGTGAAGGTTATCTCGGTCATCCCGATTCCGTGCTTCTCAAAAATGGAGATATTCTCACTTTCTTCCCGAAGGGTCACGGTAAAGGTGCCGCGCTTTCAAGGCGAAGCAAGGATGGCGGCGTCACATACACAGACGGCGTAAAAAATCCTCCCAAATCGTGGGAAGGCTCGCGCGAAACCCCCACAATCTATCGCCTTGAATTTAATGATCCTGAAACCCCCGATAAGCTTTTGCTTGTCTGCGGTAATCCGAAATGGGGGATGGAGCCTACAACAGGCGGATTCAATTGCTCGCTTTCTGATGATGAAGGCGAAACGTGGACTGAGTTTGAACTCTTCTACAAGGGTATGAATACCATTGTTGCGATGGCTTCTCTTACAAGGCTTAAGGAAAACGGTGAGTTTGTCGATAAGTGGATGGCTCTTTTCCACGACAGAAAATTTCATAACTATAAAACCGTTCTTTCATTCGATAAGGACGGTAAGATGCAGTGGTCTGAGCCCGAAAAGTATTTTGCAAATTATCGTAAAATCGAAAAGGGCAGCAATATGTGTGAGGTTGAATGCGTGCGCTCAGATGCCGGCAAGGGTGATGAGATCTGCCTTCTCACACGAAGCAATACAAAAAAGATCAACTCGCTCATTACTTTCTCGCGTGACGAGGGAAAAACCTGGTCTGAGCCTGTTGAGCTTCCGTCAGCACTCAACGGTGAAAGACACAAGGCCGATTATCTGCCTGACGGCAGACTGATTATTACCTTCCGCTCAATCGAGCGTGATCCTGTTAAAAACCGCAAGTTCAAAGAAAAAGGTTACGAGCATCGCAACTGGTACAGCGAAGGTTGGGTGGCTTGGGTCGGTACTTACGACGATCTCAAAAACGGCAGAGAGGGTCAGTACCGAATAAAGCTTGCACATACTTACCTGAATTATCAGGATAAGCCGGACATTGTCGCAAACGGTGATTGCGGATACTGCGGTAACGTTGTGCTTCCCGACGGTACGTTCGTTACCTCAACCTACGGTATATTTACTGCTGACGAAAAGCGTCATACATATATCGTATCAAAGCGTCTTCGCCTCGATGACGTAGAAAAGCTTCTTTAATTATCAGGAGAGTTCACAATGGGTACATTCAACTATAATGACACAACGCTTTACAATCTGCGTATGCTTTATGAGCAGCTTGGTTATAAGCGCTACAAAATGAGTAAATTTGAGGAATATGACCTCTACCTTGAATATAAAAAATTCCTCTCAACCGAAAATATTATAACTTTTACGGATCTTAACGGTAAGCTTTACGCTCTCAAACCGGATATTACGCTTTCAATTGCAAAAAACGCAAAACAGGGTGAAACACAAAAACTTTATTACAAAGAGAACGTTTACCGTGCTTCTGCAGAAACAAAGGAATATAAAGAGATAACACAGCTCGGTCTGGAGTATATCGGCGATATTGATGATTATACACTAGGCGAAGTGGTGCTTCTTGCTGCACGCAGTCTGCATTCAATCAGCGATAACTATGTGCTTGATATTTCACATATGGGTCTGGTTTCTGCTTTACTTGACGAAACTGGTTTATCGGACAGCCGTAAAGAAAAGCTCGTTACTTTCCTCGGCAAGAAGGATGCCCACGAGCTTAGATTCAACTGCGAGAAATACGGTGTGGATTCTGCAGTAACAGAACGCATTGTTGCACTTTGTGAGATTTACGGTGACTTTGAATCGACCTACCCGAAAATCAAGGAACTTGCAACTTCTGATGCAATGTATCGCTCTATACAGGAGCTTGAGTCACTTTACAAATTCCTCAAGGCTTCCGGTGAAGGCACTCACATCAACCTCGACTTCTCAATTGTAAACAATATGAGCTATTACAACGGTGTTATTTTCCGCGGCTATATCGAATCAGTGCCTTGCAGTGTTCTCAGCGGCGGCAGATATGATAACCTTCTTTTGAAGCTTGGTAAAAGCTGCCAGGCGATGGGCTTCGCTGTTTATGTTGATATGCTTGAGCTTTATGCAAAGCATGAGAAGGAATACGATGTTGATGTTATGCTTTGTTATGATGAAAGCGTAACACCCGTTCAGATTGCTGAAAAAGCATCGGAATATACTTCAAACGGTAAGAGTGTCAAGGTTATGCCTTACGTTCCCGAAGGGCTTAAGTATAAACAGCTTGTCAAATTTTCAAAGGAGGGGGAAGCGTAAACAATGGAATACCTTAATATTGCACTGCCCAAGGGCAGACTCGGCGAAAAAGTGTATGAAATGTTTGAAAAAATCGGTTACGGCTGCCCCGCAATCCGTGAAAAAAACAGAAGCCTCATATTTGAAAATGAGGAAAACAAGGTCAGATACTTCTGGTCAAAGCCCTCCGACGTTGCAATTTATGTTGAGAGAGGTGCGGCAGACATAGGTGTTGTCGGCAAGGATATTCTGCTTGAGTACGAACCGGATATATACGAGCTTCTCGATATGGATACAGGTAAGTGCCGTATGTGTGTTGCCGCAAAGAATACTTTCCGTGACAATCCCGAGAAAACGTTGCGTGTTGCAACAAAGTTTGTAAATATTGCACGTGCTCACTACGATAAAAAGGGCCGAGATATTGAAATCTGTAAACTCAACGGCTCAATTGAAATTGCTCCTATCCTCGGTATGACCGACGTTATCGTTGATATTGTCGAAACCGGCACAACGCTCAAAGAAAATAACCTTGAAGTCATTGAGACGATAGTTCCTATCAGCGCAAGGCTTGTAGCAAACAAAGCAAGCACAAAATTCAAGAATGAGCAGATTGCGGACATACGCAGAAAGCTCGCAGAGGTAATAGAAAATGATTAAGATTTATGAAGGCGGTCTCAGAACCGAAGATATTTTTGATCGCAGTGAAGAAAAAAATACGGTAGGTGACATTGTTGCGGATATTATCGCAAATGTCCGTCTTAACGGTGATGCAGCACTCAAGGAATATTCGGCAAAATTTGACGGTGCAGACCTTGAAAACCTTGAGGTTACCGCACAGGAGATTGAAGATGCCTTTGCAGCTCTTGAGCCCGAATTTGTCGACGTCATAAAAGAAGCTGCAGAAAATATCCGTGAATTCCACCGTCATCAGATAAAGACCGGATTTGTAATCACACCACGTGACGGTGTTGTGCTCGGTCAGCGCGTTATTCCGCTTGAGCGTGTCGGTCTGTATGTGCCCGGCGGCACGGCAAGCTACCCTTCATCGGTTCTTATGAACTGTATTCCTGCAAAGCTTGCAGGCTGTGATGAGATTGTTATGGTAACTCCTCCCTCAAAAGACGGAAGTATTAAACCGGCAATTCTCGTTGCTGCAAAGATAGCGGGTGTTGACCGCATCTTCAAGGTTGGCGGTGCACAGGCCGTAGCAGCATTGGCTTATTCAACCGAAACAATTCCCAAGGTTGACAAGATTGTCGGTCCCGGTAATGTCTTTGTTGCCGAGGCAAAACGTCAGGTTTTCGGTACTGTTGCGATTGATATGATTGCCGGCCCGAGTGAAATTCTTGTTATTGCGGACGGTACCTGCAACCCGAAATACGTTGCAGCTGATATGCTTTCTCAGGCTGAGCACGATAAGAACGCAAGTGCTGTGCTTGTAACGGACAGCCTTGAGCTTGCGAAAGCCGTAAGCGCTGAGCTTGAGGTTCAGATTCCTCAGCTCTCACGTGCTGAAATTGCCCGCGTATCTGTTGATAACAATGGTAAGATTATTGTTGTGGACAACCTTAACAAGGCTGTTGAGATGTCAAATGCAATCGCACCTGAACATCTTGAAGTCTGTGTTGACAGACCGTTTGATCTTTTGCCGCAGATTCGTAATGCCGGTTCTGTTTTCCTGGGAAAAAACTGTCCCGAAGCATTGGGAGACTATTTTGCAGGTCCCAACCATACGCTTCCCACAAGCGGAACGGCTCGTTTCTCAAGTCCTCTCTCTGTTGATGATTTTATCAAGAGATCATCGTTTATCTCTTACTCACAGTCAGCTCTTGAGGGTGTCTATGAAAAAATAGATGCCTTTGCACAGA
Organism: Acutalibacteraceae bacterium; assembly: GCA_045536955.1. Lineage (GTDB taxonomy): Bacteria > Bacillota > Clostridia > Oscillospirales > Acutalibacteraceae > UBA8612. Next base: position 64,768 of record JAZSOM010000037.1, read on the forward strand.
AGGAAGGACTTCAGGCACACGGCAAATCGGTTACTGTCAGATTTGAAGATTAATTTTTCGGAGAACACACTATGAGCAGATTTTTCAGCAAAAGGTTTAATTCTCTTGCTGCTTACACTCCGGGTGAGCAGCCGCAGGATCAGAACTATATAAAACTCAACACAAACGAGTCGCCGTTTGAACCTTCTCCCAAAGTCTTGCAGGCACTCAACGGCACAGAGATTGCTAAACTGAAATTATATTCCGACCCCGAGTGTAAGCACACGGTCAGCGCAATTGCGGAATACTGCGGAGTTGAAAGCAAAAATGTTGTCCTCGGCAACGGTTCCGATGAAATACTTTCTTTTATTTTTCAGGCGTTTTGCGATAAAGATACTCCTGTTGCATATCCCGACATAAGCTATGGTTTTTATTCGGTTTTTGCTCAGCTTTACGGTCTTGAGTCGCAGGTCATTGCGCTAAGAGATGATTATTCGCTTTGTGTTGACGATTATTGCGGGTTGAACAAAACCATCGTAATCGCAAATCCCAACGCACCGACAGGTATGGCTGTCAGCCTTAAGGATATTGAAAAGATTCTTGTTTCAAACCCGAACAATATAGTTGTTATTGATGAGGCTTACGTCGATTTCGGTGCTGATAGTGCGGTTAGCTTAATAAAGAAATATACCAATCTCATAGTTGTTCAGACCTTTTCTAAATCACGTCAGCTTGCGGGCGCAAGGCTTGGCTTTGCCGTTGCGCATGAGGATATAATAACGGACCTTAATACGGTTCGTTTTTCGACAAACCCGTATAACATAAACCGCCTGACATTGCTTGCAGGTGAGGCGGCAATAAAAGATAAAGATTACTTTGAAACCACAAGAAATCAAATAATCGCTAACCGCGAATATACCGCATCTCAGCTTAAAAAGCGCGGATTCAGAGTGCTCGACTCGAAAACAAACTTCCTCTTTGCCGCTCATAAAACAGCAGGCGGTGAGTCGCTTTATAAGGCTCTCAAAGCGGATGGGATTCTTGTTCGCTATTTCAATAAACCAAGGCTTTCTGATTTCCTGCGCATAACCGTAGGCACAAAAGAACAGATGGATGCCTTACTTTCTTCACTTGATAAAATTCTCGACCGAAAGGATGATAACGATGCGTAAAAGCGAAATAAAAAGGAACACAGCCGAAACTCAGATTGAGCTGACCCTTGACCTTGACGGCAGCGGAAAAAGCAGAATCGATACCGGTTGCGGTTTTCTCGACCATATGCTGACTCTTTTTGCAAAGCACGGAAGGTTTGACCTTGCGGTAACCTGTAAGGGTGATACGCAGGTCGATTATCATCACACTGTTGAAGACATCGGTATCTGCCTCGGTCAGGCTTTCGCTCAGGCTCTCGGTAATATGGCGGGTATCAAACGTTACGGTGATATTATTCTTCCTATGGATGAATCACTTGTTATGTGTGCTGTCGATATTTCGGGCAGAGCTCACCTCAGCCTCGATTTGGGTGATATCAATCCCCGAGTCGGTGATTTTGATACGGAGCTTGTTTCGGAGTTTTTGCTTGGCTTTGTGCGTAATGCAAAGATGACTCTTCATATCAAGCTTCTTTACGGCTCAAACACACATCACATAATTGAGGGCAGCTTTAAGGCACTTGCCCGTGTGCTCGCCAATGCAGTAAGCATTGATGAAAAATATATCAACGAAATTCCGTCAACCAAGGGAGTGCTTTAATCTTGCTTGCAATTATTGATTACGGTGTCGGCAATATCTTTTCGCTGTATTCCTCGTTCAAATTCATAGGCGAAGAGGTTGTGCTGACCAACGATAAAAAAATTATTGATTCCTGTTCGCACATAATTCTGCCGGGTGTCGGTGCATTTGCCGATGCTAAACGTAAGCTCGATGAGAGCGGTATGGCAGATGTTGTCAGGGAACAGGTTAAATCCGGCAAACCGCTTATGGGTATCTGCCTTGGAATGCAGATGCTTTTTGACAAAAGCTTCGAGTACGGTGAGCACGACGGATTAGGTCTTATTTCCGGTAACGTCAGACCTATTTCAGACGTAATACCGACTGAGCTTAAAATTCCTCACATCGGTTGGAATTCTCTTGAATTTACTGCTGAAAATAAGCTTTTTAAATACATAAAGAACGGTGACCACGTATATTTTGTTCACTCGTTTTATGCAGCCGATTGCGCTTCGGATACAATTGCCGTTTCCGAATACGGTGTACCGCTTACTGCTGCCGTTGCAAAAGATAACGTATACGGCTGCCAGTTTCATCCCGAAAAAAGCGGTGGCGTAGGTATGAACATTTTAAAGGCTTTCTGCGAGTTATAAGAGGTGAATCCGAATGAAACTTTTTCCCGCAATTGATTTAAAAGATAAGAAGGTTGTACGCCTTTATAAGGGTGACTACAATCAGATGACGGTTTACGGCACAAATCCGCTTGAAACCGCAAAGCAGTTCAAAGCAAAGGGTGCCGAATATCTTCACGTTGTTGATCTTGACGGAGCAAAAGACGGCGATAATCCCAATTTTCAGATTGTTGCCGACCTTGCCGCAAACAGCGGTCTTAAGGTGGAGATAGGCGGTGGTATTCGCAGCGAAGATATAATAAAGCGTTATATCGATGCCGGTGTAATGCGTGTTATTCTCGGTACGGTTGCAATTTCGAATCCTGAGTTTGTTGCTGAAATGGTCAGAAAATACGGCGATAAAATAGCTGTCGGTGTTGATATGCTTGACGGTAAGGTTGCAACCCACGGTTGGACAAACGTTTCCGAAGTTGACGGCTTTGATTTTTGCGAAAAGCTTGAGCAAATGGGTGTTGCCACTGTAATTTGCACCGATATTTCAAAGGACGGCGCAATGCAGGGCACAAACCGTGAGCTTTACCGTGAAATGGTAAAACGCTTTAAATTTGATACGGTTGCTTCAGGCGGCGTTTCAACTCTTGATGACGTAATTGCCCTTAACGAAATGAACGTTTACGGTACAATACTCGGTAAGGCGCTCTATACAGATGCAATTGATCTTGAAGATGCAGTTAAAATAACGTCGGGGGATAAATAAATGATTACAAAGAGAATAATTCCTTGCCTTGATGTTAAAAACGGCAGGGTAGTAAAGGGAGTTAATTTTGAAGGTCTGTCTGATGTTTCTTCTCCTGTTGAACTTGCCGATTATTACAGCAGAGCAGGTGCTGATGAGCTTGTTTTTTACGATATAACAGCTTCCGTTGAGGGCAGGCAGATATTTACCGATATTCTCAAAGAGGCCGCTTCCAAGATATTTATTCCGCTTACTGTCGGCGGCGGTATCACAACGCTTGATGATTTCGAACGTGTGCTCAAATGCGGCGCCGATAAGGTAAGCGTTAATTCCGGCGCAATCAAAAATCCCTCAATAATTGAAGAAGCTGCAAAAAAATACGGAGATCAATGTGTTGTGCTTTCGGCAGACATAAAACGTGTTGACGGTAAATTCAAGGTTTTCAAAAACGGAGGCAGAGTCAATACTGAAATCGATGCTCTTGAATGGATCAAATTCGGTGTGGACAGCGGTGCCGGCGAAATTGTTGTCAACAGTATTGATACCGATGGTGTTAAGAAGGGCTTTGACCTCGAGATGCTTGAGGCTGTATGCAATATAGTCTCCGTGCCCGTTATCGCTTCGGGCGGTGCAGGCGGTATTGACGATTTTACAAAGCTGTTCAAAACTCTTCCCGGTGTTGATGCGGGTCTTGCCGCTTCAATCTTCCATTTCGGTGAGGTTACAATAGACGCGCTCAAGCGCGAGCTAGCTAATAACGGAATTAATGTTAGGATATAAGGAGAAGAAAGATGATTAACATTGATGAACTCAAGTTTGATTCACAGGGTCTTATCCCTGCAATAGTTGTGGATTATGCAACAAAAAAGGTGCTCACACTTGCATATATGAACAAAGAGAGCCTTGAAATTACACTTGAAGAGGGTAAAACCTGCTTCTGGTCCCGCTCACGTCAAAAGCTTTGGCGTAAAGGTGAAACTTCAGGCAATTATCAGCATGTCAAGAGCATTACGGCTGACTGTGACAGGGATGCTCTTGTCATAAAGGTTAAGAAGGACGGTCCTGCCTGCCATAAGGGAACCGATTCCTGTTTTACAAAAACAGTCTACAAGCAGGATGGTTATCAGGATTTTTCAATTGAGGCGCTTGTTGAGCTTCTCAAATCAAGAAAAGAAAACCCGCCTGCAGGTTCTTATACAAGCTATCTTTTCGAAAAGGGAATCGACAAGATTCTCAAGAAGGTAGGCGAGGAGTCGACGGAGGTTATCATAGCTGCAAAAGCCGATGACAAAAAAGAAACAATTTATGAGGTTGCTGACCTTGCTTATCACGTTCTTGTTATGATGGTTGAAATGGGCATTTCGGTAGAGGATATTATGAATGAGCTCTCTTCTCGCCACGTTATTGACCATAAGGTAAAGCAGGAAAAAATGACAAAATAATTACGGAAATGCGCAGAACAGCTCGGCCGAATGGTTGAGCTGTTTCATTTTTGTAACCAAGTTTTTACAAAAATTACAATATTATTAAGATTTGGTACAATGCTTGAATTAGGAGGAGAAATATGTTAAGTATTAGCCACGGGGGTACCGTAAATAAGTTTTAGAGGGATGAACAAAATGAAAAAAGTTAAACGTTTTCTTGCAGTATTTATGTCAGCGGTTATTTTGCTCGGCACAATGGCTTTCAGTTCTTTTGCGGCGTCGGGCATACAGTCTGTTGATATCAGCCTTGATGTTGCTCCGGGTGTTGATATTTCAGATTGGGAAGAGTATTTAACGTTAAATACTTCCGGGGTTAAAGTCATTGACAGTTTTGACAGCTACCAGTTTTTAGTCTTTGACAGTAATTATAATTTGGCAGACGGTGAGTTTGAAATAGGCAATGATTACTATTTTGAATTTATGCTTGAGTTGGAAGAGGGTTATCGTTTGCCCGGCAGTGAGTTTGAATTTGAAGGCGTTACCATTAACGGCGAGGGCGCGGAATACTATTTATGGTATGAAGATACAGCTGACGGTAACGATGTTATTTATGTTTGCTATTATATCAGCATAGGCGGTCCGATTTCTGAGATTGACCTTACGGTTGACGTATACGGTGATATGATCAAATCAAACTATTATAGATTTATTAAAATGAATTCAAACGGTATGTATTTCTACTACGGCAACTTCCATCCGATAAATATCATTGATTCTGAAGGTAATTCGGTTGATGTCTTTGTATCGGGTGAAACCTATACGCTGGAAATTTTCTTTGAGCCTAAAGAAAATTGCAACTTTGCCAAGGATTCCACCGGTGCTTTCGCGTTGGAAAGCGTAACCGTAAACGGTGAGGATGCTGAATATTATATCGATTCCTATACCACAAACGGTTATTATGAATATGTCAAAATTGTCACTCAGGTGACGGCAAAAACTCCCTCGTATATCAACAGCATTGCTATTGGTATTGATACCGATCTCACAGATGTGTCCGTAGGCGATTGGGAGGATTACGTTACAATCCATACAGAAGGTATCGTTTTCGAAGATTATCTCGGTGACCCCGCAGTTTGGGCTGTTAACGCCACAGGTGATTCGGTTGAAACATTCAAAAAAGGTGACGTTTATAACTTATATATTTGCTTCAGAGCAGAAGACGGTTATTTCTTCCCGGGTGACGAGACTTTTGACAGTCTGATGGTTAACGGAGAAGAAAACGGCAATTACTATTTCAGCTCTTATATAGCATCTGACGGAGAGGAAATCTATTATTTATGCATCGAAAATTACGTTGACCTTGTAGGCGACAGCTTTATTGATCAGATTATCTATTTCTTCAGAATGCTGTTCTATAATATTTCTTCATTCTTTTCAGGTCTGTTCTTTGGTGAATACTACTATTAAAAAGAAAGAGCTCAACTTAACGGTTGAGCTCTTTTGGTTTGCGGTTGTTTTAGGCTTTGTGCCATTTAACCCCTTGAGGTGTGTCCTCAAGCACTATACCCATTGCTTTTATTTTGTCGCGGATTTCATCAGCCTTTGCCCAGTTTTTATCTTTCCTTGCCTGTGCACGCTGTGCGATAAGTTCCTCGATTTCCTCGTCAAGGCTAGCCTTGCTTCTGTTGTATACGAGTCCGAGAACATCTGTCAGTTCGTCAAAAGCCTTGCTTGCAATTGAAAGTGTGTTTTTGTTAGCGCCTGCTGCAATGGCTGTGTTTATATCTCTTACAAGCTCGAATACTGCTGCGATTGCATCAGCAGTGTTAAGGTCATCATCCATTGCGGTGATAAACTGCTCAATTCTGCCGTGAACTTTGCTGTTGAATTCGTTGTCGAGTTCGCCTTCGGCTGCGTTTTCAAGTGCAAAATCAAGATTGTTGCGGCAGGTGTAAAGTCTTTCGAGTGAAGCATTGCACTGCTCGATAATTTCGGTGTTGTAGTTGATGGGACTGCGGTAGTGTGATGAGATGAGGAAATAACGTACGGGCTCATAACCGTATTTTTCTGCAACATCGCGTACGGTGAAGAAGTTACCGAGCGATTTTGACATCTTTACGTTGTCAACGTTGATATAACCGTTATGCATCCAGTAATTAGCAAAACTTGCTCCGTTGCAACATTCGCTCTGCGCAATTTCATTTTCGTGGTGGGGGAATATAAGGTCCTGTCCGCCGCAGTGAATGTCTATTGTTGTGCCGAGGTAGCGGCGAACCATTGCAGAGCACTCAATGTGCCAGCCGGGTCTGCCGTGACCCCAGGGGGACTCCCAGTAGGGCTCGCCGGGTTTTGCACCCTTCCAGAGTGCAAAGTCCATAGGTTCACGCTTGATTTCTTCTACGTTGATTCGTGCACCTGCCTCAAGCTCTTCAAGCGGCTGATGTGAAAGCTTGCCGTATTCATCAAACTTCTTGGGGCTGAAGTAAACGTCGCCGTCAACGGCGTAAGCAAAACCTTTGTCTATAAGTGTTGAGATGATTGAAATAATTTCATCAATGTTTTCTGTTGCCTTCGGATGCACAGTTGCTTCGCGCACGTTCATACCTTTGGCATCCTTCCAGAATTCTTCGATATACTTTTCACTGACTTCTTTATAGGTGAGTCCTTCCTCGTTTGCACGTCGGATAATCTTATCGTCAATGTCGGTAAAGTTCTGCACAAATCTGACGTCGTATCCGCGATATTCCATATAGCGGCGGAGAACGTCGAAAACGCACAAAGGTCTTGCGTTGCCGATATGAATAAAGTTGTAAACGGTAGGACCGCAGGCGTATACTTTGAGTACGCCGGGCTCAATTGTTTTAAGTTCCTGCTTTGAGCGTGTGAGGGTGTTGAAAATCTTCATTTATTTTTTCTCCTCTTTTAAAGATTTGATTTGTTTGTTAAGCTTATCAATCTGAATCTGCATTTTGCAAAGTTCCATTGCAATCGGGTCGGGAATGTGGATCTGATCGAGGTCATCAACGCGTTTGCCATTTTGTTTTACAACTCTTGCAGGCACACCGACAGCCGTTGAGTTAGGCGGTATTTCTTCAAGCACAACAGCGCCTGCGGCAATGTTGGTGTTGTCTCCTATTTTGAACGGGCCCAATACTTTTGCACCCGCTCCTATCAGAACGTTATTGCCGATCGTCGGATGACGTTTGCCTGTGTGATGGCCTGTACCTCCGAGTGTTACACCCTGATATATCGTAACGTCGTCGCCGATAACTGCCGTTTCGCCGATTACGACACCGGTTCCGTGGTCAATAAAAAATCTTTTGCCGATTTGTGCTGCAGGATGTATTTCGATACCGGTTTTTTTGGCGGCCTTCTGTGAAATCAGTCTTGCCATAAAGAATAGCTTGTGCTTATAACAGAAGTGAGCTCTGCGGTGCATACGTACTGCTTTAAGTCCGGGGTAAAGCATCAGTATCTCAAGCGATGAGCGTGCCGCAGGGTCGCGCTGTTTAACGCAGGCTATATCTTCTCTGAGTTGTCTGAACAATAACATCACCTCTGTAAATAAAAAAGCTCCGTCACCCCAAAAGGTGACGGAGGCGATTTGGTTCGCGGTTCCACTCCGACATTGTACTCGGTAAGGCTCAAATAAGCCTCAGGCGGATAACGGTGCCTACCGTACGGGAATACTGTCATTTCCTCCCGTCTGCTCGCGGGTGCATTCGCCCTGCAACTCAACAGTGTGCTTGCAGCAGAATGCACACCTCTCTGGGATGAGTTATATGCCTGGGTTACTGGTCCCGTTCAACGCATTTTAACTAATTTTAGTTTATTATATGCAATTTATTTTGAGAAGTCAATTGTTTTTTTTGCCTGAATAAGGTAAATAATGCCCGAAACAGCTGCAAGCACAGCTGTAATCCATATCATGATGTTTGATACCGTATAAAAGCTGTCTTTAAGGAAAGCTAATTTTTCAACAACTGCATCCCATTCAAGAAGTTCACCCCAGATAAGGATAACAACTGTGAAGGTCATCTGAGAAGCTGTTTTGATTTTGCCCCAGATGTTAGCCGGAACAACAATGTTTTGCGCAGCGGAGATAAGTCTCATTGAAGTGACGATAAACTCTCTTGTAAGAATTATAAACACAGGCCACGCGCTGCATATATCAAGCTGAATGAAGGCAAGAAGCGCTGCTGTTGTAAGCATTTTGTCTGCAACCGGATCGAGAAATTTACCGAATGTTGTAATTTGGTTGTTTTTTCTTGCAAGTTTGCCGTCAATTGCATCGGTTGCCGAAGCAATTGCAAAAATCAATCCCGAAATAAGAAAGCGATGGGGTAGGGGGAACAGAATTGCAAGCATAAACAGTGGAGTTATAATAACTCTCGCAACCGTCAGTTTGTTAGGTGTATTCATCATTAAGCCTCTCCGATGAGGTCGTACTCATCTGTGTTTATAATTGTTACCGTGCAGAAATCACCCTCGCCGTAATCGTCGTTGCTCGTGAATTTCACACAGCAATCTATTTCGGGTGCGTCCATATATGTTCTGCCTGTGTAGCTGTCAGTGTAAGCATCATAGCCTTCAACAATAACCTCAAATTGTTTGCCGATGAGGCGGTTATGTTTGTCGAGTACAATGCTGTACTGATCATTCATTATTATATCCTGTCTGTCAAGCTTTGTGCGTTCATCAAGCTGATCGTCAAATTCTGCGGCAGGAGTACCTTCTTCTGCGGAGTAAGCAAAGCATCCGAGGTGGTCAAACTCAGTCTCGTTGATGAACAGAGCAAGGTTTTCGAAAGCTTCATCTGTTTCGCCCGGGAAGCCCGTAATAAATGTTGTGCGTATTGCAATATCGGGCATTCTCTCTCTGAGCTTTGCGATAAGAGCTTTGATTTGCTGTCTTGTACCTCTGCGGTTCATTCGTCTGAGCACTTCATCGTCAGCATGCTGAAGCGGAAGGTCTACGTAGTGAAGAACCTTTGGCAGTGTTGTCATTGCCTCGATAAGTTCATCGGTAAATTCATCCGGGTAGCAGTAAAGCATTCTTATCCAGTGAATACCGTCAATATCATTCAGCTTCGCAAGAAGCTCGGGCAACATAAGTTTGCCGTAAATATCCTTGCCGTATAGCGTTGTATCCTGAGCGACGATAATGAGCTCTTTTATGCCTTTTTCGGCAAGATTTTTAGCTTCCTCGATTATGTCTTCTATCTTGCGGCTACGGTATTTGCCGCGGATTGAGGGGATTGCGCAATAAGTGCAGCAGTTGTTGCAGCCGTCTGCAATTTTGAGATATGCGTAATATTCGGGGGTTGTAAGCACACGTTTTCCGTTGAGCGGCAGCTCATCCTTGGCAGGGAAAGTGCCTATTCTTTCACCGTCAATAACTCTTTTGCAAATTTCGGCAATGTTGCCGTTTGAACCAATGCCTATTACTGCGTCAACTTCAGGCATTTCGTTGAGTATTTCTTCCTTATAACGCTCTGCAAGACAGCCTGTTACAATGATTTTTCCGACAACTCCTTCATCTTTGAGCTGTGACATATCAAGTATGCTTTCAATTGCCTCTTTTTTCGCGGATTCAATAAAACCGCAGGTGTTGACAATGACAGCATCAACGCCGTCATACGGGTCGGCAATTTCAAAGCCGTTTTCATCAAGCTGAGCAAGCAGACATTCGCCGTCTATCTGGTTTTTAGGGCAACCGAGAGAAATGAAACCAACAGTACTCATACGTCGTAATCCTCGTCAAATTCATTATATTCGCTCATTGCGTTCCGTATATCGGAATAGCTGTATCCGAGACGCATAAGAGCGGAAAACACCTGTTTTTTTCCTTTTTCCGTATTTAGCTTGCGCGAAAATTTACCTTCTAATAATACTCTAATACTATCGTTCTCGTCAAGTGTTATTGAATTTATTGTATTATCTGCCGTTTCGCGGTCAATTCCACGCCTTATAAGCTCTGAACGTATTGCACGAAGTCCGTATCCTTTGCGTGTTGCGAGTTCTTCTGCAAAATTTTGCGCGTAGCGCTCATCATTTATGTAGCCGAGCGACTTAACTCGTTCGATTGCATCTGCCGCCGCTTCGTTACCGTCTGCCCGCATAAGTTTGTTGAAAAGCTCTTTTTCACAGTGGTCACGGCGTGAAAGTATGTTCAGTGCACGGTTAAAGCAGCGCCTTTTTGCGATTTTGTCTGCGAGAATTTTGTATTGTTCTTCGTCTATTTCATCTCCGGATACATAACCGCTTGAAAACCAGAAATCAGCATCAACGGTGAGCTTGTACTCACCGTTGATGCTGATATGTATCTTGTTTGTTTTGCCTTTTTGTGCTGTGATTACCATAATTATTCGTCGTCATCCACTGCAATATCAAGGTTTGCTTTGAGTCTGCTTTTGGGTGCGGGGGGAGCAACAACAGGTGCGGAAGGAGGGGGAAGCTCATCGTCTTTATCGGCAGTTTCGTTTTTGAAGTCGTTCTTATCGGAGAATTTTTCTCTTACCTTTGCTTCAATTTCTGCACGGAGAGCTTTATTTGTTCTGAGGATCTCTCTTACGTTGTCACGGCCCTGACCGAGACGCTCATCGTTATAAGAGAACCAAGCACCGCTTCTGTGTACAATATCGTACTGGACGGCAAGGTCAAGAATTTCGCCCTCAACAGCAATTCCTTTGCCGAACATAATATCAAACTCAGCGGTTTTGAAGGGGGGAGCAACTTTGTTCTTTACTATCTTTGCTTTTGTGCGCGAGCCGATAAATTCGCCGCCGGTGCCCTTGAGCTGCTCAACCTTACGCACGTCGATACGCATTGATGCGTAGTATTTGAGTGCACGTCCGCCGGTTGTAACCTCGGGATTGCCGTACATAACTCCAACCTTTTCACGAAGCTGATTTATAAAAATGAGGATTGTGTTTGATTTTGAAATAGCACCTGCAAGTTTGCGCAGAGCCTGAGACATAAGCCTTGCGTGAAGACCTACGTGTGAATCACCCATTTCGCCGTCAATTTCGGCGCGCGGAACAAGGGCTGCAACTGAGTCGACAACAACTACGTCGAGAGCACCTGAACGGACAAGGGCTTCGGTGATTTCAAGAGCCTGCTCGCCGTTGTCGGGCTGTGAAACAAGAAGTGAGTCGATATCTACACCGAGATGTGAAGCGTAAACCGGGTCAAGTGCGTGCTCGGCATCAATGAATGCCGCTTCACCGCCTGCTTTCTGTGCCTCTGCTACAACGTGAAGCGCAAGTGTTGTTTTACCGGAAGATTCGGGTCCGTAAATCTCGACAATTCTGCCGCGGGGAAGACCGCCGATGCCTGTTGCGCTGTCAAGCGTGAGGGAACCGGTTGAGATTGCCTCGACGTTGAGGCCGCAGTTCTGACCAAGGCGCATAATTGCCCCCTTGCCGTAGCTTTTCTCAATCTGTTTGAGGGCGGTTTCAAGCGCACTATTTTTTTCTGCGATTTTTACAGTTGTTTTCTCTGCCATATTAATATCCTCCGAAAGGTATAGTACAAATGTTCGATAGCTGACTCGATTATAACCTTTTGCACAATAATTGTCAAGCATTTTTCAACATTCTGCGAAAAAATTTTTCCGCATATTAAATACCCTTGCAATTTATAATGTTTTAGTTTATCATTAACGTGATTATTTTTTGAAAAGGTGCGTAATTATGGTACTTAACGAGTTGGTTTCACTTTCAAACATCTATGGTTCAAATGAAGAACTTGTTCTTGCAGGCGGCGGTAATACCTCAGCAAAAGACGGCGATATTATGTATATCAAAGGCTCCGGTACGCAGCTTGCAACAATTACTGCAGAAGGTTTTGTAAAAATGAGCAGGGCTGCGCTTGCAGAAATTTTCACAAAGGAGTATCCGACTGACGATGATGCGCGCGAAGCTCAGGCGCTTGCAGACCTTACGGCTGCAAAAATGCCCGGCGAAGAGAGTAAACGTCCCAGCGTAGAAACTCTGCTTCACAGTCTTTTTCCTCATAAATTTGTTTTCCACGTTCATCCTGCGCTTGTGAACGGCCTTACCTGTTCAGCAAACGGTGAAGAAGCTGCAAAGAAACTTTTCGGTGACGGATTCGTATGGATTGAATCTTGTAAGCCGGGATATACACTTTTCAAAATTTGCTTTGATAAAATGACAGCATATAAAAATCAGACAGGCAAAGACGCCGATATGCTTCTTCTTCAGAATCACGGTATTTTCATTGCGGCTGATACCACACAGGCGATAGGAGATAAATTGGCTTCTGTTATGTCGAAGCTCAATGCCGCCATAGTACGTGAGCCTGACTTTGACAGCGGCGATTATGACGGCGAAAAGGCTCAGAAATGCTTTGAGGTTATTTATGAGCTTTATGGTGAAGATGCTGTTATCACCTATGAGCCCGGCGCTGAGTCGCTCCGCTTTGCAGAAAGCCCCGAAACAGCCGCTGCTTTGATGAAGCCTTTTACACCTGATCATATTGTTTACTGCAAGGCTGAGCCTGTATACGGCTTCTGCCAGGCCTGTATCAGAGGCGCTGTCAACGAATATGTCGACGAGCACGGTTTTATGCCCAAAATTATAATCATCAGCGGATGCGGCTTCTTCGCGGTTGATCTTACACCCAAGGGCAGTGAAACAGCTGCAATGCTGTTTAATGATGCAATTAAGGTCGCAACCTATTCCGAATCATTCGGAGGACCTCTTCACATGACTGATGAGCTTTCCGATTTTATCACAAACTGGGAAGTTGAATCATACAGACAAAAACAGAACTCATAAAAAGAATTTCGGGAGAATTTGTTATGTATTACAGTATTGAAAACGACTATCTTACCGCACAAATAGACGATATGGGCGCACAGCTGCACTCTCTTGTGACAAAGGATAACGGCTGTGAATATCTCTGGCAGGGCAACCCCGATATCTGGTACGGTCAGGCTCCGGTGCTTTTCCCCGTTATCGGTCAGCTTTATGAGGATAAATTCCGCTATGACGGCGCCGAATATCCGCTTGCAAAGCACGGGTTTGCACGTAAGATGCTTTTTGAAGCTGCAGACGTTGAGGGTGCGAGAGCAGTTTTTTTTCTTCGTTCAAACGAGGAGACACTTAAGATGTTTCCGTTTGCTTTTGAGCTTGAAGTCTGTTTTGAGCTTGTTGGCAGAGCAATCAAGGTTACGCACACCGTAACAAACAACGATGGCAAGACAATGTATTTTTCACTCGGCGCTCACCCCGGCTTCAACTGTGAGATAGGTGATTACCTCGAGTTTGAAGAGTCTGAAGACGGAGCACAGGTAGAGAAGATAGATAAAGAGAACATTATCATCGGCACAAAATTTGATGTGGAGCTTGAGGAGGGCAGACGACTTCGGCTCACACCCGAGCTTTTTGCCGAGGATGCACTGATATTCTCTGACCTTAATTCAAATGTTGTCACCCTTAAGAGTGATAATAATTCGCGTACCGTACGTTTCGATTTCGGTGATGCACCCTTCCTCGGTATCTGGGCAAAGCCCAATGCTCCTTACGTATGTATAGAGCCCTGGTACGGTGTAAATGATGACAGAATCCGCTATGAGGATGTTTCGCAAAAAAGAGGAATTCAGTCACTCGAGCCTGATGACAGCTTCGACCTTGTCTGGATTGCAGAGCTTTGATAAACAATAGAGCCGAGGATTTTCCTCGGCTTTTTTTACAGGAGGTTAAATGAGTAATGAATCATAACGATATTTTCGGCTGCGCAAAGTGGTTGAGTGCCGATAAGAGTATTTCAGCACCTGTATTTCGCGCCGAGTTTTTCACGGATAATGTGAAAAAAGCGACAATTACAATATGCGGTCTCGGTATGTTTGAGCTTTATATCAACGGCAGAAAGGTCAGTGACGATCTTCTTGTGCCTGCTTTTTCTCAATACTGCTACCGTGATCTCAGCGCGCATTATAAAATCCGTCAGGATGTTATGAGCTACCGTACTTATGCATTGAAATATGATATTACTTCATATCTAAATGAAGGCGCTAACGCACTTGGCGTTCTTCTAGGTAACGGTTGGTACAATCTTTCTGATGATTGTGACGGTAATCCTACATATACAAGCTACGGTGAACTGAAACTCTGTTATAAAATTGATATAGTTTACAACGACGGAACATTGTCCGAAATCATAAGCGACGGGTACCTTAAGTTTGGTGAGAGTGAAATTATATACAACAATATCTACGGCGGTGAAAGGCACGATTATTCGCTCGCCAAAAAAGGCTTCAGCACAGTCGGTTATGATGATTCGTTATGGTATCCGGTCAATATTTCTTCTGCCCCGGAATGTGAGTTTATGCTTCAGACCTGTCCTGCAGACAAGGTTATCTGCACCGTAAATGCCGTTAAAATAAAGGATTTCGGCGACGTAAGTATCTATGACTGCGGTGAGGGGATTACGGGTTACGCCGTTGTAACACCGATTGATAACGGCGAAGAAATCACGGTTCGTTATGCCGATGCACTGAAAGATGATTCAACGCTTGATTTCTACCCGAGCGGCGGTGACGGCGATAAGCTTCAGCAGGATGTTTTTGTGCACACAACAGCAGGCGAATCGTATTATCCTCATTTTTGTTGGCACGCATTCCGCTATATTGAGCTTTCAAACAACGCACGTATCGAAAAGGTCAACGTTGTCCATTCCGAGTGCAGCGTAACAAGCGGTTTCGATTCAGACAACGAGGTGCTCAACTGGCTTTATAGAACGTACCTTCGTACTCAGCTTGATAATATGCATTGCGGCGTACCGTCAGATTGTCCGCATATTGAGCGGCTCGGATATACGGGTGACGGTCAGCTCTGTGCAGAGGCTGTTATGCTTATGACAGACAGCAAGGAGTTTTATCGCAAGTGGATGGGTGATATTGCCGACTGTCAGGATGTTGAAACAGGTCACGTTCAGCATACAACACCTTTCTGCGGCGGTGGCGGCGGTCCTGCTGCCTGGGGCGGTGCAATAGTCGTAGTGCCCTATGTTTTCTGTAAAACTTTCGGTGACAAGAGCGTTATTGAGCAGTATCTGCCCAATATGTTAAAGTACGTCGATTATATGGTATCTCACAGCGAAAACGGTCTCGTCTGCCGTGAAGAAACAGAGTGGTGTCTTGGTGATTGGTGCGCTCCGATGGAGCTTCACAAGCCTGAGCCGCATACAAAGAGCCGTGTGCTTATTCCCGAAACTTATGTCAATACGGTTCTGTTTATCAAACAGATGAAAATGATTATCGAGCTTGCAAAGCTTATCGGCAAAGATGATGCGGTTTCACATCTGCCTGAGCTTATTGATAAAGCTTCTGCAATGGTAAATGTTGCTTATTACAGCCCGATGACTCATTGCTACTGCGGTGACGTTCAGGGTGCAAACTGCCTTGCGCTTGATGCAGGTCTAGGAGATGAAAAAACTCTGCAGATGACCGTTGAGAAATATGCCGACAGAGAGCGCTTTGACACAGGCATTGTTGCAACCGACGTGCTTCCGCGTATTTTGTTTGAGAGCGATAATGCTCAGGTTGCTTATAACCTCATGACGTCCCGTGAAGCACCGTCATTCGGCTATATGATGGAGCAGGGCGCAACAACTCTTTGGGAGGATTGGCTGCCCGAGCGTTCACTCAATCATCCGATGTTTGGTGCGCTGACCCGTTATCTCTTTACATATCTGCTCGGCATTTCACAGGCAAATGACAGTGTTGGATTTGAAAAAATAACAATCAAGCCTTCTCTTGTAAATGGCTTGAACAAAGCGAGCGGCTATATCACAACCGTAAAGGGCAGAATTGCTATTTCTTACGAGAAAACGGAAAAAGGCGTTAACTTCAATATAGACCTGCCGGAAAACACCACAGCCGAGTTCACCTGCGGCGAATTCAGCTCCACACTCTCTGGTGGCAAAAACAGCTTTGTTGTAATTAAATCTTAAATTAAAAATAAATTCACATAACACATTTTTAATCGTAATGTGTTAACAATATCTGAATGTTTAAAAAAGCACTGCCAAATTTTGGCGGTGCTTTTTGTTGTGTTTTTATGAAAACGAACAAATGTTCGAAAAATCATTGACAAACGCAGAAAAATGACGTTAGAATGTCAACTAAAGGAAGGAAAACCGGCAAAGGAGGTGATGCAGATGTAGTAAAAATTCAGCTTGATAAATTTAAAATAAAAGGAGATGAAACACGGCAAAAAGCTCTGCCGAAGCAAACAGGAATAAAATGAAAGAGCCTTATTCGAACGGCTCAAAAGAAACAAATTTGAAAAATTAAATTTATTGAAGGAGTAATTTTAAATGATAAAAGATTTTAATACACTTGTTGAGTTTTTCACCGTTGAAAATAAAGGAGTAGCAGTAAACAACCTCGTAAGAACTTATGGCTATGCTTCTGTAAATGATGGCGGTGGCGGTTCGTATATAGTTAAAAGCATTACTGATTCCGAGTCAGACGATATTACTTTTGAAGGACTTGAAGTAACTTATAATGGTTACACGCTTGAACTTATTCCGGAGAATGGTACGGTAAAAGTTGAGCAGTTTGGCGCAGTAGCTGATTGCGATTTAGCAAATATGTCTACAAAAGATAAAAACGAATTTTTTGCCAATAATAAAACGGCAATTCAGATTGCAGTTGATTCCGGTGCAAGTCGAGTTGAATTTTTAGCCGGCACTTACTATACGGCAGGTGATATCCTAATCAGTCGTCCCGTAGATATCGTCGGTAACGGTGCAGTGCTTGTGCTTGAGACCGATTCAACGTCAACTCAGCTTTTCCGTGTTGAGTACAGTACAACTGTCGGCGACAATCCGCCTGCTGCTTCAATCAGTGATATGAAGATTGTCGGAACACATACAATAACTCAGGTGCAGGAAAGTGACCCGGAAACTGATGAAGTCAGAACTGTCGAGAAGATCACAAACCATAATAACGGAATTAGACTTGTGAATGTTAGTGGCTTTAAAATTTCCGGAATAGATTTCGAATATGGAAGCAGTGCTATTAATGCCGATGCTATATTAAGTGGACACTCAATTAGTAATATATGTGTTGAAAATTGTAATGCTGAAAACATTATAACAAGCTTTTCTTTTTCAAGCACCTCAAATCTCAAGGTTTACAATTGTAAAGCTGTTTGTTTAAAAGGTTCCGGATTTGGCCTTAGTATAGACGGTGATACCATACCGGCAATAATTGAAGATATGTCAATATACAATGGCAATTTTGCAGTTTCCGTTGGTGCTAATATGAGTGAAAGCAAAGCAGGTGGTGTTATTTTCAAAAATCTGCTTGTAGATGGTTCGAAATATGCTTTTTGGTTTAACGGAAATACAGCACCGGTGCATTTCGCTAATGCAATGGTTGTTAATGTTGACTATGCTTTGTCGAATAATTGCGGAAAAAACATAAGTATAGCAAATTCATCAATATTGCTCAAATCACCGGAAATATCTCCTGATGATAGTCACGTGTTTTATTTTATGGGTGATGCACAAATGAAATTCATTCACACTCAGTTTGAATTTCCTAAAATCCTTCAGAAAATTTCCTATACGCCCTCATTAAAAAGAACAGCAGAGATTTCTTTTGTTGATTGTACTTTACAGAAAACAGATATCTCCGGAATTTCTAATGAAATAGTTCCTACCGGTTTTGGATCATTAGGATGCACCGGAAATTCAATGCAGCAACTTGTTGAAACCTTTGATGCGTGCGAATTTAGGAGTTATATTGAACAGTATTCTGTAACAACAGGTGAGGGTGATGATGCCGTTACGACTTATAATTTCCCGATCGCTCTCTCAACTGCTACAAATTCAGGCTCAAAGCTTATTATCAAAAACTGTCGATTTATCAATGAGGATAACAGCGATGACGAACAAGATGAAACTCAGGGTGAAACGCAGGATGAAACACAGCCTCCCAAAGAATATATCCCTTATTTCAGGCTTGATGATAACGCAAAGTTTGACAACATCGTTGTATACAACTGCTTCTTTGAGAATTACAACTATAAACCCTCGGAGGATTCGTCAGTTTATCCGCTTTTCGGAAAGCTGACAAATAACGGCCTCAGCTGTGATGTGGATGATCACAACATCTTCGCAAGGTGCAATATGCGTTCGTCTGCGCCGGACGGAATAAACGGTACTACAATCAATGAAATGGTTACGTATGAATAATAGTAGACAAATATGAAAGGAAGTGATATAATATGAGCATAGATATTAAATATTGTGATACGTTTATAAATGCGTTATCAAAGAGCTATACATCAGGCGATTATGTCCGTACCTTTGGTTTTGCCTCTGTCGGTGATGGCGGCGCGGCATTATATAAAGTAACCGAGGCTTATAAAGTTGATGAGATTGACATAAGTTCTATTTGTTACGAAGACGGCAAATTCTATTATGTGTTTGATAATGTTTTAAAAAGTTCAACTTTCAAGCTGATTCCTCAGCACGGTGTTGTTTATGCCGAGCAGTTCGGTGTTATGCCGGAGAATGAAAATTATTATAAAAGCAACACCTCAATGTTGAATCGTGCTATAAGCTATGCTTCAGACCATGGTGTAAGGCTTGAGTTTGCTACTAAGGGTACATACTATCTAAACTCAAATATTTGTCTAAAATCAAACTTGTTTATTGACGGCAATGGTGCAGTTCTTGTGCAGCATACTGATGCCCCGAATGGTACAGGAATGTTTTGCACAGAAAAAATAGATAATGTGTATGTAGCTCGAAAAAATATAACCATTAATAATATAACACTAATCGGCAGAACAAATGAGAATCAGAATCTTGCTGACCAGGCGTTTCATGTTTGTATCGAAGGCTTTACATTGCGTAATGTCAACATTAAAAATTTCAATTACGCTGTTCACACTTTCGGCAGAAGTGCAGCGGAATATACAGTCCCCGAAATTCCTAATAAAAACTGGCTGTTTGAAAACTGTTCAATATCTGATACAATTATGGGCATTAATTGCAGTGAGCTTGATGGCTTTGTAATAAAAAATTCATCGGTCGGTGGTCGGTTAGATGCAACCAAGAATAATCATTGTGTCTACCTTAGCAGTAATTGCTCAAACGTCCGTATTACAGGCAGCAGTTTGCACAATGTTTCGGGTGATGCAATCCATAAGGCATATCCTGTATCTGAAACTGACAGAATAGCGGATATTTCAAAAAATCATTTTTATACCGATTTGTCAATAAATGATGCCGATTCGGCTTTAAATATAGGTATCATCAGCCAAAACGTAATGTGCGATAATGTCTTTGCAACCAAGGTTGAGATTGCGCTCCAGATTTCCGGTGCGGATAATTGCATCGTCTCCAATTCAAACTTCAGCCAGACTAGGAGTCATGAAAAGATGCAAGCATTTATCTATGCACAAAATGCCTGTAACTGTTGGCTGCAGAATTCTTACGTTTACTATAATGGTAGACATAGGGTTACAAGCGAGTATTTGCCAAGTGAATATGTAAAAAAAATGTTCGATGATAAACAACATAGACGAATGTATATCGGTCAAGACTTTAAAACACCAAACCATTGGTTAAAGTTTACAGGCTGTGAATTTGTATCAAAGAAAAAATCTTCTGATAAATACTTTTATGAGAGATATCATTCGGTTACAAATTCTAATATCGATGTTTCTTTACGTAAAGAGCCATCGCCGTCACAATATGGTGAATATTGGGATAACTGTTCTTTAGTTGTTGCAACTGAACAAGATGTTTTTTATTTAAACTGTATAAATGATTTTCCTGGCGGTATAACCATAAGAAACACTTATATGAAAAATGTTGAATTAGAAGAAAGATATCAACCTCCTTTTAGAATTGGGTGCGATCAAGAAAACAGAGATAGCAACTATTGCAAAAATGTATGCCCGGTTTATCCAGATAGTTGCATTTTGTCTGCGTTTGGTAAACGCTATCCATGGATTCGCTTTGAAAACAATTTTTATGCTTATAAATTTAGCATTTATTGGGACAAAACGAGTTGGAGACAGTATATTAAGAGTAGTAGCGATATATCGGTTGAACAATTTCTGAAATTAACAGGTTCTTATTCATCTAAATGTTATACGGTTGATGATAATGGTAACTATCTTTCCATGATAGATCTAATGTAAAATTTTCAAAAGGAGTGTCGGTTATGTCAATTTTCAAAAAAACGGTTTCTTTCATTCTTGTGGTTTTGTTGCTTTTTTCAACTGTCGCTATGAATTTTTCTGCTGCAGCTTATGAAGATGTTGATTATAAGATTCATAGTGCAGAGTATTATTTTCAAAGCGTTGAAGAGCCTCTTTGTTTTGAAAATGTTAACGGTTCGGATTTCATTTATATAGTTGTTGACAACGAAGCTGTCCTTTTAAGTTTTACAACTAATTTAAAAGGACCTGAAAAATCCGTTTTTACTTTGCCGACTGTTCTGGGCGGATATCCTGTTACAACAATTGGTTATAAAGATGACCCAAATAGTGATGCATCCTGGTATATTCATCATGGTAAAAATGTTTTTGAGGAATACCCGGAATGGAGTAATCCGGATAATATGTATCCCGATTGGGATCCGGGCTTAGCTTATGTTTCGCGTTTTGTTATTCCGGAAGGTTATAAAACAATATACACAGGCTCGCTTAAAGGCGTTTTTTGTCCTGTATCGTTTCCAAAAAGTTTAAGGCTGTTTACTGGTGCACCTTTTGAGTCGCTGTATACTCTCGCAGATGCAAACGGCAAAAAATACACCGTTTTGCCTGAGTGCCAATACGATACCTCTTATTGGAATAATATTGCTAGCTTTATTTACGGAGATGTTTATTTTCCGTCAAGACTTGGCTCGGAATGGCTACTGAATATGGGATCTATGCATATGGGCACTCTGTATATTCCGTCCAACTACAGTCCTGATACAATGAGAAACATATTTTTCAATTACATATATAACGAAAAAACTCACAAAAATGAATGGCAAGGCGATGAGGATAAAGGTTACGGCGAATATACAATAATCCACTGCGCTCCTGACAGTGAGTTTTTACAGGTGTTTAATGAAATAACATGGTTGAATTATTACACCGTCATCACCGACGTAGTGCCTGCCGAATATATCGAATTTCCCGAAGAAACGGTGAATGTGTGCGTCGGCGATGTTGTTGACCTTGAGGCGAAGACATATCCTGCCGAGGCTGTCTGGACAGCTTGTGATTACACCGTCAGCGACCCGAGCATAGTTCAGATTGACGATTATTCGGGTAGGATTACAGCACTCAAAGAGGGCACAGTAACCGTCACCGCAAAGCATTGCGAGCGCGGCTTTGTCGATACCTGCACAGTCAAAGTCACAACAGAGCCCGAGCCTGTTTCCGGCGTTAACAAGATTGAGCCTGCAACCGACACTCCTTATTTTGCCTACGGCAACAGAGATTATAAGCTTGAGCTGACAGGCAGCCCGAGCAAAATTCAGCTTATCCGCGAAAACGGCGCTACAACAACAATCGACCGCAGCAAGGCACAGATTACATCAAACGGTGAAAACGAAACGTGGGTTGTAACAATGCGCGTTGCAGAAGGCGAACACTCAATCCGCGCAAAATACGGCAAGGTCTGGGATGAGGTGTCTGTTCCGTTT
>JAZSOM010000012.1:0-5487 GCA_045536955.1 Acutalibacteraceae bacterium
ATTATGGAAATTACAAAAGACATTAAGTATATTGGGGTAAATGACCATCAAATTGATCTATTTGAGGGACAGTATAAGGTTCCAAACGGAATCTCCTACAATTCCTACGTCATTCTAGATGAAAAAACCGCTGTGACCGACACGGTAGATGCCCGTTTTCTTCACGATTGGCTTGACAACATGGCGAGCATGCTTGGCAATAAAGCCCCTGACTATCTGATCATCTCTCACATGGAGCCGGACCATGCCGCCAACATCAAGGCGTTTATGGCCAACTTCCCGACTACAACCATTGTGGCAAGCGCAAAAGCTTTTACCATGATGTCGCAGTTTTTCGGCACCGAATACGAAGACAGACGCCTTGTTGTTGCTGAGGGTGACTCGCTCTGCCTTGGCAAGCATACGCTCACCTTCTACTCTGCCCCCATGGTGCATTGGCCTGAGGTCATGGTGTATTACGATCAAGCCGACAAGGTGCTGTTCTCTGCCGACGGCTTTGGCAAATTCGGCGCACTTGATGTGAACGAGCCTTGGGATGACGAGGCTCGCCGTTACTACATTGGAATTGTTGGCAAGTATGGCGCACAGGTGCAAGCGCTTCTAAAAAAAGCGGCAACGTTGGATATCGAAAAGATTTGTCCTCTTCACGGTCCCGTGCTTACCGAAAATCTCGGTCACTATATCGAGCTTTACGACAAATGGTCGTCATATACCCCCGAAACCGACGGAGTTGTTATTGCTTATACAAGTATCTACGGCAATACAAAAAAAGCGGCTGAGCTGCTTTATGACAAGCTCACACAAAAGGGCTGCGGTTGCGTTCGTATTTTTGACCTTGCAAGAAGCGACAAGTATACTGTGCTTGCCGAGGCATTCCGCTGTTCAAAGCTTGTTATTGCTTCACCGACGTATAATTCTGAGCTGTTTCCTCATACGAGAGCTTTTATCGATATGCTCTGCGAACGCGGCTACAAAAACAGAACAGTCGGCATAATCGAAAACGGAAGCTGGGCGCCTGTTGCTGCCAATCTTACACGCAAGAAAATGGCAGACCTCAAAAATATTACCTTTGCAGAACCTACCGTAACCGTCAAATCTGCTCTTGATAAGGTTTCTATTGCTGCTGTCGACGCTCTTGCAGATGAACTTATGAAGTAATATGCGTTGCTGAAATAAAAAAACCTCGGCTCAGCCGAGGTTTTTTGCTTATCTGTAAGGTGTGCGTACGTGTATCATTCTGAAATCAACGGGCGTACGGTCGCAGTTGACACGGTATACGCTGAATACAACACCCATTGCAATGTAAATACACAGGTTGGATGAACCGCCTGCACTCATAAACGGAAGAGTGATGCCGATACAGGGCAGGAGCATAAGGCACATACCGATGTTAACTATTACCTGCGAGGCAATCATTGCCGCAACACCTATACACATCATTTTTCCGGGGTTGTCGTTTGACATTTGTGCGACCTTGATTGTTCTGAATACTATCAGCAGGAAGAGCACTATTACGGCAAGACAGCCGAGAAAGCCGAGCTCTTCACCGAAAACGCTGAGGATCATATCGTTTTCAGCCTCGGGAACAACACCGTTTTGTGTGTATGCACCCTTGAAGAGACCTTGACCGATAAAGCCGCCGGAGCCGATTGCATTTTTACCCTGAAGCTGTTGATAGATAATATCCGAATATGATTCCGGATATATAAGAGCGAGAAATCTGTCACGCTGAATATTGTTGAAAACTTTAACCCAGACAAGCGGGAATACAGCAACAACGGTAAGTAGGGCAATTGCAAAATACCTGAGCTTGATTCCTGCCATGAACATCATAATCGCAAAAATCATCAGGAATACGAGCGCGGAGCCCATATCACCCGTGATAACAACGAGAAGTGTCGGTACGGCGCCGTGCACACAGAGCAAAAGTATGTTGAGTATTCTGTCGAGCCTGTCACTAACCAGTTCAAGATGTACGGCGAATGTTATGATGAAGGCTATTTTCAGCAGCTCTGACGGCTGAAAATAGATGCTGAAGCTGCCAAGCCTGAACGGAAGCCAGGTTATAACGTCACTTCTCTCACTCGGACCTGTGCCCCATATAAACAGAGCCAGCATCAGCGCAACCGAAACACCGGCAACGACGGGCCACAGCTTAAGTATAACTTCGTAGTCGATTGCCGAGATTACAAGACATATTGTAAGGCCGAGAACGACGGCTGCAATCATAACGATTGCGTCACGTGATATAAATTCTCCGGCTTCCAGGCTGAAGCGTGTTGCGCTGAAAACCGCTATTATTCCTGCAATCGAAGCTGCAATGCACAGTGCCAGCAGATAAAGGTCAGTTTCTTTTAAAAATTTTCCTGCGTTTCTCATTTGTTCACCTCGCAGACAAACGTTTTACCGATAATATTATATCTCAGTGCGAAAAAAATTACAAGTAATACTTTATATATTTGACACGTTATGTTATAATCAATCGGATAAAGGGTGAGAAATATGAAGAAAACCATAAATGTAAACAGTCCCGAGGCAACATACAGGCTCGGTGTTTCTCTCGGCGCAAAACTGCGTCGGGGTGATGTTGTTGCGTATTTCGGCGGTCTCGGTATGGGTAAAACGGCTTTCACAAGAGGTATTGCCGCAGGTATGGGACTCGACTGCCACGTCAGCAGTCCTACGTTTGCAATCGTCAACGTTTATGACGGCTCACCTAAACTCTGCCATTTCGATATGTATCGCATTGACGGTTGGGATGATTTGTGCACAACGGGCTTTTTCGAATATCTTGAGGATGATGCCGTGCTTGCGGTTGAATGGAGCGAGAATATCGAAAACGTTTTGCCGGAAAACACTCTTTTCGTGACAATCGAAAAAGGTGAAGCCGAAACGGACAGGATTTTTACTTTTGAGGGGGATGAGCGGTTTGAGAATATTGGCGATTGAAAGCTCGGCTGTCAGCGCAAGTGCAGCTGTGTCCGATAACGGCAGAATTGTCAGCGAAAACTTTATCAACGCAGGGTTGACCCATTCGCAGACTCTTATGCCTATGGTTAGAAACTGTATGGAAACAGCGGGTGTTTCACTTGATGATATAGATCTTGTTGCTGTTGCTCAGGGCCCCGGTTCGTTTACCGGTATCCGTATCGGTATTGCCGCCGCTAAGGGTATTGCGTTCGGCGGCAAGAATTGTTGCGGTGTTTCGACGCTTGAATCTATGGCTTATTTGCTGAGCGGCATCGACTGTGTAGCTCTCTGCGTTATGGATGCGCGTTGCTCACAGGTATATACGGCAATGTTTGATTGCGGCGAAAAGGTCGAAAGACTGTGCGAGGATAAAGCGGTTATGATTGCCGATTTGCCCGAAATGATAAAAAATTTGAAAAAAGACGTAATTTTACTTGGAGATGGCGCAGAACTGTGCTATAATTACCTGAATGGCATTTGCGAT
Organism: Acutalibacteraceae bacterium; assembly: GCA_045536955.1. Taxonomy (GTDB): domain Bacteria; phylum Bacillota; class Clostridia; order Oscillospirales; family Acutalibacteraceae; genus UBA8612. The sequence goes on from JAZSOM010000012.1 coordinate 3,455, forward strand.
AACGTGCGCCTTGCTCCTGCTTCGTGCAGGTATCAGCGCGCATCGGGTGTTGCTCTTGCGGCAGAATTTGCGGACTTACAGCATGTTGCGGCAGATAAGCTGACCCCTGTTTACCTGCGTGTGCCGCAGGCTGAGCGTGAACTTAAGAAGAAAAGGAGTGCTGAATAATGATAGCATTGGGAGCTGACCACGGCGGCTATGAACTTAAAGAAGCAATAAAAAAACACCTCGACGAAAAGGGTGTTGAATACCGCGATTTCGGTACGTTTACGGGTGAAGCAATTGATTACCCTATCATCGCCGAAAAGGTTGCATTTGCAATTACAAGCGGCGAGTGTGAAAGGGGAATTCTGTGCTGCGGCACAGGCGTAGGTATATCCATTGCTGCAAATAAGGTAAAGGGTATTCGTTGTGCCTGCTGTTCTGATTGCTTCAGCGCACATTTCACAAGACTTCATAACGATGCCAACATTCTTGCAATGGGCGGCAGAGTTATCGGAGCGGGTCTTGCGTGTATGATGGTAGACACCTTCCTCGATACAGAGTTTGAAGGCGGCAGACACGCACGCAGAGTTGACCTTATTACAGAAATCGAAAACAAAAACTGATTTATAATTCAAGTAGAAAGGATGTGTACGGACAATGAAGGTTGTTCTCAAACAGGATGTTAAAGGTCTTGGCAAAAAGGGCGAGCTTGTAAGCGTATCAGACGGCTACGCAAGAAACTTCCTTTTTCCCAGAAACCTTGCTTCAGAAGCTAATGCACAGGCAATGTCCGAACTTAAAAATAAAGAACAGGCGGAGAAATACCGCATTGAAACAGAAACAGCAGCTGCAAAGGCTGATGCTGCAAAAATGGAAGGCAAAACAATAAAACTTACCGCAAAGGCAGGCCAGAACGGCAAGCTTTTCGGTTCTGTTACTGCTAAAGAAATTGCATCGCAGCTTGAAAAAGAGCTTGGAGTAAAGGTCGATAAGAAAAGACTTGATGTTGACGATATCAAATCTTTCGGAACTTATCCCGTTAACGTAAAGCTCAACCACGGCGTAAAGGCTTCTTTTTACGTTCAGGTCTGCGAATAATCGATTTTGACGAAAGGAGGGTACAGTGTGGAAATCAGCACTCAGACCAACTACGACGGTATGAATATGCCATACAGCCTTGAGGCGGAGCAGGCGGTGCTCGGTTCTGTTCTCAAAGATCCGCGCTGTATGCCTACTGTTCAGACAATACTCAAGGCGGAGCATTTTTATATGCCTCAGCACAGAGCGATTTTTGCAATAATGGTGCTGCTTGATGCGAATGCTCAGCCGATTGATCCGCTTGTTGTACTTGAACATCTCAAGAAGGACGGCGTGTATGACGATGCCGGCGGTAAGACCTATCTGTATCAGCTTGCTCAGGCTGTGCCTTCTGTTCAGAACGTAGATACCTACGCAAAAATCGTTCGCGAAAAGCACTATAAGCGTACCCTCATCACAACGGCGCGAGATATTATCGACAGCTCGATGAATGAGGAGAATTCTGCCGATCTTCTTCTCGATTCGGCAGAACAGAAAATTTATAATATACGTCAGGGCAGGAGTACCGATGCACCGTCAAGGATTGATGATGTAATTAATAACGAGGTCCTCGAAAAGCTCAAGATTATATCCAACCCCGTAGAGCGTGAAAAGCATAAGGGTGTCCCTACCGGTTTTTCTTTGCTTGATAAATATATTTCGGGTCTTAATAAATCCGACCTTATAATTGTGGGTGCACGTCCCGGTATGGGTAAAACCAGTTTTACCATGAACGTCGCCACCCACGCCGCTGTCACCACCAAGAAAGCCGTCGCCGTATTTTCTCTGGAAATGTCGGCGGAGCAGTTGGTCTCCCGTATTCTCTCCAGCGAAGCTTTGATCGACAGTTACCGTCTCCGCTCCGGCGAGCTTTCAGACGAGGACTGGACGAAACTGGCACACGCATCCTCCAAACTGTCCGACTGTCAGATTCTCATTGATGACACTACGGGCATCACGGTAACAGGCAT
>JAZSOM010000023.1:0-31852 GCA_045536955.1 Acutalibacteraceae bacterium
AAGGGATGAATGTTCGCTTTCTTATGAAGAAAATACATAGTAAAGCATGAAAGAGCCACTACCAAATACATAATCGATACGCCGTGCTCGACCTTGCCTGCGACTGCAGGACCTCCAACGCCCATCAGTGCAGCAATGAAAGCAATAAGATAAGCCCCCCACATCATCTTCTTCGGTGCGATAAGACCGTCGCTCTTTTTCACGAACCGCGGCAAATGCTCCTTGCCTGTGGGCATACGGAGAAAGAAAACAAACAAAAGCACAAGAGCCGCTACCATTGCATAGCGGAAGGCGGAGAACGGGATAGACACGATTTCATTCTGAACCAAAGCGATCAGGAATACCGCTATACCGTAGCCGAAGGTCAGATACTTGACGCTGCTTTTCTCGGAAAAGCAGTTGACCACAAGGAAGGTCTCAAAGCCGATCATCAAACAGCAGCAGAAGATCTGCAGGTAAATGTTAAGGCGCAGAATATCCTCCGGCAGAGGAAGAAAGAAAGCAACTGCCGAAAGAAGCGCAACACCCGTGGCGATCCGCTGAACCCACACGATAATCTTCGGCAAAAAGATCATCGTAAGGATACCCAGTATATAACAAACCGCTGTCAGAGTGGTGCCGTAATCTATGTTGATGTTGATTGGGATTTTTCCATCCATTGCCGAGGACGGCTCAAGGAAATAGTAGATAAATCCCATCTGCCAAAAGCTGAACATAGAGAAGCAGACGAGCATCAAAAGCGGAATATCTCTCCTCTTTTTTTGGTTTTCTATGAGAATAGGTTTGTTCATAAACCGCTCCTTTCTTAACTGCAAAAAATCATCGCTGAAGCGTAAAAAATTTTAAATTCTTTAAAAAACTTACCTAAATAGGTGGTTTTTCCCTAAAAACCCCCCAAACGGGGGGTGCAAAACGTACAAAAGAATCAATATAATCAAATCATAACAGTATATTTGTTTATATAGAATTATAGACTATTTTTTTCTCTTTTTCAAGAAGATGTTAGAAATACTACCCGAACGGGTAGCAAGCGTGTCAAATCCTCCCATATCGGGCAGGTTACATCTCCGGTTAAACAAAGTATAATTATCATTGAAGAGGTGGAGTTATGGGCATACTGAATTATTTCAATTACATTGCGTTGGCAGAAGACGAGCATAAGCGGCTGCTTGAAATTTATCCCGAGCTGGGAAACCTGTCGAAACGTGAGCTTGAGGTTTTCGCTCAGCTTCTTACCGACAAAACACAGGCACAGATAGCGGAAGAATTATACATTACCCATTCCTCGGTTCATTTTCACTGCAAAAACATTTACAAAAAGCTCGGCATTTCGAGCAGAAAACAGCTATTAATTAAATATAAAGATTTATAAACACATTATATAAAGCGTACCTGTCAGAAAAAATTGAAAACGAAAGGATGATTCCTAATGAAAAAGCTTAAAAAACTTTTTGCAATATTTATGGCGGTTGTAATGGTGCTTGCCGCCGCACCTCTGAGCGGCTTTGCCGGTCTTGAGCTGCCGCTGCTGTTCAGCTTTACCGCAAGCGCCGAAGTTGCTTCGGGCACTTTGGGCGAAAACGGCAATATAACCTGGAGCTATGACACCGAAACCCGCGAGCTCATTATCAGCGGCACGGGTGCAATGCCCGATTATTCCGCCGTAAGTGAAACTCCGTGGTATTCTTATGCAGGACTTATTAATTCCGTTGTTGTTGAAGATGGCGTCACCACCGTGGCTGATTATGCTTTCAAAAGTACTGCTTTAACGGAAGTTGTGCTTCCCTACAGCCTCGCTGAAGTCAGCAGTTCCGCATTTGGAGATTGTTACTCACTCATAACCGTAACCTTTACGGGCACCCAGGAGGAGTGGGACGCTCTTGACGTTCAGTTCCCCGACTCGACCCCCGAGGTTATCTGTGCAGGCAAGAGTGGCACTACCGGCAGCAATGCCACCTGGCGCTTCAACGGCGTAACGGGTGAGTTCACAGTCAGCGGTACAGGTACTATGACCTATTATACCACATCAAACCCTGCTCCTTGGACTGATTTTCGTGATGAAATTGTGACGGTTACAATCGAAGAAGGTGTTAAAAATGTCAGCAGTCAGTCATTTTACAGATGTACCTCTCTCAAAAACGTTAACTTACCTGATACCGTTACTACTATCGGTGGTTGCGCATTCGAAAAAACGTCAATCGAAAGTATAGTTATTCCCGACAGCGTTACACATATAGATAACGCGGCATTCCGTGGCTGTAAATTGCTTGAAAATGTAAAGCTTTCTGCTAATCTCAGAACCATTGAACTGTTTGCGTTTGACGATTGCGAATCACTTACAAGTCTGACGATTCCCGCAAGCGTCACAAGTATTGTTTGCAGATTCAAGAGTTGTTCTTCGCTGACAGAGATTATAGTTGAAGAAGGCAACACGAATTACGTTTCTGATGAGTACGGTGTTCTTTATACTGCATCTTTTGCTACACTTAAAGCTTATCCGGTAGCATCGGTTCGGGAAAGCTATACCGTTAATGAGGCAACTGAGACAATTGCTAAAGATGCATTTTCATACAATGAGAATCTCAAAACCGTAATTCTTCCCGAAGGTGTTGAAAAAATCCAAGGCGATGCATTTTACAGCTGTAAAATGCTTGAAACTGTCGTAATTCCCACAACTGTTACAACAATCGGAACAGAGACGGATGCGTTTGGCAATTGTGCTTCGCTTAAAAACGTGACTTATAACGGCTCGGAGCACGACTGGATGCTCATTTACGATAATGAACTGAAAAACCTTGACGGGGTTACTTATAACTTCCTCAGTCAGGCTGAAAACGGCGGACACACCTACGAGTTGATAACCGACATTGAGCCCACAGAGACACAGCACGGCGAAAAGGCTTACTCCTGCTCCTGCGGTATGTCTTACTCTGAGCTTCTGCATAACTATATCGTTGACCCCAATATGCCCGAGGTTCCGCCCACCTGCGGCTCTAACGGCAAGAGATATTATATCTGTACGGTCTGCGGCGATGAAGACGCAGAAATGCTCGAAAAAACTGGTGAACACAAGTATGTAATGAACAGAATTACAAAAATGCCTACCGCAACCACACGCGGTGTAAAAGAGGGCAGCTGTATTTACTGCGGCAGTGTCAAGGGCGAAAGAATAGAGGCAACGGGCTTTGAGTGGGACGAGAGTATGATAATCGACTTCCTCACCTATACGGTTACGGGTCTCAACCCCGGCCTTACCTCACTCGAAAGTCTCACAAACGTAGTTAAAGACAACTGTGTATGGACATATGACACGGCTTATTCAAGGCTCGGTACGGGCTCAAAGGCAATACTTATGCACGAGGATGAAGTCGTTCAGGAGTATACGATTCTTATCTACGGCGACGTTGACGGCAACGGATGGCGCGATGCAAACGATGCTTTCCTTGTCAATATGATAGCAAACGGTCTTATCGACCCGTATTACCTCGACGAAACAGTCAGAAAAGCTGCCGACTGTAACCGCGACGATATAATAAACGAGCTTGATTTTGAATTGTTGGTATGGGCAGCATTGAAACTTGATGAGATAGACATGAATGCTTCTCATGCTGAGCTTGTTACTCAGACGGCTTATATCGAGTATCTTTCAATTTTCGACCAAAGCTTCACTCCCGATATTGCTCCCGAGGCAGACGGCACAACCGATGATGATAACGTAGAAAACGGTACCGACGGCTCCGTAACCGGCATTGAAGCAATAATCACAAGCATATTTGAGCTTATCAAGAATATATTGTCGTTCATTTTTTCGGCAATAGTATAATATAATCTGAAAAATATTTTTACAGGAGGTCAGACCAATGGGATTTCTTGGAAGAGCAATACGCCGTGGCGTAAGCGAGGGAATAGGCAAAGCCGTGGGCGATGCGATTTCCAAGGCGATTGAGCCCACCGCAACCGAATTTGCAACAAGGCGGCAGAGCATTTCGACAGCTACAAAACAGGCTTAAGACACGGAGCAAATTTCGCGTTGGATGCGTTTGGCACAGACAATTGAATAAAACAGCGACAGCCCGCAGATATCAAAACCTGTGGGCTGTAATTATATACAATGAATATCTGTGGCATTATAGCGAATATGAAAAAGAATGACTTTTCTTGTGAAAATCATATTCTGCAGGAAATCCTGCGCCAAAAGGCAGCGTTGTTTTTCTAACAATTTTCTAACAAACGGACGAAAAATGGGTTTTTGTGTGAATCACGGTGTATCAACACTTGCAGAAATTGACCTTTTGGTTACTCAAACTGAACTTTTATCAGAAATTTCTGCAAGTTACCACGAAATGGAATGTCATTCCGCTATACGAGTGTCCCTACGAACCAAAAGGTCAGGGGTTCGAGTCCCTTCCAGCGCGCCAAAATAACCGATACGCTTTTGCGTGTCGGTTATTTTTTTATTTTGGGTGAAAGAACCAGAACTTTGAGCGGCGAGCATTTATGCGAGCCAACAGCCTGCACCGGGCATGCCGTCATCCTTTCCGGCGCATTTCAACAAGCAATACAGCTCTTTCAGCGTTTTATAGTTTTTCTGTGCAGCTCATACCTATTAAAAACTACGCCTTGAAAAAAGAGTTCTTCGGTATTATAATGTTGACAAGAGAACGTAATTCAACGAAACAAACATTTCTGTTTGTTATCAAAGAAATTGCGCACAAACTCAAAACTTCAGACCAAAGGAACAAGACTATGAAAAAATTTTTAAGCATTCTTATGACCGTATCAATTCTGTTATCTTCAGTTGCTATTTTCTCTTTTTCATCTGCGGCAATCGCAGGCACAACCTACTATGTTGACTCAATCGACGGAGATAATTCAAACGCAGGCAATTCGCCCGAAGAAGCCTGGAAAGACCTCGGCGGATTCACAAACGAAACCTTTGGCCCCGGTGATGCCGTTCTTTTCAGAAAAGGCGGAACGTACAACTGCTCGGTAACGCTTACAGGAATTGAAGGCACGAAAGAAGCTCCCTTTGTTATCTCTTCCTACGGCGATGGCGAGATGCCCATACTCACAACAGAGCTCCATGATGAAATTTTGACTTTCATCGACTGCTCATACATTACGGTTTCCGATCTGCAGATGACCGCACCGAACGGCGGAGGAATATGGATTGATACAATAAACCGGGAAAGCGTCGGTATGACGATTGAAAACGTTTATTTCTTCGGTATGCCAAACGGCAAGGTTACAAACAGAGATGACCTTTCAAGAGGTGCCGCCCCTGCAAGAGCCGCTGTAGTCGCCAAGGGTCTTCCCTCTAACTCCCGTTATCCCGTAAATGATCTGACAATTAAAGGTTGTGAAGTTTACGACACGGCGAACGGATTCCTGATCTGGGGTTCATGGAACGACCAGCAGAATCCCTGGTGCGACGATGACGAAAAGGACCCCGTATACAATGAGGGTCTGCTGATCGAGGACTGCTATTTTCACGAAATGGATGCAGAAGCAGTTATTGTCGGCATCTGCGACGGTGCGCTTGTCACCAACTGCAGAGCGATAAACACCTGCCAGGGTGAAGGCGTTGACGAAAACGGCAACATCCTCTACTTTACCGCCGCAATGTGGTTCTGGGGTTCGGAAAACAGCACGATTCAGTACTGCGAAATCGCAGGCCAGAAAAATGTAGGCGACGGTATGGCGGTAGACTTTGACTCTTCTACCAACAACTGCACGTATCAATACATCTATTCCCACGACAACCAGCGTTTTGTTGTAAACAACGCAAAAGACAACCCGCAGCGAAACAACACCGTAAGATACTGTCTTTCCGTTAACGATAACAAAGGCAGAAGTTCAATTGCATCCGGCAACGGTGAAGACAATTTCAAATTCTACAACAACACAATTATCAATTGCGGCGAATTCCAGTTTTATAACCTCACCAACAGCCTTGTAGCAAACAACATCATCATTCCTACGGAGGGTCAGGTAATAAACTGCGACATCGGAAACAAACTTGGAGCAGGAAACGTATACAGCAACAATTGCTATTACAACACCCTCAGCCCTGCTATGGACCTTTTTGCGATAAACACCCTTCCTGCATTCACGGGCGGTGAAGGTGCCGAATCTTTTATGCTTGCATCTAACTCTCCGCTTATCGGAAAAGGAACTAAAATTGAAGACGGCCTTACCTACGACTTCTTTGGCAACAAAATCACAAGCAACAACATAGGTTGTTATATGGGTAACGGAGAAGATGTCGAAGCCGAAACGGAAAACATATTTGTTAAAATTATAAGAATAATCAAAAACTTCTTTGACAGAATTATGCACGAAATCGACGTCATAAAAGAAGACATCGACGACCTTATGAAAAAGTAACGGATTCTCAGCACGTGCTGTTCGCCGGCTGCAACATAAAGGATTCCATTGGTGAGTCCGCTATGTTGCGGCCGGCTGTTTTTTTACCTGAAAAATCAACAAAATACCTGCCAAAAACAATTCCATTTTCATTCCTTTTTTCACTTGACTTTGTTTAAGCGTGTGATATACTTTTTAAGTATTTTTTAGGAAATGAAGGCGTAAATTAATGTTAACTATGGAAACCACGCTTCTGTGTTTATCCTTCACGTTGGGTGCAGGTCTTCTCCTGTCACGTATTGTAAAGCCCCTCGGGCTTCCGTCCGTCACCTCCTACCTCGTTGCCGGTATACTTATCGGCCCTTACTGCATAGGAAAGCTTGGTATTGAGGGCATCGGTTTTGTTTCAACAGAAAACGTTCAATCCTTTGAAATTATTTCTCAGGCGGCGCTCGGATTCATTGCTTTTGCAATAGGCAACGAATTCAGGCTTTCTCAGCTAAAAAAAATCGGCGGCAAAGCAACGTTTATCGGTATTGTTCAGGCTATTGTTGCAACACTTCTTGTTGATGCCGCTCTTATCGGACTTCACTTTGTTTTGGGAGAAGAAAAGCTCCCGCTTTCAATGGCGGTCACACTTGGCGCAATAGCTGCAGCTACCGCTCCCGCCGCGACGCTTATGGTTGTACGCCAGTACAAAGCCAAGGGTAAGCTTACAGATTTGCTCCTCCCCATTGTTGCAATTGATGACGCAGTAGGACTTATAATCTTCGCAGTATCCTTCGGTATTGCAAAAGCTCTTGAACACGGCACAGTCAATATCAAGGCAATCGTGCTTGAACCAATTATCGAAATTGTCTGTTCGCTTCTTTTAGGCGCTGTTATGGGTATGCTCTTCTCCCTGTTTGAGCGTTTCTTCAACTCCAACAGCAAGCGACTTTGCCTTTCCGTAACTTGTGTCCTTTTCACCGTTGCGCTTTCAATGAAAACTTTTGAAATCCCCGGGCTTGATATTCACGTCGGTTTTTCTGCCCTCCTCGTATGTATGATGCTCGGCACAATGTTCTGCAATCTTTGCGATTTTTCAGCAGAAATCATGGACAAAACAGACTCTTGGACCAATCCCCTTTTCTGCCTTTTCTTTGTGCTCAGCGGCGCTGAACTTAACCTGAGTGTCTTCACTGACATAACAATCGTCGGAATCGGCGTTGCATACATTATCAGCCGCTCTATCGGCAAATATTTAGGCACATTTGTAAGCGCAAAAATCACCAAATGCGACAAGAGCACGACAAAATACCTCGGTATAACTCTGCTTCCGCAGGCAGGCGTTGCACTTGGCATGTCGGTTACGGCACAGGAACTTGGCGAAGTCGGCGAAATGATAAGAAACATCATTTTGTTTTCCGTACTTATTTATGAGCTCTTTGGTCCCGTACTCACAAAAATCGCGCTCACCAAAGCCGGAAATATTCAACCCAAACCCAAGCACAAGGAAAGAAAGCACCGCACACCCCCGGCAAAAATATGATGTCAAACACCCGACGACGGTTGAATCCGACGTCGGGTGTTTTTGAATCTGTAAGCCCGTTTTATTCTTCCATTTGCCTGCCCAGAAAGTTTGCCGCAACCTGAACAAGCTTTATGTCGGCCGCGGCAGGCGCAGACATTTTATCGTCACCAAGCATTACAACGGCGCCCGATACATCACCTGCCGCAATTATCGGCGAAGCGACACAAGCCATTCGCTCCACACCTACGGCAGGAGTCATACCTTCACCCTCGCGCTGCGCAACAAAGCTTTCGCGGCGCTCCATACAGTCCTCAAGCTCCTGCGAAAGCTGACGGTCGATAACCTCTTTTTTGGGCACACCTGCGCAGGCAATGACTCTGTCACGGTCACAGATGAGCACGGGGCGGTTGGCACCCCTGCAAAGCACCTCTGCATACTGTGCCGCAAGGGAAGACAGCTCGCCAACCGGCGAATACTTTTTAAATATTACCTCACCGTCAGGTGCCGTAAATATCTCCAACGGGTCGCCTTCACATATAACATTGACACCGAAAGCCTTGTCCATCCGGTGATTAGCCTTTTGGACTATTGTGGCTGATAAGTTACCTTCGATGTCCCAATTAAAATTTACGACAGTACCTCTGTATCCTGCTTCTTCAAGCTGTTCTTTGGTAAGTGTTCCTGCCTTAAGCAGCAACGCAATATCTGACTTGAGCTGAATTTCAATGGCAGGCTCTTTTCCATCATAAACATAGATTTTTTCAATAATCAGCGATAAATCGCCTTTATCAAGAGTCTCCTTTGCAAGCAGGGCACGGAATATCTCTAGTGCCGTTTTTGCGATTCGGTTAACCTCTATTGTTGTGTTTCTGCGTTCAACAGTGAGAGAAATTTGCTTTTCCAAACCCTCGATTTTCTGCAATAACTCTTCTTCAATTTCTTCATAAGTTTCTTCAATAATATCACGGTTAGAATCATCGCATTTCATTAGCTCACGAATTTTTTGTTTCTGTGTTGCTTTGAAGCTTTCTCTTGTTTTCGCCAAGTCAACCTCTAAATCCGCAATGGTTGATGCAGATGTGTTCATCATCTGAGGCTCGTCTTTAATTGCTTTTTCAAGCTCTGCTATCATAATATCTGCATTCATCATAACTCGCTCGATATATTTTTTGAGCATTGTGTCAAGCAAATCAATGCGAATATGGTGTGAGGTGCATCCCTTTAAGCCTCTTTTATGATACGTTCCGCAGGTGTAAGCAGGTGCCAAATCAGGACGGCTCATTGAAAACATCGGACTTCCGCAGTCACCGCAGAAAAGAAAACCCGAATAGGTTGTATCGTATTTCTTAATGCCTCTGTAATTAGATTTTGTTCTTGATTTCAACTGCTGTTGAGCCTTCATAAAAGCCTTAACTTCTACGATTGCTTCGTGGTGATTTTCAAAAACAATGTGCTCTTCGTTATCTAATTTCTTTTCAGGACCGTTAATTTTTGTTCGTGTGTATTTCCGCTGGCGAAGAGTTCCGATATAAAAATCGTTCTGCAAAATTCCGCTGACCGTAGGTATAGCCCATATCGGACTTGCTTTGATTTTAACTTCTTTTTTGCCCTTGCTCTTTGCCGCTTCGGCTTCCTTGCGCTCTTTTTCTATCATACGGGGTGTGGGGATGTTTTGTTCTGTAAGGTAATTTGCAATCTTTTTGTATCCCCAGCCGTTATTGTAAAGCTCGAATATCCTCCTAACAACCTCGGCAGCTTTTTCGTCAATCTCGAACACCATATTTTTTGTGTCAACAAAGTAGTAGCCGTAAGGCACGGCACATACCCAGTTTGCACCGTTCTGACGGAGTTCAACAACTCGCTTTACCTTTTTGGAAGCATCGGTAACAGGCATTTCGTTGAGCAAAAAGCGAACCTGAATATTATTCCAGTCATCGTATGTCGGGTAGTCAATACTGTCGCCGATTGATATGATTCTGACCCCGGCATCTCTTAAATCTTCAAGCTCAACAAGACCTCTGCTGTTTCGGCGCGAAAAACGAGAGAAATCCTTGATAATCAAAATCTGATAGTGCCCGCTCATCAAAAGAGGTCGCATCTGCTGGTAGCTTTCTCTCTGCTCAAAGGTATAACCGCTTCGGTCACGATCCTCATAATAATCAACCTGAGCATCGGGAAATGTTTGTTTTATATATGCTTTTATTATTTTTCTTTGGTTTTCAATCGACGTATTATCTCTGTCTTTTTCCGTATCAACGGAAATTCGCATATACGCCGCTATTCTTTTTGTGCTCATCCAAATATTACCACCAATGTTATATTAAATATATTCGTTGTTCAACAAACAACATTGTAACATAATAATTTTATTTTTTCAACTGATTTTGAGAAATTATTTGCTTTCGAATGTTACATGTATGTAGGCAGAATAATTTCTGCCTATACAGAGCTGCACTTACCGTGCCTCTCTGTCACGCTCTCTCAAATTCTTTTTTGCGAGAACCATTTTGTTGTGTACGAGAAGCTCCTTTGTGTTTTCAACAAGACTCTCCTTGCCTGAAACAAAAACACAAACCACATAGCCTTTGTTTTTCCATTCTCTGTATTGCGGTTTGAGGGATTCATAAAACTCCTCATTGTTTCGCTCCTCCTGAGATAACCAAAAATAAACTATCTTCGTTTTGTCGCATACATCCAAAAGCAAATTTTATCCTCCTTTCCTTACATATTTTTCCTCATACTTAAGGTTGCTATACGATTCTGAAATCTTTTCTTATCGGACATCTTTGTCCTTGTCTTTGTGGATAGTGCGTTTCGGCTTTCTGAACCGTGCCGTACGCTGTTCGTAATCGACTCGTCTTGCCTCATTAATCATATCGATGATACGTTCATCGCCGAAGATTTTGCGAAGCAGACGGAAATCCTGAACTTCGTGAGTGAGCTTTTCATTTTCACTCCGAAGTTCATTGTTCGCCTTAACATATTTGTCACTGTCAACTACTCGGCAATTAAAACGAGCAGTCATTCCGTCGAGTCTTTCCTTCATCTCAAAGCAACGCTTCACTGCTGTCTTTGCAATCGCAAGAAGTTTTTTAATCAGCGGCTCAACGAACTTCGTCTTGTAAGTTTTTGCTGACATCAGCGGTGGCGGCTCGGGCAGTTGAAACTCTTCTTCGTTGTAAAACTGATTTGAGATTTCTTCCATCTCATTTTCAAACTCCATCAGGTTTGAAGCTCTTGCATTGAGTTCATCAACCTTTATGTTCAGCTCTTCGGATTTCTTCGTGAGCTTCTCAACTTCTTCAGCTCGCATCTTCTTTTTGTAATCGTAATCGGATAAATGTTTTTCACTTGTACCTTTATGCTCCCACTCAATGCCGTATTTTTGCATCACGGCTGCAAGCTCTTTCTTCTCGGCAAGTACCCAAAGACTCCATTCGGATTCGTGCTTTGAACTTCCGACAAAGCCTTGGTTGGCGAGAGCCTGCTTGAGTGAAACTCTTGTATCCATTCCTCGTTTGCTTCCTGTTGTGAACGGAACAAAGTCGATGTGAAGGTGCGGTGTCGCTTCATCCATGTGAAGATGAGCAGAGAAAACTTTCAGACACGGATTTCGTTCTTGGAACGACTGAAAATATTCGTCGAGTATTCTTTCAGCAAGTTCACCATTCTCATCTTTCGCACTCATATCTTCACGGTCACCAATCTGTAAAATGATTTCGTGAAAAGTTTTTTCCTGCTTACCTGTTCGGATTTTTTCATAGTAGTTTTCGATTTTTCTGTCGGCACGTTTCTGTTTTTCGTTGTACCTTTTCTGTGCCTCATCGAAAAGCTGATGATACACATCCGTTATTTCTTCGTTGCAGTATTCAATGTTTCTGTGAGTTCTTTCGGGATCTGTGTTCTTCGCATTGAACTTTCTGCTGTTGTGATTGACCGAGCCTTTGCCTACCATTACGCTTATCGTTCTTTTAATTCAATCAACTCCTTTAAAAAATAAAATCTACAAACCTTAAAAACGGTTTTGTTCAATAAGGTGCAAAACACCGTCATTCAACAAAATGCTATGTCGCGTCAGCGACTGCGGTAACACCGCAAAATACAAGCAAAGCGCAGTATTTTATTTTGTTACTTTTGTCAAAAGTAACGCAAAAGCACTTTTGACACACTTTGTATACCAAAAGATGCTGTTGCGCTCTCCGAGGGACACCAAGACGGTACATTCTGACCGTCTTGCGTGACGATGGTGACGACCGTGACGGTCTTTTACACGCCCACTAAATCATCGTCACCATCGACACGATCGTCACGCAGAAGATGAAAACTTAACTTTCTTCCTGCGTGACTTCGACTGCTGCTGTATAAAATGTTGTAGTCATTCAGCAGTCGCTTTTGAAGCCGCTTCCTCCTTTCTTTGAGATTTGTTTTTCATTTCGGCAGGTACTAAATCATAGACATCAACTCCTTAATTTTTATTGAAGTGAAAAAAACTTCATTATGTTTGCACTGGGAGAGGTCAAATTGGGGTGATTTTTCAGAGAAAATTTAAATATCCCTTCACTTATTTGAACAAACACCCCTAAAATGGACACCCAAAATTCGCTGTTTTCGGAAAAGTTCAAAAAGTTTTTAAAAAGCCCCTTCATTATGTATGAACTGGGAGAGATCAAATTGTAGGGTGTTTTGCGGAAAAATTTAAAATACCCCTCACTTATTCCCTCTGGGAGAAGCTATTTGTACGCCCAAATTCCGAATTGTTTACAAAGAATTCAAAAAGTCCTCTCATTATGTTTGCACTGGGAAGGGGCAAATTGGGGTGATTTTTTTGAAAAAATTTAAAATATCCTTCACTTATTCCCACTGGAAGAAGCCATTTGTACGCCCTAATTCCGAAATGTTTACAAAAAGTTCAAAAAATCCTCTCATTATGTTTGCACTGAGAGAAGCCAAATTCGGCATCATTTTCGAAAAGTTTTTTAAAAATTTTTTCGTGACGGCAAATGTGCTGTCATCATTTCAAAAAATATTCTGAGTCCATATGAGTTGACGGCAGAATTGCCGTCACTTTGCAAACGTCCTTCACTTGTTTGGAATTAGAAGGCAGTTTTGTACACCATAATTTCAAAAATACTTGCCGACAACAAAAATGCCCTCCCGAAATCGGGAAGGCAAAAAAGTTATGTTTTATTAAGACCCTATGTTTTTAGTTGATTCTTATCGGTCTGAACCGTGAAGAATTGACTTTTATTGAATGGATTTTGTTCGTATGATAGTTGGTGTATTTTCAGAAAAGCTAAACCGAGACAAATGTAATTATTAACATTTTAAACCATATGTTTGTTGCACAAAACAATATGATTTTTAAAATGCTATATGACTAATTAAATCTGAGGAGACAAATAGGGAATCTTTGAACATTTAACTTCTACATTTTGTAACCAATATCGGCTTCTACAAAATCTTTCAATAACTTCTCGCATATAATCTTGTTTATGTGAAGGCGAAACAGTTATACTTACAATGGGTAAATGCCCATCGCATATTATATCAAGAGGATTTTGTAGCCATTTTTTGTACCTCTTAATACTTTTTTGTTTCATTTCTATTTTATGATTATTTAACGCCTTACTAAACTCTCTACAAATGTCAGATTGGTCTCTTCCGCTAGGAATAATTATTGGTGGTCGATGAGGCATTGAAAGATGTTCATCAATTATGTTATTAATTCTTTCTTTTGTATATGTGTGTGATAAACAATAACTGCTACTTGCATAATCACCATACTTGACTACCATATACGGAATCATTGATCCATCTTTTAACGTTCTGAAACGTACACATTTTTCCAACAAACCATCAGAATTGTCAAAATTTAATCGGTATTCTTGTTCCTCTTTAAATAGACTGTTTTTCAAATATGGTGCAACGTTTACAAGTGATTGACCAGAAGTATTCTCTGCGTTGTCTTCAAACAATTTAAATAGATTTTCTTTTATATCAACACCTAAATTCGTTGACGATTCAATCGGATTACAATAAATCACGGGAATTACACTGTTTTTATAAAGCTCTACTTTATTAATTGAAGAAGTCAATTTAGGGTCATAATCCGCATGTAAAATTGTGTAAATGTGTTCCTTTTGAAATTTAAAACCTATAGAAGCACCGCCCTCTGAACAATATCCTCTCCACTGACTCAAAATGTCTCCATCTTGACAAAAGCAAACCATGTAGTTGTCCCCGTAATATTGATTCGAATCAATCCATTCTTCACCAAGCAACAAATTTTCTGTTGAATCATTTGAAAAACGTGAGCGTGATGCCCAAAAAGAATCGCCATCAAGAATTGCAAACAATTTTTCAAAAGAGGTGTAGTGGTATAAAACGGAAGAATTTTGCCCCATTTTATTAGAAAAAGCTTGGCTTAAAAAGCCTTCTTTAATATAGTTTATAGACTTTTCTATGTCTTTTAATTTATCCTCATTAAGTGCCTTCACTTTCATCATTTTTCATTCACCCCTTTGAACATAATCCTTTCAATTTATTTATAGTTGAATCATCAATTGAACCTAAATTGAGATTTTCTCTAGATACAATAGAATCTATTTCTATATCACTATACCTTTGGGAATATAAACTTATCCAATTGTCTCTTAGTCTATTCAAATAAGAATATCTTGTATATAATAAACAAGGGGCTTTTAATTCTTCTCTAATATAATGATACAGTTCCAATGAAAGAATAGGTTCAGCTTTTTCAATATCACAACTTAACTTATCATCATCATTTTTTAACAGTATAATATCTAAAGCATAAACAAAGTTTTGGGGATTTTCAATAGAATCAAAGATGCTTTTAACAGAATATATTTCTTCTAAATTATATTGTTTGTTATTCCAATTCTCAAGTGAAATAGATTTTTTCTTTTCCCATGAAGTAAGTGTTTTGCTAATCCTTTCTTTTAGTTCGGGCTGATTATTATTAGGGATACAAAAAGCCAAATATTCTTTTTTTTCTTCATGTTTTTTTAACTCATTATCTACTTCTTCAACAATTTTTTTATCAATTCCTGCAAATCCACCTACTTGATTTTCACAGCTATATTTAAATCTTTGAAAGTTCCCGATTATTTCTTCTTCCACAAAGAATATTGGGTCGTCACATGTATTATCTGGAAATGCATTTCCCAAAAAGGCTACTCTACTAATTATTCCCTCCTTCCATAATTCAACAAATGCACCTTTTGCTACTTTTTCCATTTCATCTTCTCTGTCATCTATCCATATTATCGTTTTTGACATTAGACATCAGTCCTCCTCTAAAAAAATTGGTAATCGTGTTTCAAACCAAACATCATATCTTTCTACGTCATCAATTACTTTTTCATAAAAATCTTTATTAATAATACGATCTTTGACTTGATCTTTTGTAATATATTGAAATAACGTATCTTTTTTGTGGAACAACTCACTGTTTTTATAGATGCCCAAAATGAAACTTCTAATTGTAAGAAGACTCATATGACCATCTCCATAATCTAAAGGATCGTGAGTGCGTCGATAAATTTCTTCATTGTGAAATAATATATTAGCTCTTTTTACCCTGTTTCGCTTCACATTGTTTAAAATAACTAAATCACAAGAGTCCTTATAACAAATAATATTGCATTCCAATGTTTTCTTTAACTCTGTAGGGCAACTTATATTATATATCAAATTATCGACACGAGGTAACAGCGAATCATCAACAGTAGCATATTTTATAGATGAAAAAAATATATCTAATAAAACACAACGCATATATTCTTCGTTATAGTATTTATTTTTATTGTTGTAAAAGAAACTACAATTATTATCAACAAAGACCTTTATTTTTGCAGCTTTCTTTAACAATAAAAACCTATTGTCTTCACTGATTTTTAAATCTGAAAACCTTATCAACCTTTTTTTAAACACATCATCTTCTTGTTCGTTTTTTGATGATAGATATAAAGCTGGAACACCTTTATCTTCCTCTACTATAGCTTCTTCACTATGATCAAAAGTTCTGCTAAAAAGACGTGCTATTTGACAGTTAACATAGTTTTGAAGTAATAACCATAACTCTGAACTGTAATAATTGTTGAGGGTGTTATTATTTCCATTAAACAATTTTTTAGTTTCAAGATCTATAGGATAAGATAATCTATTAAGTTTAGATACATTTCCTATTCCAAAGATTCTTAAAACCCCTTTTTCATCTGTTGTTGATGCATGACTTGAAGATCTTTCGTGAGCAAGAATCGCTTCTTCTTTTACAGATACTGCATGTTTTTCCATGATGTCTCCGTTAAAGTCCTCAGATAAGTACCTCAATATTCTGTTGCGATATGCTAAAATATCCTTTAATACTATCCAAGGAAGTTCTTTTCGTTTATTAGTATTGCGTATTTCCATACTAATGTACAAAAAAATCCTACTTAATGGAACCATTTTTCGCCCCAAATTATTTGATAAAATTATTTTGTCTGGATTATCAAAATATATTATCAAATAAGGCTTTCTATGATTTGTAACGACATGATGATCTTTATAGTCTATATGTGTTTGTTGTTTGTCATATGTTTCATCGGTTATTCCGGATTCTGCAAAAACCATTTGATATCCATTTTCTGTTAGCTTTCCAACAACAGTAGTGGGATCTTTTTCAATCTTAATGGTTTCGTTATTAAAAGCATTTACAACTCTATCTTTAATAATGTATCGGGCCTGTTTTATATCAAGATTCGTTGTCTCGTCTTTTCCAAAACAGTCTTTGACTAATTGTATTTTGTCAATTGAAGCAGTCTTCTCCTTTTTTGACATTGTTAAAAGAGCGACATTAAATATATTGGGCTGTAATCCATTTATTCTAGAAACATAATCGACCATATTTTTAAGGAAATTTTCATATCGTTTATCAATTTGTGGAACAGTTGTTTTTTCTTCGGTATTCCTATTATCCAAAGAGGATAATAATATATGCCACTGTTTAGTCTCATTGCAGCTTTCTATTTTTTGATTTATCCAATCTTTACACAAATAATAATTTTTCAAAAAATAATCTGTATCACTTGTTTTCGATATCTTTTTTTCTACTATATCAAAACCTATTGACGCTGTGGTCAAGAACAGTTCAACTGCAAAAGAGTTGTTATTAAAAGGTATAACATTTTTAATTGCAATTTGTGTATCTTTTTCTGTAATGTTAAATGTATTTATAAATTTATATGTTTGAGCACTAATTTCTTCGCCAAAAAGAAGAAAGTATTCAAACCATACAGACTTAATTTCATCACTTCCACACTCTAAAATTTTTTGAATGTTTGCTAGATAAGATACAAAAAAGCAATTTACTGCACTTTTATCTTCGCATTGTGTAGCATCTAATAAATACTTGCATTCTCCATTTGTTTTAGCACATACAGAACAGGACCAACAATTGCAATTGTTTAATTCTTTGTTGTGTAAAGGTATTGCTAATAAACAATTATTAATCAACTTGTTTATTCTAACAATTACGCTCTTTCTTATAAGATAAGTACTTCGCAAATCACTTAAAGCTTCAAACACGATATCTTTAAGAAAACTTGTTATTAATATTGGATTGTCTTTATGTTGCTTTCGAAAACACTCTGCAATATAAACTGTTTTTTTAATTCTATCATTCTTCAACAAGAAATTTTTATAATTATCATCTTTAGGAATTTTATTGAAAAGTTTATCAGCATATTCGTTCCAACTAATTGTTTTTTTATCTTTTGAATAATAATCCAAATAGTATTCAGCAATAATAATTATAAAAGACTGTATTTGCAGTTTAAAAGAATAATCAAAAGAAAAAAACGGTCTAGACAGTAGTTTTAAAAGGAGTTCAGCAATGCAAAGTTTATGGTTTTTGTTTTCATAATTCTGTAAGTTAAAAAGTATATCATACAACAAATCTTCATAGAAAAAGTTGTTTTTGTGTTTGTAATTCTTTTTTGGGTTCTTTGAAGATACTAATATGTTTTCAAAAAGATATAAAACACAGTCATAATATTCTCCTTTTTCTCGCGTAATAATGCCGTCAGAAAAAATATAGTTTTGTGAAATATGCGAAAGAATTAATCTTTCATATGCATATGTTTTATTTTTGAGAAACTCCATTTTTTCAAGATTATCATAATTAATTGGTTCTAATCTTTGATATTTGTTTGCCCAATAATTTGCAGTGATTCTAGAGGCACTTCTCTTAAACATTTTTTTTGCCTCATTTTGTAATTTACAGCCAACACATGAGTCTCCTTGGGTACGCATATTTGAAATATCAATATGAACAAAAGAATAAAAATCCAATTCGTTTCCAGACAAAGTATAAGCTCGTTTAGATTCATTAGAAAGACGATCGATTAGTATGAAACACTTTTTGAATAGAAAAGCGGGATATTCCGAAATGTATTTTTCAGGTAATAGAGATCGAAGTAAACTATTTGCTTTATTTATAGTAGCCCCGGTAATTATACTATCATCAACAAAGTAAAACTCTACAGGAATACTGTCGTCAAATACATTTTTTTGAATGTGAAGTCTTTCGATCGTGTTTTTTAACATTTCGTGCTCACATATGAAATTTGACCTGAAAACTTTGTCTTCATTAACAGAAATAATTTCTGCCGTACCATTAAAATAATATGTGTTTACATATTGTGCAAAACCAACATTAGTGTTATGTTCAGGCGAGAAAATGATTTTAAGCTTTGGCGATTTGTTAATATCTTTCCTTTTAAGTTTTAACAGCCAATTTTTAATTTCTTTTTGCACTTCATTTTTATAAAAGTAGTCTTGAGTACTTATATAATATTGATGATGATTTTTGCTTCTTTTTATGTGTCCATAATATACACAATCCCGAAGCAATTTGAGCCTATAATTGTTACCCTTATTATTCGATTCATCTCCACAATTAAAATTAAAACAATTATGTAGGCGAATATTTCTTTTTTCATTAGATTCTGCTTGTTTTTCACATCTAACTTGTTGTGATGGAACAGTTGAGGTTAAGTCTGTTTCAACTAAAGGAATTTCTCTAATTAACTCCTGTGCATCAGGAAAGCAAAGCTGACAAATAAGTGGTGAGTTCCAAATAGCTTTAGCTTGCATAAAATAATTGATATTAGGACAATCAACAAGTTCAGTTAGTGCAACTCCACTAGGATCATTATTTTTCGTTTTTACAGTAATGATTTGATTTTCCTCATCAACATTTTCCAAATAATCTTGCTCTATGTGATGTTGGAATGATTCTGTTTTATTTCGTTTTTCTTCTCTAACCCAAAAAGCAGTGTAACAATCTGAAAGTTTAAGCAAATTCGCAATATTTTCCGAATTTTCATGTATACGCTCTTTGAGTTTGCTAAACATTTTATCAAAAGTTGTTAGCGTAGAACTAATAGGAACCACAAGTACAACAGAAATACTGTCTTCCAAATCATTATTTATATTAAGACAAAAGCCACCTTTTAGTGTGCTGTTTTCTAATGTTGCACCAGAAAAATCCTTTTGAAGCCCAAAATATAATTGTATATGATCGCAAGTGGCTTCGCTTTGTAAATTATGCTGATAAGAAGCAAATGCAATTTGCATTCGAGCACTTGCTATAATTTTCTTAATTTCAACTTCGTCATAGTAGTCTTTGTAATTTTTTAATTTATTTGTAATATATTGTTCTATATATTCTCTAGTAATTTCTACAAGCGAAGTTAAAATTGCTTTTGAATATGATGCATAACTATAATACATAATTGGATTAACAGTACATGAATTACATGATATTTTTATTCTGTCTAACATTTTTGATTTATAAGACTTAATTATTTTAAAGGCAATCCTATTAGCGATTGTAGTTCTGTAAAATAAAAATGACATTTCATAAAATGATTGTATATGAACTTTATTTCCCAGTCTCATATGAGTGTTCTCTAGTTTATACCCATGAGAATCTGCACCATCCAAACGTTTTTCCACCAATTTTAGCATTCGTGCCTCAAAAATGGTTCTTTTCTCTTTCTGGTATTCAGGAACAATCACATCAAACGGCATTACAGACTGTGGTCTATTATTTATCATTTCACTAATATTACTTGCGTTTGATATATGCTTTACACTTACAGTATCATACGCACGAAACAAAACAGATCCATGCTCAACTGATAGTTTTATTGCATTCATTACTGCATCATAAAACGAATTGCCCAACAAATGTATGTTGTTTTCATAGGATTGATCAACAAAATATATTTGCAAGTTATCGCAAAAACTTTTTCCTGATAAAGAAATACATACTTCTCTTAATGTTTCAATAAAAACTGAATTCAGATTCTTAATTGCAATGTATAATGGTTTTTTTAAGTCAGAAACACTAACTAATGCCGCGAATAGACCTTTTAAAAATATTTCCGAGTTATCATTTTTTAAAAAGTAGGATAATGTTTTTTCATCCACATGCCAATAATATACAGAATTAACTACTGATGTGTTTATTAAATTGTTAATGTTTCTATGCCAAAACTTTGTCCAAATTAATTGCATCATAAACTTTTCTTCAGGGCGTGTTATATGCATTGTTTTCATGCTCTCTATGGCTTCATTTAATCCAAAAAGTTTCAAAGGGATTGGATTATAGTCAATATACTGTGCGAAAGTATAATAATCCTCTAAAAGATTATTATCGCTTATACTAGCTTCTCCTATAGGATTGACAAAATGTCTTATTTGTATTGGGACAATTATTTGATATTGAGTGCCTGGAATTATTCTAGAAGAATCTTCATTTTCAAAAATAGTATTCGAATGAAAAAACATTCCGTTATTTCTATTCTGAGCCAAATCTATAAAACGACATTTTTCCTCTTCGTCAATTTCAAAAGTTTTCGAACTTTGGAGCATAAAATCAGCATTACACTGAAGAATAGTTTGATAGAATATTAATAGTCCTACATGAGCTGTAGAGTCAGACTTTCTAAAGTTTTTCCACAACTCCTGTGTTTGTTCTGAACTAGTTTCGGAATTGTAATTAGAATCGAAAATATTAAAAAAATGCTTCAACGCAATATTTTTTGATTTAATCAAATCACTATGACTTTCAATTAAATCATTAAACTTAACAGAGTCCTTATTTTGTAGTGGGTTAAATTTGTTGAAAGAATTTATCTCACCTGTCAATCTTTCTTTAAAAGATTCTATAATTGTATTTTTTGTGTTAAGGTCTATTACTGAAAGGTGTAGATTTCCGATTTCCTGATCAAGAAAGAATGTGAAATAGCAAGATTTATATTCAGAATGCTGTATAGCGTTTTGAATTAATTGTTGTAAACCTTTTGATAATTCTCGAGATGTTTGATATGTTTCATCAATATAGGTAACAATGCTCAACTCTTTTTTTATCTTTTTATTTGCATTGAAAATAAATGAAAAAATCGCAAAAGTCAACCAATTATTTTTTTCTTCAGTAAACCGATTTATTATTGTTTCTTTAACTTTTTCAAAATTTTCTTTATCTAACAAGTCATCTAATGAAATCCAGTTTTTTCTCAGCTTTTGCCACGATGTTTCAGCAATATATGATAAAAAAGCATCGTGTGGATTTTTTGCATCAGCATTAAAAAATCTTAAATTACCTAATTGAAAAAGAGAGTATTTACTTTGCACACTAATTGTATCATTATAAAGATTTATTTTTTTGATTGTTGATGATAAAGCTTTTTTATCTTCAACTTGATTATCGGAAAACAACAAATCATATGCTTCTGAATCAATTTCAAGTAACGGAAAAAAATTATCACCTATGGATGAATCTTTGAAATTCATTGGCAAAATTTTAGGCTCATAGAAAACCTGGTCTTTTAATTTTTCAAAATAAGGTGCATAAATTACACCCGTGTTGTCTTTTGCTAACAATCGCAGGTATCTTGAAAATCTTTTATGAGATTCATTGATGTTGTTAATTAAAATTTTGTTTTTTAAATCTCCAAAGGGATAATAATGTAAGCAAAATTCATCATTTAATAATAAAACCGATACTTTTTTTTGATTAACTAGGTCTTGATGCTTTTGTAAAAGCAATGCTAAGTACTGTAAGTTATAAATTGATTTATCATCAACTTTAATTCTAATATGATAATAAATCTCATTTTTACTTGAAGCCTCTATCCATTCTGTTCGAGTAATGCTTTCTTTATTTTGCATCTTAGAAAGAATTACGGCCGGAACTTGTACACTCATATTGTTATTTTCTAAATTTAAATATAAATTCAGTTTATCCTTAAGCACTCTATCATCAGAAAAAACTTTTCGTAAATTGTATTCGCTAAAAATGTGATAGTAATTATCATATACCTCTGTTATACTATAGATTTTCTTACCTTCTGGTATGGTTTCTTTTTTTAATTGCGGGCATTCAAAATATCTTGGGACGGTATTGTTTGAAAACAAAGGTATTCTAAAAAATTTGCCAACTAATGTGCTATTGATATGTTTTCCTGCATCTTCGATTTTTTTATCTCTTAAAAGACATATGCATTCCATTGCGGCAGAATAATCCTCTTGACAATTATTAATGTCCAATACTACTAATTGTTTCATTTTAACCTCCAAATTTTAATTTTTATACAAGAAGGTATTTGCTTTTGCGTGGATACTTCATCACATAAATAAAAGTCGCCCGATTAATAAATATTTTCACATTTTGTTGAAATGTTAACTTTTATATATGTTTTGTGTGTTTAGCAAAATCAAATTATAATTACACATATTAAAAATATTAAAACTCAGATTTAAGTTCAAGACACCTTGCAAAACTGTGCGTTTTTTCGACAAAAATGTTTGTTGTTTGACATTTGACATATAAAAACCCGCATTATAGCTCTCGTGCTACAATGCGGGTTGTTCTAATTGTTTAATTATCTTTTTCAGCAACAAATCATATTCATAGCTGTCGCCTTGGTAGGTTTCTTTTATTCGAGCGATTGGGTGAATGAAACCGTGTTTTTCATACATATATCTTGCTCGGTTATTGTCATCTTCGACGCCGACAGTAAGTTCGTGATAACCGTTGGCATTGAGTTCGTCAATAACAGTTTCAAGAAGATAAGAGCCTAATCCTTTTCCTTGATAATCTTTGTGAATTCTGAATGCGAACAGATATGCTCGTTTTCCTTTTTCAGCGAAGTCTTTATCTTCATTGTCATATTTCACATGAAGCTCGCCAATCAGCTTGTCATTATCAAGCATAGCAAAAATATCGACGATATCGTTTTCAATGTTACGAGTGTTTTCGGAAATCATATCATCAATATCATTGTAGTTGAAAAGTTGTGTTAGAATTGGAAGTTCGGCTTATTTGAGTTTTCTGACAATATTCATATTTATTTCCTCGAATTGATTTTGAATTTATAAAATCTTAGTTTTGAGTGTCAGATTTGTTGCATCTCTGTATCCAAGTTTACCGTAAAAATGATTGTGGTGGTCATCGTTGACGGCTTGCAACTGTATCAGCATAGCACCTTTTTCTTTTATCCGTTTTTCAAGCTCATTCATAAACTTTGTGCCAATTCCTTGGTTTTGAAGTTTGGTTGATACAACAATCTCAACCAAATCATAAGCAAAGCAATCATCGTACTGCTCAAAATAACCCATTGCAAAGCCTATAACTGTTCCATTGTCTTCCAAAATCAGACAATAAGAATCTTCGTGGCTCCACACTTGATGAATACGTTTATATGTAGTTTCGGGTGTCCATTCACCGTCTTCTTGGTTATTATAATAATCAATGTAAAGTGGAACAACCTTTTGAATATCATCTTCTGTCATTATTCTGCTCTTCATTTTTGTTCTCCAAAATTATTTGATAAAGATATGATGGCTTTCGGCTTTTGCGATTTCACTTATAATTTCATCGGCAAGCAAATATATTGCATACTCATTTTCTTTTAAATCAATGAGATTTTTTGGTTGCCTGCCATAAACGAAAACTTTTATATTGTTATTGAATTTGATATATAGGTCAACGTTAACATAAGGAGGGTTACTATCGTCATTTACGCCGTTAAAACAAGCGGTTTCAACTGTAACATTCGACAAATCAATACCCAAAATATTTCCAACAAGTAATGGCAGCAATTGTTCATCACCGGAAACACTACGAAGATAGGGATAAAAACACTTAATAACCTTTAAATGTTCATTATCTCTGATTTTAATATCCTTTTGTTTTATAAACTCATCAAATTTCATCTATGTCCCCTTGATAAATAACATCAATCTCATCTTCGCTAGGCACTTCAAATATCGAAGCGAATTTTGCAGCAAGGTTATCATCAACATAATAAGCACTTGTTCCATTTGCAAGCACAGCATTGTTTCTCTTATGCAAGCGTGTTTTCCACACTTCATCGTTTATATCAATGTAATGAAGCTCGCATTCAATGTTACGGGACTTATAAAATTCTTTTACCGCTTTACGTTCTGCTTTTGTCCAAAAGCCCCAATCAAGAACAACATTGATATCTTTGTTAATAACCTCCATAGATTTGTTTAACAGATATTTCTCTGTTCTTTCTACATATTCATCGTGTTTATCGCTGCAATGCTGACCGAAAAGAGCAAGCGTTATTTCATCAACCGAGACCAACACGGCGTTATTTTCGTTGCAAAGTTTTTGTGCATATGTAGTTTTACCGCAGCAGATTTTGCCACAGATTAAAAAGACTTTTGACATAAACTTCACCTTCTTACTTATTCATATCATCAACAAATTCGCTGTTTCTTGCTGTAAGTTCAACCCATGCAGGTCTAAATCCACTTCTGATTGCATTTCGGACAGATTTGATGTTCGACCAAGCGGCACAGTAAAACGGTACTTTACCGAGTTTCAATGTTTCCAGAGCAAGTCTGCTTGTGATTGCGGATGCAACACCTTTTCGTCTGTATTCAGGCAGAACGTCAACGCCAATCTGATACATCGTTTCACAATCGGCAGAACAACCTGCAAGACCTATAAGTTTGCTGTTATCGAATGCACCAACGGCGAGTTTGTCAAGATGCTTGCGTTTTTCGCACAAAGCGTTGCCCCACTCGGCAGTGTAATATTGTTCAAATTCTTCGGGCTGTAAAACTCTTATTTCATAATTGCAGGGCAGTTCTTTAAGTGCGTTGACATCGGGCAAAAAGTATTCCGCCATAAAGCAGACTTTATATCCAAACTCTGCTAATTTCTCGTTGAGTGCAATAACATTGGGCGATTCAAAACAATGCTCAACGGCATATTTGCCTATATACCACTCAACAATATCTTTCATTCTCGGACTGACCTGCGCCACGATATTGTTACCGTATGATACCAAATCACATTCCAGTGGCAAGGGCATATACACCCTTGCTTTTTCGTTTTTCTGTGATAAAACAACCTTGTTTTCAGTAGAAAGAAAATCCTCTGCGTTGCAGTTGCAGTCATACGCAGATTGTTGTAATGCGATTTGTAATATTTCTTGGTTTGTCATAGTTACTCCTGTTTAATTGCTTTTAATGTAAATGTCGCTCCCCAGCTATTCAGCACCTCAACGGAAGAAAAACCCGCTTCAAGCAATGCTTCGGTTTCGTGTTTGACGGTCAGCGGAGTGTCATAATGATAAAATTCATTATCATCAATGCCTTGTTTCTTTTTGAGGTAGAGCAGTTCGTTTCGGAATGTTTTTTCATCTTCATCTGACAAGGCAAAATAATCGGTAAGAATGAAATATCCGCCGTCTTTTAATGCCTTGCAGAGTTTTGCATAAAGCGGAATTTTTTCTTCTTTTGTGAAATGGTGCAGAGATTCAACCGAAACTGCGGCATCAAAAGTATTTTCGCCAAACGGAACATCAAAATATGAGCCGCAAATCAATGTCAAATCCTTTTCTGTGAACTTATTCCTCAATGCATTCAGCATTGATTCGGTTAAGTCGATACCGGTTATTTTTGCCGAAGGGTTGATTTTGAAATAATGTTCCAATTCCAAACCCGTACCGCAACCCAAGTCAAGGATTTTTGCACCGTTAGTCTTGGGTAAACAGTCGGCAGTATAAGGATAAAACACATCTGACGATTCGATATTTGTCATCATGTGTTCATCGTAACCGTCTAACCGTTTATCGAAAAATTCATTCATTTTTTCAAGCATTTTTATTTGCTCCTGATTATAATTTACAATACATTTCCTGTGCCTTGGGGATAAAACCGAGTTTTTCATAGAGCTTGATTGCACCGGGATTATTGACAAGAACGTCAAGATTTATAAAATTACAATCCCGTTCTTTTGCCCAGTCCTTTGCAGCGTTCATTAAAGCTGTTCCGAAGCCTTTGCCACGATGATTTTCGGTTACGATTATGTCCATTATGTAGCAATACTTTCCGGGAAGCATAAACGGAAAATCGGGTCTTGTTTTGGCTTGAAGCAGGATAAAACCGACAGCCATACCATCGTTCTCATAAACAAGAATATCTGACTCTTCATTAGCAATTGTATTCTCAATAAACTCTGTGCTCTGGTCGCCTTCTTTTATAAAATCGGGAATCAGCTTTGCCATTTCTCTGAATTGCTCACGGTATAATTCAGCTATCGCAGATATATCGTTATTAGTTGCTTTTCTAACCATATTGAATTACCCCAACTCTTTCCTGAAACATATAACACGGTTTACTTCTTCAAAACCCATTGCCATATGAAAATTAAAACTGTTTATGTTGTCAAGTTCACAATCGCTTGCAAATTCTGAACAACCTTTTTCTTTTGCCCACAATTCACATTCGTGCAACAGTTCTTTTGCATATCCTTTATGCTGATATTCGGGAACAACGAATATTCCTTCCAGATAACCGACGGGAGATGAGTGTGTGCCCTCAACATAATCGTGGCGAAGCTGACATTGTGCAAAACCTACGGGAACGTCATCAACATGTTTAATAAAGCAAACCGCATCATTGTTGCTAACAATCTCAGCAAAATCTGCTTCAAGTTCCGATACCGTGTGATTACTCCACATTTGTATTGCTAATTCTGCTAATACTCTTGTGTCGTTTTGGGTTGCTATTTTAATCATAAACTTTTCTCCGTTGTTATATCTTCTTTATAAATCCGTAACTCTTTTTGAAATAGCCTTGTGATTCGTAAAATGCATGGGCATCTTCTCTTGGCAAACCACTGTTGAGAAGAATAACTTCAATATTATTTTCTTTTGCCCATTGCTCTGCAGTTTTGAGCAATGAAGTGCCGATACCTTTTCTTCTGTGCTCCTTTGAAACTGCGAGAGCAATTATCTTCATACCTTCGTTTTCAAGTTCAAACGCAAGATAACTGACACAACCTATGTAACCGACAACTTTGTCACCGTCGCAGGCAACAAAAATCTGATAATTGCCTCGTTTCATCATTTCTTCAACACGGATATTCAACTTGTCAAGCTCACAGTTATAGCCTAAATCATTTTCGAGAATATCCCGTATTGCAGAAATATCCCTGCTTTCATATTTTCTGTAAATCATAATCAAGCCTCATATATCATTTCAATAACATTCAGATTGTCTTTTCTGTATTTTCGTTTTTCTTTAAACTCCACCGATTTATAACATCTTATTGCTCTTTCGTTTTCCTCACGGACACGAAGGAGTATTTTATTTATGTGCATATCCTGTAAATCGGTTTTGATTATTTGTTCAATTGCTGATTTGCCGATGCCTTTGTTTCTGTAAAGCACATCAGCTATGAAAATTCCGAGAACGGCAAAATCTTCACCAACATTCTTCTCCAGCCAAATTGCACCGATATATTTTCTGTCTGCCTTTATGTGATACCAACGCAAGACCTCCGCTTTTTCAGACGGATAAATTCTTGACTGATATTGTGTTAAATCGGTTTCAAAAACTTTTTCATATTCATTGTAATACGACAAATTTTCATTGCAAACTTGTTCAAGTTCAAACATATTCATACCTCAAAAATCAAAGCTTTCTCGCTTTAATAACAATTGATAACGGAAAATGTTTTGCTTTAAAATCCGCATAGTACCCGGAATTGAAACCCGCTGACTTTTCTAAAACCTTTTCGCTTGTTTCTTCAATTACTCTTTCAACAGCAAATCCTGCATCTGCAAGGGTGTTTATGTATGTTGAAAGCTTACGGTTTTGCAGTGTGAGAGGATTGCCGTATTTCTCGAATGTGTAATAATCTTCTTCGAGATAGTTGCCACTGAAAATTATGCGTTCTTCGGTTGCAACCGTTCTGTTGCCGCCTGAAATAGCAACACTTTCCAAATCAACACAATGTAGAAGCGGATGGTCCCAAGAGAAAATATAAGTGCCACCTTGTTTCAGATATGATGCGGCGTTCTTAATTGTTTTCTCAAGGTCGGTTGTCCAACCGATTGCGTAGATTGAATAAACAATGTCAAAATAATTCTGCGGAATGCTTGTGTTATCTTCCATAGGCTGATGATAGAGTGTGCAGGAATATCCGTTTTCGCCGAGCAATTTATTGGCGGCTTTTAGTTGTTCTTCTGAAATATCAAGACCGAAAAGCTCTTTTGCACCGTGTTCGGCACACCATTTGAGCGAGTGACCGCTTCCGCAACCCATTTCAAAAACAGCTTTGCCGTTAAGGTCAGGGAAAAGGTGCAGTTCATCCTCTGTCGGAATTGAACAACCGAGTATAGGCAAAGCAGTAACACCGAAAAAATCTTCAGGTAATGCATTCCAACTGTTTTCATTTTGTTTTAATATTTCAGTTTTCATATCTGTACCTCATTAAAAAGAAGCTTTTCAATAGTAATGCGAGGACGCCACCAAGCTCTTGCTTGTTCAAATTCGGGATACGGTGTATACCATTTCCAAGTAATATCAAATCCGCCGTCTTCCGCTTGAAGTTTGCCTAAAATGTTTTTTTCTGCATCTATCAGCGTTTTTGTTTTAGGTGTGATAAATTCCAAATATGAGCCGGAGAAAAAGTCGGATGGCATCGTCACATATTCAACTCCGTATTTTGAGATATCTTCGCAAATAGAATTATTAATAGCTTTACACAATAAATCTTTGAAATGTTCCAAATCAACTATATCTTTGATGCCGTTTGATTTCAAAAGCTCATATGTCAGCAGAAAACACTTTAATGAATCACCGCTGACTTCCTCAGTATTTTCAAGATACTCGAATCCCCCTTTTACGATTTCTTCATAAAGAGAAGTGCGATTACCGTAGCAAATCAAAAATGCCGCTAACGATATTGACGGATTAAATCCACTGAAGCCGTCGCCTTTTTTCTCCCACCAAATTGCATGGGGATAATCATTGTTGCTGTCAATTGCAAATAACCATCGCTTTTTATCCTCATCAAAAGAATCGTGAGATTCAAGATAGCATACTATTCCTTTTACAATATCCAAGTCTTTGTTAAGTGCATTAACACGGCAAAGAGTAATTATAGCATCATTTGTTGCAATAGGACTTGAATTGGGATTGAAAAAATCAGGTTCAATAGCATTTCCAAAACCGCCATCTGCGTTTTGGAAAGTCAAAAGCTCATTAACAACCGTTTGGTTTGATTCGTTTTCAAAGAAATATTTGTAAACAGCCAATTCAAGAGGTCGTGCATTTTGTAAAACAAAGTTGATTGCAGCATTCTTGTTCATAGTTTCATCCTCGCACTTTTAATAAAGCCATTATACATTAACCATCTGAATATAGCAACATCACCTCAGCCATATACGACCAAGGTGATGTTTGTTATATTATTGTTCACCAAGTTTTATGTTTGCTGTACTGACACCTCAAGACCAAAGCTATTATCCAAAATCAATATATTTTCAATTTTGGCTAATAGATGATATATTAAACAAATAGTTTATTCTGCAATTTTTCACTATTATTCACGATGTTTCAAATATTTTTACGATTTCGCTTGACAAATGTTAACGTTTGTGCTATTTTATTCTTGTAACTGCGGCAATACTGTTAATAACCGTTAATGAAAGGGGCAAAATTATGTTTATTGAAGAAAGACATCAGGAAATTCTCAAAATCTTATCAGAAAAAGGTAGAATATCAAATTCTGAAATTCAGGAAACATTTCAAATCAGCTATGACTCAGCAAAAAGAGATTTAAGACTTCTTGAAGAACAGGGACTTTTGAAAAGAACTCACGGCGGTGCTATCCCCGCAAGACAAATCGGCGGAAATGTAATCAGAAATCTTTCCCCCGATGAGCGTGTTGTTGAAGTCAAGGAAAACTATCTTGCGATAGCAAAAGAAGCTGTAAAAACAATTGAAGAAAATGACGTTGTTTATATCACCAATGCAAGTGTAGGCTATCTTATGGCACAAAATATCGGAGAAGTAAATTGTACTGTTGTTACAAACTCAATTGTAATTGCCGAAGAACTTCGCAAAAAGGAAAATATAACAGTTATTCTTGCAGGCGGCGAAATGCAGGCAAACGGTTGTTTCTATGATAGCTTTGCATTATCTATAATCAACAGACTTCGTTTTGATAAGTGTTTTGTTACTTCTGCTTGCGTTTCGGCAAAGTTTGGTCTTTCTATTCAGAAATCAAGAAGTGTTGAGTTGACTAATGCCATCATAAATAACTCAAAAACAGTTTACGGTTTATATCCCGTTGAAAAAATCGGATTTGATTCTATAATCAGCATTTGCCCTGCAAGCAAACTTGATTATATTATAACCGACAGTGATTCTTCGGAAGATGATTTAATGCAGTTTGAAGAACTCGGAGTTAAAATCAAAATAGCTGAATAAACTATCGCATAGAAAAAGCCATATAAGTTGATTTTGTGTCAACCTATATGGCTTTTAATATTTATTTGCACTTTTCCGAAACAAATTTTTCAATATATCCGATTTGGGTCGGCATTATGTTTTTCGGAAGATTATCTAAATCAAAGAATTTCAATTCCGTGCTTTCTTTATCGGGTTTTAAATCACCATAAAATTCGTTGATTTCATAAACAACATCCGTGTAATAAACTTCATCCTTGTTGGGATAAACCATATGAACGTTTGCTTTTATATCAAATAACTTCGGATTTGCAATATCGAGGTTTGTTTCTTCTTTGATTTCTCTTTTAAGTGCATCTTCCAAAGATTCGCCAAGTTCAATGGCACCGCCGGGAGTGCACCACTCACCTGTATCTGTTCTTTTTTCAAGAAGCAAGCCTTTTTCTTCGTTATAGAGAATACCCATTGCCGCAACCGCCATAATCGGTGCGTGACCTACAAAATTTCTCATTTCGCTGATGTAACTCATACAATTTCTCCTTTCGGAATTTATATGGAAACATCATTATATTCTCTATTTATGAACTTTTCAATCACAATGAAATTATCTTTCTCCGAATCTTAAGAAAGCTTTTTTGAACGCACCGATTTTGCGTGAAGACGTGTAAACAGGATATTCTACCCCTTTGTACTTTACTTTTACCCACTCTTTCGTTACCTCATCAACATAATTGAGATTTACAATAAAGCTGTGATGTGGTTGGGCGAAAGTCTTGAGATCGAGAATACCTTTCCAATGGTCAAGGTGGTAATTGGTTTCTATTCTCCTATCAGTCAGATACAGTACAGATTTTCTGTCCTCAATCGCTATATAAAGAATCTCGTGCGGATAAATTCTGCAAACATCTTTATTGCTTGTTTGCACAATGATTCCTGAGTTGCAACAATATTTTTTGCAAGCGTTTTCTTCACCGCTGAAATCAAAACAAAATCTGTCACAGCCGCAACACTCGAGCAGATTATATTCAATATTATTTTGCTCCATAAATTCAATCAGTTTTGCTTTGGTTGCATCCTTTTCTGCCACTTTGCATACTAAAGAACCCATAAAACACCTTCCTCATTCATAATACAGAAATGAATTTCTATATATAAATG
>JAZSOM010000039.1:0-52245 GCA_045536955.1 Acutalibacteraceae bacterium
TGGCTACGATCCGACTTCGTGTTCATATAACTTTCGAGAACGCCTATGAGATTTGCGCCAAGGGTTACAGCCAATGACAGCACAATGAAAAGCACAAGCTTTTTCATACTTCTGCCAATAAGTCCCTCGTCAATTATCTTACCTGTTAATACAGATGGCAAAAGATTTAAAATTGAGGAAATTACAATTGCAATGAGAACAATAAGCAGCTGTTTCCAGTATGGTTTCAGATAGGAGAAAATCCGCACCAGAAGTTCTTTTGTAACTTTCGGGCGATTTTTCTTTTCCTCCTCTGTGAGAAAACTCTGCCTTCTCGGACCTCCAACGGGTGGCATAAAAATCCCTCCAATCAGTTATTCTTAAATCTGCTAAGGAATTGTTTTGTACGTTCCGAGGCATTTTCTCCGAACAATTCTTCGGGAGTTCCCTCGTCGGCAATAACTCCGCCCTCCATAAAAATTATGTGGTCAGCCACATCACGGGCAAACCCCATTTCGTGGGTAACGATAACCATTGTCATACCATCTTTTGCAAGCTGCTTCATAAGCTCGAGCACTTCGCCTACCATTTCAGGGTCAAGAGCGCTTGTCGGCTCATCAAACAGAATTACATCCGGATTCATCGCAAGTGAGCGAACGATTGCAACACGCTGCTTCTGACCGCCCGAAAGTGTAGACGGATACACGTCCGCTTTGTCTGCCAGACCTATACGTTCAAGCAACCGCATAGCATTTTCTTGCGTTTCCGTCTTTATCTGACGCACCGATTTCACGGGTTTTCTGTTGGCTTTTTTTGTAAAAAAGTTCTTGAACTTTGTTTTGCGTCTGTCTTTTTTTGCGCAAATCAGCGGTGAAAGCATTATGTTCTGAAGAACGGTTTTGTTGTTAAACAGATTGAAATGCTGAAAAACCATACCGATGCGTCGACGATGAATATTGATATCGACCTTGGGGTCAGCAATATCTACACCGTTGAAAAATATGTTACCTGAGGTCGGGTCTTCCATACAATTAAGGCAACGCAAAAACGTGCTTTTTCCGGAACCTGAAGGGCCGATAACAACGACTATATCGCCTTTGATTATTTTGATATCAATTCCTCTGAGGACTTGATTGTCGCCAAAGCTCTTTTTGAGATTAACTACGTCTATCACTCTTTTTCAGGCTCCTTTCCATAATTTTTATCAACAGCGATATAATACATACAAGTATTATGTAAACAAGCGCCATTACTATGAACGGTATCTTAAACTCATAGCTGTTCGAACCGATGTTATTGAAAGCAACATACAAATCGGTAGCGCCGACAAACGAAACAACGGAGGTTTCTTTGATAAGAGTGATGAATTCATTACCCATAGTAGGCAGAATGTTTTTGACAGCCTGAGGTATGACTATACGCATCATTGTTGTTTTAAAGCTCAGACCTACGCTACGTCCGCCTTCTGTCTGACCGTAGTCAACGCTCTGTATGCCGCCTCGCATTATTTCGGAGATATACGCGCCACTGTTAAGGCCGAAAACCGCAGTTGCAACCGTAACGGAATCAATTTTAATTTTGACACCGGTTTCGGCAGCAATAATCTCAAGCACAATCGGAATTGCAACGTAATAAAAAATCAACAACTGAACAACCATAGGCGTGCCGCGGAAGAGGGCAACATAAAAAGAGCTTATTCCGTTGAGAAACTTCGGGAACGGCTTATATTTGGGAATAACTCTGACCGCCGCAATAAGCGTACCGATAACAATACCTATCAGCAAGCCCATAACAGCAATCTGAACCGTATTCCTCAAACCCAAAAGAACCATTTCATAGCCTTTATACTCTATAAAGTTCTCAAGGAAAGTATCTATCATCACTTGAATATTCATAGTTCACCTTTACGTAATAGGGCTGTTTCAAAAGATGCTGTAACACACCTTTGAAACAGCCCTGTATTTTCAACTAACCGAATGAATTAAAATTTATGCAAGCTTGTTAACAGCTTTTGCAATGCACTCTGCCGGAGCTGAGTCAATGATAACGTACTGGATATTGCCGTTGATCATATCGTTGACTGCAAGTGAGCCGTTCTTGTAACCGACACAATTTGCCTTGAAACCGTCAAACTCCCACTCAACATCGCCCTTAACGTAGAGCTGACCTGTTGTGCCGTTCTGAACACCAATCTTTGTTGATGAATCAAATGTGTTAAGGATTGCTTCAACATCTTCAACCGTCTTGCAATCGTCGAATGTTGTGTCATCACCCTTGACGATGATTTTCTGAGAAGCTGTGTAGTATGTTTCGGAGAAAGTTACGTGCTTCTCTCTTGCAGGCTTAACTGTGAGACCTGCCATTGCGATATCGCACTTGTGCTCACCTACTGAAAGACAAACAGCATCAAAATCCATATGTTTGATAACAAGCTCAAGACCAAGCTCCTCAGCGAGAAGAGCAGCAATTTCCATATCGATTCCGTAGTAGTCTGAACCCTTAGTATACTCGAAGGGCTCAAAAGCAGCGTTTGTAGCAACTACAAGCTGTTCCTTGCTGGGATCTTCCTCAGCAGATACAACCGGTGTGGGTGTGCCGTCGCCGAAATACTTGTTGCAGATTTCGTCAAACGTACCGTCTGCCTTAATTTTACGAATGAATGTATTAACCTTTTCGAGAAGCTCAGGCTGATCCTTGTCAACACCGAATGCATATTCTTCGTCGGTGAGGTTAATGTCGATAACCTTAACGGCAGCA
This sequence comes from Acutalibacteraceae bacterium, assembly GCA_045536955.1. Lineage (GTDB taxonomy): Bacteria > Bacillota > Clostridia > Oscillospirales > Acutalibacteraceae > UBA8612. The sequence goes on from JAZSOM010000039.1 coordinate 2,737, forward strand.
GCACTTGCGTTGTTATCGGTTGCGTCTTTGTCCTGGACGCCCTCGTCACCGCAAGCCCAGAGTGCTGTCATACCAAGCACAAGAGCAAGAATAACAGAAGCGATTTTGATAAACGTTTTCTTGGACATAATAAATTACCTCCTATTAATAGTTATGGATATTATACCACCTGTGAATAATTAGTGCAAGTTTTTTCGCAAATTATTCAAAAATATGCAAGTTTATTCACCTATAATGCCGTAATATCTGCCCATCCAATAAGGCAACAGATAACTTATACCTTCAAGCAGCGTAAACTTTGACGGAGTAGAATCGGCCAAAAAGTGGTTGCGTGTATAACGAACGACAGGTTTTTCATCATAAGGAAGCGGCTCCGCAAGCTGAGGCGGCTCGCCGAATTCCAAAGGAGAATAATCCCAGACCATATCGTTGCGAAGGCTGTTGAGCACCTTCATCTTCATATACACAAGCGGCATTTCCTTAAGGCTTGTGACAGCTTTATCTATATCCGCATTCTCACCCGTCATCGCCGCGTATATAACATTGAGGAAAGGGTTACGTTCAACGCGCTCATACTCCCAGTACTCACGCATACCGGTAAGATACACACTTCTCAGGTCCGGGTCTTTTTCATAGGCGAGCAAAGGAATTGAAACAAGGAAGCAGAGGTTGTCATCAATATGGCAGGTATGCGCATCCTTCACCTTACAGTGCATGGTATTGAGTGCATAGTGTTCTTCTCTGATAAGCCTCAGATATTCCGCACTGTATTTTTCATTGCCGCTCATATAATAAGCGGTTTTGAGAAAAGCTAAAATTTCAAGTGCATTTGTGCCGTGCTCACCCGACCAATCGGGATTGCGGTTGATATCGTCAGGATTCCAGTTGCCCCAACGTGTATATTTGCCGTTTGCATCCTTGAGTTTGTAGTTATTCTCAAGTATATGATCAACAACCGAGCAAAGAGCATTGCATATCGTCTGCTTTTCATCTTCATCGGCACATATATCGTAATAAACCGACAAGCCCGAAAAATGGCCTACGACCTCATCGCTTGAAACGTCACCTAGCCATTCATACTCACCTGCATCATACCATTCTTTATTCGGATTGCCGTAATATGCCGTATCACCCTTGCGACGGATACAGCGTGCCATAAGTCCGGGTACGCCCGTAATATCAATAAGCCTCATCATAGCACGAAAGCTTCTGCGCGCAAGGCGGAGTGCTTCTTCGTCACCCGTAGCACCGTATTTGTAAGCCATAGCCATAATGTAAGCACCCAGACGGAGTCCGTCATTATCGGTAATATGTACAAAGCCCGAAGATAAATCCCTGCAATCCGTAATGACACGCTGTGCAACAAAGCCTATATCACGCACGTTGTACTTTTCGTTATAATCCTGATAAAAATCCGCCTTTTCATCAAGCGTCATCATAACAGTTTCAATATGAGATATGCCTTTATGCGTACCTACCCACACGGAATTTCCGCCGTTTGTTTCCGCAATCGCAGTAACTTCACCGTCAGGAAGCCAGTATTCCGCACCGTAGAAATGGCGCTTTGCGCCATCGTAAACAACAAGCCCTATATCGGTGCCTGCATAGCGTTTGCCGCTTGCGCCGAAAAGAATTTTCTTAACGTTATAGCTCGTAAGCGCATTTACCTTTTTCTTTGTTACGTAGTGATTGCGCGCGTCGTAGACAACAAGTCCTTTATCCGTGCCTATCCATACAAGGCCGAATTTGTCACCCGCAACCGCCTGAATACGGCTGTCCGGAAATTTTGATGTTTCAGGTGTCACGTTGAACCAGCGCAGACGTTTGCCGAGCGCTGTTTTGATACTGTTTTCGGCTGCAACAAAAATCTCACCGTCAGAAAACGCGCACATATCGAGCACATTTGCGTTTTCCGTCCAGTACCATTTCACAAATTCACCGTTTTCATAGCGGTAGAGATATTTATCAGTGATAAGACGCAATCTGCCGCTATGGTCCTGTGAAATTGCAACAACATCACCTTCAAGCTGCTGCAAGTTTTCACCGCAGCAGGTGCATACGCAGTTGCCGCTCGCAAGCCATACTTTACCGGAAGCGTCGGCAAAAGCTGCCTGCACAGGCGAATCAAACAAATCCGTGCTCACAAAACGCTCACCGTCAAAATATGCCGCGCCTTTCTCCGTGCCAACCCACACCCTGCCGTCAGCACCGACGGCAAGGCAGAGCACATCACACGACGGCAGACCGTCGCGACAATCATACTGAGTGCGTTTATCCTGCTTGAATGCTTTATATTTTATGGTTGCCAATTCAAATCAACTCCGCACTGAACGTTTTATTCTTCAATCAGACCATAGTATCGACCGATCCAGTAAGGCATAAGATAAAGCGTACCGTCAACAAGGCGATAATCGTCTCTCATACGATCAGGAAGAAGAGGATTATAATCGTAAGATGAAATAGGCTTCTCATCGTAGGGAAGAGCTTCTTTCATGTGCGGCTCTTCACCGAATTTTTCGGGCGAGTAATCCCAGTCAAGGTCGTTTCTGACGCTGTTGACAAGCTTGAGTTCAATAAGGTCAAGCGGGAATTCGCGAAGTGAGTTCACACCGATGTCAAGGTCACTGCATTCATCTGTAAATGCACCGTAGAGAATGTTCCAGAACGGATTACGCTCCACACGCTCATACTCCCAATGCTCACGCATACCTATAAGGTAGCAGTTGAGAATATCCGGGTCCGTTTCATATCTGAGAAGCGGAATGGAAATAAGGAAGCAAAGGTTATCATCGATATGGCAGGTGTGAGCATCATCAACTTTGCGGTACATTGTGTTGATCGCATAATGCTCCTTGGAAACAAGACGAAGATATTCGTTATTGTATTTTTCATCACCGCTCATATGGTATGCAATCTTGAGAAAAGCGAGCATTTCAAGCGCGTTGACACCGTGCTCCCAATACCAACGGTCGCTGCGATTAAGGTCATCAGGATTCCAGTTTGCCCAAGTTGTCGGCAGACCGTCAGCATCACAAAGGCGGTATCCGTGAGTAAGGATATGATCAACAATTGCGCATATCGCATCGCTGACCTCTTTCTTCTCCGCATCGTCTGCGCAGAAATCGAAATATGTAGCAGCCGCCGTGAAATGGCCTACCATTTCGTCGCTTGACGTTTCACCCTTCCACTCAAGCTCGCTTATATCGTCCTTTGTAAGATGCCATTCCGGGTTGCCGTTGCCAAAGCCGACCTCACCGGGGCGGCGTATTGCACGGGCAGTAAATCCGGGAATGCCCGTAATTTTCATAAGATGCAGCAGAGCTTTCATAGAGCGACGTGACAGCTCAAGCGCCTCCTGCTCACCCGTTACTGCATAACGGTATGCCTGGCAGAGAAGGTAGCAACCTGTCCAGAGACCGTCGTTATCTGAAATTTCAACGCGACCCGAATTAAAATCAACAGCATTATCAACAAAACGGTTTGTAACAAAGCCGATGTCGCGCACATTGTACTTTTCCGTCATCTTCTGATAATGGTCTGCTTTATCCGCAAGTGTCATTGTAAGGGTTTCGATGCAAACAGCACCTCTGTCCGTACCGACCCAGATTGTGTTACCGTCAGCACTTTCAGCGATAGCGGTAACCTCATCGGAAGGAAGCCAGTAGCCTTTGCAATAGAAGTGACGCTTTGCACCGTCATAAATCATAATTCCGATATCCGTACCGACATAGCGCTTGCCGGTCTTACCGAAGAGAATTTTCTTGACATTATAGCTGCACAACGCGTTGACCTGCTTCTTTGATATCCAGTGGTTACGGGAATCATAAACAAAAACGCCGTCCTTTGTGCCGACCCAGAGCATACCGAACTTATCTCCCGCAACAGCCTGAACCTCTGTTTCGGGCATATCGGAGGTTTCATTATTAATCGGGAACCAGCGAAGACGCTTGCCGAAAGCAGTTTTGAGGCACGAACCGACAGCAGCATAAACCTCGCCGTCACCGACAGCTGCCATATCGTAGGGCACCGAGCCGTCATTAGAATGCCAGAAAACAAATTTGCCGTCATATCTGTAAAGATTATCACGTGTTATGAGGCGGAGATTACCTGAATGGTCCTGTGAAATTGCGACAACATCGCTGTCAAGATCCTGCTTGTTTTCGCCATCGGATGTACAAACGGTATTACCGCAAGCAACCCAGAGTCTGCCGTCAGCATCAGCAAAAAGCGCCTGCACCCTACCTTCAAATCCGTCAACTTTTCTGAAGCTTCCGTTTTCAAAAACAGCTGCGCCGTTGTCTGTTCCTATCCACGCTTTGCCGTCTTTATCAAACGCGGCGGAAAGAACGTTGAGGGAGGGAAGACCTTCCTTAACTGTATAAATTGTTCGCTTATCCTGCTTAAAGGGCTTATACTTAACAGTTGCCATAAAACTACACGCTCCGTTCATTTTTTATTCCAAAAAAGGCAGGAACGAACTGCGCTCCTGCCTTTTGTTTATGGTTTGATTATTCAGCAGCTTCCTCTGCTGTCTCTTCTGCAGCCTCAGCAACTTCTTCTGCTGCGGGCTCAATAAGAGCGCGGATTGAAAGGCTGACACGCTTCTTGTCGAAGTCAATCTCTGTAACCTTTACATCAACAACGTCACCTACGGAAAGAACGTCCTCGGGCTTGTTGATGCGGCGGTCAGCAATCTGAGAAATGTGGATAAGACCGTCGATGCCGGGGATAACGTTAGCAAAAGCACCGAATGTTGTCATACCGACAACTTTTGCCTTGCAAACTGTATCTACGGGGTAATCACGGCGCATAATCTCCCAGGGATTGTCCTCAACCTTCTTGTAGCCGAGAGAAATCTTCTTGTTCTCTGTGTCGAGCTTCTTGATGTATACCTCAACGGTATCGCCAACGTTGACAACCTCTGAGGGGTGCTTAATGCGCTTCCAGCTGAGTTCGGAAATGTGAACCATACCGTCAACACCGCCGATATCAACGAATGCACCGTAGCTTGTGAGGGACTTGACTGTACCTGTGTAAACCTTACCCTCTGCAGCGCTATCCCAGAATGCCTTAGCCTGCTCCTTACGTGCCTCACGAAGAACAACACGAATTGAGCCGACAGCACGCTTGCGCTGCTTATTTACGTCGATGACCTTAAACTCAACCTTCTGCTTGAGGAGAGTCTCAAGAGGCTCGTCCTTTGAAAGGCCTGTGTGTGAGCCGGGGATGAACACTCTGGAACCCTTGCAGGCAACAAGAACGCCACCGTTGGGGATAACCTCAAATACTGTGCCCTCGAGAACTTCACCGCTCTCATTTGCTTCACAGATGTCGTTCCAAGCTCTGGTTGCATCAAGACGGCGCTTTGAAAGCATCATTGTGCCCTCTGCGTCATTTGTCTTCATGATGATAAGCTCGATTTCGTCACCGATTTTGAGTTCCTTTGACGGGTCAGCCGTAGGATCGTTGCTGTACTCGTCAATCGGAACGTAGCCTGTCTGCTTGCGGCCGATGTCCACCTGGATTTCACTGGGGGAAATGCCAACAACGATACCACGAACCTTCTGGTCGGTGCTCATGCTCTTGAGTGACTCCTCCATAAGTGCCTCGAAGGACTCCTCTGCAGCTTCTGCGGCGATTGCCGACTCCTGACCAGCTGCCTGAGCAGTTACCTGCTCCTTCTCAGCCTCAAGAGCGTCAATCTCAGGCTGAACTTTTGCTTCATTTACGTTTTCAGACATGGTTTGTAGTACCTCCTTTATTATACCGGCAGGAGTGGATGCTCCTGCAGTAACGCCAACACGGGTGCAGCCGCTCAAATCGCACTGCCTTACCTCATCTGCCGTTTCGACAAGATAGGTCGGACAGTTAGGCTCACATACCGCTTTTAGTTTTGCGGTGTTCGAGCTCTGACGGCCGCCAATAATAATCATAGCGTCATTCACAAGCGACAGCTCGTATGCTTCCTGCTGTCTTTCTTGCGTCGCACAGCATATTGTATCAAAAATTTTTGCGTTTGTATAGAGTTTTTTTATCTTTTTTTCACATAAATTCCATTCTTTTGTACTGAAAGTTGTCTGTGCAACAACTAAAATTTCTTTTTCAGACAAAAGCTTGTGTTCCGAAGCAATTTTTTCAAGCTCTTCACAGTTGCCGAATACGATACATTCTGTTTTACAGTGGCCTACTATACCCTGAACTTCGGGATGCTTCGCATCTCCCGCAACAAGAACAACTGTGTTATTATCTACCTTTTCGGAAACAATTCTGTGAATTTTTTTAACAAACGGACAGGTTGCATTGCAACATTCGATATTCATCGAAGCAATCTCTTCTTCGACCGCCGCAGAAACTCCGTGAGCGCGCACAACAAGTGTTTCACCGTCAAGCGCCTGCGTAGGCTCGTCGATTATCCGTGTGCCCTTTGATTCAAGGTCGGAAATAACCTGCGGATTATGAATAAGCGGACCGAGGGTGCAAACACGCTTACCCTCGCCAAGCATCGAATACACCAGGTCAACCGCTCTGTTGACACCAAAGCAGAAGCCTGCTGTTTTTGCAAGAGTTATTTGCAATGTCCTGCCTCCCAAAGAGTGACTATTTCGCCCATAACCTTATCTGCAGCGTTGCGCATCTCACGCGTTGAACACTCACCGTCGAGTTCGAGTTCCTCATACTTGATAAGCTCGCCGAAGCGCACGGTAATCTTACGGAAAAGCCCTTTTTTCTTTTCACAGTATACCGAAACAGGAAGAACATCCGCCTGAGTTTGCTTTGCTATGAGAGAAATACCCGCCTTAGCCTTCTGCGGCTTCAGGTCCTTGGAGCGTGTTCCTTCTGGGAAGATACCGAGGACCTTACCGTTTTCAATCAGTTTAACGGCATAGTCAACGGATGATTTATCGTTTCTGCCTCTGTTGACAGGGAAAACGTTGAGATGTGTAAGGAACCATGCGGCAAGTTTATTTTTAAAGGCCTCTGATTTTGCCATAAAGTGTATGGGTCTTTTGCATTCACTGACAATTATAACAGGGTCGAGAATATTGATGTGGTTACTTGCAATGATAAAAGCACCGCTCTGAGGAATATTTTCCTTGCCAACACATTTGACCCTCAGAAAAAGCTTTAGAAAAGGTCTGAGAGGTTTTGTAACCACCTTATAATATTTTCTGTCACGGATAACGGAATAATCAAAAGCCATTTCACATTTTCTCCTTTACAATGTTGTTGAGTGTCTCTACTACCTGCTCAAGATTCATATAGGAAGTGTCGACAAGCACGGCATCATCAGCCTGCTTGAGAGGAGCGATTGCACGGTGCGAATCCTGATAATCGCGCTGAACCATCTCTTCAAGCACCTGCGTATAATCAGCTTCCATACCCTTTGCAAGGAGCTCATCATATCTGCGTTTTGCGCGCACCTCTGCTGAAGCGGTCAGGAAAATTTTAACCTGAGCGTCCGGAAGCACAACTGTACCTATATCTCTGCCATCCATAATGCAGTTGTTATTTGCGGCAATGTCACGCTGAAGGTCAAAAAGGAAATCTCTTACAGCGGGAATCGCCGAAACATTTGAAGCCGCCATAGAGGCTTCCGGTGTGCGGATTACAAACGAAACATCCTCATCGCCGAGGAAAACACGCTGCTCACCGTCAACGAAGCGAAGGCTTACGTCCGCGCTGCCGAGAGTTTCCGTAACCTGTGCAACGTCCTTCGTATCTGCACCCCTGCGCATTGCGTTAACGCCGACAGCGCGGTAAAGTGCACCCGTATCAACGTATATGTAACCAAGACCTGCCGCAAGCTTTCTTGCGATTGTGCTTTTGCCTGCACCGGCAGGGCCGTCAATTGCAATATTAATCATATTTATCACTCATCCTTCAGATATTGTTACCTGCCGCATAGCCTGTTGAGAAAGCTATCTGCAGATTAAAGCCACCCGTGTATGCATCAACATCGAGCACCTCACCCGCAAAAGCAAGGTTCGGCACAAGCTTTGATTTCATTGTTTTGGGGTCTACCTCGCTGACCTTGACGCCACCCGAGGTGACAATTGCCTCCTCTATCGGTCTGAAGCCGGTAACGGTGACCTTGAAATCCTTGAGTAGGTCAACAAGTCCGGCTCTCTGTTCTCTCGTAATCTGGTTTGTCTTGGTAGAAGTTTTGATACCCGAAAGCTTTGCAATAACAGGAATCAGCTTACGCGGCAAGAGCAAACCTAAAGAATTGACATAATCCTTGTTTGCGTTTTCGGTAAAATCCTTAACAACACGCTTGTCAAGCTGTTCGTGGCTGAGAGCGGGCTTCAGGTCGATATGTATTACGTACTTTTCGCTTTTCATATCACGCATATGTGAACTTGCGCTGAGGATAATCGGGCCCGACACACCAAAATGCGTGAAAAGCATCTCACCAAAATCCTCATAAACCGTGCGATATTTTTCAGTGTCCTCAACACGTATAGCAACGTTACGCAGCGAAAGCCCCTGAAGCTGTGAGCAGAACCCCTCGTGCGCTTCAAGCGGAACAAGCGACGGCTTCAGCTGAGTTACGGTGTGGCCGACCTGCTCGGCAAGACTATATCCATCGCCCGTAGAGCCTGTACCCGGATAAGATTTACCGCCGGTTGCAACAATAACACCGCTGCAATCAATCACGTCACCGTCTTCCGTCCTGACCGCCGTAACGAGCCCGTCGCTTATCACAAGCTCAGTAGCCCTGCCCCTGCGGAATTTTACTCCGGCTTTTTTCGCCGCGCCGTAAAGTGCATCGACGATGTCGAGAGAAGAATCCGAAACGGGAAAAACGCGGTTACCGCGCTCAATCTTAAGGGGCACGCCCTGCTCCTCGAAAAACTCCATTGTATCCTGCGGCATAAACGCAGAAAAAGCACTGTAAAGAAATCTACCGTTGACAGGTACGGCGGCAATAAGGTCATTGAGAAGGTTTGCCGCGTTCGTAACGTTGCACCTGCCCTTGCCGGTGATAACTATTTTTCTGCCGGGGCGCTCGTTACGCTCAAGCAGTGTAACACTTTTACAGTTACGCGCCGCCTGAATTGCCGCCATCATACCTGCGGCACCTGCGCCGATAATTATTATCTCATCTGTCATCTTCGCCTCTTGCCTCCTGCTTATCGTAAACGTTATAATCGTCCCATATTTTTTCAAGCTCGCTGAGATTATCGTAAACCTCACTGCGACGGTTGAAAGTTGCCGCAACGATAAGCGCATTGATAAGGCTCAACGGAGCAACAAGCGAATCGACAAACGAAGCCATTGTACTGCGCGCAAGCAGAAGATAATCCGCAAACTGAGCAATCGGCGAAAGCTCACTGTCGGTAATAGAAATTATCTTGGCCTTTTTATCGTGCATAAAACGCAGAGCACTTATAGTCTGGTTTGAATAACGGGGAAAGCTGATAGCAATACATATATCCCTTTCGTCAATGCGGAATATCTGCTCAAAAACCTCACTTGCACGTGCGCTGTCGACAAGAATGACGTTTTCGTAAACCGGTCTGAAATAGAAGGCAAGAAAATTAGCCAACGTTGCGGCACTGCGCACACCCAAAATATAGATGTTTCTCGCCTTGTTTATAGCCTCTACCGCACTGTTGAAGTTATCCTTTGAGGTTTGTTCGAGGGTTGCTTTAATCATCGAGGCATCTGCCGAAAGCACGGTTTCGAGTATCTCATCCTGACCGATACGTACACTCGCACTCTCCATTCGCTGTACACTTGTCAGCTTACTGCGTATAAGCTCCTGCAAGTCATTCTGAAAAGCGGGATAACCCTCAAAACCAAGCTCCGTTGCAAAACGCACAACCGTACTTTCACTTACGCCGACCGTTTCACCCAGACGTGCAGCCGTCATAAAAGCGGCTTTATCGTAGTTTTCCATAATATAATTGGCAATCTTCTTCTGCCCTTTGGAAAGCTTTGCATAAAGCGCATCAATTTTATTAAGAATCGACTTAGTCATAACACGCCGCTCCATAATTATATAATTATTTATATAATACTCTTTTTATATGAAAGATGCAACCATTTTGCAAGAATTATTTCATAACCAGTGGCTTTTTGTCACAAAAAGCCGCAGCAGTTGCAAAATCAATTACAACGTACTGCGGCAAAGCTTCTTATTTATTCGTTTTTTTGTTTTTGTTCTTCTTTTCGAGCTTTGCTTTTTCGAGCGCCCTGCGTTCTTCCTCAAGCTTGCGTTTTTTCTCCGCTTCTTCGGCAGCCTTCTTTTTCTTTACCTTATCGATATGCATCTTTAAAGGAACAGCTGCAATCGCAAGCAAAACAAGCAGTATTCCGCCCAGGACAAACATACACTGACCTGCTATCGGGCGGCAGATTGCACAAACATCGCATCTTGCATGGAGAATACCCTTGCCCTCTTTCCAACGCGGCACGTCAAAGTGAAGCTCGTCGCTGTATTCGGAAACAATGGACTGCGTACCGTTTTCGGTTTCGATATATGTGATATATCTTGTTCTCACGCGCATTTCGGAAGCGTCATCCACGTCGGCAGCCGTAAGATAAATAGTCTTTGATTCATTGGCAAGATGGCTGTCAAAAGCGTAGGAGCTCTGTTCTTCCCACGTGCCGCTTCCTCTGTCAATCTCAACGAGAAGCTGAATATACGTCGGCTCCTGCGTTGCAAGCCAAGCACCCTTTTCCTTAATGCTTTCGGGGGTTCTTACATCAAAAGCAAGGCATGGCATTTCGTCTTCGAGATATTCCACGCGCGGAGAGTATGCAACGGGAGCTTCAAGCTCTTTGGGAGCTTCGCCGAAATCCGCATCACGCTCTACTTTTACGATCTGGGTCCAGTCAGACGGCTTTACCTGACCGATATTGTTCTTGGTGTAATACATAGAAGTTCTCATACGGAACTCAAGCGTGTGGTTATCAAGGTCAAAGATATACTTACCTTTTTCGTTCGTCTTTGCCAGAGCACCGGCATCCTCACGGGTGCTTTCGTTAATGAGATAAAGCAAATCAAAAACTCTGACGGTTTCGCCCTTGGGAACCTGACCGCCGTATTTAGACTCAGTAGGTGTCGTATCCCATACTTCACTGTGATGCCAACTGCCTTTATCGATGCGGTAATCAATCTGAATAAAAGTGGTTATATCCGCAATACCGTAAGTTGCCAGACTTTCCTCGTTTGTCATATCCGATATTGAGGCATACTCGTCGGTAAAGAGGCAGCTTATGCTTACTCGCTCTGCTTCTGTATCGTTATACACTTTGTACACGACTCCGTAAGGAGCATCAATCTCTTTAAGCTCTATTACTGCACTTGCAGGCATTACCGTTAATGCAAGCAGAATCAGGGTCACCAAAAAAGCTAACGTTTTTTTCATTTCATTTCCTCCAAAACGATATACACACATAATAACCTTTTTTGCAACTAATTTCAAGTGTAAATAAAATGCTTTTCGTATTTGACTACGGTAAATTTGTGATATATAATATTTTGTATACTTTATCGGAACGGAGACTAAAATGAAAGCGTTGCTTTGCCCCGTATGTAAAAGTGAATTATCAAAAAGCCAAAACACACTGAGGTGTGAAAACTCTCACAGCTTCGATATTGCAAAAGAGGGCTACGTCAACCTTCTCACAGGCAACAAAAGTGGCAGCCTCATCGGTGACAACCGTGATATGGCACGCTCGCGCAAGAGCTTTCTGGATAAGGGCTATTTCGCGCCAGCGGCAGAGGCGGTCTGTCTTGCACTTTCAGAGCTCAGGCACGCAAGTGTGCTTGATATATGTTGCGGCGAAGGCTATTACACACAGATGATAGCTCAGGTGTGCAACGCTGACATTTACGGCTTTGACATTTCAAAAGAAATGGTACGCCTTGCCGCAAAGCGAAGATGCAACGCAACATTCTTCGTTGCAAATATGGCAGATATTCCGCTTGCCGACAACAGCATCGACTGCGCTGTTCATCTTTTTGCGCCGTTTTGCGAAAAGGAATTCCTGCGTGTTATCAAACCCGGCGGTTATCTGATAAGCGTGTGTCCCGGCGCAAAGCATTTGTGGGAGATGAAAACGGTGCTTTACAATTCACCGTACAAAAATGAAGAGATATGCCCCGACATTGAAGGCTTGAGACTTGAGAGAACTTTCAACAGCATACACAAAGCAAAGCTGACATGTAAGGAGGATATTAACGCGCTGTTTAAAATGACGCCTTATTACTACCACACCTCCCCTAAGGACAAGGAAAAACTGTTATCGCTCAACTCTCTTGAAATAACAACAGATTTTTACGTAAGAATATATTGTAAGGACCAAGCAAGATGAAAAAAAGAAAACGCGAAATTGATATGTGTAACGGTCCGCTATTGGGCAAAGTGCTTGCTTTTTCGCTGCCGCTGATGCTTTCCGGTATACTTCAGCTGCTTTACAACGCGGCTGATATTGCCGTTGTCGGGCAATTTGCGGGAAGCGTTTCGCTTGCAGCCGTCGGCTCAACAAGCTCGCTGATACACCTGATGATAAATCTTTTTATCGGTCTTAGTGTAGGCGCCAGCGTAGTTGTCGCACAAAACATCGGCGCCCATAATTTCCGCAAGGCTCACGATGCAGTGCACACAGCCGTTGCGTTAAGCCTTGTGGCAGGCGCTGTCACACTGATAATCGGTATATCCGTTTCAAAAGGTCTTCTTACACTTATGGATACACCCGATGATGTAATTGACCTTGCCACACTGTACGTAAGAATTTATTGTCTGGGTATGCCGGGAATTATGGTTTACAACTTCGGTGCAGCAATACTCAGAGCAATGGGTGACACAATGCGTCCACTATGGTTTCTCACCGTTTCAGGCATTATCAACGTATTGCTCAACCTCCTGTTCGTATGTGTATTTCACATGGATGTTGCAGGCGTTGCGTTGGCAACAATTATATCGCAGTATATCAGTGCAATACTTATTGTTATCTGCCTGCTCAAGCTTGACAACTGCTGTCACCTGAACATAAAAGAAATAGCCTTTCACAAAAAAGAAATTTCAGAAATACTCAAAGTCGGCTTACCTGCAGGCATACAAAGCTCGCTTTTCTCCATTTCAAACATACTGATTCAGTCTTCGATCAACTCATTCGGTTCAATGGCAATGGCAGGTAACGCGGCAGCGGCCAACATTGAGGGCTTCACCTACACGGCAATGAACTCCGTTTATCAGGCAGCCGTTACCTTTGTCAGCCAGAACGTAGGCGCCAAAAAGCCGGAGCGTATATCCCGCGTAGCAATTGTTACACTGATGACCGTTACGGCAATAGGGCTTCTTATGGGCGGCGCGTCATATATTGCAGGTGAACATTTGCTGAAAATTTATTCAACAGATGCGGCTATAATACCTTACGGAATGATTCGTATGCGAATGATCTGCCTGCCGTACTTTATGTGCGGCGTTATGGAAGTTCTGGTCGGTCTGCTCAGAGGTATGAACTGTTCAACAATTCCGATGATTGTTTCAGTTTTCGGATCCTGCGTTTTCAGGGTAATCTGGGTTTACACGGTATTCCGCGCCAGCCCCACGCAGGAAACGCTTTACGTCGCGTATATATTATCGTGGAGTATATGTGCAATTGTTCACTTTATATGTTTCCTCATAATCAAGAGCCGACTGAAGAAAAAAATCAACTCAGAAAAGCTATTAAAAACGTAAAAAACAGCGGATAGTTTTGAACTATCCGCTGTTTTAGGTAGTGGTTATTCTGTAACCTGACGGTTATAGACGGTAGTAACCTTTTCTGAGCCAAGCAAACTTTCCGTAGTAACTTTGAGAACGTTTTCTTCAACAGTCACGTCAAGCTCTTTGCTTACGGAAGTGCCCATCAAGGTGTAAGTAAGCGTCACCTTGTTGTTTTCGTTATCAACAGTATATGTGCCGTTGAGTGAAACAATACTCAATCCGCTGATGTTTCCGCTCCACGAACCGTCTTCACGGAAGGTGCAGGTAAGGCTGTTGTCCGAAACCCACGTTCCGACAATTGCCTTTTCAAGCTTTGGTGCAAACAAACCGTCAAAGCGCTCGGAAACGGAATCGATAACTGCGCTGCATCCGGTAAAGCTTATTCCTACACAAGCAACAACAGCAACGACAAGAACAATTGACAATACTCTTTTCACAACGCATTCTCCTTCTGTTATTCAGTATCTTGTGAAGCATCTGTATGAGCAGATGATGAATCACCGTAGCCGTAACCGTAACCGCCGTAGCCGTAGCTGCGGCCATAACCGCCATAACCGTAGCCATAGCCGTACTTATACTTACTGTACGCACCTCTTACACCGTCGGAAGCAACGTTGTTGAATACGCAACCGATAAGTTCAGCCTTATTGGAGCTTATATCCTCAATAACCCCACGTATACGTGCACAGGCAGAGAAATTCTCACGAACAACAAGAATAGCCGCATCGGCAAAGTTGGAGAGGATGTTGGCATCCGTAACAACCGCAGCAGGTGCGGTATCGATAATAACGTAGTCGAACTCCTCACGTGCCGCTTTGATAACCTTATGCATCTGCTGTGAAGAAAGAATCTCGGTAGGCTCATCGTTTGAATGAGCTGTTGTAAGAATGAAAAGCTTGTATTTTTCGACAAACTTGATTGCATCGCTCAGCTCGGTTTTGCCGCTTATAACAGAAGCGAGATCATACTCGGGGCTGACGTTGAGATTGAGGAACTTGCTTACAGCAGGCTTACGAAGGTCAGCATCGATAACAAGAACTGATTTTCCGTTCTGCGCAAGGCTGAGCGCAAGGTTCATGGAGAACGTTGTCTTGCCTTCGTTTTCACCGGCGCTTGTAATAAGGATTACCTTATGCTTCTTTCGTGCACAGAAAGTTTCAACCTTTGTTCTTATTGCCTTATACGACTCTATGAACGAGAAGCCCAACGTACGGTCTGTCAGGAGCAGACGGTGTCCCTTGTTCTTCTTTTTGCCCTTGATGCGTACGTTACCGATCGTACCGATAAGGTTTGATTCAAGTTTAACCGAAATATCCTCAACGGTCTGAACAGTATCACGAACGGCATTCGTTACAATAACAGCGATAAACGCAATTGCAAAGCCGATGATTGCACCGATTACAGAGTAACGCAGCTCAGACGTGCTGACATCGGGCTCCTGCGGATAGACAGGTGTTTCGTAAATGCTGAGTGTCGCACTGGGATACGCATAGTCAACAACTTCCTGATAGCACTCGTTAAAGCCCTGGGCGATTGCATAGGAAAGCTTGGGGTTATCCGTTGTGATACGGATAATGATAATATTCGTTTCCGCCTCATTGGTAACCTGCATATATCGGGATATTCTTTCAATATCAATCTTCTCGCCGAAGCTCTTCTCAACGTTTTTCGCAACGCTTGTGAGCATTGTTCTGCCCTGAAGGATATATTTGAAAGTGTTGGCAATCTGAACAGAGCTGTTGATATCGCCTGCAGAAACAACGTTACTTGCTTCCTGATTGTAGGTAGTAAAGCTCATATCTGCCGTATACATCGGTGTAGTCGTAACAATACCCACACCGAGACCTAATGCGGCGGCAATTATCGCCGATATGACAAGCAACCACCATTTTTTAAGCACGGTTTCAAGCAAAAAAACAATATTGATTTCTATGCCCTTGGGAGCCGCTGTGCTGTTGGTGTTGGAATTCAACGTTCATCTTCCTTTCTTTTTTGCGGGTTGCGTAATTGTATCAGCCGTACTGACTGTTCCGGTATTTTAAATATTTCGGCGGTCCTTCAGAATAATCGTCCTGCGCATTGAATGCACTGATAAACAGATACATACAACAAAGTGTTACCTGAATATATACGGCGTAGTAGGTAACTAGACCGTATTCACAAATCATTATAACTGCAAGCCATGTCAACATAAGCTTAACAAGTGAAGAATTGGTTTTACGCCAGATTTTGAAAAGCGATGCCAACAAATAGAAGTAATAGCCGTAATATGCAACGAAACCGACTATACCGAGGTCAGCAAGCATCTCATAGTAATTGTTATGAGCATAAGACGATACGCCAATACGGCCTCTTATCATCGACTTGAAGTTGTTTATGCCGTAACCTGCCAGCGGTCTTTCATAAAACATATCCGTCGCGTGATCTATAAATGACTTGCGCAGCGATATACTGAAATCTCCGCCCTCGCCCATCAGGTGCTCCGTCATGGATTCAATTCGCACACCGATTGTGGAATACAGCGCCGGTACGGACATTATCAGATAGTACATAGTCACAACAAATCCGAAAACCATAAGAATACGAATAATTATATTGCGCCGCTGCATTTTCATCATAATCAGCATTATGATGCCTGCCGCCGAAGCCAGCAAAGACTTTCTTGAGCCGGTAAGCATAATAATGAACAATTGCAACAAAGTAACTAAATAATAACGTTTTTCGTTACAGTAAAAAGCCAGATAAAACGACACGACTATGCAAATGGTGAATATCATACCGATTGTATTGGCATTGAGACCCAACACACTTGAGCCGAATTTTCCGGAGAACCATCTGTCAATCGGCGTATTTATCATTAAGTAAAACGACGCATACGCACCTGCCCAGGCGACCATACGTATACACTTAAAAAATCCGCCTCGCGTTGCATAATTCTGCGCCATACAAAAGGTGATAACCAGAGCCTGAATCAATCGCGACATAACGTCAATTCCGTTTGCCGGATACACCGACCACAGTGTAGATGCCAACGACAGCAGTGCGAATCCGCCGTACCACATCGTAAATGACGGCAAAATCAGATTACCCTTGGTCTTGAACAGCATAAGTATCTTGACAACCGTCGTAGCCACAAACAGAAAGAACGCGGCATAGTAAATATAGTTTCTGCCCTCGGTTGCTTTAGGGCTCGCAAACATCGTGCAAAGCAACATAAAGAAGCTTGCGTCGATAAACAGATCCAATCCCGACCTGTCACTGCTTATTTTTAAA
This sequence comes from Acutalibacteraceae bacterium, assembly GCA_045536955.1. GTDB lineage: Bacteria > Bacillota > Clostridia > Oscillospirales > Acutalibacteraceae > UBA8612. The sequence goes on from JAZSOM010000039.1 coordinate 19,734, forward strand.
ACACCGTTTTTTAGTGAAAACATAAGAACCTCTTACTTGTCACCGTTAATTGACCGTTTTGCAATCCTGCGGTTGCGAACAAACCTGTTAAGCTCTTTGAAAAGATCCACCGGAGAAGCAAAGGCTGTTTTAACGCAACATAAAACGGTACCGACAGGATTTTTGCTGCGCATATGCGCAACCGAAAGAACAGCATAATGTCTGAAACGGACATATCTTCGTTCCTTGGAAGAAAGCAGGTTAAACTTGCTCTTTTTCAGGTCATAAAGCGAATTCTCACCGTCGATCTTATTCTTACCGACAGAAATTCTGCCCTCATTGTGAATATACTGCACAATATATGAAACGGGGAAGTAGCCTGTTTTTGCGTTATGCTCAAGCATGTCCCACATAAGCCAAAAATCCTGTCCCATAGGTACAGCACGGAAACCGTCTGTCGAAAGGACAAAGCTACGCTTTATCATATATGTTGATGTCGGACAAAGAGAGTGAAGAATATGCTGACGGAAAAGCGCTTCGTTCGAACAATCTTCGACGTACGAATGCCTTCGATACTCGATAAGCTTACCGTCGGCATTGTGAATAAACACATCGGTAAAGCTCATATCAAGGTCGTTCTTGAGCATAAATGCGAGCTGAGTTTCGACCTTTTCCGGAAGGTAAATATCGTCATCGTCAAGGAATGTGACATAATCGCCAGTAGCAGCCTTGATTCCTTCGTTTCGAGAAGGACCGCCTCCCAGAGGCTTTTCGTTCCGGATGTATATAACGTTATCGTATTTTTCGTAATTTTTCATAAGAGCCTGCGTATCGGCTCTTGCGGGGCTGTCAACAGCATTGTCGTCAACAACAACAATTTCCGTATCGCGGTACGTCTGTGCCAACAAAGAATCTATCGTGCGGCCAAGAAAATGCGGCCTGTTATGCGTCGGAACGATAACGCTTACTTTTATTGACACCCATACCACCCCCAATTTTAACATTCCGTCACATTATATCACATTAAATGCAATTTGTATACCTTTTTGTCTTATTTTCTTGCAGTGTGCCCGATTTTATTTTGCGCAAACGCACAAAATAAATGCCCCGCAAAGCCGTAAAACTTTGCGAGGTCTTTGTCAGAGCGTCAGATGCCGCAAGAATCCATGTCAGCAGCCGCAGCCACAACCGGAATCTCTGCCACAATTGCAGCTATTGCCACAGCTGTCGCCACCGCCGCAGCAGCACAGGAGAAGAATAAGAATGATAATCCAAGAGCAGTTACCGTTAGAGAAGTTGCATCCCATTGTTCGTTTCCTCCTTTCTTCTTACACCACATACTATGTCAAAAGAAAGAAAGTGTTACATTAAAGTTTGGTAATTTTGTTTTCTCGTTTTATCCAGATAATTGAAAGAACCAACATCACCACGGGAAAAACAGCAGCAAATGCAAAACCCGCCTTGATATCTGAACCGAGCGCATCGGCAATTCTACCCGTAAGAGAGGGACCCGAGGTGCAGCCCATATCGCCCGCAAAAGCAAGCATTGCAAACATCGCCGTGCCGCCCTTGGGCATAGCATTGCTCGCAAGGCTGAATGTACCCGGCCACATTATACCCACAGAAAGGCCGCAAAGCGCACAGCCTGCAAGTGAGAGAAGCGGATTTGGCGAAATAACAGTTACGAAATAAGCGACGATGCACAGCGCACTGCTGCCTGCCATAAATTTGCTCAGCGCAATTTTTTCGCCGAATTTACCGTAAAATACACGTGCAACGCCCATAAACACAGCAAACATACACGGACCGAGAAGGTCGCCCGTTGCCTTGGTCACACCGAGACCTTTTTCAGCAAAAGCGGATGCCCACTGGCTCATCGAAAGCTCGCTTGCGCCTGCACAAAGCATCATAAGAAAAGCTATTACAAAAGTTTTCTTTTTAAAGAGCGAAAACAGACCCGAATGACCGTCTCCGGAAGGAAGCGCATTTATGGGAACAAACATATAAAGAAACGCATTAACAAGCGGTATAAGAGCCCACACACAGGCCATTATACGCCAGGAACCCATATCTGCAAAGCGGAACACGAGCGTTGAAAAAAGCACAACCGCCATCTGTCCCCAACAGTAAAACGAATGTAGAAGGCTCATCGCCGACGCTTTATTATCGCTTGGGCAAGCTTCGATTATCGGGCTGACGATAACCTCAATAAGTCCTCCGCCAACCGCGCTTAAAACAGTTGCAATCAGCAGACCGATATAGGGCGGCATTAAATAAGGCAATATACTCATCAAAGAAAGTCCTGCCGCACAAAGAAAGTGCGCCGCAACAACAAACGGTCTGTAACCGAATTTATCAACCAGACGAGCCGCAACAAAATCGGTCAAAAGCTGTACGCCGAAATTGACAGCAATCATAAGGCTCAGTTGCGAATACGTTATGCCGAACTTCGTGCCGAACATAACAAAAAGAAGGGGCGAAAAGTTATTCACTATCGCCTGAGAAATATATCCTATGTAGCAACTGACAGCAGTGCTTTTGTATCCGAGTTTTTTCATACGTCCACTCCAATAAAACAAAACATATAAACACAGTAATCATTATATTTATAACGCAATAAAAAATCAAGCAAAAAGACCTGTTGAAAAACAAACACACCCCGAATCGTACCGAAGTACAACCCGGAGTGTACGGTTAAAGAAAATTATTCTTCATCAATCAGCTTTTCGAGTGCCGCAAGCTTGACAGCAATACAAAGCAGTGTCATTGCATCGCGCAGCTCATCGAGCGAGGGAAAAGAGGGCGCAATACGGATATTCGTATCTTTAGGGTCATAACCGTAAGGATAGGTTGCACCTGCATTTGTCAGCACAACACCTGCACGGCGACAAAGCTCAACAACGCGCTTTGCACAGCCATCCATAACATCAAGGCTTACAAAGTAGCCGCCCTTTGGTTTTGTCCACGTTGCGATGCCGCAGCCTTCAAGGTCACGCTCAAGCGAACGCAGAACAATATCGAATTTGGGCTTGAGTATTGTTGCGTGGCGCTTCATATACTCACGAAGTCCGTTGACATCCTTAAGCACTCTTGCATGACGGAGCTGATTTATCTTGTCGTGACCGATAATCTGGTTACCCATGCGCTGCTTAATCATACGCACATTGTTTTCGCTTGCGGAAACGACAGCAATACCTGCGCCGGGGAAACTGATTTTTGAGGTTGACGCAACCTCGATAATCATATCTTCCGCACCATTTTTTTCTGCCTCGGGGAAAATGTTGAGCAGCGTATCGCCGTCTTCAAAAATATCGTGAACAAAATAAGCGTTATCCCAGATAATTCTGAAATCATCTGCTGCGGGTTTGAGCGACGCAATACGACGAACCGTTTCATCCGAAAAAGTATAGCCCTGAGGATTCGAATACTTGGGAACGCAGAACATACCCTTGACAGAGCTGTCTTTGACAAGCTCTTCAAGCACATCCATATCGGGACCGGTTTCAAGCATCGGAATATTAACCATTTCTATGCCGAAATATTCACAAATCGTGAAATGTCTGTCATATCCGGGCACGGGGCATGCAAACTTCACCTTACCCTGAAGGAGCCATGGTGTTGCGCCCTCATAAGCACCGTGTGTCATACACTGTGAAATGTAATCGAACATTATATTCAGGCTTGAGTTGCCGCAAACGATAATATTGCTGTTCTGAACACCGAGAGCCTGAGCAAAAATCGTCTTACACTCCTCAAGACCCGTAAGGTTACCGTAGTTACGGCAATCCGTTCCGTCTTCTGCCTTATAACCGTTGAGAGCGTTGACACTGTCGAAAATATCCATAGACATATCAAGCTGAGCAGGGCTGGGCTTGCCGCGGGCCATATTAAGATCGAGACCACGTGCCTTGAATTCTTCGTACTGCTGCTTGACATCATCATATTTTGCCTGAAGCCTGTCACGTGAAAGTTCACTGTATAACATCATTTAATCACCTATATATATTATTACATTATTACGTACTGATTACCTATTCTACTATAACAAAACTTTTTTTGCAAGTTTATTTTTATTTTCCTTCACTTTTATTGCAACTTTGGGGCTTTTGTGGTATTTTAATGACAGCCGCCAAACAAATTTATGCAAGACGGACAAACATCCCATTCATTTCGGAGAGTTAAAGCATTGGAAAACGCACTGAAATCGCAAGAAACCCTGAGGCTGGCTGTTGCAAAGTGGCTGCTCAGGCACGACAAACATAATATTTGCTGCGAAGGCAATGAGTTGGGAAATGAATTTCTCGAAAAATATGAGCTGCCGGAGCTTGAAGAAGAGCTGTTTGAAACCATTGTCAGCGAAAGCGGCGAAATCACACTTGTTTTCCAAAGCAAAATCAGTCTGTCTGCACGGCAGAGCGCAAACGGCAAGCCTGCCTCATTCATTATTGTACGCTATGTCAGGGCTCTTTATGACGATTTCGGCAACGTATACCGTTACGTGACGCTCGGTTACAATTTCTGACAAAAAGCAAAAAGCAGCCACCCTATTGGGTGGCTGCTTTTTTATGTTGGCAATGTCCTATCTTCCCGGGCGGTTGCCCACCAAGTATTGTCGGCACGATTGAGCTTAACTACCGTGTTCGGAATGGGAACGGGTGGACCCTCAATGTCATAAACACCAACTGTCTGCAAGTATCGTCTCGCAGAGTGCTTCGCTATAATACCAAAACGAAATCGACTTGTCAAGAGTTTTTTAAAAATTTTTTCAAAAACTCTGCAACATTATCACAAACCGCGGTGTAAAGCGACTTTTTGCACTCAGGCAGCACCTTCTCAAAAGGAAGATGCAACGGATTGGTCTGAAAAACCGCGGCAACCGAATCAACCTGAGCCATAGTGCTCACGCCGCAAACAACAACCACAGGCTTGCCGCCCGCTCTCTTTATTACTTCGGCAGGCACTTTACCCATGAGACTCTGGCTGTCAAACCTGCCTTCGCCCGTAATTATAACGTCTGCCTCTGCCGCTCTTGAATCGAAACCACATATATCAAAAACGGTTTGCGCGCCTGAACGGAGCTTTGCACCGAGCACGGCACGAAGACCGTAACCCATACCACCTGCCGCGCCTGAGCCCGGAAGCTGTGCGCAATCCGCGCCCAAGCTGTTCAAAACAGCTTTTTCATAGTTGCGCAGCGCCGAATCAAGAAAAGCTGCCGTTTCTTCATCCGCACCCTTTTGCGGAGCATAAACATACGCAGCTCCGTTTTCGCCGTAGAGCGGATTATTGACATCGCACAACACGGTAAAGGTGCAATCCGATACACCTGAAACGGTACCGCTCACGTCGAGCCTTGCCACTTCAGACATACCCAATCCATCCGGGGAAACTGTTTCACCCGCAGAATTGTAAAATCTGACACCGAGCGCTGAAAGGCAGCCGATACCTCCGTCGGTCGTAGCACTGCCGCCTATACCGAGAACAATATTTCTGCAGCCCTTATCAAGAGCTGCAAGTATCAGCTCACCCGTACCGTATGAAGTAGCACGCACAGGGTTATTTTTACCCCCTGTCAGCGGCAAACCGCTTGCCTGTGCCATCTCGATTACCGCCGTATCGCCCATAACGGCAAAATTCGCTTCAATCCGTCTGTAATCGGGAGCGGTTACCGTTGCCGTGCAAAGCGTTGCGTCGCAGGCAAAAACAAAGCTGTCGAGTGTACCTTCGCCGCCATCGGCTACCGGAATACAGTCCACCTGACATTCGTCAAGCGAAGCCTGCAAAGCTCTGAGTGTAATATCGCAGACCTCGACGGCAGACATCGAGCCTTTAAACGAATCGGGCGCAACGAGTACCCTCACAGCTCAAACTCCTCCGCGGAATAGTTTCCCATTGTCACAGGACGTGCGGGAATTCTGTTGAGAGGATCATATTTAAAACTCTTACAACTCGAACTTTTGAGCATAACGCCCTTCTTCTCACAGAGCACGCCGTCTTCATTGGGAGTGTATCTGCCATAAGCGCAGTTAGCACATATTTTTTCAATTGATTTGAGATTCATAAGCTTTTTCTTCACTTTTCTCGCCTCCGGGTATCTATATTAACACAATTTCTTCGTTCTATCAAGGTCAATAACAAAAACCGCGCAAAGGCACATAAGTGTAACGGCAGCAGGAGCGGAAGCCGAGAAAAACTCAACGCCTACGCCGCCGTCGAGCGAAAGATAAACAGAGCTTTCAACCGGAAAGAAATAAAGTATTGTCCGGCAGATAACAGCTGTCAGCGCCGCACTCACGGCACGGAAGGCAAGAAAAAGCTTCATCGGTGTGCCTATCTTATGCACAAAGCCCATAACCTGGCAGATAACGCTCAAGCCTGACCAACCGAGAGTTGCCGCAACCGCATATATATTGCCGTTTTGCGCAGCAAAGCTGCATCCGCCCGTAACTTCACAGACACATCTGACAGCGGCTATCGCGCGGTCATCCAGACCTATTGCGCCAAGCAACGAAAACAGACACGAAAAAGCCGTCACCCACGCACATATTCCGAGCATTGCGTGCGCACTGCGCTCAACCGAACCGACAAACACAGCCGACACGGGTTCGTTTTCTTCATCAGCAACGCTTTCTTTCGGCGGCACGGGAGCCATAAAGCCGAGGAGCACAGCCGCTATAAGTGATGCCGCACAAACCGAAGCAAAAAGCACGGCGCCCAGACGCACGTTACCAAGCATAACAGCACCGACAGCCGTAACGGTAAAAGCAGGCCCGGCATTTACACAAAAAAGAGTAAGCCGTTGCGCGTGTTCACATCCTATTCTGCCACGCTCGTAAAGTTCGGCCGCAACGCTGCACCCCACAGGATATCCACCCACAAGGCCAAAAAGCAACGCAGGAAAAGCAGCTGCAGGAAGCCTGAACACATAACGCATAAGCGGCGATACAAGCTTTGTTATTTTGTATGAGCCGGGAACGCCGGCAACAAAAGAGCTGACAACCATAAAAGGAAAAAGAGACGGAACGACAACACCTGCGCAGGTTTCAAGCCCATCTCCTATGCCACTGATAACTGCCGTAGGATACGTCACCGCAAGCACACCGAAACTTACAGCCGCCGCAACGGCAACCACCATTCTTATATTTTTTTTATTCATACCATAACCCCTCTGCACACCCGTTTCACCCAAAGTAATTTTATTGAAAAGCTGATGCATATATTACACAGAGGTGATAACACAAATGAAAAAAGAGCAGCTCATATCCGAGCTGATACGGGGCACGGGATTGCCGCAAAGCGCTTTTGACGGCTATGCACAAATTGACCTTATATCAAACACACAGGCAACAATTGACGGATGCAAAGGAATAATAGAATACAGTGAAAACAAAATCTCTCTCAACCTCGGAAAAATATGCGCCGAATTCTGCGGAACAAACCTCGGCATAAACACATTTGAGGACGGCCAGGCTGTTCTCAACGGCAAATTTACCACAATCAATTTCACATAAGGGAGGCAAGCAATTGTTCAACCGCTTTTACAGATTCTTATGCGGCTACGTTTGTTTTTTCGCTGAAGGCGGATTTACGGAACGCTTTCTGAATCTTTGCAGCCGTAACGGTATATTTTTATGGAGTTTAAAACGTCAGGGCGACGGAATACGCGCCGCAACATCAATCAAGCATTACAAGAAAATAAGGATAGCGGCAGTCCGCTCGGGTATGCTGACAAAAATCGAATCAAAACAAGGCATACCTTTTCTTATTTCAAAATACAGAAGAAGGATCGGTCTTGTTTACGGTGCGGTGCTTGCGACCGTTTTTCTCAGCATAATGTCAACGATGATATGGAGCATAAACATCAGCGGAAACAGCACGGTAACCGATGAGCAAATTACAAAAGCTCTTAAAGAAGCCGGCGTCGGGCACGGCACGTTCAGAAAGGACGTCAATGCCGCAGCCGTAAGATTTGACGTGATGAATAAAATCCCCGAGCTTTCATACCTGACCGTGAACGTGCTCGGTTCATACCTTGAAGTAAAAGTTTCCGAGCAAACCGATGAGCCGCATATAGCCGACAAATCCATACCCTGTGACGTTGTCAGCACGACAGACGGTCAGATAGCCGCGCTTGAAGTTTACAGCGGCACACCCCTGCATAAGCAAGGCGAAGCAATACGTGCAGGCGAGGCAGTTGCAGGGGGATTCATTGAACTTAGTGACGGCTCCGTCAAGCTTTGTCACGCAGAGGCCTATGTCCTGTTGCGCACTGACATACAGCTCCGACACACGACAAAACGAAGCATTGAAACAATGAGCAAAACAGATGAAAAAACACATATAACACTCCACGTGATGGGCTTTGATATTCCGCTTTACAAAAAGGACGAATCGAAGCCGGATCTTGTCCGCACCCGCACACTGCGCATCAACGGCGTTTCAATGCCGTTTTCGTTCACAAGAGAAATCAGTCGCACCTATTCACCGCAGAAAATTGAAAGAAGCGATAAAAAGCTTAAGCTTTCAGCCGCAGAAGAATACCTGGCAGAAAAAAGCAAGCTGCTTTCAGCCGCACATGTTTCTTCAGGCAGAGTTACACTCGAGCAAACAGCAGACAGCATAACAGTAAACGGAACATACATCGCTGAGATCAGCGCAGGCAAAACAAAAGAAATGCTGACGGAATAAAAAACGTCGGAGCCCAAATCCGAGCTCCGACATTGGCTTGATTATTTCTTATGAAGTCGCGTTGTGTAATAGATTGCTTCGTAAAGCATCAATCCACAAGCAATAACAACCAGCGCAACAAGAGATGCACGAAGGCTGATTTCGGACTTGAAGTTAATATCAAAAAGAATCTCCGTAGCAACAATGAGCATTGCTATCTGAGTACCGATGGCAGTAACCACGTGACCGTTTTTGATAATTCTGTACGATATCAGTATAGTCATTATCGCAGACGATATGATAACCATAAGGCTGATGGGAAGAACAAACTTGTCATACCAGCTTGCGTTGTTATTGACCCAGGACAAGAACAACATATATAGCGAGACTACGCCAAGACAAAGACAAGCAGTCAACGCAGGACGTTTCGGACGAAGCACGGGAAGAACAATAACCATCCACAGGCACATAAAGAAACCTATCATATATGCAGACCAATACATTTTGCCCGTCTGAAGGAATTCGGGTATCCACTCGGGGAACCATTGCTGAATCAATTCGGGTGCGCCGAGATAGTCTACAACCAAACATAACAGTGCCGGAAAAGCGATGAGCACAGACGCAATGGCTGCGTAGCCTTTTGCCCTCTTGTTTTCAGGACTATCCTTGCGTGACTTTGTCTTTTGGGAAGCTGCAACCGGAGCCTGAGCAGGCTGCTGATAATCGACAGGAGCCTGAACGGGCTGCTGATAATCGACAGGAGCCTGAACGGGCTGCTGATAATCGACAGGAGCCTGAACGGGCTGCTGATAATCGGCAGGAGCCTGAACGGGCTGCTGATAATCGGCAGGAGCCTGAACGGGCTGCTGATAATCGGCAGGAGCCTGAATGGGCTGCTGATAATCGACAGGAGCCTGAATGGGCTGCTGATAATCGGCAGGAGCCTGAATGGGCTGCTGATAATCGGCAGGCATCTCTATCGGCTGCGTAGCATCAAGGCCGCGTGAAAGCTGTGCATTACAGTGCGGACATACGACAGAGTTATCCGCTATCTGTTCTTTGCAGTTGTTACAAAACATTATGTATACTCCTTTCGTATATGAAATAGATTTGTTTACTTACATTCAGATTCATATAATTCTCTTACTGCTGCCACAAATGCCTCTTTGTTTTCAGATGCACGGTAACAAGCAATAATATATCTTTCATCCGCGTTGCATTTGCTGAGGCTCTCCTCCTCAAAAATACCCGAGGCAGCATAAGTAAAAGATTCACTGCTGAACTCAGGTGTGATTACCGGCAGTTCAAAGCCAACCAACACGTTTATATCAATGCCGAAAAGTTGTGCAATCTTTTTCAGATTCGCAATACTCGGCTCGGTTTTGCCGCTCTCATAATACGCGTACGCCGAACGGTCAAGCCCTATGATCTTCGCGACGTCATCCTGTCTGAAACCTGCAAGTTTTCTGAATTTTTTTAAATTTTCCGCAAACATTCTGTTACCCCTTCCTCTCTGTTTAAAATCAGAGATAGTCAGCGAGCGATGCGAGGTCCTCAACAACAACGCTTGCCGGAATTCCTGCTGTTGCATATTCCTCTGCCGTTGTAACGCCGCTGAGAACAAGCGCGCACGGTATTGAGTGATCTGCACCGATTGCAATATCGGTAGCAAGTCTGTCACCTACAAAAGCAATCTCATCGCGCTCACATCCGAGCATTGAGGTTATATAATCAACCGTCTGCGTCATAGGTTTGCCCATAACAAGCGGACGTTTACCCGTTGATGCGGCAAACATCTCAATCATAGAGCCTGTGTCGGGCATAAAGCCTTCAGCCATCGGGCAGTTGAAATCAGGATGTGTGGCAATATATACCGCACCGCCTGCTATATAGTTTGCCGCCTTGTTTATTTTCTCGTAGGTGAGTGTGGTATCAAAACCGAGCACAACAACATCGGGAGAATCGTCAACAAGGTTGATGCCTGCATTGAGAAAATCGTTTGTCAACCTTTCATTGCCGAGAAGATAAACCCTTTCGCCGCTGTGATTTTTTTTCAGATAGTCGATAGTTACGTGCGATGAAATAATAATCTTGTCTTCAGGCACGGGATAGCCCATCTTTTTAAGCTTTTCACAACAAACCTCAACATTATTTGATGAGTTGTTCGTAAAAAACCGAAAATCTCTGCCCGAAGCCAATGCTTTATCGATAAAGTCGTCAGCGCCGGGAATTATCTCACCGCCGAGATAAAAAGTACCGTCCATATCGATGATAAAGTACTTTGTTTTTTCAAAAACAGATTTGTTCATATGTCAGAAATTCCTTTTCAGTGCGGGGAAAGCAACCCGTTTAATTATCAGAAATCGTTATCGTTCTCAAATAAGCCCTGTGTTTGGCGCTCTTCGTTTTTCTCGTTTGTTTCCTCTATAAGCTTAACGCGGACCTTGAATTCGGAGGTGTTGTATTTACCGCCCGACCTCGTTATTCTGAACAGCGTAAGTTCAATCGTATCACCGACTGATGAGTTCTCAATTTTTTCAAGAAGAACATCGGGCGTATCGAGTTCCTGTCCGTTAACGGCAATTATCATATCGCCTTCCTGAGCTTCTGTACCTACAAGCGGGCTGTTGGGATCAATTGAATAAATAACCAATGAACCGCTGGGAAGATCTTTCATCTGAACTGCCATACCGTAAATATCACTTACGGCAGGTGAGTCGTTTGCAACGTAAGAAATACCGAGCTTTGCTCTGCCGGGAACATAGCCGTAAGAGATAACCTTATTGATAACCTCCTGTGCCTGTGTTATCGGAACAGCAAAAGAAATTCCCTCAAATTCGGTAGCGGCAATCTTGGAGGAGTTGATGCCGACAACCTGACCGTACTCATTGACAAGCGCGCCGCCGGAGTTGCCCGGGCTGATAGCCGCATTATGCTGAATGCAGACCATATCATAACCGATACTGCTTGTGATACTTCTGCCGATTGCCGAAACTTTACCGTCGGTAAAAGTACCGAAAAGAGCTGAACCGCCGGGATTGCCGATTGCATACACCGTGCTTCCTACCTTCAAAGCATCGGAATTGCCGAACTCCGCAACCTTGAAGCCTGTTCCGCTGATACGCAGAATACCGATGTCGGTCCGTGCATCATAGCCGACCAGAGCAGCATCATATCGTTTACCGTCCTCAAACTGAATTACAATATCCGTGTTGGAATCCGAAATAACATGTGCACAGGTGAGGATGTAAGTGCAGTTGCTGTCACTGTCTTCCATCATAATGATACCTGAGCCTTCGGTATAAATGACGTTATCACTGTATACTATAACCGCAACGTTGCTTTCGGCAACCTTTTCGTAAACCTGTTCTGCCGTAAGCACACCGTCAGCGTAAGATGCATCACCGGAAGACGGCGTATCACCCGTCTGAAAAGAAGGCGCATCAGCATTCACGGTCGGAGCGGTAGGCTCACCTGTCGAACCGCCGTTGCCTTTTCTTATAAGTGACACGGGAATCACAATCGCTGTCACCACAACAATAAGAGCAAGTACGACGAAAAAGACAATTCTTCCGGACTTGTTTGATTTTTGTATTTTGTTTACCGGCGCCGGATTCTGCGGCGGCACAAAGCCGTTACCGTACGGAGGTCTGTTAAAATTGGGCTGAGTGGGTGCAACAGGCTGTGCAGGTGCAACAGGCTGTGCAGGTGCAACAGGCTGTGCGGGTGCAACAGGCTGTGCGGGTGCGACAGGCTGTGTGGGTGCGACAGGCTGTGTGGGTGCGACAGGCTGCGTGGGTGCGACAGGCTGCGTGGGTGCGACAGGCTGTGCAGGTGCAACAGGCTGTGCGGGTGCAACAGGCTGTGCGGGTGCGACAGGCTGTGCAGGCGTGACGGATTCATATTCACGCATCGACGAGTTACTCTTGGGCAAATTATTTTCCATCACATCACTGTTTCCGTTAAAAAAATCGTCCATTCATCTCTCTCCTTTGGGGTGTTTGTAAGACAATAATAGAGCTTGCGTGTTAAATCTGAATTTCGCCAATCTTAAATAATTCTTAACACTTTGTGGCGTTTTTATTGCAAACTTTTATCTGCTTTTAGGTAAGGTAAATACAAATTCCGTATATAACCCCTCTTTGCTTTCAGCATATATTTTCCCGCTGTGAAGTTCCAATATACTTTTGACAATATACAATCCGAGTCCGGTGCTCTTTGCATCGGCGCTTCGTGATTTATCAACTTTGTAGAAGCGCTCAAAAATACGTTCAATTTCATCAGGCGAAATTCCTGCGCCGCTGTTTATAATATGTGTTTGCGTGCAATCCTCTTTTTCTTCTATGGTGATGCGTATATATCCGTTTTCGGGAGTAAATTTGACGGCATTGTCAACAAGATTGTAAACAACCTGACCGAGAAGCCCCTCATCTGCCCTGACGATATGACGGTCGAGCGAATCAAGACCTCTGATTTCTATTTTAGCATCGCTGATTTTTTTCTCAAGCATCAAGAAGGTGTTGAGAACCATCGCAGACAAATCGACATCGTTGAAGTTGAGATCAAGCTGACCTGCTTCAATCTTTGAAAGATTGAGCATTGAAACAACGATACGTGACAGACGCTTGACTTCCTCCGAAACTATTTTGAGATAATGCTCCTGCTGTTGCGGCGGAATTGTTTCATCAAGTATTCCGTCGATGAAGCCGCCGATTGTTGTCATCGGAGTTTTAAGCTCGTGAGAAACGTTGGCAACAAAACTGCGTCGTGAAGATTCAAGCTGAGCAAGGCTGCTCGCCATCGAGTTGAACGAAGCCGCAAGCTTGCCTATTTCATCGTTTCTGTCAAGGTTTACTCTGGGTGTGAAATCACCCGAAGCGTAACTTGTCGTAACATCGGCCATCTGCTTGATAGGCTTTGTGATTGTGTGCGACGAAAAATAAACCGCAAGAACGGCAAACAGCATTACAACAAACAGTGAGATAAGAAGAATTTGCACAATCGGCATTACGAAATCAATAATTGCTCCCGTAACGGGCGCAACCGCAAAAACAAGCGCAACCGTACTGCCCGAAACCTGAACAGGCTCACCGACAATATACTGCGCCTCCTCAAACTGATCGCCAAGGTTGCTGACCGTTGAGTAAGATGTACCCCGAGCGGCTTCGACAACATCCCTCGTTATAACAAGGTTGTCGTGATATTCGCAGGCATCCGCAACAACGTAACCGTCGACAAGATAGTCACGGCACATAATAATATGCCCCGTGGTGTCACAAAGAAAAACGTCAGCCTTTATCGAAGTAGATATAAGTGAAAGTGATGAGCCGAGTGCGGCAATCGAGTCACCTTCGCCAAACATCGAGATGTAGTCGCCCGAAAGCAAATCAGAGGCAGACTGTGCGACATTGTGGACATTTTCCGTCAGCAGCTCCGCTTTCTGTTTATACCAATAGTTGCCCGAAAAGACGACAAGCGCAAGACTCAGCAACAGGAAGCAGGCAACAATAATAGCAGTCATCATAAGCGAATATCGCATACGAAGCGACATACCTGAAAGCCTGCGCTTTAATCTTCTGAATTTTCTCTTCACAGCGATACTCACCTCCTCTGCAGCACCGGTGCTTCGGTTCAGTCTTTGGTTTCGAATTTATAGCCTACGCCCCAGACCGTACGAAGCTCCCACTTATCGGAAACGCCCTCAAGCTTTTCACGAAGACGTTTGACGTGAACGTCGACAGTACGGGAATCGCCGTAATAATCGAAGCCCCAAACCTCATCAAGAAGCTGGTCGCGTGTGTAAACTCTGTTGGGGTTGCTTGCAAGGTGATATATAAGCTCCATCTCTTTGGGCGGAGTATCAATCTGAACGCCGTTGACACGAAGCTCGTAATTTGTGAGGTTGATGAGAAGCCTGTCGTACTGTACCTCCTGAACGGCAGCGACGGGAGCAACCGCGCTGGAGCGGCGGAGGACAGCTTTTATTCTTGCGACAACTTCTTTTGTGTCAAAGGGTTTGACTATGTAGTCGTCAGCACCAAGTTCAAGGCCAAGAACCTTGTCGAAGGTTTCGCCCTTGGCGGTGAGCATAATTATCGGCTTGTCGGAGGTCTTGCGGATTTCGCGACAAACCTGCCAACCGTCGAGTTTCGGCAGCATTATGTCAAGCAACATAAGATCGGGCTGCTGTTCACGGAACAGTTTGACAGCGCTGGCGCCGTCATTGGCAATGATTACGCTGAAGCCTTCTTTTTCAATATAGAGTCTGAGAAGCTCGCAGATATTGATATCATCATCAACAATAAGGATTTTTTCAAGTGCCATTTCGTCTACTCTCCCTGATTAGTCATTTTCGCGTATACAGTGTAATTATAACACATTTTTTGCAAATGTGAAGTATATTGAAAAAAATATTTATTGTTTTCTAAACTTGGTTGACGAATTTAGTTTTATTTGATATTATATATAATAATTATTTATTAGTTGAAGTGCGTCCGAAAACGCACTGACAAACGAAAGGCGGATTTCAAAATGGCAAAAGCAAAAGACAAGCTCTCGTCCAGAATTTGGCTCAACCTTATCCTTTTCGGATTTATGGGACAGGTTGCATGGGCGGTAGAAAACAACTTTTTCAATCTCTACCTTTTCAACGAAGCGGGCGGTTCAATGGAGCACACATCCATGATGGTTACCGCAAGTTCCATCGTAGCCGTTCTGACAACGCTGTTTATGGGCAGCCTGAGCGACAAAATAAACAAGCGTAAAATCTTCATCTGCGCAGGTTACATTATATGGGGCTTTACTGTTATGGTATTCGCCTTCCTTCATCCCGACTATATTTCACGCATTATGGGCACAACACCCGCAGGCGCAATCACAACAACGGTTATACTCATTATCGTTATGGACTGCATTATGACCTTTATGGGCTCAACAAGTAACGATGCCGCTTTCAATGCCTGGATAACCGACGTTACTTCAGTTTCAAACCGAGCAAAAACAGAAACTGTGCTTGCGATTCTTCCTGTTATTGCCCTTGTTGCGGTAACCGGTGCTTTCGGCGCCCTTTCAAGCAAATTCGGCTACCCTGCCTGCTTTGTAGGTCTCGGTCTTATCGTTACAATATGCGGTGTTATCGGTATTTTCTCAATCAAAGAATCCAGAACGGGTGTCAAAACAACCGCCGGCTTCTTTGAAACTCTCATCTACGGTTTCAAACCCTCTGTAATTAAAAGCAACAAAAAGCTTTATCTCTCACTTGTATCTATGGGCATTTTCGCTGTTGCAAGCCAGGTTTTCTTCCCCTACCTCTTTATCTACGTTGACCACTGCGTCAATATGGATTCTCTTAAGCCCACGCTTACACCCGGTGTTATCGCACTTGCCGTTGTGGTGGTTATAGCAGTTATTGCAACACTTGTTTCGTTCATCATCCTCAGCGACAGAAAAGGCAAGGCACCCTTCCTCTTCCCCTCTGCCGTACTCTTTATTGAAGGACTTATTCTTGTGTTTGTTGCAGGCGACAACATCGTATGGTTTGCTCTTTCGGCGCTCATTGCACTTGCAGGCTACGGCCTTCTTATGATTATGCTCGGCGCAGCTATCCGTGACTTCACGCCCGAAGACAAGGCAGGCCAGCTTCAGGGTATCCGTATGATATTCTCCGTTCTTCTGCCTATGACAATAGGCCCCGCTGTTGCGGTTGCAATAACAAACAGATTTGCAACCGGCACTTACACAAACGAATTCAATGTTGAAGTCAACGTTCCCGCGCCTCACATTTTCCTTGCAGCGGCTGCAATCGCCGTCATTATCTTCATCCCTCTCTATTTCCTCAGCAAAGATCTCAAAAAAGATGCAGAATAAACAAGTTCCCGGAAGGATGGTCAATATATGAAAAAGCTTATCAGCGTTGTACTCTGTCTTACGATGCTCTTCGGCATTGCCGCTATCCCGTCTCACGCAACAGCATCCGAGCCAGAATGGGACGGTGACCCCGTCATCTTCATCCAGGGATTTACAGGTTCACCGCTCATAAAAGACAAAGGGCTCGAAACCGAAGAAACCATTCTCGGTCCCGAAGGTGAATTCAATATAGCCAAAATCATTGCATCTCTGCCGCCTATTCTCATAGGCATCGTAATCTTCGCACTTAACGGCAACAGCTCGATGCTTTCATCAGGCTTCGGCAGCCTCGCAAGTGACAAGCTTGATAAACTGTCCTGCCTTGCAGACGGCTCTTCGAAATACGATATTTCCACCTTCCCTCACTTTGCCGAGGAAGCTTCAGCAGCTTCACTCGTTGCAAACGGCAAAGAAGCATATATCCCCGAGGTTGCAATCACCGACGAAATCAGAAAAACAGTTCCCGACGAGTATTTCTTTGTTTTCAACTCCGACTGGAGAATGGGACAGATTGACAACTCCGAGCGTCTTGATTGGTTTATCGGCGAGGTGCTTCGAGTAACAGGTAAGGACAAAGTAGATATTTATGCACTCAGCCACGGCGGTCAGACAGCCGCAGCTTACCTCTACTACCACGGCACGGAAAACGAAGTTGACAACGTTGTGCTCAACGTACCCGCAATCTGCGGCACAAGCATTGTCCGCGGTCTTCTCGGCGACGGTGCGGCAAACTTTGATATGGATGAGCTCAGCCGTTTCCTCTCCGTTATGCTCCGCACAGAGACAGACCTGAGAGTTGTCGGCAAAATTCTTCCGGGCGATTTCCTTAATCGACTTCTCAAGGTAGTATTTGTTGACGTATTCCAGCCCTACGCTCTCAGCTTCGGCAGCATCTGGGACTTTATGGACATCGAAACCTACACCGACTATAAAGCAGAATACCTCGACCCGACCGAAAACGCAGGCATCATCGAAAAAGCCGATAAGATGCATTATGAATGTATGGCTAACATCGGCGAAGGGCTCAGAGCAGCACGCGAGAGCGGTGTCAAGGTCAGCATAATGGCTAACTACGGCACGCGCCTCGGCTCCGGCGAAGCAATAGACGCTGACTTTGTTATTGACACAAAGAGTACCTCGGGCGCAAACTGTGCAGCCTTCGGCGAACAGTTTGCCGACGGCTATATTCCCGTCGGCACATCGTGCAGCGACAGCACGCACAACCACATTTCGCCCGACCGTACAGTCGACGCAACCTGCGCATATCTGCCCGAGCACACGTGGTTTGTAAAAGGGCAGTATCACGGACAGGCAGCTTATGACAGCTACACTTTAGACCTGCTCATCAAGCTCCTTCTTACCGATGAGCTTGATGATATTTACACAAACCCCGATTATCCGCAATTTGAAATTGCACAATGCCCCGTCGATGCAATCTACGCAAAATTCACAAACGAAATTTCCGGAAGATTCAACGGTGGAAGTGACAAGCTTCTCGTGCGCAACCTTTCGGAAGAATACTCGCTTGTTATCCGCAGCATTTCTGCAGAAGGTTGCAGTTTTGACTGTGAAAGCAAGACGGTCATTGCGCCCGGCGAAGAAATCCTCATCCCCTTTGAAAACACTGCGAAAAGTGATTTTATCCGCATTGATATTACATACACACGCCAAGGCGAAATCCTTACTCCCGAATTTACAAAGGCAATCTTTTTCTCAGCCGCATAACAATCGCATACCCTAAAGGAGCATCAGGCAAATGAAAAAAGTTATCAGCATACTGCTTTGTGTTGTTACGGTTTTCTGTTCAACGTCAATCGCAATAAACGCAGAAGACAAAAAAAGGCGTTCACCCTCTTTTGAATGGGACGGACACCCACTTATATTCATCCAGGGCTATTCCGGACCCACACTCATCAGAGACAGAGGACTTGAAACCGAAGAACAGGTGTGGGCGCTTCAGCCCGCAGACATTGTTGAAATGGTTGTTCCCAACCTGTTCGACATCGTTTCAAGTGTTGTCGACTATGCCAACGGCGACACTCAGCCTTTTGTAGACTGTTTCAGAGAGATAACCGCAGAGCTGTTTGACAACATCTCAATGAAACCCGACGGCACCTCGAAATACAACATAACATCTTATCCGCAGTATGTTACAGAAGCCTCCGTTGAGTATATAAACACCGAGAAAAACGGCGACTATCTGCCATTGACTGAGGGCGAATTCATAGAGGACCTCAGCCTCACAATTCCCGAAAGTCAGATTTTTATTTTCAATACCGACTGGCGAAGAAGCCAGATTGTAAACTGTGAACATCTTGACAGCTTTATCGACGAAGTTCTCGCCTACACAGGCAGTGACAAGGTTGATATTTACGGTATGAGCCACGGCGGTCAGCTTACAGCAACTTACCTCTACTACCACGGTACGGAAGGCAAGGTTGACAACGCTGTTATGAACTCTCCCGCAATAGGCGGCACAAGCCTTGTAATGGAGCTGCTCGGAAGCGAACCGATCGAATTTAACCTTTCTGAGCTTGCACGTTTCGGCACAATTATGCTTCACATGGAGATTGACCTTCGCTGGCTTGCGGAAATACTTCCGGCAGAATTCCTCAACAGCCTTCTCAAATCCGCGTTCAACGAGGTGCTTCTCCCCTATGCTGTCAACTTCGGCAGTATTTGGGACCTTATGGATACGGCATCGTACACAAAACTCCGTGACGTTTATCTGGACCCCGTGAAGAACGCCGACATTATCGCAAGAGCAGACAAGATGCACTATGAATGTATGCCCAACATGAGCGAAGGTCTCAAGCGCGCCCAGGCGGCAGGCGTCAACGTCAGCATTCTTGCAAACTACGGCTCACATCTCGGAACAGGTGAAAACATTGACTCCGATTTCATTATCGACACGGTCAATACTTCGGGTGCATACGTCGTACCCTGCGGTCAGCTTCTGCCCGACGATTATACGCAGCGCAACACGACCTGCACAGACCCGACCCACAATCACATCGCTCCCACACGCACACTTGATGCTTCAACCTGTTTCCTGCCTGAAAACACCTGGTTCAACTATGAACAGTACCACACCCAGACATGGTGGGATAAATACACAAGAAATCTTCTGCTTGAACTCGTTCTTACGGATAACATAAAAGACGTTCACTCCGACGAACGTTTTCCGCAGTTTGAAATAGCTCAGGCACCGCCGGACGGTGTATACGTCAAATTCTCAAACGAATCATCCGGATTTTATAACACATCAAGCGATACACTCGTGCTTCGCAACCTGGCTGGAAGCCCGATAGTCATTGAGGCGGTAACCATAAACGGTGTACCGTACGATATAGGCAAAAAGATAAAACTCAAAAAGGGTGAAGAAACCGAAATCAGCTTTAAACCTTCCGGCGGAATCGTAACCGTAGAAACAGAATACGTTATCAAAGGCTTTGTGAGTTCCGATCTCTATAAGAGAACACTTTATTTCTCACCCGTAAAAAGCTGAAAATTCAATCCTTACTAAAAAGCTGGTGAAACATATATGACCGCTCCGTCAAAGAAAAAGCAAGCGATAATTGCTGTTGTATGCATTGCCGTTTCGCTCGCCGTTGCAATACCCCTGCTTGTCAAGCACCTTCTGTCCGATAACGTAACAACTCTTTCTGACGCAGGAATAACGGACGTTGAGCAAGTTACACTCATTTCCCACCGCGGAATGAACGTATTTGCGCCCGAAAACACACTTGAAGCTGCCCGCAAGGCTGCCGAATTCGGATACAAGCAGGTTGAATTTGATATCCGTATGACCAAAGACGGTGTGTGGGTGCTTATGCACGATGATAACATAAAACGCACGACAAACGGCAAAGGGAAAATAAGCGAGCTTAAATACAAACAGCTTTTCGATTATCACATCAACGTCAACGCCGACAAGGGTGACAACGTGGTAATACCCACATATTTTGAAATGCTTGAACAATGCAATATGCTCGAACTTCATCCCGTAATCGAAATCAAGCAGGACGGAACGGATTTTATCGAGCCGCTTATCCGCAGCACAGGGTACAGAACAAACTCCTGCACAATAATTGCTTTTGACCGCGAACAGGTCGAAGCAATATCAGAAATTCTCTCCACCGGAAACTATGTCCTCACAAACTCCAACACAAAGCTGTACTGGCTTGTAAGCGACCTGAGCGACGAAACGCTTGACACGGCAAAGAACAACACCGATATAGGCGTTTCCTTCAACGGCAACAAAGCCGGAACAGAAGAGGAAATCAAAAAATTCACAGATGCGGGAATAGAGCTTGCAACGTGGACGATAGATAAGCCCGAAAGACTTGCAGAGCTCTATGCCATGGGCATAAGAACATTCACAACAAACAGCATAACTCCTGACGGAATACCTGAAGAGTCTTCAAGCGAGGTAACCTCAAATGGGAGAAGATAGGCTGTTTGGCAGCAAATGCCGTAACTGCGGCATTGAGCTGATAATGAGAAATCAACCCACAGACACGTTTTGCCGTTTTTGCGGTGCGCCCGCACTTATGCCGCAAAGCTTTGAAACAGAATCTGCGCCGGAGTTTGTAATCCCTTTTGAAATTGACAAATCTCACGCACAGCAGATATTACTCAAACATCTTACCAAGCGACCGCTCGCCTCACCCGTATTCACACAAAAGGTAAAAAGCGGAAATTTTGCCGCGCTTTACGTGCCGGTCTGCCTTGCTGACATAGAAATGCAAACCGCGGTCAGCACTGCGGACACAAACGGAAACAAAAAAACAGAGCAGATGACTTCGGTTGCAAAAAATATGCTCACCTCTGCAAGCCGCACCGTAAACGACTATCTTCTGCGAGACCTCGGTCCGTTCAGTTTTGACAGGGCCGTTGCTTACGGCAGCGAATATTCAGAGATACCCTACGAGAGAGCGGAAACAGCAAACGAAGAAGACACTCTCACTCGTCCGATTGATGAGCTTGAAACGTCCTGCGTAAAAGCAGCAACCGATATGTTAGCTCAGCAAGAGAAAGAAAGTCACATTGTGAACTGCCGAAGAACAGGCACGTCATTCAACTGCAAAAAAGTCCTTGTGCCGGTATGGGTGCTCAACTTTAACGACAGAGGTTATGCCCACCAGATATTCCTCAACGGTCAAAGCGGAAAGGTTATCGGAGAGCCGCCCGTCAGTTTCAGACACGCTGCAGCGATTTTCGGCGTTATTACTGCCGCCTGCACAGTTCTGGGCGAAATAATATGGATGGCGGTGAACCGTTTATGACAAAAATATTCACTGCAGCAGCCGCTGCGATAATGCTTTTATCCGCGTTGTGTTTCACATCCTTTGCCGCCGGCACAGACGATGAGAGCGGCATCGAATACTACGAAGAATATGACAACTACGACGAGTTCGAGCAGGATTACTACGACAGCGTTGTATTAAACAACGAACTTGACGAGTTGCCGTGGTACGAACGCTTTTCACTGATACCGCCCGCAGCAGGTGTATTGGCAGGCGCAGCAACCGTACTTGTGCTCGGCATCAAACACAGGGAGGCAGGCAGACACTCCGCTGAGCATTCATACGCATACACACCGGAAATAAGTCACAGCATTGACACTCCTCAAAACGAAAACACACTTTGAAAGGTAACATAAAAATGACAAACAACGAAAAACTCGCACAGCTTTTATTTCCGCACATCACAAAAACTCCCGAGGATTACGAAGCAATCTATCCGCCCAGAGAGCTGCCCGAAGGTGCAAGGGTAACACGTTTTGCACCCAGCCCCACAGGCTACCTTCATATGGGCGGTTTCTTCGGCGCACTTGTAGATATTCTTACAGCCAGGGTTTCGGGCGGTATTTCATACCTGAGAATTGAAGATACCGACAAGAAGCGTGAGATTGAGGACGGAGTTTCCGCAATCGTCAAAGGCTTTGATTACTTTGGCACACAGTTTGACGAAGGTGTAACCGGCTTCGGCACGGAAAAGGGCGCTTACGGCCCCTATACCCAAAGCCAACGCGCTGAGATATATCAGACAATAGCCAAAAGCCTTGTTGAAAAAGGTCTTGCTTACCCCTGTTTCTGTACCGCAGATGAGCTTACCGCACTTCGCGAAAAGCAGGAAAGCGACGGCGCACTCATAAAGGGCTATTTCGGCAAATATGCAAAATGCCGCGATCTCAGCTTCGAGGAGCAGGAGAGACGCATCAACGCAGGCGAAAGCTATGTACTGCGTCTTCGCTCAATGGGCAGTGAGGACAAGCGTATTGCTTTCGATGACGTTATCAAGGGCAAGATTGAAATGCCCGAAAATACAATTGACGAGGTTCTTCTCAAATCAGACGGAATTCCCACTTATCACTTTGCCCATGCCTGTGACGACCACTTTATGAGAACAACTCACGTCATACGCGGCGAAGAGTGGATTTCCTCCGTACCCAAGCATATCGAACTTTTCAGAGCCTGCGGCTATAAGCTGCCCAAATACGCGCACACACCTCAGGTTCTCAAGATAGACGAAGAGACGGGCGACAAGCGCAAACTCTCCAAGCGTAAGGACCCCGAGGCCGCCGTCGGCTATTTTGTCGAGGAAGGCTTCCCGAAGGAAAGCGTGCTCGAATATCTGCTCACTCTCATCAACTCCAACTTTGAAGATTGGCGCAGAGCAAACCCGAAAGAGGATATTTCAAAATTCCCGTTCAATCTGAAGAAGATGAGCATAAGCGGCTGTCTTTTCGACCTTGTCAAGCTCAACGACGTCAGTAAAAACGTCATTTCGGTTATGAGCGCCGCTCAGGTGTACGAAAACGTTGCAAAGTGGTCTGCCGAGTTCGACCCGCAGTTCAATGCAATCTTCACCGCTGACCCCGCATTCTCAACAGCATTGCTCAACATCGACCGCGAAGGTCCCAAACCCAGAAAGGACATTGCAAAGTGGAGCGAGGTCAAAGCATTTGTCAGCTACTTCTACAACGAGCTTTATACTGCCGACACAAAATTTGACGAAAAGCTGTCGGCTGACGATATAAAGGTCATACTCACCACATACCTCTCCGTCTACAACCCCACAGACGACAAGGACACGTGGTTTGCAAAAATAAAAGATATGTGCGAGCCGCTCGGCTTCACACCCAACGTCAAAGAGTATAAAAAGAACCCCGAAGCATACAAAGGTCACGTCGGTGACGTTTCGGGTGTCATACGTATGGCGGTAACCTCACGTTCAAATACACCCGACCTGTGCGCAATTATGAAGCTGCTCGGCAAGGATGAGGTAACAGCCAGAATAAACAACGCAATTTCAACGCTTTAATTCACGGAGGTAAACTACAATGGAAGAAGAAAGAGTATCAAATTTTATTCACGACTTTATCGATGAAGACTTAGCCGCAGGTGTCAACACAAGAGTTCAGACCCGTTTTCCACCGGAACCCAACGGCTATCTGCATATCGGCCATGCAAAGGCTATCTGCATTGACTTCAGCACAGCTGAAAAATACGGCGGTATATGCAACCTTCGTCTTGATGATACAAACCCCTCAAAAGAGGATGTTGAATACGTCGACGCAATCAAGGAAGATATTGAATGGCTCGGTTTCAAGTGGAACGAGTGCCTCTATGCTTCAAGCTACTTTGATTTCATATATGAATGTGCCATCAAGCTCATCAAAGACGGCAAGGCATACGTCTGCGACCTCACCGCAGACGAAATAAGAGAATACCGCGGCACACTCACGGAGCCCGGCAAAAACAGCCCCTACCGCGACCGCTCCGTCGAAGAAAACCTCGACCTTTTTGAGCGTATGACAAACGGCGAATTTGCAAACGGCGAGCGCGTGCTCAGAGCTAAAATTGATATGGCATCGCCCAACATCAATATGCGTGACCCCGTTATATACCGCATAGCTCACGTCAGCCACCACCAAACGGGTGACAAGTGGTGCGTATACCCGATGTACGACTTTGCTCATCCCCTTTCTGATGCAAAAGAGAAGGTAACATACTCACTCTGCTCACTTGAGTTTGAAAATCACAGACCGCTTTACAACTGGTTCCTCGAGCAGATCGGTTTTGAAGAGCCGCCCAGACAGATTGAATTTGCACGTCTTAACGTTAACTACTGCCAGACAAGCAAGCGCAAGTGCCTTGAGCTTGTTGAAAAGGGAATCGTCAGCGGTTGGGACGATCCGCGAATGGTAACGCTTTGCGGTATGCGCCGCAGAGGCTATCCCGCAACCGCAGTGCGTGAATTCATCAACAGAGTCGGCGTATCCAAGGCTTACAGCGTAGTTGACTACGGCCTGCTTGAAGCTTGCGTACGCGATGACCTCAACGCAAACGCACCCCGCGCAATGGCTGTGCTTGACCCGCTCAAGGTAGTTATCGACAACTACCCCGAAGGACAGACAGAAACAATCGAGGTTGAAGTCAACCCCGACAAACCCGAGCTCGGCAAGCGTGAGGTAACGTTCTCACGTAACCTTTTTGTTGAGCGCGATGACTTTATGGTCGAGCCCGTAAAGAAGTATTTCCGTCTCTTCCCCGGCAATGAGGTAAGACTCAAAGGTGCTTACTTTGTAACCTGCACAGGCTACGAGGCAGACGACGACGGCAACGTAACCTGCCTGCACTGTACTTATGACCCTGCAAGCAAAGGCGGCAACTCACCCGACGGCCGTAAGGTCAAGGGCACTCTCCACTGGGTAAGCGCAGACGATTGCATAGAAGCAGAAGTACGCCTTTATGACAGGCTTTACAATGTCGAAACTCCCGAGAGCGATGCAGACCTCAATCCTGATTCACTCAAAGTCCTCACAGGCTGTAAGATTGAAGGCGGTCTCAAAGACCTCAAGGCCGGCGACACATTCCAGTTTATGCGCCAGGGCTACTACTGCGTTGACAAGGATTCAACAGTGGATAACCTTGTCTTCAACCGCACGGTTGCGCTCAACTCTTCCTGGAAATAAGAGAAAGCAGGTAAACATAGTATGAAAGTTCTTTACAGAGTTGTTGCCGCCCTTGCGGCTCTGCTCACAATTCCGTCACTTTTCTTCATCAAGTTGATCTATATAACGGTCGATCTCGGTTTCGTAGAAGGACTATATCAAGACGGCATTTCGCTCTATTCAATTTACAAATTTTTTGAAGACAAGGGACTTGATGTTGAGCAAGAATTTGCACTTTCGGAAAACATTGCAAAAACTCTGGCACCGCTTAAAAACCCTGCCATCGTTACGCTTGTTTTTCTCTGCCTGATGCTTGTGATGATACTTGCGGTTTTCTTCTGTTCGGCTTTGACTAACGCACGCAAGGTAAACATCGTACTGTCCGTAGTCGGCGCAATATCGGTAATAGGTCTTATGATATCGTTCGACCAGATGACAAAGCTTATAGTTGACGGCACGGTTGGACTTGACGCAATCATAAACTCTATCTTTGCCGATTCGGAAACCACAATTGGCTCGATTGCCGCCATCTTCGGAGTCGGCAGCCTTGTCAACATCATAGGTCAAATAACGGCTCTGCGTCTGGTTTCCGCAACCGTCGTTGTATTAATTCTATTCATATTCATCGCAATCTGGTCAGGTGCCTTCATCCTGCTTGACTGGGATGAAACAAAAGCCAAGAAGATGGACAAACAGCTTCATGGCAAAAAGAAGAAAAAGAAACATAATTAAGAGGTGAAATCCTTGTCAGTACCCAAGGAAAATATACGAAACTTTTCAATCATAGCCCATATTGACCACGGCAAATCAACCCTTGCCGACAGACTGCTTGAGCTGACAGACTCCGTTGCAAAGCGCGATATGACAGCTCAGCTTCTGGACAATATGGACCTTGAACGTGAGCGCGGTATAACAATCAAAGCTCACGCTGTAAAGCTCAACTACGTTGCAAAAGACGGTAAGGAGTATGAGCTCAACCTCATCGACACCCCCGGTCACGTCGACTTCAACTACGAAGTTTCGCGCTCACTCGCAGCGTGCGACGGCGCAGTTCTTATCGTCGACGCATCGCAGGGTATTGAGGCACAGACGCTTGCAAACACCTACCTTGCGCTTGACCACGACCTTGAGCTTGTACCCGTAATCAACAAAATCGACCTGCCTGCCGCTGACCCTGAAAGAGTTGCAGGCGAGGTTGAAGATATTATCGGACTCGACTGCTCAAATGCACCCAGAGTATCCGCCAAGACAGGCGAAAACGTTGAGCAGGTGCTTGAGCGCATTGTTCAGGATATTCCCGCCCCCACGGCAAACGAAAATCTGCCGCTGCGCGCGCTTATATTCGACTCAATTTACGACAGCTACCGCGGCGTTATCGTATACGTTCGCGTTATGGACGGCAAAATCAAAGCCGGTGACACAATGAAGATGATGGCAACGGGCGCACAGTTTACCGTTGTCGAGGTAGGCTATATGCGCGCAACCTCGCTTGAGCCGACAGACGAGCTCACAGCGGGCGAGGTAGGATACATCACAGCATCTATCAAAACCGTAAGCGACGCACGCGTAGGTGATACGGTTACCACAACGGAGAATCCCGCCGCTGAGCCGCTCCCCGGCTACCGCAAGGTTAACCCGATGGTTTTCTGTGGCATTTATCCTGCAGACGGTGCGGATTACGAGTCACTGCGTGACGCACTTCAGAAGCTTCAGCTAAACGATGCCGCCCTTTCATACGAGCCTGAAACGTCAGGCGCGCTCGGTTTCGGCTTCCGCTGCGGCTTCCTCGGTCTGCTCCACCTTGAAATTATTCAGGAGCGACTTGAGCGCGAATACAACCTCGACCTTGTTACGACGGTGCCGAGCGTTATTTACAAAATTCATCTTTCAGACGGCTCAATTCTTGAAATTGACAACCCGACGAATTATCCCGACCCCGCAAACATAACCGCCTGCGAAGAGCCGATGACAAATGCGCACATCTACGCCCCCAGCGAATACGTAGGCGCAATTATGGACCTTTGCCAGGACAGACGCGGCACATTTAAGGATATGTCATACATCTCCAACGACCGTGTCGACATCCACTATGAGCTTCCGCTCAACGAAATTATTTACGATTTCTTTGACACGCTCAAATCACGAACAAGGGGCTATGCCTCCTTCGACTACGAAATCTCACAGTACAAGCCCTCAAAGCTTGTAAAGCTCGACGTGCTTCTCAACGGAGACGTAATTGATGCGCTGTCATT
This sequence comes from Acutalibacteraceae bacterium, assembly GCA_045536955.1. GTDB lineage: Bacteria > Bacillota > Clostridia > Oscillospirales > Acutalibacteraceae > UBA8612. The sequence continues at coordinate 47,499 of JAZSOM010000039.1, forward strand.
CATCATCCACTCCGATAAGGCTTACGGCAGAGCACGTAAGATTGCCGAAAAGCTTAAAGATAACATTCCGCGCCAGATGTTTGAAATTCCGATTCAGATTGCAATCGGCGGCAAGGTTATCGCACGTGAAACCGTAAAGGCAATGCGCAAGGACGTTCTTGCAAAGTGCTACGGCGGCGACATCACCAGAAAGAAAAAACTGCTTGAAAAGCAGAAGGAAGGTAAAAAGCGTATGCGCCAGTTCGGCACGGTTGAGGTGCCGCAGGAGGCGTTTATGGCTGTGCTCAAACTTGACGATGGCAACTGATTATCCGGGGCTGTATATTCACGTTCCGTTCTGCGCTTCCAAGTGCCCTTACTGCGATTTTTACTCGCTGAAGGCAGATGACGAAACCAAAGACAAATATACGGCCGCTATTATTAAAAACATTATATTAAAGCAGGCACAAAACAGCATAAGTTTCCCCACCGTCTATTTCGGCGGAGGCACACCCTCACTGCTGGGCAGTAAAAGGCTTGTTGAGATTCTGCGCAGCATCAACAAAACAGAGGGTTGTGAGGTTACGGTCGAATGCAACCCGTCTGACCTTTGCGACAACTGGACACTCAGCGATATGCTCTCCATTGCCGATGCGGGCGCAAACCGCATATCAATGGGTATGCAATCCGCAGTTGACAACGAGCGCAAAAAGCTCGGCAGACGCGCAGGCAAAAAAGAGGTTGCCAAGGCGGTTGAGCTTGTAAAGGCGGCAGGCATTGACAACTTCTCGCTTGACCTTATGCTGGGCATCCCTTTTCAAACCACGGAGACAATACGCGAAAGCATCAACTTCTGCGCAGAAAGCGGCGCAAAGCACGTCAGCAGCTACCTGCTTAAAATCGAGCAGGGCACACCGTTTGAAAAGGTTGAAAAGCTGCTTGACCTGCCTGACGAGGATGAATGCTGTGATATGTACCTTAACGCGTGCGAACACCTTGAAGCGTGCGGATACAAGCAGTATGAAATATCCAACTTTGCCGTACCGGGATATGAAAGCAGACACAACCTGATTTATTGGGATTGCCGCGAATATCTCGGCATCGGTGCCGCCGCGCACTCATTTTTCGGCGGCAAAAGGTTTTTTTATGAACGCGACATCAACGCGTTTATCAACGGTGACGCCCCGATTGAAGACGGCGAAGGCGGCAGTTTTGAGGAGTACGCAATGCTCCGCCTGAGGCTCACACAAGGAATCAGAAACGACGACGTAAAGCGACGTTTCGGCTTTGAAATACCCGAAAAAATGTTTGAAAAATCAAGAATTTTCGAGAAAAACGGCCTTACCGCAGTTGACAGCAACAGCATATCACTTACGCCGAAAGGCTTCCTTGTTTCCAATTCAATAACAGCAGCATTGCTCAGTTGAGCACACATAAAACCAAGGAGGAAAGCACAATGTCTGAAACTTTATTGCAACCGACACAAGAGCAGACCGATGCAGCCTGCGAGCCGATACAGACAGCTCCGCTCAGACGCAAAACAAAATTCTGCTTTGCTCTTATCCCTATATTGTTGTTCTTTTTGTTATTCTCCATATTAGCCGTAATTTTTGTCAGTTTGCAGGTAGGCACGTTTCATGTTGACCCTTTGCCGGCAGTCCTAGATGTGGCATTCATAAGCATACTCTGCAGCATTTCATCTTTTATTTTTTCGGTTTTTGCCATAATAAGAAAACCGAAAATTATGTTGCCGCTGTCGTTCGGCGCGGTATTGTTTGCTATGCCTTTCGGCAACTTTATCATCGATATTTTTGGATTGATTACTGACGGTAATCCTTTGCAAGTTCATTTTTATATCTTTGTATTTTTAGGAGCAGCAATCCTTTTCACGGTATGCATACTGTTCGCAATCGACGTTGCTCCGCTGAAAAAATTCCTCAGCAAAACAAAATTCATCTGGGCTGTTGTTTCGTCAACAATTTATATTTTATCTTATTCTTTACAGATAGCCATTAATGAAGCGAAAATTCTTGTATTTTTCATATCGCAATTGTTATATTTCCCCATTGCCGTTGCGGCATTCCTGCTTATTCTCTGGCTTGCAGACCCCTACAAAAAGCCTAAAGCACCGAAAATCGGCAAGCAAGATGCCGAGCAACCCGAGCTTATCACAAGCTCCGAGCCGGATGAATCCGCTCCCGCTTATGTTCCGACTCCCGAGCCGCCCAAGCCCGCTCCCGCTTATGTCCCGACTCCTGAGCCTGTTAACGCGGCAACCGGTATTGCAGACGAAATTGCAAAATACCAAGCGCTTTTAGACTCAGGCGTAATTAACCAAAGTGAATTTGAAACCTTAAAAGCAAATATCATAAAGAAAACTTTTTGAGGAGGTATGCACAATGTCTGAAACTTTGTTACAACCGACACCCGAACAGATTACCGAAAACAACATTTCCGCACCCCCTGAGCCGACAGCTCCGGCGGCTCCGACCAAACGCAAAAAGAAATTCTGCTTTGCGTTTATCCCCGCTGTTTTCCTTTACTTGTTTTCGGGAGGATTGGCAATATATTATTTTTTAGTTATGTATGCAAATTACATATCCCGTTTTTCTCCTGAAAATATGTTATCAGACCCGTTTGCTCTGAACATAATTTCCTCTGTAACATCCTATATTGCGGTTCCTGCAATCTCATTCTTTTTCGTGCTTTTCACACTGATAAGAAAACCGAAAATCCTGCTTCCGCTGACGTTTGGCGCATCACTTTTTGTCGATAGATTTATAAACCTTGTAACCAGCATTTCCTTGGTGGCTACCGGTAATGCAGAGTTTGATATTACAAGCATTTTAACTCCGACTTTGTTTACGGACATAGTCGTATGCGTGATATGTATACTCTTTGCATTGGATTCTCCGTCACTCAAAAAACGTCTCACGAAAACAAAGTATATCTGGGCGGCGGCAATTTCCGTACTCCATCTTTCAGGAATCGCCGTTTCTTTCAGCGGAAGTATTTTCACGTCGCTTTACAATGCTATCAGCCATGGATTCGGTGAAAATTTAGTTTATACTATTCTGGTAAGTTTACTTAACAACATCCATATTGTTTTAGAAGCGGTTATAATTTTCCTGCTCATTCTCTGGCTTGCAAACCCCTATAAAAAGCCGCGAGCACCCAGACCCGTTCGTCAGCCCGTGCAGCCTGCTCCCGTATTCGTCCCCGTACAGCCTGCACCGACTCTTGCCGATGAGCTCGGAAAGTACAAATCTCTCCTTGACTCAGGCGCAATATCGCAGGAAGAATTTGAAAAATTAAAAGCTAATATCATAAAATAACAAAGCAACGGTCCGTCGGCTTATAAACCTACGGACCGTTTGATTTTTATATGCTTTTTTCAGACAAAAAACAAGGCTACGCCGAGCACACTCCTACCGAGTCTGCCTTGCGTAGCCTTAGGCTTCAGGATTTAAAAATCAGGAATAGCGCTGAGCAAGAATCTTGAGGATTTCTTTAGCTTCTTCCTCTGTAAGAGTAACGCCCTTGCCCATCTTCTCGTGCTCGGGTGCCCACTCACGTACATCGAGCTTGGGCTCTCTGCCATTCCAGCTGATGAGGTTGAGTTCCTTTGTCCAGCCCTTTGCTGTTTCGGAAAGGACGCCAAGTGTTTCTACGATGTTATAGGTAAATTCCGGCATTTTTAATTCGCTCCTTATGTATATTTGTTGAATCTAAATTAAAACTAAGCTGTGTCAGCTTGCTTTAATTATAATAAAAATAAAATAAATATCAATATTATAATTAAAAATTAATAAATAGTTTACAATTTCAGGCGCACTTTCAGTCCAATATCCGTCATAACGCAGATTATTGCTTGTAAACAATAAAAAAACATAAAACCGCTTGCAATTCCGCGCCAAAAGGGCTAATATAGTAGAGATTAAATATCATTATAATGGGTAAAAATTTGTGTATACAAATTATGCCCTGACGAAAGGAAAAGATATGGCAAAGATGAAAACAGTTCAATTCACCGAAACCGTACTCCGTGACGCCAACCAGTCACTTATCGCAACGAGAATGCCCATCTCCGACTTCAAAGAGATTCTCGGAGAGCTTGACAAAGCAGGCTATTACTCGCTCGAATGCTGGGGCGGCGCAACCTTCGACTCATGTCTTCGTTACCTCAATGAAGACCCGTGGGAGAGACTCCGCACAATCAAAGCAGCTTGTCCCAACACAAAGCTTCAGATGCTTCTCAGAGGACAGAACCTTCTCGGCTACAAGCATTATCCCGATGACGTAGTCCGTAAGTTCGTTTCAAAGAGCATTGAAAACGGCATCGACATTATCCGTATCTTCGATGCGCTCAACGACCTTCGCAACGTTGAGGTTGCAGTTGACGAAACGCTTAAGAGCGGCGCTATCGCATCCGGTACAATCTGTTACACAACAAGCCCCATTCACAACATTGAAAACTACGTCAAGGTTGCTGAAGGCTTTGCAAAATTAGGTGTGCAGACACTCTGTATCAAGGATATGGCAGGTATCCTCGCTCCTCAGGAGGCATACGACCTCGTAAAGGCTATCAAGGCGGCAGTCAAGCTCCCCGTTGTTGTTCACACACACTCAACAACAGGCCTCGGTCTTGTAACCCTCCAGAAAGCTGTTGAGGCAGGTGCAGACGTTATCGACACAGCTATTTCAAGCCTTTCCGGCGGTACATCACAGCCCCCGACGGAAACTCTTGCATACGCACTCAAAAACCAGG
>JAZSOM010000026.1:0-5262 GCA_045536955.1 Acutalibacteraceae bacterium
CAGGCTGTTGTTGTCGTGCGTAAAAATAACGAAGGAAGACAACTCATCTGTGCTTTCTATACAGGCACAGAAGTAGATGCAAAAGACATCCGCAGTCATATCGGCAAGAAACTGCCAAAATATATGCTACCGCATATTTGCACTCACCTTGATGAAATGCCTTTAACTTCAAGCGGTAAAATCAACCGCAAGGCATTGCCCAAAATTGATCTTGAGAATATTGCAATTGATACCGAGCATGTTGCACCCGAAACGCAGATGCAAAAAGAACTTTGTAAACTGATCGAGTTAGTGCTTGGTATAACTCCCGTTGGCATTACAGACGATTTCTTCGACTTAGGCGGCGACTCTCTCAAAGCCATCGAATTTGTTTCAAAAGCACATAACGAGGGTATTTACTTTAACCTACAGAATGTGTTTGACTACCCAACTGTAAAAGAACTATGCAAATGCATTGAAAACGGCGATAAGCAGGTTATATCTTTCGTTGATGTTGATTTTACCGAGGTTAATAAGGTCTTGGGGAAAAACAATATTGAATATATTACTGCACCGCAGCAAATTGATGTGGGTAATATTCTTCTTGCCGGTGCTACGGGTTATCTTGGCATTCATATTCTTGCTGATTTCCTTGATAATGATAACGGTATTGCGTACTGCCTTGTTCGCGGTAAAGATAAAGCCGACAGTACAAAGCGTTTGCAAGAGCTGCTTAATTTCTACTTCGGTAATAAATATGCTGATATGAACCGTATTGAGGTGATCTGTGCCGACTTGCAAAAGGACAAGTTTGGCTTAGCAGACACCGAATACAATGATTTGCTCGGCAAAGTAGATGCCGTTATCAACTGTGCCGCAAGTGTTAAACATTATGGCTCGTATAAGTATTTTTATGAAGCGAATGTGGAAACCACTAAACGCTTGATAGAGTTCTGCAAGTGGGCAGATGCTAAACTGATACACACTTCTACCATAAGTGTATCCGGCAACAGTATGGCAGATGAATTCACCGGCTTTGTTAGTGAGGAAACTTTGCATTTTTACGAGAGTAGTTTGTATATCGGTCAGCCTCTTGATAATGTATACGCTCGCAGTAAGTTTGAAGCGGAAAAGGCTGTACTGGATTCTATGGCAGACGGTTTGCAAGCAAACATTATGCGAATGGGTAATTTAACCAATCGATTAAGTGATGGACAGTTCCAGAAAAATCACGAATCAAACGCTTTCTTGCAGAGAGTTCGTGCTGTTTTAGAACTTGGTGTTGCACCAGATTATCTTATTCCTTTGTACGCAGAATTTACACCGATTGATGAAGCGGCAAATGCGGTTATGACTATTGCACGACATTTTAACGCTGAGCAAAACGTGTTCCATATCAACAGCATTAAGGTTGTGTATATGGATAAGCTGCTTGAAATATTTAATCAGCTTGGCTTTGATCTTAAGGCGGTCAGTGGAACAGAGTTTACCGAGGTTTTACGACATACTGCTAAACAAATCGGTACGGAACATATCTTTGAAACCTTTATCAATGATATGGACGAAAACGACCATCTCAACTACGATAGCAATATCCGCATTGAAAACGATTTCACAGTTGAATATTTAAGAAATCTCGGCTTTGAGTGGGCGGATATTGATATTAACTATTTGCGTAAGTACGTTGAGTATTTTAGAAAGATTGGGTATTGGCGATGAGCAGATTGGAACATTATGAATTATACTCACATCCAAAAGTGAATACCCTGAAAGAATTATTGAAATACTGTGCTGAAAAACACAGCACCAATACAGCCTTTGCTTATCAAAAGAAAAAGAATGATATCGAGGTTAGCCATATTCAGTTTAAGTGCGATGTCGATGCCTTGGGCTCATACTTGTTTGACAAGGGTTATAAGGGGTGTCATATTGCGGTTTTCGGCGAAAATAGTTACGAATGGATATTAACTCATTTTGCTGTTACTTGCGGCGGCAGCGTTATTGTTCCAATTGATAAAGATCTTGATACTAACGACATCACCGAACTATTAACTGACAGTGAAAGCAAGGTGCTCGTATATTCAAACGCCTATGCAGATATTGCTGAACAACTGCAAGAAAAACTGCCCGACATTACCCATATCAGTATGAAGGATATTCCTACTTGTATTGAACGAGGAAATCAATTGATCGCAAACGGATATACGGAATATATCAATGTAACGGTTAATAGGGATGACTTAGCATCTATCGTATATACTTCCGGTACTACGGGAAAAAGCAAGGGTGTTATGCTAACTCATGGCAATTTTGCTATTGATTCATATAGTGCTTGCTGTAATGTATCTGTTTGCGGCTCGTCCATTTTGCTTCTGCCCTTGCATCACACTTTTGGTTTAGTGGCTGCCGTATTTTCAGAAATGATGTATAGCCATCCTATTTACATTAACAGTAGTTACAAAAGACTTTTACAAGATTTCCAAAAGGCAAAACCGCAGAATTTCTTTGCTGTACCATTAATTGCCGAAACGCTTTATAAAACTATTTGGACAACAGCACAAAAACAAGGAAAAGATAAACAATTAAAAGCCTTGATTACAATTAGCAACTTACTCCGCAAATTTGGAATTGATTTGCGAAAAACATTATTCAAATCGGTTATAGCTGCCTTTGGTGGAAATCTTAATCAAATAATCTGCGGTGGAGCACCTCTTAGTGCTGAATTGATAAAAGGTTTTGATTCGATTGGTATTACTGTGCTTAACGGATATGGTATAACCGAATGTTCTCCCATAGTTGCCGTTAACCGTAACAAGTTCAATGTAGTTGGCAGCGTTGGCTTGCCTTTGTGTTGCAACGAGGTTAGAATTGCCGAAGATGGCGAAGTGTTAGTTCGTGGCGATAACGTAATGCTCGGTTATTACCATAATGATGCCGCAAATGAAAAGGTGTTTGTGGATGATTGGTTTAAAACCGGTGATATCGGTAAAATTGACGAGCATGGAGCGTTACATATCACAGGTAGAATAAAGAATCTTATCATTCTTGGGAATGGTGAGAACATCCCTGCTGAATCTATCGAGCAAGAAATCTATACAATTCCTTATGTTAAAGAATGTATTGCATACGGCAAGGATAATGTGATTGTTGCGGAGGTTTTTCTTGATCAAGAGGTTGCCGATGCCAAAGATAAGATAAATAACGATATTCAAGCGGTTAATCAACGTTTACCGCAAATAAGAAATATCGGTAAAGTTGTTGTGAAGGATACTGAGTTTCCCAAAACCACAACAAAGAAAATCAAGCGTAATTACGGAGGTTAATAAAATGATAGAAAAGCTGACACAGATCATTTGCGAACACATGGGTAATAGTGATATTGCCATAACTGAAGATACTGTATTAATTGCAGATTTGGGGCTCAACTCTCTCGATTTAGTCAACTTAGCAGTTAAAGTAGAAGACGAGTTTGATATTGAAATTCCCGACAGAGCAATTAAAGATTTCAAAACGGTCGGTGATGTTATCGCCTTTATTGAAAAACAATGAAATGGTATAAATACGATATTCGGGATTTAACGGATGCCGAATATAATAAGTGGTATTCGTTAATGAACACCGACAAGCAGCGCCGTGTTGACAGATTACGTTTTGTTGATGATAAAAAAAGAACTGTTGCCGGTGAAATGCTTGCTCGTAAAGCAATAGCCGAATGGTGTGGTATTGCGCTCGAAAGTATCACTTTCGACATAAAAGAACACGGCAAGCCTTATGCAAAAGACTTAGCCGTGGAGTTTAATATAAGCCATTCGGGTGATATGGTAGTTTGCGCAGTAGATGATAAACCTATTGGTATTGACATAGAATTGATCCGTCCTATTGATTTAACCGTAGCAAAACGTATTTGTACCGATGATGAATTATTATACCTGTTTGGTCATACACCTACTGAACAAGAGTTTACCTATACCACCAATACGGAAATCCTAACCCGATTTTTTGAACGCTGGACCGCAAAAGAAGCTTATGTGAAATGTATAGGCGAAGGGGTTAAATCCATTTCGGCTTATCCTTCAAACTGTAACATAGTAAAGCACATATTTGCAGATTATGTTATTAACATTTGTTATTGAAAGTTTAGATTTTGAAAAAACATCCAATTTACTTGCCAAACAAAACCTCCTTCGATATATTACAGGTGCAATCTTGTAATACACGAAGGAGGAATTTTTGTTATATAAACCAAGGAAGAATGGAACTGTGTGCAAAAGAAGTTTTCTCTTTATTGAGTAAAAAGCATTGTGCGGAGAAAAACGTTAGTTGTCTCCGTAACACGACTGTATGACACTGCTTGGTGCAGTTGTGTTCTGAAATGTTTTGGAAAAGCAAAAAGCAGAAAAGAGGAATGTGGATACTCTATAAAAAGATCCTCCGCCTCCGTATGGCAATAAAATACGGACGAATGTTTATGGGATTTAATCGGGAATGAAAATCCTTGCCATCGACCGTTACAGGCACTGTGTTTATCACAGCATATGGCAAGCGTAGTCGGAAACGACACATACCAATGGGTATGATTACGCCGGATTGCTTCGGCAATCTGATTGTGCTAACCACCTTTAATCGGAAAACCGAATATGAACTTCTTTCTGCGGCTTAAGGAATGATTTGCATTTCGGAATGACAGTTTTAAAATGACATTCTTATCGAAATGAACCCCTCATTTTGAAATGATTATGACCTTAGTTTCGGAAGTCGCGCCGTTTCTATTGAACGAAGTAAAATAGAAACGGCGGCGTAGGCTCCGTCCGGAGCCGCCGGGGGCAAGGCGTTTGGGGAGCAGGCAGGAAGAAAACAAAAGAACTGCAAGCGGGAGAAGGCACCCGGGTCCCTGGGAAAACTATGCCTTGCCACAGATATGACCAACTTTTCGGAAATGATAAATGATGCTATTCTTCGGAATGATGATCCGGAAATGATATACATTTCGGAAGTCATACCGGGATTTAAAATAGTTTTATATTCACGCCTACGGCGTGTTCCAGCTGTTTGATGTTGAATGAACAACCTTTTAATATGACAGACATTAAACATCAAACAGTAGCAAGCAAGTGGACTCATTAAAGATTTATATTAGATTCAATGACTGACATTTCGATATGATAGTGACCTTCGTTTCGGAATGACGGCGCTCAAAAATGACATTCTCTATTAGAGTAAAATGATATACCTATCGGAATGACCGAAAAATATGACCATCTTTTTTTAGGCGGCGCAGGAGCT
>JAZSOM010000014.1:0-30639 GCA_045536955.1 Acutalibacteraceae bacterium
CTGGTTTCGGTAAGACCGTAAATATCGTATGCCTTGATTCCGGGCGTTTCTTCAATACCGCGGCGCATCTCTTCGGTCCAGGGTTCTGCACCGAAAATACCTGCTTTAAGGGGAATATCTTCGGGCTTGTAGCCTTGTTCCTTCAAGGTTTCGCCGATATATGCGGCATAGGAAGGAGTACAGCAAAGAATGGTGGCACTAAGATCTGTCATAAACTGGATCTGACGTTCGGTATTGCCGGAAGACATGGGAAGTGTCAGGCAACCAACCTTGTGAGAGCCTCCGTGAAGTCCGGCACCGCCTGTGAACAGACCGTAACCGTACGCAACCTGGCAAACGTCTTCTTTGGTTCCGCCTGCGGCCATGATTGCACGTGCGCAGCAATCCTCCCATAGGTCAACATCGTTCTGCGTATAGAATGCAACTACGCGGCGACCGGTAGTACCTGATGTTGAATGAATACGTACACAGTCATCAAGAGGCTTTGCCAAAAGACCGTAGGGATACGCATCACGCAGATCTGCCTTAGTGAGGAAGGGAAGCTTGTGCAGATCATCGATTCCGGTGATATCCTCAGGCTTTACACCTTTCTCGTCCATAAGATTCTTGTAGTAAGGTACGTTTTCTTAAACGTGCTTAACCTGTTTAACGATTTTCTCGGATTGAAGCTTTTTCATATCTTCAATCGACATGGTTTCGATTTCTTTCTGATAGTAGTTTTGTGCCATTTTGACCACCCTTTCTTTTTGTACTTAGTCATCCAAGCCAAGATTTTGCTTTTCGGAGTGTGAAAGAGAAAACAAAAACGCCCTCAGCATTCCGATTAAGAATACAGAGGACGAGAAAATCTCCCGTGGTACCACCTCAGTTCGCTATCATCTCACGGTGACAGCCTTATCAGGTACGAATATACCTTAGTTCTGTGACGGGAACTCCCGTTGCATCCTACTTAAGATCTCTCTTGTTCAGCGCACTGCTAACAGAATGAATTCAGAAGGACGTCCACTTTGCCTCGCACCAACCGGCAACTCTCTCCAGATTCTTTCCAACCTACTGGTTTCTGCTCAACGCATTTAACACAAACAGCTGCCTATCGGTTCGCCGCTTGTGTCTGCATTATATTCCCGGATTTTTTAATTGTCAATACTTTTTTGAAATTTTTTTGGAAAGTCTCTAAAAAGCAAACCGAATCAGACCGTCTGCTTATAATACTAAAAAGCGGTTTTGCTCAGCACACACTGAGAACTCAATGTTAAATTTACGTCATATCACAAAGCGATATATAACGTAAAAATGCACCGCACTTGCAAGCACAGTGAAAATATGAAACACAACGTGCATTACAGGGCGTTTCCTACCTAACAGACAAAACAACGCGCCGACGAGATAAAACGCATTTCCGAGCACAATTTCGCCAAATGCTGTAACGTTTATTTCTCCGAGCAGCGGCACTGCACTGCTCATCATCAAAAAGCAAGACACAATATAGACAGCAACCGTTGCTTTGCGCGTTTTTTCAAAGAAAAACAGCTTTGCAACAAGCCCGAACAACGTGCTGAACCAAGCAAGAATAAGCACTGCAAGAGCGTGAAAAGCACTTATTTCATATAAAGTTATCAACGCACAGGGAGTTGCCGTGCCCGCAATCAGCACAGGCACGGTAGAATGGTCAACAAGTCGCGCTGTCTGCTTCTTTTTCTCATCTGTAAGCCCGTGATAAACCGCCGAAACCGTATAAACCGCCAACAGCGACAGCCCGAAAATAACGGCGGAAACCGTTGAGCGCAAGCCATCCGCCTTGAGCACAAGCATAATCAGAGCAGGCGCCGAAAGAACAGCGCCAACTGCATGGGTTATGCAGTTGCCTGCGTCAACCTTTCTTGAATATTCGACCAAACCTATATCTTTATTTACCATAAGCGTTATATGCCTCAAAATTATTATATATTTAAGGATATACCTTTTCGTCTGTAAACACAAGCATCAATTTTTGTAAGCTTATAAAAAAAAGAAAAAGAGCGGAGCTCATAACGAGTCCGCTCTTTGAAGCGATTGAAATTAACTTACTTAAGCTCAACCTTTGCGCCGACTTCTTCAAGCTTAGCCTTGATAGCCTCAGCGTCTTCCTTGGAAGCGCCTTCCTTAACAGCCTTGGGAGCGCCGTCAACAAGAGCCTTTGCCTCTGCAAGGCCGAGACCTGTGATGTCCTTAACAGCCTTAACAACCTTGATCTTCTCTGCGCCAACCTCAGCGAGGATAACGTCAAACTCTGTCTTCTCTTCTGCTGCTGCAGCTGCCTCTGCGGGAGCTGCTACTGCAACTGCTGCTGCTGCGGATACGCCGAACTCTTCCTCAACAGCGTGAACAAGCTCTGAAAGCTCGAGAACTGTGAGGCCCTTAAGTGTTTCAATGATAGAAGTAATCTTCTCTGACATGGTAATAACCTCCATTAACAATAATAAGTTTTAAGATTTTTTTGTTTGATTAAGCTTCCTCTGCGGGAGCTTCTGCTGCTTCGCCACTCTTGTCGACGATAGCCTGTACGGCACGTGCGAAAGATGCGATAGGTGCGTTGAAAGCGTTGCAAACTGTTGCAAGAAGGATCTCTCTGCTGGGAAGTTTTGCAAGGCTGTCAATCTTCTCGAGGCTGATGATTTCCTTATCAAGATAACCGCTCTTAACCTCGAATGTGGGGCTTGTGTTAGCATACTTTGAAAGGATACGTGCTGCTGCAACATAGTCATCTGCACTTGTTGCGATAGCTGTTGTACCGTTGAGAACTTCCTCGGGAATATCAAGCTCTGCTTCCTTAGCTGCAAGCTTGAGGAGTGTGTTCTTAACAACTGAGTACTTTACGTTAGCCTCTCTGAGCTCCTTACGAAGCTTAGTATCGTCAGCAACGGAAATACCGCTGTAATTAACGATAACACCTGCACAAGAATTCTTAAGATCTTCGGCGAGTGCTGCGACTGCCTGCTTCTTTTGTTCAAGAACTGCTGCGCTTGGCATAGTGGATTCACCTCCGGAAAAAATTAATATAAAAAAGCTCTGCCCACCGATGAGGAGGACAGAGCAAAAGAAAACAAAATAATTGTTTTATTGAGCTTCATCCTCGGCAGGTGGTGTGAAACCTTTATGCAGTGTAACTGCGCCTGCTGTCTTTGGAACAGCTTAACTATAGTAACATACAGTCAACGCTTTGTCAAGCGTTATTTTAAATTAGCCAACCTTTGTGGGGTTGATACGGATGCCGGGGCCCATTGTTGAAGCAACAACGCAGGAACGGATGTACTGACCCTTTGTTGCAGCGGGCTTCGCCTTAATAACAGCATCAAGGAGTGTGTTGAAGTTCTCAGCGAGCTTCTCTGCACCGAATGATGTCTTACCGATGGGGCAGTGCATAATGTTTGTTTTGTCGAGTCTGTACTCGATCTTACCTGCCTTAGCTTCTTCAACAGCCTTAGCAACGTCAGGTGTAACTGTGCCTGCTTTGGGGCTGGGCATAAGACCACGAGGACCGAGAACCTTACCGAGACGACCAACAAGACCCATCATATTGGGAGCAGCGATACATACGTCGAAATCCATAAAGCCTTCGCCCTGGATTCTTGCAACGAGGTCCTCTGCACCGACAACCTCTGCGCCTGCTGCTACTGCTGCGTCAGCGTCTGCACCCTTTGCGAATACAGCAACTCTGACCTTCTTACCTGTACCGTTGGGAAGAACAACAGCACCTCTGACCTGCTGGTCAGCGTGACGTGAGTCAACACCAAGACGGATGTGAACTTCGACTGTTTCGTCGAACTTAGCTGTTGCAGCCTTAACTGCAAGCTCAAGAGCCTCTGTGGGCTCGTAGAGCTTTGATCTGTCTACAAGCTTTGCGCTTTCGATATATTTTTTACCGTGTTTCATTATTCAAACCTCCCGAGCATTAATCAACGACAGTGACGCCCATGCTGCGAGCTGTACCTGCTATCATACTCATAGCGGTTTCAATTGTTGCAGCGTTAAGGTCGGGCATCTTCTGCTCGGCGATTTTTCTGATCTGTTCTGCGGTAATTGTTGCAACCTTTGTCTTGTTCGGAACGCCCGAACCGCTCTCAATGCCGCAAGCCTTCTTGATGAGAACTGCTGCGGGGGGAGTCTTGGTTACGAAGCTGAATGTATGATCAGCATAAACAGTGATGACGACAGGGATAATAAGACCCATATCGTTCTTTGTCCTCTCGTTGAACTCCTTGGTGAAAGACATGATGTTAAGACCATGCTGACCAAGTGCGGGACCAACGGGCGGAGCCGGTGTTGCTTTACCGGCGGGGATCTGCAGCTTTACAAAGCCGACTACCTTCTGAGCCATTAGTTTGCACCTCCAAAATTGTGGTTGAGCGGAGCACTGAAAGAAATTTTGCTCCTCCCACGGGACACGAAGCCCCATAACACGGGTAATAACCCGCAGTTACCAAAGTTAATTAAATCAGTCTGTGACAGGCTCAACCTGATCGAGCTCAAGCTCTACAAGTGTTTCTCTGCCAAAGAATGCAGAAACCGTAACCTTAACCATATTGTTTTCAAGGTCGATTTCCTGAACTACGCCGCTGAAGCCGTCCATAATACCGTCCATAATGTTAACGGTGTCGCCAACCTCATAGCTGACCTCGATTGAACGCTTTTCAACGCCGAGTTTGAGAACCTCCTCTTCCTTAAGTGGAACAGGCTTGCTCTCCGGACCGACAAAACCCGTAACACCGCGTGTGTTGCGGATAACGTACCACGTTTCGTCACTCATCTTGGGCTGGTCATCCTCGTCGTAATTAACGGCGAGCTTGACAAGCACATAACCGGGGAAGAGCTTACGCTCAACCTCGCGAGTGCTCTGGTCTTCACGTATCTCCGTAACAATCTCTGTCGGGATGGATACGTCAAGAATGCTTTCCTGCATGCTGCGGTTTTCGACGATTTTGCGGATACTGTCGGCTACCTTATTTTCGTAGCCTGAATAGGTATGAATCGCATACCATTTTGCATCATCAGCCATTGTTATCCTCCAAGAAGCAGGTTGTGATTAACCCTTTTGTCTTAGCCGGTAATTGAATTACCGATAGCTGTGAGTGCTGTCGTTGTTTCTTCAGCACCACTGAAGTCAAGGGTAAAGAGAGCACCCAGACCAGCTGCTGTTGCATAATCGACAACCCAAATAGCTGCACCGACTGCAAGAACTACTGCAAGGACAATACCGGTGTTTTTAAGAACAGTCTTGCCTGTCGGCCAGACAATCTTCTTTGTTTCACCCTTGAGGTCCTTGAAGAATTTTGCGACTGCTTTTGCAGCGCGAACAAAAATGTTCGGCTTGCCGTCGTTCTTAGCAGTCTTCTTCTTTGAGGCTTTTTCGGCATTGGCAACTTTTTTTGCTGCCTCGGAATTCTTATCCTTTGCCATTTGCTTAACCTCCCGCTTATTTTGTTTCCTTGTGGAGTGTATGCTTCTTGCAGAATCTGCAGTACTTGTTCATCTCCAGCTTTTCAGGTGTGTTCTTCTTGTTTTTCTTTGTGTTGTAGTTGCGCTGTTTGCACTCAGTGCAGGAGAGAGTAACTTTTACTCTTGCGTCTCCGGCCATAATTCGGCACCTCCATTTTAAAAATTGCCTCCCTCAAAAAAGGGCACAAAAAAATAACCCTCTTACAGAGGTACAGCGAGTATACCACAAATAAGAGGGTTAGGTCAAGCTTTTTTTGTTTTTTTTATGTCTTTTGGAAAGTTGCACAATATGTTGTGTGTCAAGGCTTGAACCCTCATACACAACTGTCAAAAAGTGCATAAGAACGTCAGATTATGATGTCATCGCCTTCCTCTGAGCCGATGTTGCCAAGGTCAGAGATGTTACCGGAAATATAGAGAAGGATACGCAAAGCATCGACGGAATTTACTTTTCCGTCGTAAGTTACGTCCGCCGACTTAACCTGCTCAGCATTGAGGGTGTCGAGCTTTGAGGAGGCACGAAGCACAAGCAGCGCATCCTCAACCGTAACCTTGCCGTCAAAGTCGACGTCGCCGGGCTGCGACGATGAGCCGAGCGCCGCAATGGCAAAACAGCCGACTGAAATGCAGCAGATCAGGATTATTGATATGAGGATGTAAAGACGTTTCATACTGTATTCCTCCCGTAAACACTCAGTTTTTTTTGATTATACCACAATCTGTTTGAAAATGCTATACCGAAATTCAACAATGTCCGGAATGAGTATTTATGCAGTTTGTTGCCGACGGACAATCTCTGCTTCATTAATTTTTTATTAAAAGCATACATTTTAACACTTTGAAGTCTTGACATGCCACAACAAAAGTTATAATATACAATATGTAGTGTGTAAATATGTGTGTTTATGCTTCTGCACCTATTAGCCGCTGCTTTGCGACGGTATACAAGCCGATATTACAATCCCGCCGCAAATATCATAACCCTTAATTTCACTTATTTTCCCAAAATCCCACTAAGGAGGTGCCACATTTATGACTATCAAAATCGGTATAGCAATTGCATTGATTGTTGCTGCCGCAGTTATTGCAGGCGTTGTCTGCTTCATCCTCGGCGGTTTACATAGACGCAAGGTTGCCGAAGCTGAAATCGGTTCTGCCAAGCAGGAAGCTGAGCGTATAATAAACAACGCCATCTCCCAGGCCGAATCAAAGAAGAAGGAAGCAATACTTGAAGCTAAAGATGCTATCCACAAAGAGCGTACAGCTACCGAGCACGAGCTCAGAGAAAGACGCTCCGAGGTTCAGAAACAGGAAAGAAGAATCATGCAGCGTGAAGAACTGCTTGACAAAAAATCCGACAACCTCGAAAAGAAAGACGAGATACTCAACGGCAAAATCAAAGCCGCTGATGCAAAGCTCGAAGAAATCGAATCCATCAAGCGCAGTCAGTTTGAAATGCTTGAGCGTATTTCAAACTTCACACGTGAGCAGGCAAGAGACTATCTTCTCAAGTCTCTCGAAGAAGACCTCAGCAGAGAAAAAGCTCTCAAACTCCTCGAGTACGAGCAGTCACTCCGCGAAGAGGCCGACACAATGGCACGAGAGGTTGTTGCAACCGCAATTCAGCGTTGCGCGGCAGAGCAGGTATCCGAAGCAACGGTATCCGTTGTTGCTCTTCCCAACGATGAGATGAAGGGCCGCATCATCGGCCGTGAGGGTCGCAACATCCGCACCCTCGAAACAATCACAGGAGTCGACCTCATTATCGATGACACACCCGAAGCAATTACACTCTCCTGCTTTGATCCGGTTCGCCGAGAAGAAGCAAGGCTCACCCTTGAAAAGCTCATATCCGACGGCAGAATCCATCCGGCACGCATCGAAGAGATGCACGATAAGGCTGTCAAAGAGGTCGAGCACTCTGTCAAGCAGGCAGGTGAAAGGGCAGTTCTTGATGCAGGTCTCAACGGCATCCATCCCGAGCTTGTCAAAATTCTCGGTCGCCTGAAATACCGCACAAGCTACGGCCAGAATGTTCTTGATCATTCACTTGAAGTTTCCTATATTGCAGGTCTTATGGCTGCTGAAATCGGCGCAGACGTCAAACTTGCAAAGCGCGCAGGTCTCCTTCACGACATCGGTAAGGCTCTCGACCATTCTCTTGACGGTTCTCACATCGAGCTTGGCGTAGAGTACGCACGCAAGTACAAGGAGAACGAAAAGATTATTCACGCAATCCACGCTCACCACGGTGATGTTGAGGCAAAGACAATTGTTGCTTGTCTTGTTCAGGCAGCTGACGCAATCTCTGCCGCACGTCCCGGAGCAAGACGCGAAAATGTGCAAAACTATATCAAGCGCCTTGAGAAGCTTGAAGAGATTTCAAAATCCTTTGAAGGTGTTGATAATTCCTTTGCCATTCAGGCAGGCCGTGAGGTTCGTATTATGGTCAAGCCCGATGTCATCACAGACGACAAGATGGTTCTTCTCGCAAGAGATATTGTCAAAAAGATTGAAGAGGAGCTTGAGTATCCCGGCCAGATCAAAGTCAATATCATCCGCGAAAACAGAGCAACCGACTACGCAAAATAAAAGGCGGCGTTTGTTGCGAAACCGCAAAACACTTTACAATTTAAATCCCGGATTTTAAAAGAGAACTCCTCCGATAACACTCACGTGTATCGGAGGAGTTTAACTTATTTTTGCGGTTTTAAGCATTTCAAAAGAAGGTCATAATCAGGGGTAAAAGCCCGCAGTGAAATACACAGGTAAAATTTTCTGATTTTATGCTGGCGTTTTTTAATTGTGGTTGATTTATGCAATGCCGGATGGTATACTATTAATGTATTAATTATTATAGACGGTACGACACCGTAACGTCAGAATTTTCCCATCGCGGCACCCAACGGGCGCAACTGCGGTTGTTACGTTTTTTCAGATTATAAACCCAAAAATCTGCCGCAAGATAAATGCCAAGGTATTGCAAAAACAAAAATTTTATTATATTATTATTTATTATATTTTGCCCCGAAAGGAAGTATTATAATATGCACGAGGAATGTGGAGTATTCGCCCTCTACGGCAACGGTCTGGTTGAGGACCCTGCCGAATACGCTTATCTTGCCCTTTACGCAATGCAGCACAGAGGCCAGCAGAGTTGCGGTATCGCAATAAGCAACAGCGGTGTTATTGAATGTATCAAAGGAATGGGACTTGCAGCAGACGTTTTTGACGAAGATAAGCTCGCAAAGCTCAAAGGCGAAAACGTAATTGCTCACACGCTCTACTCTACCGCCAAATCATCCAATATCCAGGGTGCGCAGCCTTTTGTTATGCGCTACGGCAAAGGCAGGCTTGCCCTTGCTCACAACGGCAGCCTCGTCAACTCTGATGAACTCCGCAGCGAGCTTTCAAAGACAGGCGCAATGTTCCGCTCAAGCTCCGACGCAGAGATAATGGCTCAGCTTATCGCAAGAGAACGTCTCTTCACACACAGCGTTGAAGATGCTGTCAGGATTGTTTTTGAAAAACTCAGGGGTGCCTTCTCTTTTGTTGTTATGAGCCCTCGTAAAATTGTTGCCGTGCGCGATCCTTTCGGTTTCCGACCCCTTACAATCGGCAAAACCAAAGAGGGCTGCTACGTTGTCGTTTCAGAAACCTGTGCGCTCAACGCGCTCGGCGCCGAATTTGTCCGCGATGTCAAGCCCGGCGAAATAGTAGTTATCGACAGCGACGGTATGAGAACATACTACCAAAAAGAAAACTGCAAAAGAAGAATATGCATCTTTGAATATATCTACTTTGCCAGACCCGACAGCGTTGTGGACGGTGTGTCAATTCACGGCTCACGTATCCAGGCAGGCCGTCTGCTTGCCCGTCAGCATCCCGTTGATGCAGACATCGTAATCGGTGTGCCCGATTCCGGTCTTGACGCTGCAATCGGCTACGCCCGCGAAAGCGGTATCGAATACGGTATGGGCTTTGTGCGTAACAACTATGTCGGCAGAACATTTATAAAACCCACGCAGGAGCAGCGCGCCAGCTCAGTCGGTATCAAACTCAACGTTCTGAGCGAAACCGTAAAAAACAAGAAGGTTGTTATGGTTGATGATTCCATCGTCCGCGGCACAACCTGTGCAGACATTGTGCGTTTGCTCAAAAACGCAGGAGCAAAGGAAGTTCACGTCAGAATTTCCTCACCGACGCTTCATTATCCCTGTCTCTACGGCACGGATATTCCGACACGCGAGGAGCTCACCTCAAACCGTTACTCCGTTGAAGAGCTTTGCGAGATTATCGGCGCAGATACGCTCGGCTTCCTCAACAGAGAAACTCTCGGCGAGCTTATCGGCACGTGCGAAAAGACCTACTGCGATGCCTGCTTCACGGGAGATTATCCCATCAAATAAATTCGCTCAAGGAGCATAAATGGAAAAGTTGAAGAAAATTTTTAAAAAGCTGGTTAACAAAGAAACCGTAACGTATCTGATTTTCGGCGTACTGACTACCGTTGTCAATTTTGCTGTTCTTGAAGGTCTGAGATTGGTAATTCCGGATAATCTGATACTGCTGATAAACGCAATAGCATGGGCAGTTTCTGTGGCTTTTGCCTATGTTACAAACAAGTTGTTTGTGTTTGAAAGCAAGAGCTGGAAGGGCAGCGTGCTCAGCAAGGAGATCCCTTCGTTTGTAGGCGCTCGTGTTTTTTCGCTCGGTGTCGAGTCGCTCGGTCTGCTTGTGTTCGTAACCTGGCTCAAATTTGACAGATTCAGGCTTGAGCTTTTTGGCTTTGCTTTAGATGGCATAACGCTTACAAAAATTGCGCTTGCCGTAATCGTCGTTATTATGAATTACGTGTTCAGCAAATTCATAATCTTCAAACACAAAGAAAAAAATAACAGGAGCTGATAACAATGTTCAAAAAAATCGCAGCCCTTTTGCTCATAGCGGCAACGGTGCTTTCACTTGCCGCATGCTCAGGTGACACGTCGCGCCTTAACAAAGGTGCCGCTCTCACGCCCACCCCGTTTCCCGACAAGGTAATTGCACAGGAGGTTGCCGAAAAGTATGAGATGACAGAAGTTATCAAATACGGTGACAAGACTTACAAAGTCTTTGAATACGAAGGCAAACAGGTTCTTGCAAGAGTGGAGAAAAGCGGCAATGTACGAGTGCTTTTCGAGTATCCTCTCGACACAAAAATTACCTACGATATTGATGCTTCAAACAGAAGCGGTAACCACATCTATTTCACCAAGCAGGATGCAGGCGCGCCTTACGCTTCTCTTTGCGCGATCTATCTGCCCACAAACGCGCAGATTACAGTTATTGACACACCCTGCAGCAATATGGTGCTTCTTGACTGCTCAGCAGCAAACGATATGTACGGTTACGGCATTATTGCAGATGCTTCCCGTATTGCGGTTATCGACCTCAAGCAGGCAACAATCAGCACATATTCCAAAACAATGAAAGATATTTCAACGTTTATTGACGCGGGTGACACGCTCTTTGATACAGGCGATTTCGGAGCATACACGGAAACCGTAATTGAGCCCGTTGACAAAAGCCACGTTGTAATAAACATTATCAAAAAGAACTCCAAAGGCGAAACAAAAGAAGAAATCAACTTCACCTTCAACCCCTTACTCGGAGTTGCAACCTTCTGATTAACTCTCGCAAAAAATTATTGCACACGGAGGTGAGCGGCTTATGCTCGGCAAAAATATCGGCGTCGATCTCGGCACCGCAAGTGTTATAGTTTATATGGAGGGCAGAGGTATCGTTCTCACCGAGCCGTCAGTTGTTGCATACAACACAAAAACCGGCAGAATGTGTGCAGTCGGTAAACGCGCTTACGATATGCTCGGCAGAAACCCCGACTCCATACGTGTTGTCCGCCCTATGAAAGACGGTGTTGTTTCTGATTTCACGGCAACCCGCCAGATGCTCAGCAGATTTATCGGTAAAGTTTGCCGCAACGCTATTTTCAAGCCCAACATTATCGTGTGTATGCCTTCGAGCGTTACTAACCTTGAACGCCGCACAGTGCTTGATATGATAACAGCTGCAGGCGCGGGCAAAGCCTGCCTGATGGAAGAACCCCTTGCCGCAGCAATCGGCGCAGGCAGTGACCTGACAAGAGCCGAGGGCAGTATGGTCGTCGACATCGGCGGCGGTACAACGGACATTGCCGTTATAACGTTAGGCAGTATTGCCGTTTCAAAATCCATAAAAATCGCAGGCAATCTTTTTGACGAAGCAATCGTGCGCCTTGTGCGCCGTGAAAAAGACGTTGTCATAGGCGAGCGCACAGCAGAAGAAATCAAAAAGCAGATAGGCTGTGCCGTGCTTCGCAACGAAGAGCTTGCGCTTACGGTAAAAGGCAAGCGCTACACAAGCGGTATGCCTGCAACGGTTGAGGTTACATCAACCGAATGTTACCTTGCAATGCGCGAGTATATTGAAACTATAGGCGAAGCTGTAAGAAACGTGCTTGAAATTACACCGCCCGAGCTTGTGGGCGACATCGGCACAAGCGGCATCGTGCTCACCGGCGGCGGTGCAATGCTTCGCGATATGGCAGAAGCGATTGAAACGAAAACAAAAATAAAAACCCGTCTTGCAACCGACCCCCTCAACTGCGTCGCAAAGGGCATCGGCCTTGCACTCGGCGACCTCGATATGCTTGCTGAGCAAGGCTATATTTTCAAAACCCGTGAGGAAATTACCGGCTACGTTGACAATTAAAAACGAGGTGACCGATTATGAAAAAAGCTCAGCTTATTATTGATAAAAACTATATCGTCGGTGAAATCGACAAAAGAATTTACGGCTCTTTTCTTGAGCATCTCGGCAGAGCAATTTACAAGGGAATCTATCAGCCGGAAAACCCGCTGAGCGATAAAAACGGCTTCCGAAAGGACGTTCTCGACCTTGTTCGCGAAACCGCCGTACCTGTTGTCCGCTATCCCGGCGGTAATTTTGTTTCAGGCTATAATTGGGAAGACGGTATAGGCCCGAAAGAGCTCCGTCCCCGCAGAGCTGAACTTGCCTGGCACTCAACCGAAACAAATCAGTTCGGACTTGACGAATTTATAGATTGGTGTAAAGAAGCAAACACGGAGCCGATGATGGCAATCAACCTCGGCACGAGAGGCGCCGACGACGCACGAAACATTGTCGAATACTGCAACCTTCAGGGCGGCACGTATTGGAGCGACCTCCGCATTAAAAACGGTCACAAACAGCCGCACAACATCAAGCTCTGGTGCCTCGGCAACGAGATGGACGGCGACTGGCAGATCGGCCACAAAACCTCGCACGAATACGGCAGAGCGGCCCACGAGGCGGCAAAGGTAATGCGTTGGGTCAGCCCCGACATTGAGCTTGTTGCCTGCGGCTCTTCAAACAGCGGTATGAGCACCTTCGCTCAATGGGAGGCAGACGTGCTTGACCACTGCTACCACGACGTCGACTACCTCTCGCTTCATACATACTACAACAATTCCGAAAACAACACGGCGGAATTCCTCTGCCACAGCGCAGATATGGACAGCTTTATCTCCTCCGTTGTTGCAATCTGCGATTATGTTCAGGCAAAAAAACGCTCAAAAAAGAAAATTATGCTTTCCTTTGATGAATGGAACGTATGGTATCACTCACACGAGCTCGACAAGCTCTGTAAGCCCTGGGAGGAAGCACCGCGCAAGCTCGAGGACGTCTATAATTTTGAGGATGCACTTCTTGTGGGCAGTATGCTCATCACACTCATCCGTCACGCAGACAGAGTAAAGATTGCTTGTCTTGCTCAGCTTGTAAACGTTATCGCGCCTATTATGACCTCAGACACGGGCGCTTGGCGTCAGACAATATTTTTCCCATATATGCAGGCAAGTGTCTACGGCAAGGGAACAGCACTCAACACAATCGTCAAAGCTCCGATTTATGAAAGCCGCAAATACGGCGAGGTAAGCCTTGTCGACAGCGTTGTTATTGAGAACGATGACGAAAATATAACAATTTTTGCCGTAAACAAAGACCTCAACGAAGATATTGAGTTAACCTGCGACCTTCGCCAGTTTGCAGGTTTCAGGGTAAAGGAGCACACGGTGCTCACACACGACGATATGAAAGCCGTAAACACTGAGGATAATCCGCACAATGTTGCACCGGTACACAGCACGGCTTCAAAGGTTGAAAGCGGAATTTTCTCAACTGTTCTCGGCAAGCACAGTTGGAACGTTATACGACTTGAAAAACAATTATAAGAAAGCCTAAAGCCATTCTTTATGCTCATTTCCCATCCCAAACCGCATCACCGGAATGACTGCACTGCTATGAAGGACCTAAAGAACCCGATGACTTCATATGTGAGCACATCTGTCACAGCAAAAACTCATCCTTCGCTTTCATCCGGGATATTGCAAATTTCTTCCACCGTATCTTCGGGATTATGCCCGATTGCGCGAAAACCATTACAGCGCCGCCTTTTTGAGCAAAAAATAATTTTAAACATCCTGACGAATATTAAAAAGTTCAACCGCTTCATCGGTGTGTTCGACACACGTAAAGCGGTTGAGCTTTCTTTTATTACTGAAATATCCCCATTCTTTCAAGCAACAGTAAACAATTCGCAATCGTACTGCATACACTTAAAACTGAATAGTCATCAATTATCAAAAAATGGGCAAATAAATCCGTATCTCTCACAAGACCATAGTGAAAAACTCAACAAAATTATCATCATCATTATATTAAATCCTTTTATTATGAAAAATATAAATAAAAGTGTAAATAAATATGCAAAATTGTTGAAGAAAATTATAACTTGTAGTATACTTGTGCAAAAGCAACAAAAAAGGCATATAATAATTACAGCTTTGGTAACTTTGGCCAATAGTCAGGTTACTGACAAGCAGCAAATGTTCCCGGAACAGAAACTCTAAACCGGAAAACGTCCAAAAACGCAATTTCGAAGGTCAAAAACGCATTTTAAAGTCAGATTTCAAATTATCTGTTATGCTGAAACCATAAAGAAAAACACAAACTTCCGTAGGAGGAATTTAAAATGGCAATCAAAAGAGTTATCGGTATCGACTTCGGCACAAGCACTTCCGTAGTGAAGACAAAAAGATACGAAGTAAGCGAAGAAAGCGGAAAGGAAACAGCCGAGCCTATCGGTAACGCACACCATACCGATTCCGTAACCTTTGGTCAGGGTGTATCCGACCCTAAAGCATTAACAATCGTAAGAGTAAATGAGGACGGCAGTGTTGACTGCGGAACGGATGAAGAAATCTTCGGCGCAACACTTTACCGCGACTTTAAAATGCTTCTCGAAAGCGAAGACGAAAAAGAACGAGAAAAAGCTAAAGAACTTACCCATGAGTATATGTCATATCTTTACAGGAGATATGATATTCAGAAAAAAGACCTCGGAGAAGAAGGCGACGAATTACAGACCATTGTCAGTTTCCCTGCCAAATGGAAGGATGAAACCAGAAGGTTTATTGCTTATGCCGTTTCTGAGGCCGGCTTTGAAAACGTTTCATCAATCGATGAGCCTTCGGCAGCCCTGTTCGCCGTAATGGCAAGACAAATGGACGTAATCAGAGATAACGGATTTATTGAAAAAGACAAAGACAACTATATTCTTGTTATTGATATGGGTGCCGGCACAACAGACCTTGCCGTATGTAAATGTTCAGTTGATACAGAGGACAATAACGTCAAGGCCACCGATATCAACAATGAATTAGTTATGTCATGGCCCGACAATAACGTTAACATCACCTTCGGCGGAAGGGAGATTGACAAAAAGCTCAAAGGTTATCTGACGGAGTATCTTGTCTCCTGCAACATTCCGATTGAATATGCCGAAAACTGTCTCGAACAAAGTTCAGGTGTAAAAACCTGGAAAGAAACCCATCTTTCACCTACCCTTGAAAAGGGCGAAACAGTAACAACCTGTTCAACTCTTAATATGGCTATGTATTACCCCGGTGCAAAGAGAATGGCATTCCCCCCGATAAACAAAGAATTCTTTGAAAAGATTATCGAAGATAAACTCGCAGATTACATAACTCTTGTAAAAGGATGTCTCGACAAGCTTGAAGAAAACGCTGAGATTGATGTAGTTATCCTTACAGGCGGACACAGCAGCTGGTATTTTGCAAAAGAGCTTATCGACGGAACAATGAAAGGCATTGACCATCCTGCCCTCAAAAAGGTTCAGGCTGAAAAGCAACGTGTAATGCGCCTCTCCAATCCTCAGGAAACCGTTGCTCTCGGTATGGTTTACAGCAAGTTACCTTTCAATATAACCAAGGATAAAAAGCCCGTTAGTGTTCAAGCTGAACAGCCTGCTCAAGTTAATCCTCCCGTAACAGAGGAGCATTTGAAACAGGAAGACCTGATGTCAAACTTTGCAGACGCCATCAAAAAGATCAACAATAAAAACAGAGAAGAAAACAATAAAATAAGTCTGCTGAAATTTGTCTTCTCATATCTTGAAGATCACAGAACATCTGCACAGCAAATGTCATTGGGCAATCTTTCGGGATTGAAAAGATATCTTAATATCCCGGATAATGCCGTTTGCTATTTATGGAATGATACAACATGGTTTAGCAGCGGAAAGAACGGATTTGTCATTACCGATAAAGGCTTCTACTACCGAGAGTTGTGGACCGCCCCCGGTTTTCTGAGTTGGGACAGTTTCATAAATAATACTTCTGTCACTGCTCAAAACAACCTCCTTGTTTTTAAGCATTACGGTTCCCGATGCTTCAGCGTAACTCTCAGTGAAAGCAAGAAAAACTATGTATATGAATTCTTCACCGATTTACAGATGCAGTCCAAGCTTAACAACCAAGACTCTGCACCGGCTACAACCTCGGTGAAAGCCTCGGACATCAGCAGTTCACCGGTAAAAATCAACGCCGATACTATACTTGATTCTGAGTATCTGAATACGGTAAAAAGTTTTTTGGGTAATCCCGACCCGATAGAATTCGGAGACTTTGAAAATGTTTATTTTACGGAGTTTTCGAAAAGCCAGAAAGATACGCTTAACTATATGATAAGCAAAAAAGGTATTCATGACGGTCACCGAAACACCAATACCTGTGTTACCTGGAACACCTTCGTAAACACAGATATCATTACAGGCAACAAAGAAGGCAACTACACTTCGGCATTGGTAAGCATCGTTTTACCCTTTGGCGGCGAAGAAATATCAATTGTTTGTAACGATCCGCAGGAAACGGCAGATATGTTGCTCAGACTGAAAGACAAGCTTGCCGCAGAGGTAGGTACGACCGAAGCCAACCTTAAAAAGCTTAAGGAAAGAAAAAAATTCTTTGAAATTGTCGAAACTTCCTGCCAAAAATTCGGAGATACGGATAGCCGTTACGATTACTCACGGCTCGCAAAAAGTCTTGGTGTTCCGATAGATGCAAAAATATTTTATGCAGAGGTAGCCGACGCTGACAAGGGCACAATGATTACCGACAAAGGCATTTTTTCAACTTGTTTCTTCACGCCTCACTTCGGAGAAGTTCACATTATATCGTGGAAGGAGTTTGTTTTTGGTACAATCATCAATCATCCGGTTGACGGTATCAAACTTCTGAACACCTTAGGCCACAAACAATTATATAAAAACAGTTCAATGGTCAGACCCGGTGTTGCCGATTTCTACGAAAAACTTCAGAATGATCTTATGGAGTTTGTTATGGAAATTTCCGAATCCGACCAGCATGAAGAAAGTGTACCCGACTCGCATATTATCTGATATGTAAAACCGCACTTGTTCAAAAAAGAAGCAACAAAATGGACTTGAGTTAAGGATTTTTGACCGAAAACAGCCAAAAACGTGGTTTCGAGGGTCAAAAACGCAATTAACGGGCAGTTTCCCAAAAAAATGTTATGATTAAGCCACAACAAAAAAACAAAACGGAGGCAATAAAAATGGATTTTGAAATGAACTATGAGAATATGGAAAATATCGAAGAAACAGAACCGATCATCGAAGATGTTAAAGAAGCAGACGATTTCCCGCCTAAGTTCTCAGCAGTAAAAGGCGAAACAGTTGAGCACCGTGCGGCAAGGCACGAGCTTGAATCAGATATCGCAAGAGGTCTGGAAATAGCTGCTGAAAACTCACTGGCAAGATTAGAGAAAATCGAAGCGGAAGAAGCTAAGAAAAAATAAGGTCAACTCGGCACAAAAGGAGGCAAAACACGATGTCAGAAAAAAGAAATATAAGTTTCCTGGATTTATTCAAAGGTGTTTCAGATAAAAATCTTAAAATAGATAACCCTATAAAGGTTGAGGTTCCGAGCGAGCTTTACAGAGAAATGCTCGATTATAACATGGAAAGAAGCTACCTCGACAACGTATCTCAAAGAACAAAATTTCCCGAGGTAGATTTCGTTGAAGCAGATAAAATCACATGGCTTCAGATGACTCGTCTTCCGGTACATCCCTCAAACATCGACAGCTTTGATTTGTTTAATCGTTGGCAGGGTGTTTTATCCTCTCTTCACGCATGGGGATACAGACTTCTTTTCCTCCTGCAGAGAAAAGACGGAGAAACAAACCTCTACCTCGGAACAATGTCCAAGAACAAAGCCTTTACCCCCGACGATGCAATCGACCAGCTCAAGCAGGCAACCTCCGGAAGTATGCCGGGTGTAGAGCTGCTTCCGATCGACGGCCAGAAAGCATTCAGCAATATACATATGACACTGAACAGCTATCAGGCAATGGGTGCCGTAACAGGTCTGCCCTCTTTTGCAGACGAGCACTCAAAGGGCGTTTTGCAGACTCTCGACTCCCTGGCTTTCGGCATAAAAGGTTCGCGAAATGAAGACAGACCGTTCTCCCTTCTCGTAATCTCCGACCCGATTAACGATAAAGAAACAAACGATATTATTAACCAGATGAGAGAGCTCGGCAGTAAAATTCACGCCGATGTAAACCGCACCGTAAATGAAAGCCATTCAAAGGGCGAAAGCAAACAGACGGGACTTAATCAGTATGCAGCAGCAGGCGTCGGCAATGCCATCGGCGGTCTTTTGGGAGGCGGCATAGGAGCACTTGCGAGTCTCATACCGGTTGTCGGACCGCTCCTCGGCTCAGCCTTAGGCCCGTCAGCTGCACAGTTGTTCGGAAGTGCCATCGGTGTAGGTCTCGGTAATCTCAACAAAACCGTAAACGAAAATATCAGTTTTGCTGTCAACACAAATTATCTTGATAAATTTGCTCAGTATGCAGAAGAGCTTACGGAAAAGCATATTGAAAGAATGAAGCAGGGCAGAAACCTCGGCTACTGGAACGTAGGCGTATACGTATTCGGTCAGAACAATAAGGACGTCGCAACAGTCGGCGGTATGCTCAGATCAATCTACGCAGGTAAAGAAAGTTATGTAGAGCCTATCCGTGTTCATCTTCTGGACAACAACTCTGGTGCTATGGATATCGTCAGAGGCAGCTTCGGTATGATACCGCTTTATAATCAGGATGCCGATGATATGGATGAAAGCGTTGATTGGCACATTTTCGGAAAACATTATCAGTATCTCAGCACTCCTATGAACACAAAAGAGCTTGCGCTCACTACATCTCTTCCGCAAAGAGATGTGCCCGGTATCAGGTTTGTTAAAACTGCCGTCAGATTCGCAAATAATCCCCCTGTTGTTTCAAGTGAAGATACTATCTGCCTCGGCAATATTGTCGACACCGGTGTTGAACAGAAAACAGAGTATAATGTTGACCTTAACGACTTTGTAAGGCATACACTTGTCTGCGGCAGCACAGGCTCGGGTAAAAGCTACACTTGCAAAAGAATTTTAGGCGAAATGCTGAAGAAGAAAATACCTGTTCTCGTTATTGAGCCTGCAAAGGACGACTATGTGCGTTGGGCACTTGAAATGAACAAGAGTCTTCCTGAGGATATGCAGTTCAGAATTTATATGCCCGGTTGCGATGAGTTTGAAGGGCATAAGCTGGAAGAGCTTAAAATCAATCCTTTCCAGCCCGCAGCCGTAAAGGGTGCTAAGGTAGATATGATTTCCCGTTGTGAAAACCTGGTTGCACTTCTTAACGCAAGCCTTCCCACAAGCGATATTCTGCCTGTTCTTGTTGATGAGACCGTGTATTCACTTTATCTCGGCTATTACAAGGAGGCTTTCCTTACCGGCAGACCTATGGATCAACAGCCCGAATATCCGATGCTGTCACACATGACGGATATGGCAAAATACGTGCTTTCAAAAAAGCACTATGAAGCCAAAGTCAAGGACAATCTTATGGCTTGTTTGCAGACCAGATTCCAGTACCTCACAAGAGGAACGAGAGGTCAGCTTCTTAATGTTGATTTTTCCACAGATTATGCTGAGCTTTTCGACAGACCTACGATCATCAATATCAGCAATATTTCGGCAGCAAAAGACAAGGCACTGATTATGTCCATCCTTATGCTCAGCCTGCACGAATACAGAAGGTCAAAGTTTACTAACGATGCCGAATACAGAAAGCTCGCTTCGCAGAACAAATTGTTACATATGGCTCTTGTTGAAGAAGCTCATAACATTCTGCTCAAACCTGAAAACAATTCAGCCGGAACCGGCGATCCTCAGCGTGTTGTTGCTGATTTGTTCAGCAATATGCTTTCGGAAATCAGATGCACAGGTCAGGGCTTTATGATCGTTGATCAGGTTCCCACAAGACTGATTCCCGACGCCATTAAGAATACAAACTATAAAATCGTTCACAGGCTCACTGCTCCTGACGATTGCGAAATTATGAGCTCCAGTCTGGCTCTCCGAGAGGATCAGAAGGCACTTATCCCTGCATTACAGCAAGGCCACGCTATCGTTTGCGGCGACAGAGACGATGCTGCTTCATGGCTGCATCTTAAAAAATCCGATGTAGGTTAAGGTGAAAGATATGACAATTGAAAAAGCTATGGGAGATTGGTTAAATACCGTTTCCTCACTCAAGTGGTTATTTGTTATCCTGGCAGTGTTGGCTGTCGCGGCAGTTGTTATCCTGTTAATAAAGAAAAAGCGTTCGCCAAAATCACCGCCTGAACCCAAAGCAGACAAGCCGATGATTGAAAAGGCTGAAGAAACATCACAGCCTCAAAAAGAACCCTGCGAAGACAGTGCGCTTGTACTTATGAGCAAACATATCAGGGGCAACGCCGACAAATTCAATGGACTTTACGAGGGTATTTATCAGACGGCAACCAATCCGGCAAACACCGATTATGAGGCGCTGACAGAATGGAAGATCCGCATACAGAATATTGCTGACAACGATGAATTTAAAAGCGACTTTTCAAATATGTTCAATTTAGAGTCAGACAATCTTAAGCCTCAAGCCGAAAAGCTGCTCCGCTGTATAGAACTGGCAGGTATAAAAAGATCTGATGAATCTGAATATGCCTATACACTTAACTCATCCAAAAAATATGTATGTCTTAGCGGAAACAAGCTGGAAGAAGGAACAATTTGCACAGTGCTCAAACCGTTCTGGTACATAGACGGAAAAGTAATTGAGCAGGGTTGCATTATCAGAAAGGACAGCTAAATATGTTTGAATCTTTTGAAAATATACAACCAAATGATACTTATCAGGTAGAAGAACCCAGTCTTATCCAACAGATTATAGATGCTATTGAAGATATTTTCGGGATACAGGACAATCAGAAATCCGTACCGAGCGAAGTTTACGAATATCTTAACGGTCTTGAAAAGTACGGCGACGTAACTGTATCAGGCAAGCCTTTTGAAGCAGTAAGAACACTTGACTATGCACAGGGCGATAACATATATAACGCCGCCGGCTGCTGCGGACTTGTAAGCAGTTCAAATTTCCTTAATATGTGCGGACTTGAAACTTCCGAAAATGAAGTTGTAGGATATGCTCTTGAAAACGGCTTATGCAATTACAGTATCTTTGCTCCTCCTGAGGAGAACGGCGGAACAGCCGATCCTCAGATCGAAGCAGTAATTGAATCCTACGGCATTCCCGTAACTGCATACGAAATCGGCGCAGGCGGATCCGTTGAGGATATTGCTGACGCGATTGATGAGGGCAGAGCCGTAACAATAGGAGTAAATGCAGGTTATCTTTGGAACGATGCATCTGTTGTCGGTGACGGAAGTGTAAACCATCAGATTACGGTTACGGGTGCTGTGAGAGACAATGACGGCACGGTTGTCGGACTTGTAATCTGTGATAGCGGAAGAGGTCTCGAAAGCGACGCTTGCAGAGTAGTCACGATGGAAGAACTTGCTATGTGCTACGAAACTGTACCCGGTTCAACTGCAATTATGTCTGATAACCCGGTAAGATAAGGAGGAAACGGAATTATGAAAATGTCAGATTCAAAATTACGATATGAAAAAATCACAGAATTGAAAAAAATTGTAAATGTTAATTTTGCCGTATCTTACTTTATACCGGTAATTATTAACGATAATATGGTTGATACCGCATTTTTATATTCTTCAACCGCTACCGTAAAAGAAAGGACAAGACCTTTTGCAAAAGTAATGTTTGAACACAGCAGCGGTAACCTTCTCGAATACAAGAACTCTTACATATGCGATTATATGAACTCAGACAAATATCCGATGACCACAAAAATCAATTATTCTCTTCCCTCTGAAATCTCAGCAATTGAGTACGGAGAAATCGTCAAAAAAGTTAATTCATATTACGATATGATATGCGAGTTTGCTTATAAAGCTGAGGTTGCAGAAGAAAACAAAGAAAAGATTCGCGAATATAAATCTTTGTTCTATGCTTCCGTACCCGAAGCACTGTTACCGTATTACGAGGCACTGTCCCCCGAATTTTTTGAGTGGCTTAACAGTATTTAAGTAATGCTTCCCGATCAGAAAGGATGGCAAAGAAATGTTTCAGGATTTTGAAGATTTAGAAAATCAAAACGAAGCCGGTAATGATAATTCGCAGCAGTTTTGGGATTCTTTGGAAAATCCATCGGATATATTCTCTGAAAATGACACTGTATCGGAAAACATATATGAGTACCTTGAAAACATCAGCAAAACATACCATCTCGAAACGCATAAATCGTCTAACGGTATTCTTAAAGAAAGCATAAGATTAAAAGCATCTGTTGACACAACACAGAACTCTGACAGCATTTACAATATCAGCGATGCAAAAAAAGTATGGCATATTCAAAACTCCGGCGGTTCTCCCTCGACACTTTGCCAGGAATTTATTCTTGAAGAATACCTGGGAAAAGCGCCGGAAAAAGAAGGGTTTGATATGTATACTTCGGAGACAGGTGAAACTACCGTAGAAAATATAGGTAAAGCGCTTGAATATCACGGCATCGATACCGTTACAGACTATGACGCAGATTTCTGTGATCTTGAAAACGCTCTTAATAACGGCAACCGCACAATAGTCCACATAAATAACGTTGCACTTGACGACAGTTATGACGGCGTTTATCCTGTATGGAACGCAAATCACACGGTCGAAGTTATAGGCATAGACAAAAGTGATTTGAACGATGTTAAAGTTATAATAAATGACCCTTGTGTTGAAGACGGTTGCGGCAAAATATTGACTTTTGATCGTTTTATGAATGCTTGGGGAACCTTTGACAAATTTATGATGATAGCTGACAGGACCTGAGGGAGATCAGATATGAAGCTTAATGAGTATTTAGGAAAACTTCAAAGCTCACCAATATTCAGAAGTGTTTTGCCTGCAGATCAGGGTGCTCTTTACCCCTTGTTTTCCGTAAAAAACGGAACCCTATGCATACATTTGCTTACTCATAAAACAGAGATTACAAACAACGGTTTAAAAGTTTATCATCCTGAATTTTATTTATCCTTTACTTATCCCGCGGCTACTCTTTTGGAATTCAACTGTCTTTCGTTTGATGCAAGGTTCACGTCCGAAACCCGAAATTTTTTCGAGATAATCGGTAAGCCTTCAACAGAAGAAACCACACAAAAAAAAGAAGAATTAGGCAAAATTATATATCTTGCCGACAAGCTCCTTGCAGAGTGGGATGAAAAGAAAGCCGCTGATATCAATGAATATAATTCAGCGTATTTAAAACTTTTAACAGAAAAACAAAAAGAAGTTTTTGAAAAACTCTTATGGTGAGATGTATGGCTGTTGACAAATTAGATTTTTTGGTTTTCGAAAAAGATACCGATTTGTATAACAAAATACGAAATGCATTAATCGATTATTCCGTTCAAAACAATATCGAAATTGACATCTATCGGTTGAACGAAGAAAAACATCTGCGCGATCTTGAGTCTTTGGCAAAGACGGTACACATAGCTTTGATTAACAGTGATTATGACCGTCTTTCGTTGGATGCAGGTCAGATCGTTTTCAACGAAGATGAAACTGTTCTGATAGTCTTTTACGGCAGCAATGCCGTTAATCTGAAACCTTTTTTCACATCAAGACCTATTACCTATATGGAGCTTGAAAAAGATTCTTTTGAAAGTGTAATAAAAAGTTTGCATAACCGGATGTGTGAAAGAAACAATTTTTTTGTATGGGAAAACAAAAATATACGACTCTTTATTCCGTACAGCAGAATAATATATATGCAAAGTTATAAGGGTTATGTTGACATAGTCACCTCCGGTGCAAACAAATATCACATTCTGGGAAAACTTGATATAGTAGAAGAAAAGCTTCAGAGTGACATCTTTGTCCGTGTGCATAAGAGTGCACTTGTCAACATCAGAATGATACGTTCGATGGATCGCACAAACAAATGCTTTACAATGTCGAACAGCGATAAGGTTTATATAAGCAAAGCATATTACAAATCGGCAAGCGAGTGTTTTATCTCTAATACAAAACAAATAAAATCATAAACACTATATAACAAAAAAGTGATCATTTAAATCCCGAAAACAGTGTATGAGATTCGCTTAAAACTTTTGAATAATATCTTTCAATCAAACGGTTTCTCGGAGTTTGCTCTCGGGAAACCGTTTGCCGTATAGAATAAAGGAATTATTATGAATTTAAAAATCGGCATTGTCAGTGATCTGCATTTGTTCAATAAAACAATAAATATACAGCGCGCGCGCTCTAAGCTGCAGGATGTTGCGCTTGTTCTGATTGCAGGTGATATTGCAGACAGTGCAGAAGAAAAGCAGTACGGTATTATGCTTGAACTTATAAATGAATATTTTTGCGATATTCCGGTGTACTGCGTTTCAGGTAATCACGACAATCCGGCAAAAGACGATACTAATTACAGAAATTTCGAAAGACAGGTTAACGGTGAATACCCATTCATTATTGATGAGTGCGGTGCATTTTATAAAAACATTAATGAACATATTGATATTATCGGATTGAATCCTACATATCACCAGAAGCAGTTCTTCTTCCCCGATAAAGGACACCAGTTGACATTCCTGCAGGAAAAATTGAATGAAAGTCCTTGCGACTATCATATCGTAATGTGTCACCCGCCGCTTATAGCTCACAATCCCCAACGGACAGCGGATATGGCACCGTATATCGTTGAGGAGCAGGATAAGAGGCTTCAACAGATTATTGATGAAAGTAATGGTGTGATTTTTGTTTCCGGACATACGCACTTTTCTCCTACCGTTGAACCGGACAAGACCTGCCGTAACCTGTATATTAACAATGGCAGCATCTGCCCTACAACAGTCAAGGACAGTGACAGTAAAATTCAACAGGGAAATGTAACTGTGCTTGAAATTGGTGAAAACGGTATATCGGTAACGGTAAAAGGAATTCATACCGACAAAATTTTTATAAATTTGTTTTTTGACAGGTTAGCATAAACAAAACGAAAAAGGAGTGTTTTAATGTCACTTAAGCAGCCGGGTTGCCGTTTGCTTAAGGACATTTGCATTATACATCCGGCAAAGCAATCGGTTCAGCGCAAAAACCAATTAACTCTCGGAGGTAAATAATATGCAGAAATCTACTTTTAACCACGACAAAATGTACACATACATAAGAGGCTTTGCTTCAGCTCTGAACATGGAACAGACCTTGAAGGCGTGGGGAAAATAAAAAAGCTTCGATGAAGTCTGCCGATATATGATTGAAGGAATGAATAATAATGAAATTTAAAAATACAGAATATTTAAAAAGCGCAATGCTGGGGCTGATTGTTGCTGATGCACTCGGTGTGCCTTACGAGTTCAAAAAGCGAGACACCTTTAAGGTTACGGGTATGACAGGCAACGGCACACATAATCAGCCTGTCGGCACGTGGTCTGATGATACGTCTATGACTCTTGCAACTCTCGATAGCCTGATTAAAAAAGAGAAAATTGATTATGACGATATTATGGAAAGATTCGTAAGCTGGTTTGACAACGGCGAATACTGTCCCTACGGCGAGTGCTTTGATATCGGCCATACAACGTTAACCGCAATCGGAAGATATAAAAACGGCTCTTTTGCTGTTCAGTGCGGCGGCAGAGGCTTCAGAGATAACGGAAACGGCTCACTTATGAGAATTTTGCCGATTGCCTTTGTCGAACACAATGTTGACAACATCCTTGATTTGTCTGCTCTTACCCACGGACATTCAATTTCAATGATGTGCTGCAGACTTTATGTTCAGCTCGCAGAAAACCTTATGAACGGAATCAGCAAGGAAGAAGCTCATAAAAAACTTACCTGTTGTATTGATGAGTGTGAAAAAATTCCTCAGATGAAAGATTATCCGCGAGAGAAAATCCGAAGTTCGGGCTATGTAGTTGATTCTTTTGAAGCCGCAGTATGGAGCTTTGTTAATTCCGAAAGCTACAGCGAGTGCGTTATCAAAGCCGTTGAGCTTGGCGGCGACACAGACACTGTTGCCGCAATTGCAGGCGGACTTGCAGGTATTTACTACGGTATCGGCGGCGAAAAGGGCATCTCCGAAGAATGGATTGATACCCTCGCAAGAAAAGACTGGATTATGGAAATGCTTGATAAGGTAATCTGTAATTAAAAAGGAAGAAAAAATATATGATTACAATTAGATTTGATTTTAAAGACAGAAAAAAAGAAGACCTCGATCAACTGAACAATATTTTGGCAACCATGAAGCTGGATGAGCTTGGTGTTGAGGATTACAAGGACTATCTGGGAATCACAACCGATAAAGAGGGCAATCTGATCAGCAAACGATATGGGCTGCAAAGTGGTACTTTAGTTTGCCATTTGTCAAAAAACGAATCCGGATATCAGTACAGTATTGATTCGGAAGTGATAAACCAAGATACTGACGCAGATGGATTTTTGAAAAATTGGAGAGATAGTCATCCTGACAGAACGGTTCGCATTTTTGCAAGATCTGAATTCGATGATTACACCGGTTGCTTAATTATTCACCATCAGCGTGATTAAATCAGAAGAAAGGATAAATATAAAATGTTAACTGTTACCGGTAAATATAATACCGCAAAAGTTTTTACAGATATAATTGAAGAATCGGCAATAGCACAACTCAAAGAACTCTGCAATCAGAGTTTTGTTGAAGGCTGTAAGATAAGAATTATGCCCGATGTCCATACAGGCTCAAGCTGTGTCATCGGCTTTACTGCCGACCTTGGTAAAAAAGTAATTCCCAACATAGTAGGCGTGGATATCGGCTGCGGAATGCTTACCGTTAATCTCGGTAAAGAATCAATTGATTTTGATAAGCTTGACAGAATTATCATAAGAGAAATTCCGTCAGGCAAGGAAATGCATAATCTTTGCCCTGCACACTTTGGTGAATTGGAAAATCTCCACTGCTATAAAAATCTGAAACTTCGTTACATAGAAAAAGGTCTCGGAACGCTTGGCGGCGGAAATCATTTTATAGAAGTTGATGAAGATGATGAAGGTAACAAATATCTCGTTATCCATTCGGGAAGCAGAAATCTCGGCAAACAGGTAGCGGAGTATTATCAGGAAACGGCTGTTGAACTTCACAGAGGTATTGAAGAATACGAAGCAGAGAAAGAGCGTGTTATTGCCGAATACAGAGCAACAGGCAGAGGTGCAGAAATCGAACCTGTTCTTAAGAAAATGAAAAAAGAATTTGAAGAAAAAGAGCCTGATATTCCTGCACCGCTCTGCTATCTTGAAGGGAAATACAGAGATATGTATCTTCACGATATGAATATCTGTCAGCACTATGCATCCTTCAGCAGATATCTTATGGCAAAGACTATTGTAAACGGTTTGTTTGAAAAAGAACTTGAGGATTTCGATTTCTTTGAAACCGTTCATAACTACATAGATATGGAAAGCAACATAATCCGCAAGGGTGCCGTTTCTGCCAAAAAGGACGAGATTTTACTTATTCCCATCAACATGCGTGACGGCAGTTTAATCTGCATCGGCAAGGGAAATGAAGACTGGAATTGTTCAGCCCCTCACGGCGCAGGCAGATTGTATTCCCGTTCCAGAGCAAAGGAAGAACTGAGCATGGAAGACTACAAAAAGTCCATGGACGGTATTTATACTTCATCGGTATCTTCAGATACTCTCGATGAATGTCCTCAGGCATATAAACCAATTGAGAGCATTCTTGAAAATATTGTGCCTACCGTTGAAGTAGTGAAGATTATCCGCCCTGTTTACAATTTCAAGGCGGGTAATGCTGAAGAAAAACTAAAGAAGTTATCAAGCGATGGCCAAATCTAACGGTTAAGCGGTTTAAATTCAAACACGGATATGCACAAAATTTAACAATACCGCATTTTAAAATCAAAACGCAAGACAGAAATATGCTTTCGGAAAAACAAATGTAATTATGCTCACCGTACCACGCTCATAAATAACAAAACTTAACAATAATAAATTTTAATTACGCACCGATAATATTACTGCAAACGCAAAAGTTTTTTGCAAAGGAGTGTAATTAAAATGGCAAAGAGCAACTCTAAGGGCATGGTCCCCGAGGCACGTGAAGCACTTGACAGATTCAAGATGGAAGCTGCAAGCGAAGTTGGCGTAAACCTCAAGCAGGGTTACAACGGTCACCTCACATCACGTGAGGCCGGCAGCGTCGGCGGTCAGATGGTTAAGAAGATGATCGAATCCTATGAGAAGAATATGAAGTAACTTTACTTCGCAATAAAACACCCCGAAATCCTTGTAAAAGGGCTTCGGGGTGAATTTATATTTTATCGTATTCTGCCTGTGAGTGATAGCGTTTTAAGATATAAAACGCGGCGTATTTTACGCGGTTTTGAGCCACCTGTGCAGAGCTTTATTGCTTTTTCAAGTGATTTTTCGTCGCCTTTGTATACGTAAAAAAATAAATCTCTGTACTTTGCTCTGTTGATGCTTTTTTCAAGCTTGGGGTGAGTCCCGATTGCAAAATCAAGCGGTGTCTCCGTAACCGTGCATCTGTCTTTTACGCTGTCTGCAAGTGCCTTGCCTTTATCCGTATTCACAATAACAAGCGAGCAGCCGATGTCATCATCAAGTTCGGGATGAAACTTTTCAATGCCCCAATAATCGCCCACCGTTATATCTGAGTACGTATTGAAACTTTTAAACCGGCAATTATAACAACACTCACGGAAATAAAGATTAGCACCGAAAAGACCGAAATAGTAGCTGTCCTTTCGGGTGATAATCTGCTGTGTGCCGTCCGTAAAAACAACCCTTATGTTGCTCTTTTTCCATCCGTTTGTTTTGTCGCGGAAATAGAACTCTTTTATCTTTTTGCCGCTTTCTTTTTCTATATCGGCTTTGTAGATTTCAAAAATCTGCGGATCGGGCACGCCGCTGCAGACAAAATCAACCGTTGTGAGATTATCGTTTTTGCCGAATCTTGAATTGACCGCGGCAATCTGACACGGAGTGCCGCAGACCAGCAGCTCTTTGCCGCTGTTCAGGCAGCCGTTAATTTTGTCCCATGCCTTGCTCATATCGCTCTGAACGTATTTTGAATCACGAAACAGGTCAACACTTTCAATACTGTCCGCC
Source organism: Acutalibacteraceae bacterium (assembly GCA_045536955.1). Lineage (GTDB taxonomy): Bacteria > Bacillota > Clostridia > Oscillospirales > Acutalibacteraceae > UBA8612. The sequence continues at coordinate 29,476 of JAZSOM010000014.1, forward strand.
GTATCGTGCACAGCTTTAAGATTTTCGTCGAGCCGACAGCCGCATACAGTGCCGCCGCGGCTTATTGTTTCCTCAAAAAACAGAGCAGATGCACCGCCTGATGCACTTTTGCGGCGGCTGTCATCGCGGCTATCTGCCAGCGCGTAACATTCCTGAGGTACAACCTTTTTACGCTCTTTTGCCACAGGGCAAAGGGTTTTGCACTTACCGCAAGAAGCACATTTTTCCGCATCAATCTGCGGATAGAGAAAGCCACCCTCTGAAGCCCTCATCGTTATTGCTTTTTTGTCGCAGATGTATACACAAAGTCCGCAACCTGTGCATTGCTTTTCATTTTCAAGAATTTTCATAACATTACTCCGATTTGTAAGGAGGGATTTGTTTGATTACCCTGCGAATGTTTTTAAAAGCGAATGTTTTTAAAAAAGCTGCTCTGATAATTCTCAGTGCAGGCACTCTCCTAATTTTTCAAAAAACTTATCTGATGAAGCCGAAAGCGCAGTCATATTTTCGGAAATTTTGGTTGAATAAGCAGCTCTGTCAGCGAGCACCTCTTCTGCTTTTTGTATCATCAAATCAAAATCATCTTTGCTTTTGAAGTGGCAGTCCGACAAATCAAGCCGCCTCATAACGTCACAGATCTTGCCCTCATTCTTTTTGCTGAATGCAGAAAAATCATAATTGATTACGGGCGTACCGTTACAAAGTGATAACAGCGTGCCGTGGAAAAAGCTTGTAACCGTCAGGTCAAACAGACCGAAAACAGCCGCCCACTCAAACGGGTTGATATCAAGCAGCTGCTTTTTGATAAACCTTGAGTAGTTATAGAGATTAACCAATACGTATTCGTCACCGAATCTGCGAGTTATCTTTTCAGTAAGCTCAAATGGCACACCCATCATACCGATGATTTTTCGGTCTTCACTTATATTCAGCTTCCTGTAAATCTTTGCTTTGAATTCTTCGCGGCTCATACCGATTTCAGCAAAGACATCATCCAAATCCAAAAACACAGTCGGGTCACAGGTGTACTGAGGTGATACGGCAGAGTATACACTCTTTACAAGAGCTGCGGTGTATTCATCACGCACTCCAATAAAATCGAAACGCTGCAGCGAAGCGGCAAAATATTTCTTTTCTTCTGCCTTTACATAGCTTTCATCC
>JAZSOM010000019.1:0-26502 GCA_045536955.1 Acutalibacteraceae bacterium
ATGCAAGACCTGCGCCGATAACTCTGCCGCCCATTGCGAGAATGTTGGCATCGTTATGAAGTCTTGTATAGTGTGCGCTGAAGCAATCTGAACAGCAGGCACAACGGATGCCCTTGACCTTATTTGCGGCAATGGATATACCAACGCCTGTGCCGCAGCAGAGAATACCTCTCTCACACTCACCGCCTGTGATTGCAAGCGCAACCTTCTCGGCAATGATGGGATAGTCGATTGCTTCACCTGTGAACGTACCGAAATCGCGGTACTCAACTCCTTTTTCGTCAAGGTGTTTTTTTATTGCTTCTTTAAGTTCGTAGCCGCCGTGGTCAGCTCCCAATGCTATCATTATTCAGCACTCCTTTTCTTTTTAAGTTCACGTTCTGCCTGAGGCACACGCAGGTAAACGGGAGTCAGTTTATCTGCCGTGACGTGCTGTATGCCTGCATATTCTGCCGCAAGAGCAACGCCCGATGCACGCTGATACCTGCACGAAGCAGGAGCAAGACGCACATCATCGCAGATGCTATCCAGATAATTATAGCACAGTTCTGCACCATCTCCAAGTAAAATTACATCTTTTTTGAAATTTTTTATCATTTCGGGCAAATCTGCCACCATAACCGCTTTGTCTTCGCACAGTCTTTCAACCTTTTCGCCGCAATCGAACATAGCCATATACACCTGTGAACAGCGTGCATCCATAACGCACAGTGCCACACAGTCGATACCGCCAAGCATATAAGCCATTGCTTCGAGCGTTGATACACCGCAGCACGGCTTGCCGCCGAAAGCGATACCCTTGGCAGCTGCAATACCGATGCGTATACCGGTAAATGAGCCGGGACCATGAGCAACCGCAACAAGATCAATATCTTCAAGTGAAACACCTGAGGTTTCCATACAGTTTTTCACCATAGGCATAAGCGTCTGCGAATGAGTCAGCCCTGCATTGATAAAGTTTTCGCTGACTATTCTGCCGTTATCGGATACGGCAACGCTTGCGCTGACAGCCGAGCTTTCAATCGCCAATATTTTCAAAACGCTCATCCCCTTCAAAAGTAAATATTCTGTCCGTTTCGTTTTCGCCTTTTTCGATTGTCACGTAAAGAGTGTTTTCAGGCAGTACATTTTCTATATTCTCGCTCCATTCAACCGCAAGCACGGCATCATCCTCGAGATACTCAAAAAAGCCGGTTGTACACAGATCATCCCAACCGTCGATACGGTACATATCAAAATGGCAGAGTTTGGGTGAGCCGTCGTAGACATTTACAATTGCAAAAGTCGGGCTGCTGACGTGACAGTCAAGCCCCATTCCCTCTGCGATACCTCTTGTAAAGGCGGTTTTGCCCATACCGAGACCGCCGAAATATGCAACAACATCACCCCGGCGCAATTTCGCGCCGAGAGAGATTCCGAGCTTATGTGTAGCCTCAGAGCTGTTGGTAATTATCTTTCTCTTCATATTGTCTCACCCTTTGTCCGATAGATTATAACACAGGCTGTCAAATATATAAAGTATTACTTGTAATTTTTTTCATACTGAGATATAATATCATCAGATTATACTAAAATTTGTGAGGTGATGGAATGCGAAGCATAGAAAAATTCATCAAAGAAACCGACCTTTATATGCTTGCGCTTTGTGTTATCGCTTCAGTTGCGGGAGTTATAGCCGTTTTCAGCGCAACACGCTTCAACCTTGTAGAAGGTGCTTCCATATCACGTGACGCAATCGTTATGATTGCCGCCGTTGTGTTGGGTCTGATAATATGTATAGTTATCTCGGCAATTGATTACGAAATTATACTGAAGCTATGGCCTGTTGTTGCCGGTGTTTCCGTTGCATTGATGCTGTCTCTGTTTATATGGGGCACAGGACCGAAAGAGCGAAGTGACGTTATCACGTGGCTTCCGTTCAGGATTGGCGGTTTCAGCGTTTACTTCCAACCATCGGAGCTGCTTAAAATCGCTTTCATTATCACGTTCTCCGTGCATATTGAGTTGGCAAGCGACAGACTTGATAAAATACTTCATATACTTCTGCTGTGTGCTCACGGCGCAGTACCGACACTTCTCGTTGTCATTACCGGTGATATGGGCTCAGCGCTCGTATTCCTTATGATTTTTGCAATTATGATGTTCATGGCAGGCATCAAGCTCAGATATTTCGCAGTCGCTTTGCTGACCGTTGTTGCCGCCTTCCCTATCGTCTGGGTCAAGGTTTTCAACAACATTCAGCGTGACAGATTCCTTGCTCTCATCTATCCCGATTCTTATTCGGACATTATTTATCAGCAGCTTCAGGGCAAAAACGCAATCGGCTCGGGCGGTCTTACCGGCCAGGGACTCTTCAAAGGCGCTTACACACAGAACGGTGTTGTGCCGGAAGCTGAAAACGATATGATACTCAGCGTATTCGGCGAAGAGCTCGGCTTCCTCGGCTGTCTTGCAGTAATCGTGCTTTTCCTTCTGCTTGTTTTCAGAACAATCAAGGTTGCACAGATGGCAAACGACAACCCCGGCAAAATGATGTGCATAGGTGTTGCCGCAATGATTGCCTCGCAGGTTATCGTTAACGTGGGAATGTGCCTTATGCTTCTGCCCTGTATCGGTATCACGCTTCCGTTCATGAGCGCAGGCGGTTCATCAAACCTTTGTATTTATATTGCAATGGGCGTTGTATTCAGCGTATACCGGGTCAACTGCGACACCACACCGGTCGATTTTCGTATGGTCAGCGTACGCACGCCGTACAGATAAAACTACATTGCTTTCATCACAGTCTTGAGATTTAGCGTAGAAGTTCTAAAATTCAACAGGAAGTGATTATATGAAAGTAAAAGAAATCACAACAAATGCCAACCGGAAAATCATAAGCAAAGAACCGTTTGTTTTTATACACGGACTTAACGGTTGGGGCGCAGATGAAGGCATTGACGAATTTCTGCCTTATTGGGGTGCTACCACCTGTAACCTTATGACATATCTGACAAGCGAAGGCTACGAAAGCTATTCCGCTTCCGTAGGTCCTTTGAGCAGCGCATGGGACAGAGCGTGCGAGCTCTATGCCCAGATTAAGGGCACAACCGTCGACTACGGCGTTGTACATTCAAAAGCAAACCAACACGAACGATTCGGCAGAACATATCATAAAGCACTTATTCCCAACTGGGGTGAACTTGACGAAGAACAAAAAGTTCAGAAGGTTCATCTTATCGGCCACAGCTTTGGCGGCACAACAATAAGGCTGCTTATTCATCTTCTTACTAACGGCTCACCTGAAGAGATTGAAGCAACTCCAACCGATGAAATATCAGGGCTTTTTACAGGTGGCAAAGGTGACTGGGTAAAGAGTGCCACCACAATCTGCACACCACACAACAGCGCTTCTGTTTACTATCCGCTAAAAGCATTGGGACTTGACTTCACCGTACAGGCACTCAGCTTTATTTATGCCGGCGTACTCGGCAGAAGCCGTGCCAACGGACGATTTGTTGATTTCCATCTTGAACAGTTCGGACTGACCGATATTCCTAACGGCAAAGAAGCTGACAATTTTTTTAAATCTCTTTCACTTGCACTTAAAAACAAAAAAGATTCGTGTCAGTATGATCTGACACCCGAAGCCACAGCTAAGTTCAACGATAAGCTAGATATTGCTGAAAACATATACTATTTCTCATACGCATTTTCAACAACTCACGAATCGAAACGTCTGGGTATACATATGCCAAACATCGGCACAAACCCAATCATTGCTCTCACATCGCTCGTAATGGGATGCCTGAAATTTACAGACCCATCAACAGGTGTCAAATACAACGGCAGTTGGCTCGCCAACGATGCACTTGTCAACACCGAGAGTGCCAAATACCCGCTTGATGAACCACACAAAGAATTTGACAGCAATAGCATAGAGCCCGGCGTATGGCAGGTTATGCCCATACAGCGTGGTGACCACGGCACGGCAATCGGTCTATTCAGTAAACCTGAACAGACAAAATCCTTCTATCTTAAGCATTGTGAAATGCTCAACAAGCTTTAACTCATATAACAAATCACCGCATACATGCAGACATTTATTCCTGCGTATGCGGTGATTTTTATATTTTATTTCATAAGTTCATCTGCAAGAGCCTCAACAACTGCAGCAGATTCAGCGTTGAGAGCAGATTTAACAGCAACCACATTCTCGGTAAATGTGATATTTTTGAGATCTGCCATTCTCTTGCGTGTGAGATTTGCCGCAACGGGTGCCCAGCTGCCGTTTTCGATTATGCCAACGGTTCTGTTCTTATAACCACGTTCGCAGAGCATATCTATAAACGCTCTTGTGTGCGGAAACAGCTCCGAATTATATGTCGGTGAAGCAAGCACAAGCTTTGAGCAACGGAATGCCTCTGCAAGCACTGTGTATTTGTCACTTCTTGCAAGGTCAAAAATCTGCACATCGCTGCAGCCTTTTTCGGTGAGTTTGTCATAAAGCAGCTCTGCCGCCTTCTTTGTGTTGCCGTAGATGCTTGTATATGCAATCACAACACCGTCAGTTTCTGGTGTGTAGGATGACCACTTATCATAAAGACCTATATAATGCTCAAAATTTTCAGTGAGCACGGGACCGTGAAGCGGACAAATCATATCAATTTCAAGCACGGCAGCTTTTTTCAGCAGAGCCTGCACCTGTGCGCCGTACTTGCCGACAATACCGATATAATATCTTCTTGCTTCGTCATCCCACAGCTCATCACAGTCGAGTGCACCGAATTTTCCGAAAGCATCGGCTGAAAAAAGAACTTTATCGGTCGTATCGTAGGCAACCATTACCTCAGGCCAATGAACCATCGGAGCGAAAACAAACTTAAAATTGTGTCTGCCGGTACAAAGTTCGTCCCCGTCTTTGATTTCAACCTTTTCAAAGTGGAACTCATCGCCGAAAAACTGACCTATCATTTTAAATATCCTGTCGTTTGCAACAATCTTTACATCGGGATATTTTTCAACAAATCTTGCAATACTTGCGGAATGATCAGGCTCCATATGCGCAACAACAAGGTAATCGGGCTTTTTGCCGTCAAGTACTTCACCGAGGTTCGCAATCCACTCCTCGCTGAAGCGTGAATCAATCGTATCGAATACCGTAATCTTATCATCAAACACGACGTAAGAATTATATGCTATTCCGTTCGGAACAACATACAAACCTTCAAAAAGGTCAATATTTTTGTCATTTACACCTACATTAAAAATTCCGTCTGTTATTTTCATTTATAACAACCTCACTGAAATTTGTATTTAGTATAACCGCAATTTTAATTTTTTTGTTTACAAAGCCGAAAAATAATAGTATCATTATATTAAATCGTTTTATTAGGAGGAAATAAAAATGGCAACCCTTAAAGGCACAAAAACCGAAAAAAATCTGATGGAAGCTTTTGCAGGTGAAAGTCAGGCAAGAAACAAATACACATACTTTGCTTCAAAAGCCAAGAAAGAGGGTTATCAGCAGATTGCCGCTCTGTTCGAAGAAACCGCCAACAACGAAAAGGAGCACGCAAAAATCTGGTTCAAGCTTCTTAATGGTATCGGCACAACAGAAGAAAACCTCAAGGCTGCAGCCGCAGGCGAAAATGAAGAATGGACAGATATGTACGCACGTATGGCAAGAGAAGCCAAAGAAGAGGGCTTTGACGACATTGCAGCACTTTTCGAAGGAGTAGCAGCAATCGAAAAAGAGCACGAAGAAAGATACCTCAAGCTCCTTGCTAACGTTGAGAAGGACGAAGTTTTCAAGAAGAACACAAAGACTGTTTGGATTTGCCGCAACTGCGGTCACATCGTCGACAGTGAGTCCGCCCCCGAAGTCTGCCCCGTATGCGCTCACCCGCAGGCATATTTCGAACTGAGAGTTATCAACTACTAAGTAAAACATAAGAATAGGTGCTGACCGTAGGTGGTTGGCACCTTTTCTTTTTTTACTTTGTATTACGTTCAATAAGTGCGGCAAGCTTGAGTACTGCCGCCTGAGTTTTACCGTCTTTTATTTCGTTGTTCAGCACCATATCAACGGCCTTATCGAGCGGAATATATTCAACATTGAGAAATTCATCTTCATCAAGATCCTGTTCGACCTGAGTGAGGTCGCGTGCACCGTAAAGATATATAACCTCGTTTGTGTAACCGGGCGAAGGATAAAATTCGCCAAGGTTTATATACTGCGATGCTGTAACGCCACCTTCCTCACGAAGCTCTCTTTTACCCGCCGAAAGCGGATTCTCGCCTTTTTCGAGTTTACCTGCCGGAAGCTCCAGCACTTCCTCCATATAGGGGTAGCGGAATTGCCTTACAAATATTAATTGCGCATCATCCGTCAGCGCGGCAACGGTAACACCGCCGTTGTGCTCAACAAACTCTCTGGGTGCTTCCGTGCCGTTGGGAAGCCCTGCTATATCGACACGAAGATTGAGAATCTTGCCTCTGTAAATAGTGTTTTTAAACACGGTTACTTCTGTTGTATCCATAAAAACTTCTCCTTAATAATCAGGATGCGGCTGACCGTTGCGGTAAGCCTCCATAATATCTTTGAAAACCTCACCGTTTGAAGGCGGAGTCCACGTAATTGCGTTTGCTCCCGCATCAATTGTTGCGGCAATAGTTTCGTCTGTCGGACCGCCTGTTGCAATAATCGGCACGTCAGGGAATTTTTCGCGTATGATTTTCACAATTTCCGGCGTCCTGCCTGCCGCAGAAATGTTAAGAATATCGGCGCCCGCCTCAATCCTCGCGGCAATATCCGTATCAGCCGACGCAACGGTAACAACAACGGGAATATCTACCGTCTCTTTGAGAGACCTTATTATCTCATTTTTTGTAGGCGCGTTGACGACAACACCTATCGCACCCTGAAACTCTGCGTGAAGAGCAAGGTTGAGCACCCTCGGCCCCTGTGTAAGTCCGCCGCCTACGCCAACAAAAACCGGCACGTCAGCTACAGTTGTGACAGCCTGAGTTATTACGGGCTGAGGTGTAAACGGATATACAGCTATGACTGCATCCGCATTGGTATTGCGAATAATGCCGACATCCGTTGAAAACAGCACGGATTTGATTCGTCTGCCGAAAATTTTTATACCCGAGCACTTATAAATCGGTTCGGGCACGTGAAGCATAAAATTGCGAAGATAACCTTTGACCTCGGGAATTTTTGGTTCCGTCATTCCTTATCCTCCGATTCAATCTTTTCTTTCAGCCATTCCGCCGTTTTCTTTATGCCCTCTTCGTAGCTTATCTGCGGCACAAAGCCCGTATCGGCAGTCAGCAAAGATATGTCGGCGCACAGATACATAACCTGTTTATCGCTATAGGGCAAATCGCCTATCTGTACGTCACCCACAGCGCCCGAAGCACTGTGCATTAAAGCGATATAATCCTTGAGAGGTCTTGCCTGACCGCTTCCCAAAGTATAAACCGCACCGTTTTCACCGTGTTCAGCCATAAGATAAAAAGCCCTTGCGGCATCGTCACAATATAGGAAATCCCACATCTGCTCAGCAGGCGTAAACTGTACCGTCTGCCCCGCAAGCATCTTCCTCAAGCTCGAAACCGTGATTGTAAAATCGTTATCACCCGTTCCGTAAACACTGAGAATTCTTGCCCAGATATGTCTTATGCCATAATTAGCGCAAGCAAGCCTTGAAAGGTTGCCAGCCGCGAGCTTTGATGCACCGTAAGCGTTTTCGGGAAAGGCCGGAGTATCAGGAGAAAGCTTGCCGTCTGCCCTGCCGTATTCCGCCTGAGAACCCGCGCCGATAAAAACCTTGCAGCCGAGAGTGTTTGCAAGTTCAACGGCATCAAGCGTGAATCGGATGTTTTCCGACTGTATGCGAATGTCGTTGCGTTGAACACCCGACGTGCCACGCCACGCAAAGTGAAAGAAAGCATCACAACCGCAACCGATACGCTGACCGACTGCGGTGATGTCTGAAAGATCCGAATGAACAATATGAACACGCTCATCTTTTACAATGTTGCCAAGCTTCTGAGAATCCGGTCGGCACAGGGCATAAACCTCGTGACCTTCGCTAACAAGAAGCCTAATAAGTGCAGAGGCAATCATACTGCTCGCACCTGTTACAACAGCCTTCATATCTTAATACATCTCCAAAATCAAAGATTAACTGCTTCAATGATAGTTTTTGCCATATAGTCAATCATCTCATCCGTCATACCCGGATAAACACCAACCCAGAATGTATCTGCCATAATTCTGTCCGTATTTTCAAGTTTGCCTACAACACGGTAACCTTCACCGCTTGCACGCATCCGGTCAAAGCAGGGATGCTTGATAAGGTTACCGGCAAAAAGCATACGTGTCTGAACGCCCTTGCTCTCGATATAGGGCACAACCTTCTTACGGTCAACCCCATCTTTGCAGGTGAGCAGGAAACCAAACCAGCTCGGGCGAGAATTTTCGCAAGCTTTCGGCAAAATAAGTTTATCGGAAACGCACTCAAGCGCCGCCCGCAGACGGTTAAAGTTCTGGATTCGGCGTTCAACAAAGCACGGAAATTTTTCAAGCTGAGCGCAACCGATTGCAGCCTGCATATCAGTTGCCTTGAGATTGTAACCGAAATGAGAATAAACATATTTGTGGTCATATCCGAAGGGAAGCTCGCCGTACTGACCGTCAAAACGGTGACCGCAGAGATTGTCCTGACCGGATGCGCAGGAACAGTCACGTCCCCAGTCGCGCATTGAATGCATAATCTTTGAAAGAAGCGGATTGTTTGTGTAAACGGCACCGCCCTCACCCATAGTCATATGATGAGGAGGATAGAAGCTTGAAGTGCCAAGATCACCGAATGTACCCGTAAAGCCCTCTTTGCCGTCAAGCGTATAACGTGAACCGAGCGCATCACAGTTATCCTCAACAAGCCACAATCCGTTTTTGTCGCAGAACTCCTTGACAGCCTTGATATTGAAAGGATTACCTAACGTATGTGCGAGCATAACAGCCTTCGTCTTCGGGCTGAGAGCACTTTCAAGCTGAGTTACGTCAATGTTATACTGTTCAACCGTAATGTCAACAAAAACAGGCACTGCGCCGAACTGAATCACGGGTGTTACGGTTGTGGGAAAACCTGCGGCAACCGTTATAACCTCGTCACCCTTCTTTACGGCTCTGTCGCCGAGCAACGGTGAAGTAAGTGTCATAAATGCGAGAAGGTTTGCGCTAGACCCGGAATTGACAAGAGCGCAATAACGAACGCCGAGATAAGATGCAAGCTGCTTTTCAAATTTCGCAGTATATCTTCCCGCGGTCAGCCAGAATTCGAGAGCCGAGTCAACAAGGTTGACCATCTCGTCTTTATCGTAAACTCTTGAGGCATAAGGAATTCTCTGCCCCTCTTCAAATGTTTTTTTCTGATTGTGATATGTTTCGCAGTACTCCGCTACCGCTTGAAGCAATTCTTCTCTTGCCTGTCTTTCGTCTTTCATAGCTTTCTTCCTTTAAGAAAAAAATTCGTTAATTTGTTCATCAAGTTTTGCAGGCACGTCACCGCCGGAGGCATAAACTTTAGTCCACTCAACCGTCTTCTCGACGGCTTGGGGTGCGGACCATCTGGGTTTCCATCCGAAAACCGATTTGAGCTTGCTGCAATCGAGCTTGAGGAAGTTGGCTTCGTGAGGACCGTTTTTGGCGAGCACCTCAAAGCTCTGCCCGTTGCCCCAACAACTGCAGAAGAGTGTTGCCAGCTCACCCGTTGTGAGGCAGTCGCACTCGTTGGGACCTACGTTGTAGTAGCCGGCAAGAGTGGGGTCTTCGTACTGAGCTGCAGCAATCATAAGATATGCGTAAAGCGGGTCGAGAACGTGCTGATACGGTCTGACAGAATTAGGGTTACGAACAACAATAACCTCAGAGGCAATTGCAGCGCGAACACAATCCGGGATGATTCGGTTATCTGCAAAATCTCCGCCACCGATAACGTTACCTGCTCTCGCGGTCGAAACCGCAACACCGCCATTGTCAAAAAAAGAACGCTTATAGCTGTGCGTCACAAGTTCGGAGCAGGATTTGGAGTTTGAATACGGATCATAGCCGTCGAGCGGTTCGTTTTCTTTTATTGGTCTGCCACTCTCGTTATTCTCATAAACCTTATCTGTTGTAACGTTGAGAACGGATTTTACGCTGTCGCAAAGGCGTACACATTCAAGAATATTGACGGTACCCATTACGTTTGTTTCGTACGTGAAATGCGGCTGCTCATAAGAAGTAAGAACAATAGGCTGAGCCGCAAGATGGAATACGATTTCGGGCTGTGCCTTGTCAAAAGCTGACTTGAGAGAAGAAAAATCGCGCACGTCACCTATGACGGACGTCATCTTGTCTTCAAGACCCGCAAGGCTGAAAAGATTAGGATTAGTCGGCGGCTCAAGCGAGTAACCGGTGAGCACCGCTCCGGAATTAACAAGAATACGGCTGAGCCACGCACCTTTAAAGCCTGTATGACCTGTAAGAAACACGCGCTTACCGCTGTAAAAAGATAAATCGAACATAATTGTTCTCCTTGATTTTATTCAGAAAAATCACCAGTTTTTCCAGGGAGCAGTACCCTCTGCCCACAGCTTTTCAAGAAGCTGCTTATCGCGCAGAGTATCCATACACTGCCAAAAGCCATCGTGCTTGTAAGCTCCGAGCTGACCGCTCTTTGCGGCTTGCTCAAGAGGATACTTCTCAAACACGGTTGAATCGCCCTCGATCAGGTCGAAAATTTCCGGCTCAAGCACCATAAAGCCACCGTTGATATAGCTGCCGTCCTGAGCTGTCTTTTCACGAAATTCACGAACCGCATCACTGCCGTCAATATCAAGCACGCCAAAACGCTGGCTTATAAGAATAGCCGTAAGCGTTGCCATTCTGCCCTGACGCTTATGATAATCTACAAGTTCGGAAATATTAACATCGGATACTCCGTCACCGTAAGTCAGCATAAAAGGCTCATTGCCGATATACTTCTGTACCCTTTTGACTCTGCCACCCGTCATTGTGTCAAGTCCGGTGTCGACAAGAGTAACCTTCCACGGTTCGGAAAAATTGTTATGCACAGTCATTTCACCGTTAGCAGAGAAATCAAACGTAACGTCACTGCGATGAAGGAAATAATCCGCAAAAAATTCTTTAATGGAGTGCTGCATGTATCCGCAGCAGACTATAAATTCGTTATAGCCGTAGCTTGAATACATTTTCATAATATGCCAGAGGATGGGCATACCGCCGATCTCAATCATAGGTTTGGGTCTGAGATGACTTTCTTCGCTGATTCTTGTGCCGTAACCGCCGGCGAGAATAACAACTTTCATTCTGACACATCCATTCCGTAGTTATTTTTTAAATTATAACATTACGCGCCTATAAAAGCAATAGCAAATTTGGTGTGCGCCGGCTCACAGGTGAACCGAAGAGTTCTCTAAAAATACGCATACCGGAAATACTTTTGTAACCGATTGTTACGGTTATGAAATATTATCAGCCGTATCGGTAACAAAAATGTTTTTATTTGTTACCCGTTTGTGGTAACTTTACGCGCACGGTGCGACTATAATATAGACAAAAGGAAGGGGTAATGATTTTATGAGAAACTGCATTGAAAGAAACAAAGCAACGATTTTTACGCTCGGATTTGCAGGTGCTTTTATGAGCATCATCACCGCAGCAGCACTTATTTTCAGTGAGGTCTCACCGTCGTATCTGATTTAAAAAACGGATGCAGACAATGTCTGCATCCGTTTTTTAGTTTTGCTTTCGGACTATTGCATATTCGTCGTTAATCATAAAATAGGGGCAACTTTTCATACTGCCGCCGATATAACGCTCCGTATCGTCCATATCCATATCGACTATGCATTCACATTCGCCGGTGTCCTCGTTATATTCGTAGTTGAGGCAATCCTCACACATTTTCATCAGCAGCATCCTTTTCATAAATTGATAAAGCAATTATACCATAACACTATATAATCCGTCAATTGCTGTGATTCGGCTCTTTATTTTAGAGGTATTGACATTTTGCACAAATCGTGAACAAAATCTTAAAGAACTGACATAAGGATTGACTAAAACGAGAGAAAGTAGTATATTGATATAAATCCATTCTTGTCCAACCCGAAAGGAACGTGAAAGATTTGAAAGGCATTGTCCTTGCAGGCGGCTCAGGCACGAGGCTTTATCCGCTTACGATGGTAACCAGTAAACAGCTTCTTCCTGTTTACGATAAGCCGATGATATATTATCCGCTTTCCACACTTATGCTCGCAGGTATCCGTGAGATACTTATCATATCAACACCCACAGACACACCCAAGTTTGAAGCGCTTATGGGCGATGGCTCAAAATTCGGGCTGCATCTTTCTTATGCCGTACAGGAAAAGCCCGAAGGTCTTGCTCAGGCTTTCATTATCGCAGAGGATTTCATCGGCGATGACGACGTTGCAATGGTGCTCGGCGATAACATTTTCTACGGCAACGGTCTCGGCTCGTTGTTGCGCGGAGCCGCTGCAAACAATAAGCGTGCAACTATTTTCGGATACTATGTCGAAAACCCCAATGCTTTCGGTGTTGTCGAATTCGACGAGCACGGCAAGCCGATTTCAATTGAAGAGAAACCCGAAGCACCCAAATCAAACTATGCCGTAACGGGTCTGTATTTTTACGACAACCGAGTTGTGGAATACGCAAAATCGCTCAAGCCCTCCAAGCGTGGCGAGCTTGAAATCACCGACATCAACCGTATCTACCTTGAAAACGGTGAGCTTGACGTAAAGCTTATGGGCAGAGGTTTTGCATGGCTTGATACCGGCACGGTGGATTCACTTATCGAAGCATCAAACTTCATCCGAAGCATTGAAAAACTTCAGGGTATCCAGATTTCGGCACTTGAAGAAATTGCGTATAATATGCGTTGGATATCAAAGAAGCAGCTTCTCGAATCCGTAGAAAAATACGGCAAATCACCGTACGGTCAGCATCTGCTCCGAGTTGCAGAAGGTAAAATACTCTACTCAAGGACAAACAAGCCAAACGAAAGACCTATATGGGGCAGAGGAGATAATATTTATGACGCAGAGTAATGCGCTGACGGCGGTTCACACAAAGCTTGACGGCGTAATTCTTGTCAAGCCGCTCATACACGGAGACAGCCGCGGTTGGTTTTACGAAAGTTATTCAAAACGCAAATACGAAGAGCTCGGTATAGCCGCAGACTTTGTCCAGGATAACCGCTCATACTCCTCACAAAAAGGCATAATCAGAGGACTTCACTGCCAGCTTGAGCCTTATGCTCAGGCAAAGCTTATCACCTGCACCCGTGGCGCCATTCTCGACGTTGCGGTCGACGTAAGAGAAGGCTCCCCTACATATATGCAATGGGTAAGCGTTGAGCTCAGCTCAGAAAACAAGCACCAGCTTTTCATCCCGAGAGGCTTCCTTCACGGTTTTGTGACGCTGACCGATGACGTAGAGGTTATGTATAAGACCGATAATTACTACGAACCGAGTGCCGACCGCAGCATCAGGTTTGACGATGCGGCTTTCGGTGTAGTCTGGGGTATCAACACACCTCAGCTTTCCGCAAAAGACGGCAACGCTCCTCTTTTTGCCGAAAGCGACGTAAAATTCACATACTGAAAACACACGGCAGGGGGCATTCCCCTGCCATGTTTATATTGAAAGGTAAAATTGCTATGAAGGTTTTGGTTACAGGCTTTGCCGGCCAACTCGGTTACGATGTTGCTGCCGAGCTTGCACTGAGAGGAATCAGCTGCATCGCCGCAGACAAGGCGGATTTTGACTTAACAAACGCAGATTCGGTAAATGGCTTTGTCGGCGCTTGCAGACCTGACGTTATTATTCACTGTGCCGCTTACACTGCTGTTGACAAAGCAGAGGAAGACAGCGCGGTTTGTTACAAAGTAAATATTGACGGAACAAAAAATCTTTGCAAAGCCGCAGCGGAATTGCAAGCTAAATTTGTATATATCAGCACCGATTACGTGTTTGACGGAGAAAACAGCGAACCATATGAGGTTGACGATGTAACCGGTCCGCAGACGGTATACGGCATCACTAAACTCGGGGGCGAAAACAAAGTCCGCCACTTATGTCCCAAGCATTTTATTATACGAACTGCCTGGGTATTCGGCGCAAACGGCAACAACTTCGTAAAAACAATGCTACGCCTCGGCAAAGAGCGCGAATCACTCAACGTTGTATGTGACCAGCTCGGCTCTCCGACGTACACAAAAGACCTCGCAAGACTTATCTGCGATATGATTCAGACCGACAAATACGGTACCTATCACGCAACAAACGAAGGATTCTGCTCATGGGCGGATTTTGCGTATGAGATTATGAAGCAGGCAGGACTTAACGCCAGAATTGTGCCCATCTCATCGGCAGAATATCCTGCAAAGGCAAAGCGCCCGATGAACAGCAGACTTTCCAAACAAAAGCTCATCGATTGCGGCTTCACCCCGCTCCCCGATTGGCAGGATGCACTGGGAAGATTTTTGAAGGAAATCAAATAGATATAAAGCACCGTGAAGACTTCACGGTGCTTTACTTTTATATAACTATTTTTCCGAAAGATGAATACACGCCCAAAGGTTCTCCTTCAAGCTGACGGCAGCGGACAACCGAGTCATTTCCGAAACGCTCGCGGATGCTGTCAATATCCTTTTCAAGCTTTTCCATTTTCTCAAGGTAATTCCAATCACAGCCGAACGAAAGCTGTATACAATCATCATCCCCGACCAGCTCACACGCACGAATACCTATTGAGCGAAGCGGAGTTTCGCCATCCCATATCTCATCAATAAGTTCTGCGCCCGTTTTAAACAGCATTTCGGTAATACGAATCGGCTGAAAAAGCTTGCGCTGATGCTCTCTGATATTCAGAGCACCGTCACGTATATGCACCTGTATCACGCCTGCAAGGGCGTGATTTTCACGCAGAGAATGTGAAACACGGTCGCACAGCTTCATCAGAATTATAAGTATATCGTTGCGCGTGCACATATCTTTTTCTGGGGTGGTGCTTCTGCCGATGCTTTTGGGCGGCGGTGCAAACGCCGAGCTTATAACGGGTGAATTATCCAGTCCGCTTGCAAAACGCCACAACGTCTCGCCACCCTTACCCAGCACCATACGAAGCAAATCGGGAGAAGTGCGCGCTATATCACCTATCGTTATTATTCCGATTCTGCGCAGAGTCTGTTTTGTTGCCCTGCCGACGCCAAACATCTCGCTTGCTTCAAGCGGCCATACAATATCCTTGAAATGCGCCTTATCTATAACCGTAACCGCATCGGGTTTCTTATAGTCACTGCCGAGCTTTGCAAAAATTTTATTGAAGCTGACGCCGACAGATACGGTAAGACCGGTTTCTTTTTTTACCGTCCGACGTATTTCCTCCGCAATTTTTTCACCGCAGCCGAAAAGCATTGTGCTGCCCGTAACGTCCAGCCAGCATTCGTCAATTCCGAAAGGCTCAACAACATCGGTGTATCTGTCATATATAGCTCTCACCTGTTGGGAAAATAAATTATATCTGTCATAGTGAGGCGGCACAAGCACAAGCGACGGACACTTCTGCTTTGCCTGCCATACAGCCTCCGCGGTTTTGATGCCGCAGGTTTTGGCAAGCTCATTTTTTGCAAGAATTATGCCGTGCCGCTGTTCGACACTACCCGCAACGGCAACAGGCTTCCCTTTCAGGTCGTCCCTGCCAAGACATTCTACCGAAGCAAAAAAATTATTCAGATCACAGTGAAGTATTGTCCGTTCCGCCACATTCTCCGCTCCTTTCAGAACATTTGTTCGACAACAACAATAACACATATTATCGGATTTGTAAAGAGGTTTTTTCTTCCGTTTGACTTTTCTTTTTACATATTATATAATTTTGGTGTATGTGTCTCCATAACATTTAAGGAGCGGGATGAAACGATGTATAAAGTCGGTATATGCGGTTATTTCGGCTTCGGAAAAGATTTTGTAAGCGGACAAACCGATAAAACAAAAGCTGTATACAATGCCATAGCTGAGGTTATCGGCAAAGAAAATATAAAAGTGCTCGACTCCTGCGGGTGGCAGAAGAATCCGCTGAAGCTTATTATGAATTGCCGCAAGCTTCTTGCCGAATGCGAAAACGTTATAATGATGCCTGCGCGCAGAGGCTTCAAGGTTTTCCCGAGGGTGTTTGAAGCACTCAACAAAAGCTTTGGCAGAAAGCTTCATTACGTTGTTGTCGGCGGCTGGCTTCCCGACAGACTCGAAAGCGAACCAAAACTTATTCCATCTATCAAAAAGCTTGACTATGTATACGTTGAACTTGAGCAGATGCGCGACAAACTAAACAACCTCGGAATTTCAAACGTTATATATATGCCGAACTTCCGTAAAACAAACGCGCTCACACCTGAAGAGCTTATTTACAGCACGTCGGAACCGTACAGGCTGTGCACCTTCTCACGCATATTACGAGAAAAAGGAATTGAAGAGGCAATTGAAGCCGTAAGATTTGTAAACAACAAACTTGGCAGAACCGTCTATACGCTTGATATTTACGGTATGGTCGAGCCTGTTTATCAAAGCAGATTTGACGAAATTATCAAGAGCTTTGAGCCGTATATTTCATACAAAGGCTTCATCCACACAGATGACAGCACCAACGAACTCAAAAGTTGCTTTGCTCTGCTTTTTCCGACGTTTTGCGAAGGAGAAGGTTTTGCAGGCACAATCATAGACGCCTTTGCAGCAGGCGTACCTGTAATAGCAACAGACTGGCACTATAACTCAAGCATTATCCGTCACCTTGTTGACGGTATTGTATACGATGTCTCCAAACCTGAATTATTGGGAAATATATTGCTCGAAATCCACAGCAAACCTGACAGCGTAAACGATATGAAAATCAGCTGTCTTGAACGCGCATCTCATTTCGAACCTGATGAAGCTTCTTTACCCCTGCTTCGCGAGCTCGGAATACTGACGAAGAATGAGGAACACAAAGTATGAGTGTCAAACGACTTCTCTGCTGCATGAGCAGCATGAACACAGGCGGCGCCGAAACCTTTCTGATGAAGCAGTACCGCAAGCTTGACAGAGACAAATATCAGATGGATTTCTGCGTCAACGTTGCCGAAAGAGGATATTACGACGATGAAATAGAGTCTCTCGGCGGCAAGATATACCGTATTCCGCCCAAATCACAGGATTTTAAAAAATCACTGAAAGCACTTGAAGAAATAGTGCGTGACAACGGATATGAAAACGTGCTGTGTTCCTCAGTCAAACCCGGCACTGCACTTGAGCTTATTGCGGCAAAAAAAGGCGGCGCAAAAAGGCTCGTTTACCGTTCAAGCAACACAAGCGTTGACGGCGGCACAAAGCAGAAAATTCTTCACAGCACCATAGGTCAGCTTGCCAAAACGGTGCCGACGGTAAAATTTGCGCCTTCAAAGGAAGCCGCCGAATACTGTTTCGGCAAAGGATGCATAAAAAAAGGCAGGGCGTTCCTGCTTCACAACGGCATAGACACAGCCGTATACCGTTACAGCGACGAAACAAGAGCGGCTATGCGAAACGGATTCGGCTTCACCGATGAATTTGTGATTGCTCACGTAGGCAGATTTTCAAAAGCCAAAAACCACACGTTTTTGCTTGACGTATTTGAAGAAATACTGAAAATAAGACCCGACAGCGTGCTTATGCTCACAGGAATCGGTGAACTGGAAGAAGAAATAAAACAAAAAGCCAAAGATAAGAATATTTCAGACAATGTGCGTTTTCTCGGTCTGCGCGGTGATGTGCCCAAGGTGCTTTGCGCGGCTGACGTATTTGTTTTTCCGTCCTTCTACGAAGGTATGCCCAACACGGTAATTGAAGCGCAGGCAATATCACTGCACTGCGTTATATCAGACAGAATAACACCCGATGCAGACATAACGGGGCTTGTGGAATTTCTGCCCCTCGGCGATGCAAAGCTTTGGGCACAAGCTGCAACAAAATATGCCGACGGATACGACAGGCACGATATGAGCCGGATTTTCAAAGAGCAGAAATACGACTCCGAGACAACTGCAGCAGAGTTTGTAAAGCACTGCTTCGGCGAATAAAAAGCAGAATAAAATTTCAAGAGTGTATTGCATTTTTTCAAAAACGGGTATATAATATCCAACGAAATAAATACAGGGGAGCTTGTGTTTGCAGGCTGAGAGGAAGTAATCAACTTCGACCCTATAACCTGATGCGGATAATGCCGCCGTAGGAAGTCATACACAAGGATTTTTTACAGGAGGCACCCGTACGGGAGGTCTCCTGATTTTTTATTTCACAATTTTATTTTCCGGGGAGCCGATTCGAACGGCTGAGAGGCAGGTAAACCTGCGACCCGCAAACCTGATCCGGATAATGCCGGCGTAGGAAGCATAGAGAAAGTGCGCTGTGAATTCGCGATAAACAGCCGCACCTCGAGTTGCCTTCGCCCTTTTCCGGCGAGGGCAATTTTAATTTGGAGGAAAAAATATGAAAGCAAGTATCGCAATCCAAGTGCTTCCCACCGCAAAAGACCAAGACGAACTGATCCGTATCGTAGATGAGGTTATAGCATTTATCAAAAGCAGCGGTTTGCATTGCCACGTGGGTCCTTTTGAAACTACAATTGAGGGTGATGACTACGACAGGCTTATGGAAATTGCAAAAGAATGTCAGCACATTGCAATAAGAGCAGGCGCAGAAAAAGTTTCGGCTTATATCAAGGTTGTTTACAGACCCGAAGGCGAAATACTGACCATTGACAAAAAAATAAAGAAACATGCTCAAACGTAACATACCGTCAATCACCGCCGTCGTCGCATTGCTGATTATATGGCAGCTTATTTGTTCAGCAGGGATTATACCCTCTTATATGCTGCCGTCGCCTGCAGCTATAATCCGGGCTTTTATCAGCGAATTCCCTTTGCTGCTTGAAAACTCCGTTACTACTCTCCAAGAGGCATTTATAGGTTTGATTCTCGGTGTAAGCGTAGGATTTTGCGTTGCCGTTTTAATGGATACGTTTAAAACGCTTTACAAAGCATTCTATCCGTTACTCGTTATCACGCAAACAATTCCTTCTGTTGCAATCGCACCGCTTCTTGTGCTTTGGTTAGGATACGAAATGACACCGAAGATTGTGCTGATAGTTATATCAACGTTTTTCCCGGTTACTGTCGGGCTGCTTGACGGATTCAAAAGCACGGACAAAGATGCTGTCGGACTGCTGCGCTCTATGGGCGCAAGCCGCACGCAGATATTCCGCTATATAAAGTTCCCTTCTGCATTGCCTCAACTTTTTTCAGGCTTGAGAATAGCTGCGGCATACAGTGTTGTCGGAGCGGTTATAAGCGAATGGCTCGGAGGTTTCAGCGGACTTGGCGTTTATATGACTCGGGTAAAAAAAGCCTTTGCTTTTGATAAAATGTTTGCAGTAATTTTCCTTATCTCAGCAATCTCTCTCGCACTTATGGCTTTGGTAGGATTTGCAGAGAAAAAATGCATGCCATACCGTAACACAAACAAAAAAAGGAGAAAAAACATGAAAAAATTAATAGCTTTATTGCTGTCCGTTGCGATTATTTTCTGTGCCTCTGCCTGCGGCAAAACAGACAGCAACAACAAAATTACTATTGTTCTTGACTGGACACCTAACACAAATCACACGGGTATATTCGTAGCTCAGGCAAACGGCTATTTTGAAGAAGCCGGTCTTGACGTTGAAATTGTTCAGCCGCCGGAGGACGGTGCGGTGTCGTTAGTGGCATCGGGCAAAGCACAGTTCGGCGTCGCTTTTCAGGATACTCTTGCGCCTGCATTTATTGGCGATGATGCTATGCCCGTTACTGCAGTTGCCGCGGTTATTCAACACAACACATCAGGTATTATCTCACGCAAGGGCGAAGGAATGAACACGCCCGGAGGTCTTGAAGGCAAGAAATATGCAACGTGGGATTTAGATGTTGAAAAAGAAACGATCCGCGAAGTAATGAAAGCTGACGGCGGCAACTTTGACCTTGTTGAGCTTATCCCCTCTACGGTTACCGATGAAGTATCTGCTTTAAAAAGCGGCAGTGTTGACGCAATATGGATTTTCTACGGTTGGGCCGGTGTAGCCTGTGAAACAGCAGGACTTGAAACGGATTATTTTGAATTTGCAGATATAAATCCTGTATTTGATTATTACACTCCTGTTATCATCGGCAGCAACACCTGGCTTGATGAGAATCCCAAAGCAGCAAAAGCATTCGTTGAGGCACTTTCAAAAGGCTATACGTATGCGGCGGAGAATCCCAAAGACGCCGCAGATATTCTGATGGAAGCTGCACCCGAACTTAAATCCAACAGCGAGCTTATATACGCAAGCCAGGAATATCTTGCATCAGAGTATATTGCCGATGCTTCAAAATGGGGCGAATTTGATCCTGAACGTTGGGCTGCCTTCTACAACTGGCTTAATGAAAAGAACCTTCTTGAAGAAAAAATCGATCCTGATTTCGGCTACACAAACAACTTTCTTCCTTAATGAATATGAAAAAGTTAGAAGTAAAAAACATCAGCAAAAGCTTTGACGGAAAGCTTGTTCTCAAAGATGTTTCCGTTGAGCTTAAACGTGGAGAATTAGTCAGTCTGCTCGGCGTCAGCGGCGGCGGAAAGACAACGCTTTTCAACATCATTTCCGGATTGTCAGCACCCGACAAGGGGCAGGTATTACTTGACGGAAAAGATATCACGAATCAACCCGGGCACGTAAGTTATATGCTGCAAAAAGATTTGCTTTTGCCTTACAGAACAATCGAGGACAACGCGGCTTTACCGCTTTTATTGAAAGGAACAAAGAAAAAAGAAGCGCGTGCACAAGTATCGCCGTTATTTTCACAATTCGGTCTTGAAGGAACACAAAAGAAATATCCCGCTCAGCTTTCGGGCGGGATGCGTCAGCGCGCAGCCTTACTTCGCACTTATATGTTTTCGAAAGATATCGCTTTGCTGGACGAGCCTTTTTCCGCATTGGATACAATAACAAAAAGCTCTATGCACAAATGGTATCTGGACGTTATGGAAAAGATCCAACTGTCAACACTTTTCATAACACACGATATTGACGAATCAATTCTTATTTCAGACAGAATTTATCTATTATCGGGATCACCCGGAGAAATAAGAGGCGAAATCATAATAAAAGAGCCTAAGCCGCGCCGTGAGGATTTCAACCTTACACCTGAATTTCTGGAATACAAGCGAAGGATACTCCGTTGGCTTTAACAGCACTGAAAAACCTGACCTGCGTAACAGGTCAGGTTTTTATTTTCACTGTATCAGTTTATTGCGCAAATCAAGAAGAATTGCTTTTTCCCTGCGTGACACCTGCACCTGCGACATACCGAGCTGCTCTGCCGTTTTGCTTTGCGTAAGCCCGCTGAAATATCTCAGCTCAATTATTTTTCGGTCACGTTCCGGCAAAGTAACCATCACCTGCTGCAAAGCAATGCTGTCCGAAACGTCACCCTCCTGAGATTCCACGGGTATATCAAGCTGCGGTGAGCCCGTCTCCTCATCCGCAGTCAGCGACAAGGCCGGCATAGCTGCATTGAGGATAAGCGCCGTTTCCTGCACGTCAAGATTCAGAACGTCTGCAAGCTCACTAAGTGTAGGCTCACGGTCGTTAATAAGGGTCAAACGCTCGCGTTCAATCAGCGCGGCACGCGATTTTTCTTTGAGCATTCTGCCAACCTTAATGCTGCCTCCGTCGCGGAACACTCTGCGTATTTCGCCAAGAATGACAGGCACGGCATAAGTTGAAAATGCAAAACCTCTGTCGGATTCAAACCCGTCTGCGGCTTTTACAAGTCCGACACAACCTGCCTGAAACAAATCTTCATACTCAACGCCCTTCCCCTTGAATTTTCCGGCACACGAGTGTACCAAGCCCATATTTTCCGTTATCAGTTTTTCGCGCTCCGCGGTTTCAGTCGGCAAGCGGCTTACCCTTTATGTATTTGTCAAGCGTTACGCTCGTTCCTTTTCCGAGCGTTGAGCGCACCGATATTCTGTCACAAAAGCTTTCCATAACAGCAAAACCAAGCCCTGCTCTTTCACCGCCAAGGCTTGAATAAAGCGGTTCCATAGCTTTTCCAACATCCTCAATTCCGCAACCTCTGTCACGGATTCTGACTCTGAAAAGTCCGCCGTCATAAATTGCGGCATTTATATAAACATTACCTACTCCATCGGGATAGGCGTGCACTATGCAATTTGTAACAGCCTCACTGACGGCTGTTCTTATATCGCACAGCTCTTCAACCGTCGGATCGAGCTGCGCAGCAAAACCCGAGGCAACAAGCCGCGCAAAGCCCTCATTTGCAGAGCGGCTGTCCATAGTCATAGTAAACTTATTTATCGGTTTCATCGTCTGCCTCCCGTCATCTGTATTTTTGCGATTTTTTCAAGCCCTGACATTTTCATTATTCTGTAACACCAGGGCGGCAGATTAACTGCCTCAAGTCTTCCGCCGTGAGCGCTTACGTTACGGTAACGTCCCATAACCAATCCTACTCCTGAGCTGTCCATAAACGTAACGGCGCTGAAATCAAGCACAAGCACCTGCGGCAACAGCTTGTCCGTTTCATCATCAATTACCTTGCGGATATTTGCGGCTGTGTGATGGTCAATCTCTCCAGACAGAAAAACCGTCATACATTTGCCCGACGTAATCATTTCCATTTAATCACTCCTGTTCGGTTAAAAATTAAAAAGCCTCTACCCACATAGGATAGAGGCTGAAACGTAAAAACTATGTCACATTCAGTAAGTTGATTTAAAAAAATTTTTTAGCTGCATTCTGACCTCGCCTGCAAGATAAAGCGAACCGCACACAAGCAGACAATCGTAATTGCTCAATTCGGCAAGAGCGAGGTTGACGGCATCTTCTGCACGCTCTACCGCCACGCAGTTTCCGCAATATTTTGATGCTATCGAGCAAAGCTCAGCAGCGTTCATTGTGCGCGGATTATCCGCAACGCTGCAAGCGGTAATTTTACTGCAAAGCGGAGCAACACAGCTGAGATAAGCATCAACATTTTTATCCGCCATCATACCAATAACTGCTGCTATACGCTTACTGGGCTGTAAAGTGCTTATACTTGTCGAAACTGCTTTTCCGCCGTCATCGTTATGTCCTCCGTCGAGAAGAACAAGCGGCGAGGCAGAGATAACCTCCATACGTGCGGCAACAGTTGCAGACTCGACTCCCCACTTTGCGTCAGCAGCATCAACCCCAAGCAGGAAGCAGGTTTCAAGCGCTGTAACAGCATTATAAACCTGATACTCACCACTCATTGAAAGCTTATATTCCGTGCCGCAGTAATTGAAGCTGACGCCGTCGATGCGGTTACAGATGTTACTTATCTTGCTCACGTCGGGTTTTGTAAAGGTGTTATTCTTTACAGAGCAAAAATCACGTACTATCGCCTCAACACATTCCTGCTGAATCGGATAGCACACGGTTTTGCCGCCTTCCTTGATAATTCCGCACTTTTCTGCAGCAATCTGCTCAACCGTATCACCGAGGATTGCGGTATGGTCGAGCGAAATCGAAACAATTATGCTGATTAAAGGCGTCGGAATCACATTTGTCGAATCAAGCCTGCCGCCGAGCCCTACTTCAAGCACGCATACGTCACAGCCGCTTCGCTCAAATATCGCAAACGCCGCCGCAGTTATGACCTCAAATTCAGTCGGTTGCATATTATTTTCGGCAAGTTCCGAAACAACCGGCTCAAGCTCTGTTATGACCTGAGCAAAAAGCTCTTTATCAACCATCTCGCCGTCAATACAGATACGCTCTCTGAAATCAGTCACGTACGGTGACGTGAAAAGACCTGTTTTTTTACCGCTACGGCTGAGTGCGCACGCAACCATCGTAGAGGTTGAGCCTTTACCGTTGGTACCTGCTATATGCACAAATTTCAGCTTTTTCTGCGGATTACCGAGAGCTGCACAAAGAGCCTCTATACGCTCAAGACCCGGATTAATACCGAACTTATTTAGCGAATGTATATAGTTCAGAGATTGCTCGTATGTCAATTATATCACCTCATAAAAGAAACGTTGTGCAAAGCTGAAAAAGGAAAACAACAGAATCAGCTAAAAAAAGCCTGTTGCTTAAATGCAACAGGCTTTTTGGTGATCCATCGGAGATTCGAACTCCGGACACCTTGATT
Organism: Acutalibacteraceae bacterium; assembly: GCA_045536955.1. GTDB lineage: Bacteria > Bacillota > Clostridia > Oscillospirales > Acutalibacteraceae > UBA8612. The sequence continues at coordinate 24,319 of JAZSOM010000019.1, forward strand.
AAAAGTCAAGTGCTCTGCCGACTGAGCTAATGGATCACATAGGGCTCTGCGCACATCAAGTGCCGAGCACTACGATATATTATCTTATTTCGTACGATTTGTCAAGTATTTTCTGAAATTCTTTTTCAATTCTCGTAACTGATAAGCATTTGTGCCTCTTCAAGAGTTGATTTCTCCCCGCAGGCAACAAGCGCTGACAGCACCGCACCGAAAGCAGCTTCCTCACGGTTGAGGGGAATCTGCATCTGAGCACCGAGAGCCTGCGAAAAATGTTTCTGAAGAGGAAGGTTCTTGCGAAGACCGTTGCCCGATCCGACAAGTGAAGTTACCTTGCAACCCGTAGGCTCAATCATCTCGATAATTTCACTGACCATTCCGCCGAGAAAACCGTTCATAAGAGCAGAAGGCGTAAAGTTATCGACACCGAGGTTGGTGACAGAGCCTCTCAGCTCAGGATCAGAACGGGTACCGCAAAGCTTTGTAGAAACGACAAGCGGATCTGCCGACTCCCCTGCCGATTCAAGTGCGGAATCCATAAACTTATAGATATTATCAGACTTTTCACAGCCTGCCATTTCAAGGCACGCATTGAAAAAATCCGCAAGCACGGCAAAAGCTCTGCCGCCGCAGAGTGAACAGCCGACAAGAATATTCTTACCCGAACAAAGCGGTCTTATTTCCATATTGTCGGGAGCTTCTTTAAGATCGGTCAGCATTGAAATCTGTCCGCCCGTGCCCATATTGACAAGAGCACAGCCATCCATTGTGCGCACAGAGCCGATGAAGCTTGCCTGATTATCACCGATAGCAACACAAACAGGTACACCGTTATATTCACCGACACAGTCAAAATCACAAGTAACATCAGGGAAAAGTGAATAGTCAAGACCTGCTTTTCCGATAGCTTCTTTATCAAAACAGCCTCTCTCAATATCAAAAAGGCTGAACGATGCTGCATCGGACGAATGCATAAGCGGAGTTTTTTTGCCTGTAAGGACCATCGCGGCATAATCGTGAATTGTGCAGAGCTTGACCGCAGAAGACGGAATCAGGGCGTTTTTCGCGTGATAAAAGCACGTTACGGCACCAAAGCCGCTCGCAGCGTTGTAGCCTGTAGTTTCACTGAGCAACGATGCATACGTGCCGCCTTCATAAGGCTGATTGCCGCTGCCGTCCTGCCAGGTATAGAGAGGACTGACAGCTTTGCCGTTTTCATCGATATATACAATTCCGTGCATCTGCCCCGTAATACCTACAGCACAGACAGGAGCAAACTCTGCAAAAAGATCTGCGGCAAGTGCGCAGACCTTATCGATTATCTTTTCGGGAGACTGAATTTTTTCAAAGGGTCTGCCGTCGATAAAACTGTCGTTGTCAAGTGTGACGGATTTCAGCAGCTTGCCGTTTTCAGCATCAACCGCAATACCGCAGATGGTTGTCGTACCGATATCAAGTCCGATAACGTTCATTTCTAATTCCTCAGATCTTTGTGGATTCAAGGTCAAGTCTTGTGATAATGTCGTTCTGGATTGCAGGTGAGAGATCCAGGAAGTTGACGAACGTGCCGTGGATTCTCATAATATAAACTCCGCTCGGAGCATACTTTTCAGGCTCTGCAAGAACCTTGCGAAGTGTGTCGGGAGTAGTGATATTGAAATAGAGGTATGAGGGAGAAAGATTCTCGTTCTTCTCGTTGAAGAAAATCGGTTTAAGCACCTTATCGCCGAATTCCGTGCCCTTCTCCTCATAATCTGCACCCTTGAAATATTTCGGGTCGATACCAAGGTGTGAAGCATAGCCGCCGTTGAATTTGCCGTAGGGCAGCTTCATTGCGGAAAGCGTTCTGAAGCCGAGCCCGTTGCCTGCTTCGCCGTAGAGTGGGTCAACACCGTAGCCTAACATATCACGGCTACATCTTCCGTCAGGAGTTGCGCCTACCCAATAACCATATGTGAGATGTGTTGAAGGACTTGAAAAGTCAGGTCTGAAAGAGTTTCCAAGATAATTCTTTCTTGAGCGGAGCATCTGAGATACTTTTACCGCAATTTCTTTTGCCTCCTTATCGACAATTTCAATATTATTTCCGAATTTCGGGCAGGAGAGTAAGAATTCTCTTAAGTCCTCGTACCCTTCAAAATTATTCTTAATTGCATTTACAAGTGTTTTCTTGCCATCAGGGTATTT
>JAZSOM010000077.1:0-68031 GCA_045536955.1 Acutalibacteraceae bacterium
TATCTATTTCTACAACAATCAACGAATTCAACTTAAAACAAAACTGACTCCGCTTGAAAAACGAAGTCAGTTTACCGCTTAATTAAATATTTCTGCCTTAGGGGGGCTTTTTGTACTGTCCGCACAATTTGGAGCAGTTCATTTTAACCGCAGGGTGGCTTGAATTTTTTATTCCTGTACTAATCTGTATGTATGCACAACATCGGGGTTATCCATTGTATATACAAATGAGAAACCGTATGTGCCGTCGTCATTATAGTGTATACCGTAGCCGTCATAGCCTTTTTCGGAGCATACCGTTGCCTCAATCCAGTTGTCACCGTCTTTGATATAGATTTTCGGGCACTCAAGCTCTGTAAAGCCATCAAACCTTACAACGTTATTGTTTCTGCCGCCTGTAACCGTAATCTCCGCAACGTTATTATCTACGCGGATTGTGGGCACAAGCTCATCGTCCTGAAGCGTGCCTGTAATGGCAGTAACCTTTGCAGCTTTTGTACCTGAATCTTCACGGACTGCTCTCACATTACTGTCATTATCCTCTTTACCCTGACCCCAGGGCAGAAGCACAAGGTTAAGCTTTATGCTGTCGCCGGGCTTAAATGTTATTTCTTCAACATCAAGCGTAAGGCTTCCGCTTGTAAGGTCTTTTTCGGATGAGTCGCGCACTGCAAAAGCAATATCCTGCTCGGTACCGCCCACAACTATTTTGCTGTCTTTTACAAGCATTGCAAAGTTACAGCCGAAGTAATTGTCAATATTCTCTTCGCTGTCTTCGGTTACATCAAAGAAGCCCCAATACGGACACTCATCGCCAAGAGTATAGTAAACATCTTTTGAGGTATTTACCTGGGTCACAACGCTCTCGTTATTTTCGTTCAGATAACCGAGCTTTGTAAAGTTGACATAGCGACCGTCGAAGTAGAAAAGGTCAAAGTCACGCTTGAAGTTGTCAAATGTAATTTCGCGGTTAAAGTTGATGTCAACCTCGTAATATGTGCGGTTTTCATCTGTTTGCGGGAATTCAACGTGACGGAGAGTGTATGTGTATGAGCCGCAGTCCGATTCGTACGTGTTTGTTATGTCGCTGTAAACGGGACCTGCGGAATCTATCTGAGCATTTTTGTACTCACTGTAAACCTGACCTGCATCAATAAAGCCGAGCGCTTTCTTGTTGTACGTTACGAACTTAAGTACACCGACAGAGTTAAACTGCGGTTGTGATGCCCACATAATACCGCTGCGAGTGCGGAAATCAGGCAGAGTCCATCCATCCTTTTCAAACACAAAATACGGTGCGATGCAGTTGGATTCGGTTGTGCCCGTTGAAAGGTGGTAGTAAGAAACGTGGAATTCAATACCTGAAAGCTGCTTGAGAGGAGTTTGTCCCCAATTCTGATAAAGGTTAAGCACCGTCATCTCAAGCGTTTCGCCCGCCTTGAGTGAAAGCGGGAAGAAACAATCACCGTACTGATAATCCTTAACGCTGTAAAAAGGCTCACCGCCATCACCCTGGAAGTTTTTGTCAACCTGAACGGGAATGGGCACAAACAGGCCATTGCTGTCAAGGATTGCACCTGCTTCAAGGCAGCCGTTGTCGCCGTTTGTTCTGATGAATATGTTTCTGTCGGCATTGTCGCAGGTGATTGAGAAAGGCATTGTGTAATGCTTGTTCGGGTCGTTATAGGCTGTGGTGAAATCGGTGCCCTTCATTGCAAACGTGTACGTGCCTCTGAGCGCCTCGTAGCCGAGGTATCTGCCATCAGCTGTGCCGCCATTGACTGTAATATCCTCAAGCGGATTCTGTTCAAGATAAGCCTGCTTTTCAACGCCGTCAAAGCTGTGAGTTGCATCATTATAAAGTCTGAAGCCGAAGGTTACGCAATTAAGGTTATATCCGCCCGACTCATCGTGTTTGTTGATTCCTGTTCCCGCGGTATAGTTTGCAACCTGACGGACTATATAGCTGTCGCCGCCATCCTCAACATAAAGTGCCTTAGTGCTGCCGTCAGCAGGTACGATAAAACCGAGAATACCAACATCCTTAATGTCAAACGCAACGTATCTTACGCTTGAACCATCGATAGCTGCAACGTCTGTACCGGAGCCGTTTTTATCCTCAAACTGAATTGCGGCAACGGAAGACTTTGCAATTTTTATTTCGCTGCCGAATTCCTCAAGCGCAGTCGTCGCCTCACATGCATAGAGTGAAAGCTGGTTGTAAATCCTGTCACCGAAAAGGTGGTAAGCCTTATCAACCTTGAACTGCTTCGACTTGAAATCGAGGTCACGCACGTGAACCTCGGTATAATACTCACCTATACGGATTGCGTTTATTCTGCCGTCGTCGGAGGAAGAGCTTGAATAACACTTTTTGCCGTTTGAAATATAGTAAGTGTCAAACGAATCCGCAACGTACACGTTACCGTCTTTATCGGCAAATGTTGCGTCCTTAGACTTTGACGTCAGGTCGTGCGTCAGCACCATATCGGCATTTTCCATTCTGAAAGCCGAACGTTCGGAATCGGTGTAATAAGCCTTCACAACGTCATCAAGCTGTGCAGCAAGCTTGACGGAATCTGCAAGTGTTGTATCGCCGTCAATATCGTTGATAAGCTGTGTCGGCGTGTCGGGTGTTTGCAGCGGATCAACGTACTCACCATAGCTGACGTTAAAAACAAGCGTCTGAAAAAAAGCAAGCACAACCGCAAATATTCTTTTGAGAAATGCCAACATTTTGCATCTCCTCCTCAATTTATTTATTAAATAATATAACAAATTCTTTTCAAAGTCAATCGTACTCAAGTATTAAGAAAACAAAAAGGGAGATACCGTATTTCAGGTATCTCCCACCGTAACAAAAACTTATCTTACGCTGTCAAATACATCATAGAAGTTGCCGATAAATGCTGTTGCTGCACCGAGACCGTAAGAGATAAGGCACCATGTGTCGCTGTCAAATTCACCGGAATTCTCGTTGTACTGAAGACCTGCAAGAACAAAGTTTGCGGGGTTAGCAACGTAACCTGCAGCATCGTTCATAAGATCCATAATGATAATATCTTCGCCTGTACGCTCTCTGATGGGCTTAAGGTCGAAACCTTCTGCGCCATTACCGCCGAGAAGAAGCTCACCGAAAGTTTCGCCGGGGCTCATATAAACCTTCATGTTATCACCGATTTCAAGGTATCCAACCTCGGAAACAGTGTAGTATCTGCCCATATTATCCTTGAGAACGAAATTATCAGCGCAGGATGTCTTACCGAGAAGAGCGATAATGTTGTTATCAATATGAACAGTAAACTGCTTGACCTTGATATTGAGAACAGGCTTTACCTCAACTGCTTCAACAGTTTCGAGGCCGTCGTACCAGATTGTATAATCGGGATACTGATCAGGCTTGTTGCTGTACTGAGCAACGCCGAGTTTATCGCCCGTTGCCTCATTGAGTTCAATTCTTTCTGCCTCGTTCATACTCATACCGAGAAGTATGTAACCGATTTCATAGCCGTAACGGATTGCAGACAGATGAGCTGTGTTGTCAATACCGTCGCCGGTGTAATGTCTTGAAGATGTAACGGTTGAAACGTTACCCTGAATGAAGATGAAGTTGTAACCCGCAGCGTTCATAACCTTTTCTGTGTACCAGATAAAGTCAGCTGAGAACTTCTTGTCGAATGAAACTGCCTTATCGGGGTCTGCGCTTGCCCAGTCAAAGCTTGCTGACTCGGGATGGCAGCCGAATGTTGCGATGATGGTGGGAGTCTTTTCTGCGTCTGTGGGTACAAACTCAAGCTTGTAGATGTTGGGGTCGAAAGCTATGGGAGCAGTTCTGTCCCATACGTAATCCTCGATGTCCATCTTTGAGTAGTACATCTTGCCTGTTGTCATATCATCAAGAGCTTCTTCAACAGCAGCTTTTGAACCCTCGACAAGAGAGTTGATGAATGAGCGCTCAACACCGTATCTTACTTCATCGCTGAAGATATTGTTGATGATACAGCCGACAGGGTCTGTCCAAACGCCCTGTGAATCTATACCTGTGTGAATGTGTGTGCAGGAAACGTTGATGCTGACGATGTTGTTTTCCTCTGCGATTTCTGCAAGACCCTGACGGATACGTCTGATGTCAGCGTTTGCAAGACCCATTGCGTCAATCGAAATAAATACGACGTTGCCTCTGCCTGAGCCGTCGTTCATAACGATAACTCTTGCCATAAGGTCCTCTTCTTTGCCGTCTTCATCTTTATACATCTCGTTGCCGAAAACGTAGGGAAGATAAGCACCCTTTGCGTACTTCTTCTCGCCGAAATCCTCAGGAAGCACAGAAGCCTTGCCGTAGCCGAGGCTCCAAACCTTATCGCCCTGAGGCTCGTCGATGAAGGAATCCATACCGCCATAGAAGCCCTCATACTTCTCAAGGTCAAACTCCTCATAATCTGCAACAGCGGCAGAATCGGGGATAATGAGATTGAGTGCCTTGCCGAGAAGACCGTTGATAAATACGTTGCTCAGCTTGTTGAGAGCCTTTGAGAGCTTGATTTTTGTAGCAATTGTGTCATCCTGCTCTGCTTCTTCGACATACTCCTCAACAGAAGAATATTCCTGCTGAGTCTGTGCAGCGTAAACACCCGTAGCAGCAATAATGCTGATACAAAGAACAACGCTGATAAATGCCATTAGTTTTTTCTTCATAGTATAACCTCCGTTGAAAATTGAATTACAACGAATCTATTCTATCATATAGATTCGCATATTACAATAATAAATTACTCTGATTCAAACACAATTTACGCAAACATTCCCATAAGGTAACCGTAAACAACGGAAATGGCGTTAAATATGTATCCTGCAATTCTGAGTGTTGCCGTAAATACGACAGGAACGGAAATATCCTTACCCTCTTCGTTAATAACCGGTGTCACACTGTTTTCCGCATTGATGTCACTGAGTGTTTCCAGAATCAGTTCGGCAATTATCTCGTTGCCCTGTGCGCTGGGATGGATTTCATCTTCTGCGTAGTTTGCCATATCTTCTCCGAGTGCCGTACCGACATCTACAATTATTATCTCGCCCGGATGCTCCTCATCATACCGCTCAATCGCAGCGTTTATCCTGTCTGCCCCCTGCTGATACGGCGCTCTGAGATAGCCCGACTGCGGGTTGTAAAGTGTCTGCATAAGAATAACCGCATCTTCATTGTGCGAGTTGATTATATCGATAATCTCGCATAAGTTTTCATAAAAACCTTCGGCGATGCTGTCATATCTGCTGTGGTCATTCATAACTATCGAGTCAAACATAAGGCCGATAAGGTTGCTCATAAGGAAATCGTTGCCACCGATTGAAATGCTGATAATATCTGCTTCGCTGACATCGGCAATTACCTTTTCCTCGCTGAGCCTTCTTATGAGATTTGACGTTGTGTGGCCAGGAACAGCGTGGTTAGCATAATCGTAACCGTTTGTATCTGCGACAATTTTGCCGTAGCAGGCTTCTCTTGAATTTGATATACCCGAACCGTATGCTATCGAATCGCCGAGCACAACGTAAAACGGCGTATCTGCCTGCGCAGAAACGGTAAAGCAAATCATACCGATCAGCATCGACAAGCTTAAAAACAATGCAATTACTTTTTTCATAAATAAGCCCCCTTTTTTTAACAATATAACATTTCAAGATACTGCAAGTCAATGTCTGTGCTTATTTTTATTTCTTTATTGCCAAATTAGGCTGTATGTTGTATAATTCATTTATCACAATACATAAGGAGTGACCTTTATGAAAAAAACGTTGCTCAAAGCGCTGGCGTCAGTGCTTGTCCTTTCAATGCTTTGCGGCATATTTGCGGCTGCAACAAGCGGTGATATGGACCCGGCGCTTATAGCACAGACAAGTCAGACCGCAATAAAAATTGAAAGCGAAGGCATTGTCCTTCTCAAAAACGAGGATAATTTCCTTCCCCTTACAGACAAAAAGCTCAACATTTTCGGTGCCGGCTCCGTCTGCCCGTTTTTCGGCGGCGCAGGCTCGGGCGCGATAACAACTGACGACCCCGTCACTCTTTACGAAGCGTTTGAAGCTGAGGGCATCGAATACAACGAAGAACTTCGCGCGCTCTATGAAAAGCATTGTCTTTCAAACGAGCTGCCCAAAACCGACAACACGGTTATAAATAATCTGCTTCAGGTGCTTCTTGCCAAAAACACGCTTGAAGAAATGGACCCCAAGCACCTGACTGACAGTCTGCTGCAAAGTGCTGTTGAGTTTTCGGATACGGCGGTTATCGTAATCAGCCGCACAAGCGCAGAAGGAACGGACCATACCGTTGAAACGCTCAGCCTTTCCGACAAAGAAAAAGCAATGGTCGAAAAGGTAACGTCCGCATTTGAAAACGTCGTTGTGCTTTTCAACATCGGCAACGTTATGGAAATGGGCTGGATTGACGAATACGAAAGCATAAAGGCAGCGGCAATTATCTGGATTCCCGGCGAATTCGGTATGACGGCAGTGCCGCAGATGCTTGACGGCAAGGTGAATCCCTCCGGCAGACTTACTGACACGATTTCTTACAGTATTGCTGACCATCCCTCGAGCGAATGCTTCGGCAGCAACAGCTACGACGGCGGCGAACATTTTGTAGAATATTATGAAGGAATTTACGTTGGCTACCGCTATTTTGAAACCTTTGCAAAAGATAAGGTTCAGTACCCATTCGGCTACGGTCTTTCATACACAGCCTTTGACAAAGAGGTTGTTTCAACCGAGTTTAACAGTGATGAAATCACGGTAAATGTCAATGTAACCAACACGGGTGATGCAGCAGGCAAGGAAGTTGTTCAGCTTTATTACAGCGCTCCTTATACCGAGGGGGGTATTGAAAAAAGCGCAATCTGCCTCGGCGGATTTGCAAAAACCGACCTTCTGCAGCCCGATGAAAGTCAGACCCTTACCGTCACCTTCAAAACGGACGATATGGCTTCCTACGATTACAAAAACAGCGAAGCCTGGGTGCTCGAAAAGGGCACTTACAAAATCATAGTTGCAAACAACGTAAGAGACCACATTGAAACGTTTGATTACGTTATTGAAGAAACCAAGGTTATCAAAAACGACAGCGCAACAGGAACGGAAATTGAAAACCTGTTTGAAGACGTTTACAGCGGATACGGGATTATGTCGAGAGCCGATGCCGAGGGCACTTACCCTGCACTGCGTCAGCTGAAAAAAGAGGATTACGTTGTTAACGTTGATAAGCTGCCGGCACCGACAACACAGGGAGAAGCACCGAAAATGGGTGTTGTTTACGACGAACCGATAATGCTCCAAGATGTTGCGGCGGACGAAACCCTCTGGGACGCATTCCTCGACCAACTTACGCTTGACGAAATGACAATGCTCGTCATCAACGGCGGCTACGAAACCCACGGCGTTGAAAGGCTCGGAATACCGCACACAATGGATAACGACGGACCTTCGAGCGTAAAGGGCAGGAACGGCCTTGTTTATACAGACAGCGGCACGGCTTATCCCTGCGCAACGGCAATCGGCTGCACGTGGAACGTTGATCTCGCTTACGAAATGGGCAGCGGCGCAGGCAAGGAAGCTGCCGATATGGGCACTGACGTATGGTATGCACCGGGTGCCAACATCCACCGCAACCCCAGAGGCGGCAGAAACTTTGAATATTTCTCGGAGGACCCGATTGTTTCAGGTGTTATGGCTGCCGAAATAATAAAGGGCGCAAACTCCGAAAGCCTTGTTACAACAATCAAGCACTTCGTCCTCAACGACCAGGAGTCACACCGCAACGGCATTTTCACCTGGTGCGATGAGCAGGCGATGCGCGAAATATATCTTAAAGCATTTGAAATTCCCGTTAAAGAGGCTCAACCCAAGGGCATTATGTCGGCTTACAACCGTATCGGCACAAAATGGTGCGGCTCAAGCTCCGCACTGCTTATCGATCTGCTCCGTGAAGAATGGGGCTTTGAAGGCTTCGTTGTTTCCGACTATTCATCAAACTTCACAGGCAGCGGATATATGAGCCCCGTGCTTGCGGTTTACAACGGCAATGACACAATACTGACCGGCATGTGGTCGCTCCAGGTGCTCCAGCATAAAGCAGCCGTCAAAAGCGCATACGCCAAAGACCCTGTCGGATTTGGCAACGCACTTCGCGAAGCCTGTAAAAACCTCTGCATTATGAAGATGGAAACAAAGGCGTTCAAGCACCCCGAAATCACCTACGATTCTTCACTCATAGGTACGCTTGATACGTTTGACGATTGGGAGTTTGAATTCCCCTACGTTTTCACGTTTATCAGATTTGTTCTCAACAACGTGCTCAACGTAATCATTTATGCATTCAGGTTTATTCTGTAACACCAAAGCGGTGCACGGAAAAATTTCCGTGCACCGCTTTTTTATCAGGGTTCGTAGTATATTTTTGGGGTGGCGTAGATTATTATTTCAGACGGCTCATTTTTGAATTTGCCTGTGTTTCCAAAGCTACTGTAAATTCTTTTAACCGAAATGTTACCGTTTTCATCATACTCATATTCGTATTTCCATTTATGAACTCTCATATCTGCAAACTCACCGTAGCGCCATTTTTCAAACGTTACGTTGCCGTATTTGTCGTATCTGTATTTTGAGACATTTGTACCCTCACTGCTTGTGTAACGGGACTCTGTTTCGTTGCCGTATTTATCATACTTGAATTTATGGCTGTATACACGTTTACCGTCCCCATCGCAATAAACAGACTTTATCAAATCTCCGTGCTTATTGTGCTTGTATTTCGCTTCTCCGATACGTTTGCCGTTCGCATCATATTCGATGTAGCCCGGGTTATTTCGCTTGAATTCGCACTTTGAAACAACTTTTCCGTCACCGTCATACGTGATCGAGAATGTAATATTACCTTTTTCGTCATACTCGCGTTCTGTTTTTTCCGTGATGCTGCCGTTACCGTCATACGTGATCACGAGTGTCATATTACCTTTTTCGTCATACTTGTATTCTGTTTTATCTATGATACTGCCGTTTTCGTCATACCAGATCCAGAGTGTCCTATTACTCTTTTCGTCATATTCCCATTCTGTTTTTCCTAAGATACTGCCGTCTTTGTCATATATGACCTCAAGAATAACGTTGCCCTTTTCATCATACTTGTACTGTTCCGAAACTATGGTTTTTCCGTCTTCGGTTACATATACAGGTACAACGTTGAAGTCTTCGTAAAGCTCTCTGCCTGCTACAAGGTTTCTGCACTCTCTTGCGTGATAATATGCCTGCTCATATTCACCCACTTCAACCAATTCAGTTGCACGCGTATAGTGATAGTACGGCACAGCATAATCAACAACGCCAACCACTGCGGCAACGGCAGCCACTACGGCAACAGGAATTCCGATTATCTTTTTCTTGTGCTTTTCAAAGAACTGTTTTCTCTTGCCTGAAGCTGTGGGGATTAAAATTGTTTCTCCGCAATTTTCACAGAAGCATTCCGTCATACCTTTCTGCGTCTGTGATTTTTTGCGTGAGGTTATCTTGTGTCCCGTTGCGGGAATTTCTTCCTCTTCCGTTGCGCCGCAAACGCTGCAGATGCGGTGCTCTTTACCGACCTCAGTGCAGGTGGCAAAAGTTATGACATTCCACTCGCACCACTGATGCCCCGTCGCCGCGAGCACCCTTTCTTCCTTTTCGCCGCAGACCGTGCAGCAAAAACGCTGCTCACCGTTTTGCGTGCAGGTTGGCTTTGTTTCATCGGTGATTTTAAAGCTGTGACCTCCCTGAGGCGTGAAATTTGTTTTATGTTCATATCCGCATTCGCACCGATGCAGTGTGTATCCGTTTTCCTTGCAGGTTGGCGGAACAACCGTACTTTTAAAAGAATGAACGTGGTTTCCGTTGGAGCCCATATTCTTCTTCTCCTTTTTATGTTTTTACTATTTTGCTTCCCAGGATTTTATATCCTTCAATGCGAACGTTCTTTCAGCATTCTTTTCAATGTCAAGCGCCCTCATCAGCCATTGGTCTTCTGTGTGCCACTCGTTATGCCCGAAAAGGATTTCAATCGGCACTATATGTCTTACGGCGGTAACGCCCTTATAGTTTGTGTATACGATTGTAACCGATTTTCCGCAATTCATTATTGTTGGCCTCCTCTTTTCATCATCTGCCATAATGGCTTAAAACCAAGGCTGTCAGTTTACCCTGCCGATTTTATCATAAGGGATATTGCTCTGTTTTTACGAATGAGTCAGATGCTGTATTTATCCGCATCATACTTTGTACAAGGGTAGTTTGCAACACCGTTCTCATCCGGGAATGGAGAGAGATTGTCGTTCTCATAAAGCTTTCTTTCTTCTTCGTTCGAGAAATCGGGGATTTTATATTCTGCGCCGTTGTGAAGGCTGCTTCTCCAGCCGAGAATTGCCACCGCACTCATTGCGCACGAACGGTATGCGTTGAAATAAGGCTGTCTGCCTTCAAGAATACAGCTTAAGAACTCGTGAGCCACATAGTAGTCGCCGCCCGAATGGCCGCACTGTCTTGCCTTGTCTTTGTCAAAGGGATAACCGACAGTTGAAACCTTTTCTTTTTCAAGTCCCTGGGGGATTTCCCAATCGTTATAAACTATACGTATTTTGCCTTCGTCACCTCTTACGGTTTCTGCGCTGCCCTTTGCGCAGGCGAAACGATACCAGTTGCCGTGGCCGCCGAACTTTGCCCAGCCCGTAATTCTTGCAACAGCACCTCTGCTCATTGTGCAAAGCATAATTGATGCAACGTCTTTGACGGGCTCACCCTCACGCTCCTGACGCATACCGTCAGTGTAAATGCTTCTTGCGTTTACGGAAACGGGTATATCATTGGTAACTCTCATAAGAGGAGCAAACGAATGGCTCAGATAGAAGCCCGAAGGCATAAGAGCACGCCAGTGGGTTGTTGTCGGTGTATAATGAACATACTCTTCGTGGCTCATCGGATGAACATATTCACCTTCACAGTAAAGAGCCTCACCGAGAGTGCCACTCTGATAAATCTCCGTAAGCTTGCTGATAACCGCAAAATACGCGTAGTTTTCCGCAAGCATATAAATTGCACCGCTTTTTTCGGAAGCGCGGCAGATTTCAACACATTCAGCCATTGTTACAGCAGGCATAGTTTCGCTCAAAACGTGAATACCCTTTTCAAGTGCCTTAACGGCATATTTTGCGTGCTGATGGAAGAAGTTTGTGAGCACAACAGCATCCATTCCGCTCTCGATAAACTCATCAAAATCCTTATAGAATTTTGTCTCTTCGCAGCAATATTTCTTGATTCCTTCGTATGTGCTCTCATCATAATCGCAAACTGCGCTGATGTACGCTTTATCGGTGAGTGTAAGTCCCTGAGAAATTCCGCAGCCTCTTCTCGCACCGAAAACGCCGATTTTAAGTTTTTTGTCCATAGCAAAAGCCTCCATTATAACTTATTGATAATATTAACGCATAAATTTGTATAAAATCAACCCTTGTTTATGTAATCTGCGATAACTTTCTGCAGCTCATCTTTAATAACGCGATGTCCCGCAAGAGTGGGATGAATACCGTCGGCGCTCCAGTCTTTTACATTGCCGCTGTTTGATAATTTGTCAAATTTATCCTGAAGCGGCACAAAGCCCAAACCGAAAATCTCCGCAACCTGCTTTGAGATTACTGCCATTTTTCTGACCTGGGAATTAAATTCATTCCACAACTTTTCCGTGCAAACACCTTTTAAGACAAACGGCTCTAAAATTATGATTTTGATTTCAGGCAAGCTTTCTCTGATTTCTTCAATAAGCATACCGTAAATTTTCCTGAATTTTTCCGGACTTACACCGCAGCTCATGGTTAGCTCGTGAGAAACATCGTTTACGCCTATAAGAATTGACATACAGTCAGGCTTCAGGTTTATTATATCTTCTTTAATCCTTGCATAAACGTCAGTAATTCTGTCTCCGCTTACACCACGGTTAATGAATTTTGTTTTCTTATCATCAAATTCAGAAGCAAGTAAAAATGCATATCCGCATCCCAAGCTTTCGTCGTTTTCGTCATCTCTGCCTGCATCTGTAATCGAATCGCCCTGAAACAAAAATGTTTTCATACCCGAAAATCTCCTTATGCCTTATTGATTGTTATTGCAGACATTCAAGCATTTTCTAGTTTTATATTTCTACAATTTCTTTATTATTGCCCCATATAATCTCAACCGTAACGGGCACATTGGATTTCACGGTTACATTCGGCTTTTCATCCGGGGATTTTCTTTCTTCACAGATAAGGGTTAATTCGCCGTCAGGGCCAAACGGATATTTTTCAATACCGTGCTTTTCAAGGCGATTTACGTACCAGGTGATTTTGCGGTTTGCCGCATCGGGCTTAATACCGAATACATATTCAAACATGACCGAAATCGGAATAATTCCTGTCCAGCCAACAAAATCCGGTATAGACGGAGTGCCCTGCCTGAACTTGCCTTCGGCTTTTTCCGGTGCATAATTTTCAAACACCGTTCCCGTATCTTTGAACACACTTACCGCAGCATCAAGGTGAGTACAAGCAATTTCGTAGGAAAGGTCAAATTCACCGTAGGCATCAAGACCTTTCAGAATCATATAGTTGGTCGGTGCCCATACAGAGCCGCACCAATAGCCTCCCTTTCCGCTGTATTCGGGGTGATCCTTTGAAAGCGTAGGCACTCTGTGCTCGGTTTTAAATTCCTGCTCATTGTTGAGATGAGCGATAAAGCTTTCCTTTCTGCTTTCGGGCACACACTTTGCAAGAAGCGCCCAGAAAGCACCTATATGCTTGACACCGTTAAAAGTATCATCTCTTTTAAGGTCATAGTAAAACTGCGTTTTTTCATCCCAAAGCTTTTCGTTAATAACCTTAAACAGATGCTCACTTTCCTGTTGAAGCTCGGGAATAAACTCTTCTCTTCCCAATTCCTTTGCCATTTTTATGAGCAGATTGCAGGCATTAAGCTCCTGCATACAGGCATCCACCCACACCATATGTCCGTGGCTGTAACAGACGTGATATTTTTCTTCAAGTCTCGGGCAGTTATCCATTCCGCAACCGTAGCCCGAGGAGAAATAAGTTCCGTCGCGCCAGGTAAAATGCTCCTGCATCCACTGATGATACGCCACAAGGCAAGGAAAGACTCTTGCCAGCCTTTCTTTGTCGCCAAAATTCAGATAATATTCCCATTCGCACCAGGTCATAACTTCGGGACCCGTTGACGCAGGGTCGTGGCGGGCAAAAACGTCGTTGCCAGTTTCCTCTTCAATCTGACGGCAGATAAATCCGTCCTTGTGCTGATGAGAGTAAAAATTATCAAAAGTCTTCTGAAATTTAAAAATTCTGTCAGCATACTTTCCGAACATCAGCATAAAAGCAGAATCCCACATAAAGATACAGCCGTTGAACGCCGCATCAATATAATTCGTAATAAAGCCTGTGCCCTCTTTAGGCTGAAAGAGATTTTTAAAAGCAATCTCCCACACCTTCCAGTAGCAGTCAATATAATCCTTGTGGTTTTCCCATACAGGCTGCGGGAGCTTATCCTTTATTTCGCTGAAAATCGGAATCGGATTATTTTCAACCTCTGCACCTATAAAGGAGTTTTCTTCCATTATATCTTTATCGTCATACGTAATTTCGTTATTCTGTTTGAAGCTTATCATACCGTCACCTCATTCAAGCAATGCTTAATTTAATAAATAGATTATAGCACAAACAAACTGCGAAGAAAAGAGTGTTGCCGATAAAGCAATACTTTTTTGTTAATAAAACAAACCGTCAAAAACAGCTCTATCAATGCAGAAATCATCACCGATAAAAGGTTGTTTGACTTTCCGGCCATAATTGTTCAAAAATCGTAAATATCCTTGCTCAAACGAAGAATTTGTTGACAAAAGCAAAAACGCAAATGCTCTGTTCCTTATGTCAGCCTCGAAGGTGCACGTAAAAACCTTGAGCAGAAATGCCCTGATTCCGAGAAGGAAGTTCCCGAAAACTTTTTGAATAAAAAAGCAAACCGCTTCTTTGATACATTGCACCTTGAAGCGGTTTGTTAATTTATACAGATTTATCTTTTTTCCATCTGCCTGACCAAAAGAAGATAAGACCGATAACCATAGGCATATAGCCTGCCAGCGCGTCACCGTACCAGAAACCCTGACAGCCCATTCCGACTGCGAAACCAAGCAGTGCGGAGATACCGATACGACTTATCATACCGTCAATAATGGCAACGGCAAAGTTCAGCTTAGCATTGCCCGAACCGTTCATAAGAGAAAAGCTCACAGAACGGGTGGCGGAACCGTACATATTGAGAATTGCAGGTAAAACAACTATGGACGCGACTGCAAGCACTTCCTCGTCACTCGTAAACATTCTGAAAATAGGCTCGGAGAAGAAAAACAACGCAACGGCAAGGACCGTTGAAATAAGAACGCTGCAATATAAAACCACTTTCATAATTTTGGGAACGCGATCATATTTTTTGGCGCCGAGGCTCTGACCTACCATCGTACTGCCGGCAGTTGTGAAAGACTGTGAAACAATACCGATCATCATATTGATTTTGTTGTAAAGACCCGAAAGTGCCGAAAACACAACACCGTAAAGATTAATCCACGACGTAAGGACGATCTTGGAAAAATTGATGGCTGCTGATTGAATTGCCATAGGCACGCCGAGAGCAACCAGCTTTTTAAATGCCTTAGAGTCTATTCGGAAAGAAGCGGGTCTGAAATCAAATCCGAAGCTCTCTCTTTTTATGTATAAGTATGTAAGTGCGATAACAAAGCTTAATCCCTGTGAAATTACCGTTGCCAATGCTGCGCCGAAAACCTCCATATTCAAGCCGGCAATAAACCACAGATCAAGCACTATGTTAACCACTGCGGCAACGGCAATGAAAACAAACGGTCGTCGACTGTCACCCATACCGCGAAGAATCGCGCTTATGATATTGTAACCGTAAATGAAGAACAATCCAAAAATACAGGTAACGGTGTAGTCCATTGTGAAGTCGTAGGACTCAGCAGGTGTGTTAAGCAATGAAAGCATTGAACCACGGATAAAATAACATCCGACGGAAATAACAACCGATATTCCCAGAAGAAAGGTAAACATAGTGCCTATTGTCTTTTGCACGGCATCCATACGCTTCGCGCCCACGTCCTGCGAGATAATGACCTGCCCTGCTGACGAGAAGCCCATAGCTACGAAGGTCAGAAGGTGCAAAACGTCACCGCCGATAGAAACAGCTGACATACCGTCACCGCCGATATACTGCCCGACAACGACCATATCAACAATATTATATACAGCCTGGAGTGCGTTTGAAACGAATAACGGAAACGCAAATTTGAGCAACAGCTTAGTAACACTGCCGCTTGTCAGGTCGGTTACCATATTTGATTTTTGTTCAGACATATCTTTTCCTCTTTTACGTAAGCAGGGATTTACTTTACAATTATACCATAAATACAATAAAAAACAACTCAAAGCTTTGTATTTTACGCGCTCATAAACACCGTATAATCTAACCCCTCGGAAACAAAAGCCAAGGGCGAGATTGCTGTAAAATCACCAATTACGAAAATTTTAAAAGCAAATTCAACATAACATCTTATTTAAACAAATCGGTGCACGGATTCACTCCGCACACCGATATTTTTTATATTGTTCTTATTTTCATGTCAAACGCAGGGTTGCAGGCGTAGTAATTCTTGCTGTCGAGTTTATCCGTTACGAAGCGAAGCGCTTCACTGTTACAGTCAAAGTAGAACAACACAGAATCAATAGAAAACCAGACTTTACCGAATCACTTAATTATAAAAGAGAACACAAGTGTAAGAATCTTTTTAATAAGCTCAAAGAGAGTTGTGAAGATAACTTCAACATCAAACTCTTCATTTGTTTCAGGTGCCGGAATAAGGTTTGTCTCTTCACCTGCTGTCTGGTCAATAACCGAGCAATAGCTGATATACATTGCGTTTGTTGCAAGCTGATCTTTCGTTGCCGACTGATCAATATCTTCGAGCATAAGGCTTGCCTGATTGAGCAGGTAGAAGTCTGCGCCGTCAATAACGCCGTCGTGGTTACAGTCTGCTGCCTTTTGCTGTGCAGAGCTGAGCCTGTCGGCAGAAATAAGACCGTTGGCAAGCATATTGACAAGGAATGCATCATTCGCATCATACCAGCCGTTACCGTCAATATCGCCGAAGATGATAACCGTGTAGCTGTCAACAACAACACCGTCTCTTACGACATTTGTTATTGTGCCTGTGCCGATTTCGTCGGTGAGCGTATCATACTCAAGCGTGCAGCTTTCATCAACAAGCTCTACATAATCGAAAATTGACTGAAGGCCGACATTAAGGCCGTAAATGTAGCTTGATTCAGGGTCAATAACCGTGCCGGTGTTATAACTTCCCGTAATGCCTACAACACGGACAAGACAGAAATCCTTATATCCGTCTGCGGTGGCTGCGGTAATTACAACAACACCTGCTTTTTTGCCTGTAACCAGACCGTTTGAATCAACAGAAGCAACCGTCGAATCAGACGTCGACCAAAGAACAGTTTTGCTGCCCGATGTAACAACAGCGGAAAGCTGAGTTTTACCGTTCACGGTAATATACTCGCTGTGGCTCGTGAGTGAAACTCCGTTTTCGCGGCTCGTGAATTCAAGCGCGATATCGTGCTCAACAGCATAAACGTGAGCGTAAGAATTTTCGACGCAGGCAAAAATCACATCCGTGCCGCTAAATGCAGTTGAAGCGATTGTGTTTACCGATTCGGGGATAATAATGCGCTCAAGGTTTTCACAGTTTGCAAATGCACCAGTATAGATATCAGTGACAGACTGTGGCAGAACAACGCTTGTTATTGTATCGTTATTCATAAACGCATAACTGCCGATTGCCGTTACACCAGAGGGTATTACGGGATTGGCAGATGTGCCGCTGTATGCGGTAATCATACCGTTCATTACAGTAAAACCTGCCGAATCTCCATCCAAAAGAGTATAGGCAAAATTATTTCGTTTTGCATAAGCGTGAGCAGATGAACCGGAGTAACAGTTGATATTCACATCATAGCATCCTGCAAAAGCGCTGTTTGCCAGCAAAACATCATAGCCGTAAATATAAGCTTCAGTTATGCCTTCGCATTCTGCAAATGAATTTTTACCGATACTTGTTATACCTTCGGAAACAACAACCGTTTTAATTTTGTCTTTGCGGTCATACCACGGTGAAGCTGAAGCTGAAGCATAGTTTACCATATCACCTTCGCCGGTAATACAAAGCTCGTTGTTGTCGTACAAATACCAAGTAATGTTCTCATTTATCTTGCCTGCCGCAAAATAATGACGTTCCGATTCAGTACCGAACAGAATAGCATTGATAAGTGGCTCGTTATCGTCTGCTACCAGCGCCCTTGACCATTCATCATAAGACATTTCACAACGTGCAATTTCAAGCTTCGTGCAACCACCGAATGCAGATTTTTCAACATGATTCAACTCTTTGCTGAGTGTTATCGCGGTAAGCTTTGTACAACCGTAAAATGCATAGGTACCTATTCGTACAATGCTGTCAGGCAGATTGATTACTGAAATATTCGGACATACGTAGAATGCATAGGCACCAATTGATGTTATGCCGTCGCTTATTGTAACTGATGTGATCTGAGACTTGTATTTATTCCACGGTACGTTGTTTGTAGAAGCCCACGTATTCATGTTGCCGGAGCCTGTAAGTTTAAGCTCGCCGTCAGTGTACATAATCCATCCAATGTCAGCACCGCAGGTGCCGGGTGTATGGTACGATCTGTTACCGTCGTTAAACAGCAGCATATTAATCAGGGCATCGTTGCCTGTGCCGACATTGATACGCCGCCACTGCTCCGGAGTGCCGTTAAAATATGCGGCGGTAAGGTACGGACAGCTGCAAAAAGCATAGCTGCCGATTTTAGTTAATGTTGTCGGAATGGTAAGCTCCGTTACAAGTTCGCCGTTAAAATAGAGGTTATCTCCGCTGTGCATCGGGTTTGCATAGCAGTCATCAAAGGTAATATTGCACCAATCGGTAATATCACCCATAAAATAAACATCTGTTATATTGTTACAGCCATAGAATGTGTAGTAACCAAGTGAAGTAACATCTTTATCAATAACAATAGTGGCATACTGATTTTTGTACCACGGCGTGTACTGATAATTGGTTGTACCTGAGTTATATGATGATGTGGTGTAATCCTGTGCTGAGCCGTTGCCCTTTGTGAAAGTGATTGTTTTTATGTTGATACAGTTCAGGAATGTTTCATTGCTGTTATATATTTTTGCAGAAACAGGCAAGGTAATTTTCGCAAGACCGGTACAGTAGTAAAATGCACCGTTGCCTATTTCCGTAACACTGTCAGCAATTATAATATCGGTAAGTTCTGTACAGCGGTAGAACATATAGTCGCCGATTGATGTTACACCGTCTGCAATAACAACTGTGCTGCAACCGCTTGTGTACCAAGGAGTGTAACCGTAATATCTGTACGGCTCAGTTGAATTTACACTGTAATCGTACGATGTGCCGTCACCTTTGGTAATTGTAATTTTCTCAATGTTTTTGCAGTTGTAGTAGGGGTTTTGATAATCCGATACTTTTGCCGATATCGGCACAGAAAGCTCCTTAAGACCTGCACATCCGCCAAAAGCATAGTTGCCAAGGTTAGTTACACTGTCGGAAATTATCGTTTTTTCAAGTGTGGTGCAGTTATAAAAAGCAAAATTACCGATTGATGTAAGGCCTTCGGGGAAGGTGACGATTTTGATCTTGTCTCTGTGTTCATACCACGGAGCATTGTCTGCCGTAGAGTAATCGTACATAGCGCCCGTGCCGAGAATTACAAGCTCGCCGCTTGCATAAAGTACCCAGTTGAGATTGTCACCGCACTGACCTGCGGCATAGAACGGATTGTCTGAATCTCCGCCTATCAGTGTATTGCGCAGAATATCGTTGCCCTTACCTACGGTAACATTGTTCCACTGTTCAGGTGTGCCTTCGTAGTATACGGCGGTGATGCTTTCACACCCATGGAAAGCATAATCGCTGATTGAGGTTACGTATCCGGGTATTATAAGCTCGGTTACAATCTCACCGCCGAAATACAGGTTATCCGCATAGGTCATCGGAGTTGCGTAAGCATCGGCAAAGCTGATTTTACACCAATCTGCAACATCACTCATATAGTATGTGTTTTCAAGTGCGGTGCAGCCGTAAAAAACATATTCGCCGATTGATGTTACACTCTCAGGTATTATTACGTCTTTAAGAGCGGTGTTGCCGCAGAAGGCATATTCACCGATCGAGGTTACACCGTTGGGAATTGTTATGCTTGTAATACCTGTGCAGCCGTAAAAAGCACGTGGAGTAATTGCGGTAACGCCCTCTTCAATTGTCAGGTCAATGTGGCTTTTACTTATGTACCACGGTGTGTTTTTATAAGCGGCTGTGGATACATCGTAACTGACCATTGTGCCGTTACCTTTTGTGAGTGTGATTTTACTTATACCGGTACAGCCGTAGAAAACATTCGGGCTACCGTAAATTTTTGCCGATACTGGCATAGTAAACTCGTCAAGAGCTGTACAGCCGTAGAAAGCGCGGTCGCCGATAGTTGTTACGGTATCGGGAATAACAATGCTTTCAAGTGAAGTACAGCCTTCAAAAGCAGAATTACCGATTTTTGTTACAACACTGTTGAAATTTACGGTTTCGAGGTTGATACATCCTTCAAGCGCATGGCTTCCGATGTTTGACATTTCCGGACAATAATCGAAATCGTAATTCTCGATTGTGAAGGATGTTATTTTATCTCTGTACTCGTGCCACGGATAAAATTCAGCACTTGCGAAATCGTCCATTCCGCCTTCACCTGTTAATAAAAGTGAGCCGTCGGTGTGTAATTCCCATTGTGAAAATTCGCCCAGATATCCGTAAGCTACAAGGCGGTTTACAGCATAGTTAAACCGAGCGTAGGTTAATGCATTGTTAATATTGCCGACCGTGATTTTATCCCAATCGGATTTATCGGAGGCATAGTACACATCGGTAATGTTGCGTGAGTTTCCGAAAGCGCTTGCTTCGATTGAGGTTACACTCTCAGGAATTGATACGCTCTTTTGTGCGGTACAGCTTGTAAAAGCAAATTTACCAACGGAGGTTACACCCTCGCCGATTATAATTTCGTTTATTTCCGTGCGGTAATCGTACCACGGTGCTTTATTTGGTGATGTCCAGCTTGTCATTGCGCCCGTGCCGATGATTTCAAGGCGGCCTGTATCGTAAAGCGACCATGTAAGATTGTCGCCGCAGGTGCCTGAAGCTGTAACGGTATGAAGTGCAGCGGATGTAAGCTGTTCGTTGTTGCTGCCGATTGAAACTTTATTCCAGTTTTCTTGGGTTGAACTGTAGTAAACATCGGTAAGCTCGTTGTAAGTGCTGTTGAATGCGCTGTCACCGATAGTTGTAACGCTTGCAGGAATTCTGATACTCTCCAAATGAGTATTATAATTAAAAGCATAATCTCCGATGTTTGTTACACCGTCTTCAATAACAATTTCTTTAAGCGCGGCACGGCTCTCATACCACGGTGTATACCAATATTGTGTTTTTGAATAGTTTGAAGATTCTGAGGAGAAATTCTGCATTACTCCCGTGCCGGCTGTTAATGTTAATTTCTCTATGCTTTGACAACCGCCGAAAGCATAGTTGCGAGGTAAATTTGCAGAAACGGGCATTGTAAGCTCTTTTATTTCGTAGCAATCGTCGAATGCGTAAATGCCGATGCTCGTTACAGTTTCAGCAATAGTTACCTTTGTTGCGTTTTCGCAATAACAAAAAGCACGGCTGCCTATGCTTGATACACCGCTTTCAACGGTAATGCTTTTTACTCTTTCATTCAGATAATACCACGGTGCATCAGACATAGAGGACCAGTTAGTCATAGCACCGCTGCCGCTGATAACGAGCTCGCCGTCGGCATATAGAATCCAGTTGAGCTTTGTTCCGCAGGTTCCGGGTATGTAATACGGCCTGTCCGTACCGCCGCAGATGATTATTTGTAAGGAAATGCTCGTGTCGTTCGGATGTTTTTCAACTGTTTCCCACTGTTCAAGCGTGCCGCTGTAATACGGCGTGGTATACCAACTGACAGCGAAATCGCCGATAGTTTCTATACCGGTAGGTAACGTTATGCTTGACAGATTGTAGCATTCAGCAAATGCATAGTCGCCGATAGTTTTAAGGCTGTCCGGCAGTGTTATTTTTATTATGTCGTAGCAAAAAAGGAAAGCTCCGCTGTCAACAGCTGTTACGCCTTCGGGTACGGTATAGCTTGGTCTTGAGTCGTTTATCGGGTACTGTACAAGTCTGGTCATATCCTTGCTGTACAGAACGCCATAGCTATCAACAGTCCAATATGGGTTATCGGCATCTACGGTTATTTTATTAAGCATATCTATAAATGAAAATGCTCCGTCTCCGATTTGTGCAAGACCGCTGCCTATTGATATATTTTTAAGGTTGTAGCAGCCGTTGAAAACAGATTTACCAATAGAAATTACATTGTCCGGTATCATTACATCCGTCAAACCTGAACAATTTGAAAATGCATAGTCACCAATCGATATCGGATATTCACCTACGGGAAGACTTGTAAACTTGGAGCAACTGTCAAATGCGTAGGAACCTATAAATGTAACACTGTCGGGAAGTGTTACGCTTTCAAGTGACTTGCACCCATTGAACGCATAATCACCTATGGTTGTAACGCCGTCCTCAATGATAACGGATTTTATTGATGAGCGTGAGGAGTACCACGGTGCGTCGCTGTTTTTTGGAAAATTCCAGTTTTTCATCGGGCCCGTACCGCTGATTGTCAGCACACCCGATTCTAACGTCCACGTGAGGTTTTCTCCGCAGGTGCCCGATGCCGCCTCAGCTTTGAAGTCAAACAGGCTCGGCAACTCAAGCCCGACAAAGCCGCTAAGCGGAGCGGCACCAAGCGTCATAACAACGCACATAACAACAGCTAACAATCGGACAAATGTTTTTTTCATAGTTTCTTACCTCCCGAAAGTTCAAACGCTGACGAATACATCTATACACTATAAATAATATCATATTTTTGTTTGCAAATAAAGAATTTTATCTTGTATTGTCGCACAAAAATCCTCTCTTCATTTTGTTGAATATACCCTAAGCAAATCAAAAAAACAGACCGCTCCGCAAACACGAAGCGATCTGTTTTTTTATTTGCAAATACAGTCAGATTGATGTAAAATTAAAACAAAACTATCAGAAGGAATGTTACAATATGAAAAACACAAAACAAAAGGTCCTTTGCGGTGCAGATGTTATTGCCCGCGACGGATTTGGTTTTCAAGGCAAATGCGGACTGATTACCAACCATACAGGTGTTCTGCGTGACCTTTCTTCTTCTGTGGATATGCTGAAAGATAAATGCAGCCTTGTTGCTCTATTCGGACCCGAGCACGGTGTCAGAGGCAATGTGCAAGCAGGAGAAAGCGTGGTATCTTATACCGATGAAAAAACAGGTCTGCCCGTATACAGCCTGTTCGGTGAGGATATAACAGAAAGTGAAAACGCACTTATATCGCTTGACACCGTTATATTTGACATTCAGGATGTCGGTGCACGTTTTTACACCTATGCTTATACAATGACGGATACAATGAAGATTTGTGCTGAGCACGGTGTTAAGGTTGTTGTTCTTGACCGTCCGAATCCTTTAGGCGGAATGAAAGCGGAAGGGACCGTACTTGAAAGGCAGTTTTCATCGTTTGTTGGCAGGTTTCCGACCCCTACCCGGTGCGGTCTCACCATAGGTGAATTTGCACTTATGATGAATGAAACTGAAAATATCGGCTGCGATCTGACGGTTGTACCGATGGAAGGCTGGAAGAGGGATATGTACTACAATGATACCGACCTTGTTTTTATTCAGCCGTCACCCAATATTCCAACCGTTGATACTGCTTTTGTTTATATAGGCACCTGCATTTTTGAGGGCACTAACCTTTCAGAAGGCAGAGGTACAACAAAACCATTTGAAATGATAGGCGCACCGTGGCTTAACAGCAAATCAGTTATCGAAAGAATCGGTCAGCAAGATGGAGTTATTCTTCGTGAATGTTCATTTACACCGACTTTTTCCGATTATAAAGACACCTTCTGCCGCGGAATACAGCTGCATATCACTGACAGAGATGCATTTTCACCGTTTGCCGTAGGAATAAAACTTCTCGATGCAATAAGAAAAACGCACTGCGAATTTGAAATTGAGCCTGACATAGCAAATCTCCTCGGTACTGATGAAATTTTCGGTGCTGATTTTAACGCTGAAAAGTTTATTTTAAATCATCAGCAAAAAGTTGCTGAATGGCAAGCACTTTCAAAAAAATGGTATCTCTACTAACAAAACATTAGATATAACAACAGCCCTTATGAATCAAGCGGTCATAAGGGCTGTAAAATTATTTAACGGAAGTTATAAGCTCATCCATTGCTTCAAGCAATGAGCCTGCTGTTTCGGGTCCTGTAGAGTTTGTTTCCTCGTAGTGATTTCTGCCTGCAGCATCAACCGTTGTGTTGAAATAAGGCAGCCACTCGTGGAGATAGAAATCATTTTCGGGAATTATGTAACCGATTTCGTCGTTGCAAAGACCGACAACAAATTGGTGTGTACAATCGGACATTTCGTATAGCGGTTTGTAATCAACCGCCGTGCCGTTTGCCGATTCCTCTGCAGAGAGGAATTTGCCGCTTTCAAGCTCGGGGGAAAGCTCGCCGGGTATCATAAAAACACCTATTTGCTCATTGCCGAGTTCCATATATGAAACCTCGGTTATGATTGAAATGTCGCCGTTTTCATCCTTTGAAACATCGTTGTTAAGCACGCCGAGAATACGGACAAGAAGAAGCGCAATATTATCGCAACGCACACTAACCGCCTTTGTACTGATGTTGACAAGAGGAGCAATCTCGGTTTCGTTGGCTATGCTCATAACAACTTCGCCCATATCTTTGCCGAATTCCTTTACATATTCAAGACCAAGCTCAAAGTTACGCAGAACATCGTCAAGCTTTTCGCAGGTGATAAGTCCTCCGATAGCACCGTTTATGAAAACGACGTTTGCGCCGCCCGTCTGCTCAACTATTTCCTTTTCCATATATGCAGGGAAATCTGCGCTGACAACGGTTGTTCTTGCTCCGAGACATTCAGCGTGGCAGGCAACATTCACTATATAAGTATCATCACTGCCGTCTGTCGGGTCAAAGCGAAGTCTTGTGAGAGTTGCGTCGTAATCAATGGGGTTTCTTGTATCGATAAGAAGCCCCTCAGATTCTGCCGTGCCTAAATAAAGTGCACCGTCCTTGCGGTTTTCGTATGCGGCAATAATAGCCTTGGCTGTTTTTTCTTTAAGACTTGCCATAAACTCTGCATTCTTACCGTCAGAAAGGAAGTTCTTGCCCCAAAGACCTTGCGTATCAATAGCGGAATGGGTATGGGTTGCACAGATGTTGATTGATTTGAGATTGGGTATTTTGCCGCTGTCGATAACAATTTTTCTTATATCGTTAATGTCCTTACGGCTGATGCCTACGCAGTCAATCGCACAGATAACAACGCCGCCTCTGCCCGTATTATCATCAAAATAAACTGCCTTGGCATGCATATCGTCAAGCACAGACTTTGCAGGGTTATTCGGATTGTAACCTGCGATATAGTATTTGTCTGCCGTAATGTCATCGGGCGTAAGAACACTGCTTGCAAAACCGACTGTCCATTTTTCACCTGCCGTATCCGAAAACACGGCATCGCCTGTGAGCATATATTCCGATGTTTCCTCAACGGTTGTGTATGTTGAATTCGGAACAAAAAGCAGGATCAGGGAAAGCAAGCCTGATATTATTCCTCTGACCAATTCGGGAAGTTTAAGAAAACGAAGAAACGCCATTCTGAATTACCCCCAGACCTTAAGAAGTTCAAAGAATGCTTTCGAAAAAGCCGTACCGCTCTTCGAGCCTGTTGAAACGGTTTCTTCGTAGTGGCCTTCAGCGCCCGATGAACTGTAATCATTATCCGGAACGATATAGCCTACAGCATCGTTACAAAGGCCGAAAACAAGAACTTCATCGTCATTGTCAAAGCATGTTGCAATTCCTTCATAGGGATATTCCGTACCGTTGAATGCTTCTTCAGCTGAATAGAATCCGCCATAAATAAGCTCAGGCAGTGCTTCGCCGGGAGCTTCGATAATCTTTATATTTTTACCGATTTCAACGTAGCCGATTTCGCTTGTAAGATAAACTTTGCCGTCTTCTTTAAAAGCTTTTACGTTGCAAAGATCAGCACTTGCCGCAAGAAGGAAAACAAAATTGTTTACTTCAAAATCTATCTGAGCATGTTTTACGTTGAGAACAGGCTCAACCGCTTCGCCTTTTTCTGCAAGCTCATAAAGAACATCTGCAACAATATTGCTGTATTCTTTCATCTTTTCAAACGAAGAAAGATCTTCGGGAATTCCGTTTTCAACACCCATATCGCAATGAATTGCTCCGCCGATTGCACCCTGAACGAAGATAAAATCCGCATTCTTTTCTGTTGTTACTTCTTTTTCGATATAATACGGATAATCGCCCGAAATCTCTGTGTTGCTCCAGCCGAGGTTGATGGGATGTGCGCCGAAGTTGGTTATATAGATTTCTTTCTTTGCGCTGTCATTGGGCACAAAACGGAAAAGATGAATTTTATCATCAATAGAATAAGGATCTCTGCCGTCGTAGAAAAGTTCGGGGCAGGCTTTTGATGAATAATAAAGCGTGCCTTCGCTTCTGCTGTTATACGCTTCTCTTATCGCATCGGCGGTTTTCTGAACTACGGAATCAATATAAGCCTGATTTCTGCCGCTCTTGGGGATATTGCCCCAGAGGCCCTGGGTATCAATTGCACTGTGGTTGTGAGTTGAGCCGACATCAATGCTGATAAGCTTGCCGTCGCCCGTAATATCAGCGAGCTTTTCGCGGATATCTTTGATATCTGCATTCATAAAGCCGACGCCGTCAATCCACGCAAATGCCGCAGCACCTCTGCCTGAATTATCATCGAGCACAACCGCTCTTACGCACAAATCGTCAACTACACCCGTTGCTTCCTGAGCAGGAAATTTGAGGAATCCGCCAAGGAAATATCTTGTTTCTTTAATGTCATCGGGGGTAAGAACTCTGCGCGCAAAGCCTGCTGACCAATATTCAGCAACGGCTTCGTCAATAAATTCTGCATTTCCCTCGAGAAAATTATCTGCAATTTCTGCTGCAGGTCTTTCATCATAACCTATTTTGGTAAGGCTCTGAAAAACCGCACCCAAAAGCGTGGGAAGTCCCATAAGTACTGCCAGAATTGCTGAAACCCATCTGATAACTACTGCCATTTTTATTTCTCCTTTTCAAATGAATTTTTTCATATTTTTAAGTTCTTCACGGATGTTGACATCGTTTGAAAGCCTCGCAGGCATTGCCTCATACTTTTCGGTAAGCAAAAGCAATTCCTCAATCAGGTTCTCATCTTTTGTCTTTATGTATTCGAATATCTTGTTCATGATATCGCACGAAACAAAATATTTTTCCGACCATTTTGAAAGCTCTTTGCATATCGGTAAATCCCTTTTCAGATACTCTCTGCACGCATTCATTCTGCCAAGATAATTCTCTGCCAGAGCAAAAGCCTGCTGTGTATCTCCCGACTTGAATGCTTCTTCAATTCCGTCAAATGCTTCATACATACGCCTTGAATTTGCATCCTTCAGACACGAGGTGTAAAGATGGTCTGCCAAGACAATAAAATTATCTGCATTTTCTGTTCCGATAACCTGCCTTATTGCAGCCTCCCACGATTCTTGCGGATTGTAATTCTCACTGTCCCACAAATAATCCGCAAAGGTAATAAGCGGAATTTTTGAGCACTCGGCATATTCCATACAGTTTGAAATAATACCATCGGAATATTTATACAAATCGGGATCACGACCGATAATGGGCGAAATGTGCATTTCATTAAACATCGAGCAATCATTTACGGGGTAGTTATCCCAGTAAAGCGGCTTGTGATATGTGCTTTCAATAAACCTGACTGCTTCAGGACTTGTAAGCTCACGCGAGCATATATCTCTGCCTGTCCAGAAAACAGAAACAAGCGACGGAATATTTTTGCCGAGCTTTGATATATAGTATTCATTACCCTTACCATGATAAAGAGTAGGACATACCGTTAGACGGATTGACGGGTCAATTTCCTTCAATGCATCATAATATCTGTTTATTAGGTAAATATGAGCATTGACCGTTTCACCGAAAGCCGCTTTATCCTCTTCAAAAGCAAGCTCATCGTCAATATCATCAAGAAGCAGACCGAAACAGCGCACACCGATTGAATAAAGATGTTTTGTCTTGTTTATCAGCGTGTCAAATTCCTTTTCGTCAGAATATTTCATTGAAAGCCCCGGAGCAATGCACCAATAAAAATCCATATAACATTCATCGGCACTGTCAACAAGCTCTTTCAGCCTTGCAAGCTCATCTTCGGGATAATTCTCACGCCATTTCTCACGGTGATACAAATCATCCTTCGGAGCATAATAAACGGTATTCATCCTGTTTTTCGCCATAAGCGACATAACGGATTTGCGCTGCTCAAAACACCACGGGCTGCCGTAAAAGCCTTCAATATATCCTCTGACAGCAAACGAGGGTGAGCATACATATTCACCGTCTGCAAGGCTGTTTTCCTCAATGCGTTTCGCAATATCTCCAAGAGCATAAAAAGCACTTTTTTCACCCGAGCACTCAACGTCGATATTACTCCCCGAAACGGTGAGTATGTATTTTTCGTTGGTAAGCCTGTGAGTTTTTTCGCAGTAGCAGACCCTGCGCGTGTTGCCGACTTTAATATTTATATCCAAGCCTGACAGCACATCTGCGAAAAGCTCCTGCCAGGTAGCAGGATTTTCAATACCTTTAACCATGGGCAACCCTCCTGTATAAAATGATATAATATTTTTTATCATTTTACAATTATTAAATCAGCAAATATTGCGCCTTGATTTTTGTGCGATTTAATGATAAACTCGTTTTACGGAAGTGATAAAAATGACAATAAGACCTTATGAAAGCAAGGATAAAGAAAACGTACACTTCGTACACCTCAACAGCGAAGGTCCCTGCAAAAAGTCAAAGCGCAGTATCAACTTCGGATTTGCCGTTTACTGCGACTACTACATAGAAAAAGAGCCTGAAAGCTGCTTCGTTGCCGTTGACGAAAACGACAGGGCAATCGGTTACATTATCAGCACGGAGGATTTTGACAAGTTCTATCCTGTGTTTATTGACGAATATTATACGAGAATTAAAACGTGGGAATTCAAGCGAAGAAAATCTGCACTCCGTGCTATTGCGTCACAGGAAAAATACAAGGAAGAATATCCCGCACACCTTCACATCGATATTCTGCCCGAGTATCAGCATATGGGGCTTGGCAGAAAGCTGATGGATACACTGTGCAACCATCTGCGTCAGAAGAACATAAAAGGTGTTATGTTTACCGTCTGGCACAAAAATTACAACGCAATAAAGTTCTACGAAAAATACGGATTTGAGCTAATCGAAACCAAAGAAACAACTCTTGTTTACGGATTAAAACTTAAATAAAAGAAGACCGACAAATCTCCGAATTGAGGTTTGTCGGTCTTTTGATCTGTTATATATTACCTTCAACTGCTTGGCGTATATTCCAGCCGTTATTCTCCAAAAGCTCTTCTGCTTTTTCAGCCGTACAGCCGAGAATTTCGGTAACAATGCCCACCATTCTGCGTGTCAGCTTTTTGTTTGTCGGCTTCAGATTAATCATCATATTTTCATAGACACAGCCGCATTTAACCATAGCTGCTGTTGAAATCATATTAAGAATAATTTTCTGCGCCGTGCCTGCCTTCATACGGGTTGAGCCCGTAATGACCTCCGAACCCGTGTCAGCGCAGATGTCAATATCCGCCGCCTTGCCAAGCTCGGTATCAGGATTGTTTGTAATTGAAAAGGCTTTTGCACCAATGCTTTTTGCATAGTTTACGGCAGAAATAACATAAGCCGCCGACCCCGAAGCGGAAATTCCGATTAATATATCTTTATTGCAAAAATCACGGGCTTTAAGGTCGTCAACACCTGCCGTGTAATTGTCCTCGGCGTTTTCGGCAGCCTTGAACATACACCCTTCACCGCCTGCGATAATTCCGTTGAAAAGGCCGTAAGGCACACCGAAGGTAGGCGGACACTCCGCAGCATCGCAAACAGCCAGCCTGCCCGAGGTACCGCTGCCGATATAGAATATTCTTCCGCCTGAATTTATTGCATCAGCAACCGCATCACACACAGCCGCAATCTGCGGCAAAACCGCCTCAACCGCAACAGTCACCTTTGCGTTTTCTTTATTGATTATCTCCACCATTTCCAATGCGGACATTTTGTCAATACCGTATGTATCGGAATTTCTCATTTCGGTTTTTAACATTTATTCTCTCTCCCTTTCGCAAGTGAAATCGCACCGTTTACCATCGGCTCATCAAGGAATTCAAGCGAAGACTCACTTTCAATATATTTGAGCAGGAACGGCTCAAGAATTTCCTTTTGCCTGCAAAGTCCGCCGCAGATAACAATTTTATCATCGTGATTATTTAAAACATTTCGTGCACCGTTGATTACCTTTGCCGCTTCATAAGCATTACGGTCTATGATTTCGGAAGCTGCGCAATCTCCGAGATTAAACGCTTCAAAAACTATCGGTGCAAATGATGCTATATATGCCGCACCGCCGTTATATATTTCAGCAATCGAATATTCCAGCCTTTTACCGAGTTTATTTTCGATAAGTTTGAGTATAGTTTTGCTGCCACCTCGACCGTCGATTGATTCAAACGCTGAATTAAGTGCATCGGACCCAAAATGGAAACCGCTGCCGCCTTTGTCAATCATATATCCTCGCCCACCTATACGGTGAAGCTTCTCACCCGAACGGGCATAGGCAACAATACCCGTGCCCATTATAACTGCTGTTCCGTTTTCGCCTTTTAATGCAACCTCAAGCGCAAGGTCAATATCACTTCCGCAACCGAACGAAGCAAAGCCGAAGCGCGAGAGAAATTCATTGATGAGCCTTTGGTTTTCTCCGCTCTTTGAGCCTGCAATTCCCGCAAAGACGGAAACCTCACTGAAAGCAAGCCCGTCACACACCTGTGCAATTCCTCCACCGAGAACGGCAAAAGTGTTTTCAATTCCCCTGTTAACAGGATTTGACCCGCCGAGAAACAGTCTTTTGATTTCTTTTCCGTTTAAGCCACAGAGCAGAAATTCCGTTTTCGTTCCTCCGCCGTCAACCCCGAGCAGATATTTAACTGTTTTATCGCTCATAGCCGTCCCTCTCTTTACATTCATCGGGAATCTGTTTATTGCCAAGCTGATAGACAGCTACTAAGTAAGCAGCAGCAACGTTCAGCAAATCAACACCGTGATACATTGGTATTTTCACGGTAAAATCGCATTCGGATATGGTTTGATCAGAAAGTCCGTCGCCCTATGTTCCCATAATGACGGCGAGCTTCTTTTCGTCTGTCAGGCTCGGGTCATTGATAGAAAAAGAATTATCCTTAAGTGCCACAGCTACCGTTTTAAACCCGAGAGCCTTTATTTAATCAAGACACGAAACCGGTTCGTATCCTGCATCGAGAGCCCGTTCAATAACCTTCGGACTTTCTGCTATAAACAAGCCTTTTTCGGGGAACTCTCTGTTTAACAGCTGAACCTCGCTTAACCGTGCATATACATCCAGCTCAGGAGCAAGGAAATCTGTTATTTCTGTGATTATATTTATATTATTCTCCATTGGGATTTCTTGAAAAGATTTAAGTCAATCATTTATTTCAGCCTCGTAAATGCCAATACACTCTCTGCCCCTGATGTTATCCGACACATCCCTGGCATTAAAATACAATCTTAATTTGTTATCGTGATATGTAAGACAACAAGCATAAACATACTGCGCCATCCAATTATTTTCACCACACATCTGAGGTGCTAAAAACGGCTTTACAAACTCAAAACTGATGCCATCATCAGACTTCAGAAGCATAATGGCAGAATAACTTTTACCATCTTCTTCATAAATTCCGTTTTGCAATCCGATGTAACAGTCAGCCAATTTATACACCTTTAAGCAACCCGAACAAAGATTAAGATATTCTTTATCTTTGTCAGGACTGATAATAGGTGTTTCCCTTGAAATATAACCGCCAGCAATGCTCTTGCTTTCTGCAAAACTGATATGTGTCGGCTCACAGAATCCGCAATCTTTAATATAAGTCTGTCCGCAGGAATAATACAGGCGATAGCCGTTTTCAGTTTTCATCAGAAACGGATTGGAAATAGCAATTCCCCTCTCATCCTCTTCAAAACAGCGCGTTTTGCCGATTACAAGATATGGTTCGCTCCAGTCAACAAGATTCTCGGACTCTGTACAGTAAATTTCCGATTTCCATTTTGCTCCGATAAGGCTGAAAAGATTAAAGATAACCGGTCTTGTTCTCTCAAAATAGAGATAATATTTTCCGTCAATACAGTTGATATTCGGACGCATAGCACGATTGACAATTCTGCCCTTGTTTTCAAAACTCATTCCGTCGGTGCTTTCATATCGGTACACACCAAAAAATGTATGACAGAATAAATGCCATTTTCCGTCATGTGAATCTGAAGGCGTTAATACACTGGGATCAGCGACAACAAAACTATTTCTCGGATTTCTTAATACAGGATTTTTTTCATAGAGTTTAAATTCAATGTTATTGAATTGTTCAAAAGTCAGATTCTGCATTTCATCACCATTTACACAAATTCTTATTTATCGTTTACTCTCTGCAAATTTCCCCTTTAGAAGCAATCTGTAACAGGCTCTTTTGAAAGTTCAAACTTTAAAGTGCCGCCGGATGTAATTTCAAAATACGATAAATACGGTCTTTTTATCAGATTCCCGTTAAACTCAACATTCTTGATATAAGGGTATTCAAGAGGGTCTTTGTCACAAACTACGGTAAAGGTATCGGCATTTATACAAGAATGATAATTTTTATTTAGTTTAACAGTCGCTTTCCTGAACAAGGGGGTATTGACATAATAATCCTGTTGACCGATGCAAACCTGAGCAAATCCCAGACTTGACAGAACATACCACGCAGAAAGCTGACCTACATCTTCATTGCCGCAAAAACCGTATGCACCTGTTCTGTATGCTTCTTTCTGAACTTTTCGGGTCCAGTACTGTGTACGGTGAGAGAGACCCAGAATGTTAAAATAATGGGTGATGTTATGGCAAGGTTCATTTGAATGGTTATAATCTTCATTCCATAATTTAGAAAAATCAGCATTTTCAAAGAATCTTTCCAAAAGCTCAATTGCTCTTTCTTCGCCAAAGAGTTTACTTAAACCGATAACATCGTAAGGCACAAACCACGACTGCTGAAAAATGTTGCTCTCAACACATCCGTCGTCGTCATATTCATTTTCTTCAAACACAAATTCACCGTTATCTTTTCGGGGTGCTAAAAATCCAAGCTTTTCATCGTAGTTTTCGGTATATTTTTTCACGCGGTTAAAAAAGAATTCTTCGTTTTCTTTATCGCCTTTTGCTTTTGCAAAAAGGTACATTGTGTAATCCGCAAGTAAAAATTCTAAGGTGTCACTCAGTTCTTCGGGAACAAAAGCATTTTTCAGATACTGTTCGCAATCGGGTCTTACGGAATGAAACGGCTTACCGAATAATTCTTTTTCACATTTGCTTGAAGCAAGACCTATTTTGTATGCTTTTTCCGTATCGTAATTCCTGATTTTTTTTAGGTATGCATCAGCAACAACAAGAAGTCCGGGATCTCCGACCATAGAGTGCGTGTCAATACCCAGAAGTTCCCATTGCGGAAATGATGTATTTTTAGTCTCCGCAATTTTTAAAAGTGAATTGACCTCATCATTAACAATATCCGGACGGATAATTGCCAGAAGCGGAAATTCGCTTCTGTAAACATCCCAGCCGCTGAATACCGTGCGGTGAATGTAACTGTCATCTTTCATCGTTTTTCCGTCCAAAGAAAAGCTGCCGTCAATATCAGCAGAAACTCTCGGATCTAAAAGTGTATGATAAAGGCAGGTGTAAAAAAGCTTTAAATCCGTTTCGTTACTGCCCTCAACATCTGCAATGCAGAATGCGTCTTCCCACAAATCAAGTGCATTTTTTCTTTGAGCATCAAAATCGAAGTCAGGCATTTCCG
Source organism: Acutalibacteraceae bacterium (assembly GCA_045536955.1). Lineage (GTDB taxonomy): Bacteria > Bacillota > Clostridia > Oscillospirales > Acutalibacteraceae > UBA8612. The sequence goes on from JAZSOM010000077.1 coordinate 33,496, forward strand.
CCTTTATGTTCATTCTTGCACCGTCAAGACTTGTATAAGAAATACCGCATTTTATTTTAAGCGAATCTGTGAGATTTTCACCGAATTCCAAAAGCAACCCAACATCTTCGTGGCTGAATTCTTTTAAATGTTCACTCTGAATTTCTTCATTTGAAAAGAATTGCATTTTTGCAGGTATTTCGGAAAACTCGCAGATAAAATACAAATCATAAGAAATTCCGGCATGACCGTGACCGAAACCTCCACCCTTCGGTGTGCAGATAATTTTACCTTCAACAGTATTTTCATTCACTATTTTAATTTTCTCAAAATCTGCTTTACCGCCGATTCTTCTTGAAAAATTCATTATAATTTTAGCATTCTCGTTTTGAGGATATGTAAATCTTAATATACCGCTGTGAACATTTGAAGTAGCTTCCGCTAAAATATTATAACGGTCTAATTTTACGCAATAATAGCCTGCTTCGGTTTTTTCGCTGTCGTGAGAAAATTCCGATTTCCAGCCTTTTTTACCCTTTTTAAATTCAACATGGCTGTTACTGCCGCTTCTTAAATCCGTTTCGCCCGTAACAGGCATAATCTGGATGTTCCCCAAATCACCGTACCAGCCTATACCGCTCATATGGTTGAAACTGAAACCTTCTATTGTGTTATCGCAATAGTTATAGCCGTTACCGTTGTCACCGCCCGTTACCGTATCCGGTGAAAGCTGCACCATACCTCCGGGAACAGCGGCTCCCGGATATGTTTTGCCGCCGCCGTGATAACTTTCTACCTGACCGTCAGCAACGGTACCAATCATTGTATCAACATATTTTGCCTTGCTCATAAAATCACCTATCAGAAATCCTTTCTAATTTGGTCATATACAGTTGCTGAGTTCTATTATTTCCCCTGCGGAAAGCTCTGCTTTAAGGCAGCTGTCTTCAACAGTATATCCATATCATTCACTCAATCAAATTCTTATTTATCTCTTTCTTTTATAATTTAGCACAATATTTCCGTTTATGGTTTCCGATTTAACGAGTTCATATCCTGAAACAACGCTGTCAGCAAACAGCGGTTTGTCATTCTTTTCTGCAACAATCGGTGTCATAACAAGGCTCAGTTCATCAATAACATCCGCTCTCTGGAAAAAGCCGTTTATAATACTGCCGCCCTCTAAAAGCAGGGTTTCGCAACCGATAATATCCTTAAGTTTAAAAAGTGCAAGCTCAACGTCTATTTCGTTCTGACCTGCAAATATATAAGGAATTTCCATACTTTCAAGGTAGCCGAGATAACGCTCATCAACCTGCTCTGTCAGCACTTCTATAATCTGTGCGCCGTCGTAACCGGGGTCACCGTCAGGGTCGATTATTTTATTCGATTTCCAGCCAAGTCTGCCCTTCGGGTCAAAGGCAACTGCGTAGAAGCCTGTCATATCATCAGGAATATAATCCGGCATAAAACCACAGCCGTGAATTACGGGTTCATATTCTGAAAGGTCAGGATAATATCCGCCCGTGAAACTGCCTTCCATAGTGACTCTGCCACAGATAAATCCGTTGCATTTTAACTTTCGGTTGATTTCATAATATATTTCAGTTGCGCCTGCACATTCGGGAGTGAAAAGGAAATCTCCCGTCACTTTTCCGTCAAGCGATGTTACCATATGGCAGATAATATAAGGTCTGTTCATTGCAAATTCTCCGCTGTTTTTATTAAAATTATATCATAACTGTAACAAAAAACAACCTGAAATTTTGTGCTGTTTATAATTGACTATAAGCTATAAAAGAACGGTAAACCATATTGATGATACCATTCCGTCTTGACTCTTTTCTGATGCATATGTTAATATGAAATCAAAACAGAAAGTAGGTTTTCGTATGCGTATAGTTCAATGGTTTGAATCTGTTTTACTTATCTTTTCTCTGCTGTTCACATCAATATCAGGTTACATAAACGGTACGAACGGTGACGCGGCAGAGCTGCAGAAAAAAACAGACGGATATATTTACGGAGTATGTCATCCCGATGAAAATTATGAGCTTATCAATGAAATCGGTCTTGGCTGGGTACGCTTTGACATTCCGTATCCATATAATGCAGACGGCAGCATCAGCGATTCGTATACTGCGTTCAAAAACAGAGCAAAGGGCTATGCTGAGCAGGGAATCAAGGTTCTGGCAATCACTCCTTACCCGAGATCCTATTTTGAAATAGGCGGTTTTGATCCGTCCGCTGATGAAAATGCACAGCGTACAAAAGAAATTGCCGTATTTCTCTGCAATGATCTGCGCGATGTGATAGGCGGAATACAGATAACAAACGAAATGGGTGTTTCAAGTTTCACTTATCCGCTGACATTGGAGCAGGCGGTAAAGTTTATCGGTATTCAGGCAGAGGCTCTGAGTGAGGTCAAGGGCGATCTGATAATCGGATACAACTGCGCAGGAGACGCAGAAGAGCTGCATAATCTTATGAAACCTTATCTGCAATATATGGATTACGTCGGCGTCGATCTTTATTACGGCACATGGTACGGCGGCGAACTGCACGACTATGTTTCCGCAATCCGCAAGGCAAACCAATTGACAAAAAAACCGATAATCGTAGCAGAATTCGGTTTTATCAGCGCCGGTGAACCGAAAAGCGAGGAAGACCGTGCCGCAATCCTTGCACGTTACGGCTATGAATCCGAAGCTGCGGCACGCGCAGACATTGAGAATTTTGTCGCAAAGCTGCCTGATGCGCTGAAGGCACACGTCTATGAGGAATATCCCAACCCCGCAACGTGGGGAGATGCTGTTTTTCTGGATATGGATAAGCATTTCTACGGTTATCTAAATGAAACAATTACCGGTATAACCCATACGCCTGAGGGTCAGGCTGAATTTTACCGCGAACTTTTGCCGGCATTGAAAAAGATAAACTGCGTTACAGGATTTTTCGTTTTTTGCTGGAGGGATTCACCAACCTGCTGGTACTGCGGACAGTCAGACTGCCCATATGAAACCGCATGGGGAATAACAGATCTGAGCGGAAATCCCAAACCTGCATTTTATGCAATCAAGGATGTCATGGCGACTTTCGAAAAATAATTTGTTAAAATAGAAATACCGCAGTCGGTACAAAAAGTATCAACTGCGGTATCTTTTTATGGTGACTTACTTTTATATCAATACTCCGTTACAATGGTCGATTTTGTGCTGAATTATTTGTGAAGGGAAACCTGTAAATGTTTTGATACGGGTTTGGAATTCAGCCGTCTGCCATTACACTTTTATTGTCTGATAACGCTTGCACTTTCTGAGACCTCTGACCGGAGAAAGACAACCTTCTTCTGTATCGTAGGGACCCGATTTTTTATTATCTCGGGGTTGAACATAATCATATAAATGCCGTCATTATCGAAAGCAATGATACGTTTGCACACACCAATCATATTCGCCGCCATGCCGACACAGCCATCTTTGTGAGCAACAAGTGTGTCCGGCAAATCTTCTTTTGTCGCAAATGCTGAGCAAAATCGGGTCGTGAATGAGTTATTTAATCATTTTTGATCTCCACTTTTTCTCCGGCGAGTGTGCGCAGGGAGTCGCCCTCAAAGCGATAGGTTGTCCATTCGCTCATCGGTTCGGCACCGAGAGAAAGATAAAAATCAATACTGGGCTTGTTCCAATCAAGGCACCACCACTCGAGTCTGCCACAACCTCTTTCAACGGCAATACGCGCCAGCTCTTTAAGCAAACTTTTTCCGTGTCCGTGACCACGGTATTCAGGCATTACGAAAAGATCTTCAAGATAGATTCCTGCTCTGCCAAGGAAGGTGGAAAAATTGTGGAAGAACAAAGCAAAGCCCACTTCTTTACCGTCTTCCAAAGCGAATATAACCTCTGCCTTATTCTTTTCAAAGATCCATTCACGCAGCAAATTCTCATCGGCTATCACTTTGTCAGACATCTTTTCATATTCCGCAAGTTCCTTTATAAAACCAAGGATAAGACCTGCATCCTTTTCGGTAGCAAATCGAAAATTTTTATTGTTCATACTGTTTCACGCCTCATTTGTATAGCTTTTAATATTTTTGTTGTATAATATCATATTTTGTTAATTGATTTCAACATTAACTAATGTTTATAATGAGCGCAGAAAGCAATCGGTGCACGGATTTTTTCCGTACACCGACACTTTGTTTTATTCAGTTTTCAGCAGCCGCAGTTTTTGTCAAACGCAGGGTTGCAGGCATAATAATTCTTGCTGTCGAGTTTATCCGTTACGAAGCGAAGCGCTTCACCGAAGCGCTGAAAGTGCACAATTTCACGTGCACGAAGGAATTTGATCACATCGTTTACATCAGGATCATCGGAAAGGCGGAGGATGTTATCATAAGTCTTTCGTGCCTTCTGCTCTGCCGCAAGGTCTTCGCTCAGGTCTGCTATAACATCGCCCGTAGACTGGATTGTCGCAGCCGTCCACGGCTCACCGCTTGCCGCAACAGGATAAATACCTGTCGTGTGGTCAACAAAGTACTTGTCAAAGCCCTGACGCTTGATTTCATCGATCGAAAGATTGCGCGTGAGCTGATATACCAGGGCGCAAATCATTTCTATATGCGAAAGCTCTTCCGTACCTACATCGGTAAGCAGTCCTTTGAGTTCGCCCCAGGGCATTGCAAAGCGTTGGCTGAGATAACGCATGGACGCACCAAGCTCGCCGTCAGGTCCGCCGAACTGGGTGATAATAACCTGCGCAAGCTTTGCGTTCGGTGTTGCAATTTTTACGGGATACTGCAACTTTTTCTCATACATAAACATCAGCAGTCGCACCAGCCTTTCTCCCACGGCCAGGGATCTTTAAGCCACTCTACGCCCTGCGCATTTCTCGGTGAGAGTTTGCCGCAGGTTAACTCGTATTCTTCACGCAGAAGCATATATTTTTTATGATACTTGTTGTAAAGCCCTACGGCCGCAAGGTCACCCGGGTGAGTATCGAGGTAGAGGTGAAGATCCCACAGTGCAAATTCAGCCGCCGAAAGCTTTTTGAGCATATCTTTTTTATTCACTGCTTACACCCTCTCATAAAGGGCTTATTAAGTGCAACAAAAAGCGTGCCTTCGCAAAGCGCCTGCAGTTCATCGTAAACGGTTGTATCAGTCTGCACGGGCACATACGCCATTGCAATACTGCAATCTTCCGGAAACGGTTGCTCACTGCGGCGGAAATGAACTTCCTGCCGCTTGCACATTTCACAGACAGCGCCTGAGCGCTCGTTCATACGCATAAAGCTTTTCTCCTTTACAGTTTACTGAGCGTCAGTACACAAACCGCGCTCTTGTATATTCTATGCAAACAATAAAAAAGCTGTGAAACCCTTTTTCGGGCCTCACAGCAATGTTTGTTTTATGCTTTTTTAATTTTGCAAATCAGCTTGTCAACACCCTTTAGCAGATATGAGAAAATCACGCACATCACAAGCGTCGCAACAAAACTTGCCGCCAGATAGAGGTAAACGTTAATATCTTTTATTCCCCACAGCGCCAACAGCTTCATCGGCATACGCATAAGAATATATATTTCAAACGTATGCTTACCGAGCCATATCAGCGGCTTGTTACGGATTGAAACCTTAAGCGAAAGCAAAACCACAAACAGTGTAAACAGCAACGCTTCCAGAATACGCAGCGGTACATCAACACGATGCATATGAGCAAACCACCAACCGACCGCGGAAGCTACCGTAATAACAAGCCATACTATATTGTATTTTGCCAACAGATTTTCAAGCTTTTCTTTGAATAACGAATACCAGAGACCCGCTACATAACAAAGCACCGTGTCATACCACCAGTACTCTTTGAAGAACGACATAACAACGATATAAACAACCGTCAGCAGCGTAACACCGGCAGCAGCCGCAACCTTGTTCTTCCTGAAAACAGAAAACGCTATCCACGTGATAATATAAAGAGCTATAACGGCAAAAATATACCAGTTGCTGTTGCCGATACTCGTCCAACCGATAAACGCAAGCGCAACCTGACTCGGCGGATATTTAAGTTCAAGAATCAAACTGAGAATGAAATGTATGAATATCGCTATATCAAAATGAAGCAACGTCTTAAATACTCTGTTTTTCGGGAATGATTTTATGTAGTCTGCTCCTTTCCGCTTGACGGATTCACCTATACCGTAACCGGAATAGAACATAAACATTACCACAATCATCTGACCGAGCATTCTCGATATGTTACCGCCGAGCTTGTCAACTTCCGACGTATAACTGTAATACTGCATAAAGTGACTCAGGAATATCAGCACCATAAACACGCCACGCACAGCATTGGTCGACTCCATCGACAAGTATTCTTTTTTGTTGAATGACTTGAAACTGAATTTTGCTCCTATCAGTGCAAATACAAACAGCGACACATATACAAAAATCAAGTTTCGTCCCCCTACACAAAGAGTTAAACTGCAAAAAAAATCAATTAAACAAAGCTTTTATCTGCTCCATATTTTCAATCGCAAGGTCGTAACCGTATTGATAGTTACGCTCAAGCTTGGCGATATCACTTTCAAAAGATGAAATCTGTGCTTCTTCGCTCGGTCGCAGAATTACTGCCTTACCTTCACGCTCAAGTTGATTGCAGAATTCAACCTCTTTGTTATAGCGTGTGTGCCTCGTAAGTATCAGTTCTGAAATCTTCGGGTATTTGCTCTTTAACAGTGCTGCCGCAACCTTATATGCTTTTGATTCCGTCTTAACGTATCCCTTTGTGCGCGTAAGAACTATCAGCATTTTTTCGTTACCGTCATCAAGTGCCTTTTTAGCCGGTATCGAATCTACAAGCCCTCCGTCATAATACTGCTTGCCGTTATAGATTATCGGCGGAAAAGCAATCGGAAGCGCACAGGTAGCCTGAAGAGCCATAAAACCGTTTACCGGGTCTTTTTTGTCGAGATATTCCATCTCACCCGTTTCAGCGTTTGTAACGCCAACAACGAATTTTGCCGGGTTAGAAAAGAAAGTATCGTGATCAAACGGAATAAGTTCCTGCGGAATGGTTTCGTATATAAACTTTCTGCCAAAAATAGATTTATCTGTGAAAATATTTCTTACACCTAAGTACCTCTTGTCATTACGGTACTTCTGCAGAATTTCAAGATTTCTTCCTTTCTGCTTTGAGAGATACGAAACGGCATTTGATATACCTGCAGAAACGCCGATAACATATTCAAAATCAACCCCGCTTTCAAGCAGTGCATCCATTACACCACAGGAAAAAGTAGGACGGAAAGTGCCGCCTTCAAGTACAAGCGCCGGCATAAACTCAGCTCCTTTTACTGATAATCAAATACTTTATTTTAAAGATATTACCACAAAATAACACTAAAGTAAATATTAGCTGTTGCATTGTGCAATATTGATGATATAATTATATCACATTCTAAGAAACAAGGTATAAAATATGTTTCGTTACATTTTCAGATTTATTCCTCTGCTGATTTCAGTTATGGTTTCATGTTTTTCTATTTTCGGCCAGAGTGCAGAACAGCTTGTCCTCGATATTGCAGAGCAACCCGTGCGTATTGCAGAGCTCGAGCAAGCTTATCTGAGCGGTGAGCTGCCACCCGTCAACGAAGCCGACTTTTTTGACGGTGACCTCAGTGCAGAGCTCGATGCAGGTCTTAAATTCAACGAACTGTCCTTCATCGCAACGCACAACAGCTACCAGAAAAAATCTGTTCCCGCCTTACGCGAGCTTTATCAAAGCCTTTCTGAGCTGACCTTCGGACTTGTAAAAGCCGATAAGGGTGAGTTTCAAAGCCAAACCCTGACACAGCAATTCAATTGCGGAATACGCAGCATCGAAATGGACATAGAAACCTTTGTAAAGGGCAACGCCATTACATTCACCTGTATGCACTCACCTGCTGCAGATATGACAACAAGCTGTTACGATTTTGCGCTTGCGCTCAAAGAGATAAGCCTATGGTCAGACAATAACCCGAACCACTTACCGATTACGGTTATAGTTGAGCCGAAAACCATCAGCCTTCCGATGGAAGATATGAAAAGCTTTAATCTCGATTACGCCAAAGAGTTTGATAAAATATTGCGTGATAACCTTGGTGACAAGCTTTTCACTCCGTCAGATATGCTTCGCGATTACAAAACTTTCGGCGAAATGAGAGCTGCTGACGATTGGTGCCGTGTTGATGCAATGCTCGGTAAAGTGCTCATTCTGCTACACGAAACCGGCGTAACCGAGGATTACATAGCTATGGACACTACTTTTGCTGCGCAGGCAATGTTCCCGATGCTCAGAGAGAAAGATGCCCATCGCGATTGCGCATCATTCCTGCTGATAAACGACCCAAAAAGAGCGCTAGAGTGTAAAGCCGAGATACTTGACGAGCTTAATTTAATCGTCCGAACAAGGACAGATTCATACGGTTCAATAGATGCCGACAAACGAGAATACGCTATATCTAGCGGTTCACACATAATTTCAACCGATTATCCCATACGCGATGATTTAACCGAAGATTCATACACAGTTTGCTTCGGAGAGCAAAAAACAATGCGATCCGTAAAGTGACTCGCCTTTACAGAAACTAAACAGGAGCTAAACCCGAACAGGTTTTGCCCCTGTTTTTTGTGCCTTTTTGTGACAAAACAGCACAAATTGTGTGTTTTGACGATGGCAAGGAACTTATTCAACAAAATATTGTGGTTTTTTTGTCTATTATTCCATATTGACACCCCATAATTTGTGGCTTATAATGTGAGTGCACGACTTTTAAAACACAATATATTGTGTGCAAAGTTTCATATATTTTCGTAAAAAATGTTTAGAAAGAGAGAAAATCGGTATGAGGATCATCAAAAGAAACGGTGCCGAAGAGAATTTTAACGAAGAAAAAATCCTTCTCGCCATCACAAAAGCTAACGAATCCGTTGATGAAGACATCCGCATGACCGACTTGCAGATCAAAAGGATCACAGAGTCGGTTGTTATTTCGTGCGAGGCTCTCGGCCGCGCTCCCACGGTTGAAGAAATCCAGGACCTTGTCGAAAAGAAGATTATGGCTCACGGTGCATTTGAGGTTGCAAAGAATTACATCACCTACAGATACACACGTTCACTCGTCAGAAAAAGCAACACAACAGATGACAAAATTCTCTCCCTCATCGAATGCAATAACGAGGAAGTCAAGCAGGAAAACTCTAACAAAAACCCTGTTGTCAACTCCACACAGCGCGACTATATGGCAGGTGAAGTTTCAAAGGACATCACCAACCGTATCCTTCTCCCCAAAGAGATTGTCGACGCGCACAACGAGGGCATCATCCACTTCCACGATTCCGACTATTTTGCACAGCATATGCACAACTGCGATCTCGTCAACCTCGAGGATATGCTCCAGAACGGCACGGTAATTACCGGCACACTTATCGAAAGGCCGCACAGCTTCTCCACAGCTTGTAACATTGCTACACAGATCATCGCACAGGTTGCTTCGAACCAGTACGGCGGTCAGTCAATTTCACTTACACACCTTGCTCCTTTTGTCCAGGTCTCACGTGAAAAAATCCGCAAGGCCATCATCGAGGAGATGAAGGATATCGGTGCTGAAATCAGCGATGAGAAGCTCAAACAAATAACAGAAAAGCGACTTCGCGAAGAAATAAGCCGCGGCGTTCAGATAATCCAGTATCAGGTTGTCACGCTTCTCACAACAAACGGTCAGGCTCCGTTCATAACCGTGTTTATGTACCTCGGCGAAGCCAAAAACGAGCAAGAAAAGGAAGACCTCGCACTCATCATTGAAGAGGTTCTCCGCCAACGCTGTCAGGGCGTAAAGAACGAAAAGGGTATTTGGGTTACACCTGCATTCCCCAAGCTCATCTACGTTCTTGAAGAAGATAACATCCACGAGGATTCAAAATATTGGTACCTCACAGAGCTTGCCGCAAAGTGTACCGCAAAGCGAATGGTTCCCGATTACATCTCCGAAAAGAAGATGCTTGAGCTTAAGGTTGACAAGAACGGTGAAGGCCATTGCTACACCTGTATGGGTTGCCGCAGCTTCCTTACACCATACGTTGATGAAAACGGCAAGGCAAAATACTACGGACGTTTCAACCAGGGTGTTGTCACAATCAACCTCGTTGATATTGCGCTCTCCTCAGGCGGCGACAAAGAAAAGTTCTGGAAAATATTTGAAGAGCGACTTGAGCTTTGCCATAAGGCACTCCTCTGCCGCCACGAAAGACTCAAGGGCACACTTTCGGATGCCGCTCCCATTCTCTGGCAGTACGGCGCACTTGCAAGGCTTGAAAAAGGCGAACCTATTGATAAACTCCTTTTTGGCGGTTACTCAACAATTTCGCTCGGCTATGCCGGTCTTTACGAGTGTGTTAAGTATATGACAGGCAAGAGCCATACTGACCCCGAGGCTACACCGTTTGCACTTGAGGTTATGGACCTTATGAACGCTGCCTGCCGCGTATGGAAAGCAGAGCACAACATCGACTTCTCACTTTACGGCACTCCGCTTGAATCAACAACCTACAAATTTGCCAAGTGCCTTCAGCGCCGTTTCGGCGTCATTCCCGGCGTAACGGACAAGGGCTACATCACAAACAGCTACCACGTTCACGTTTCAGAGGAAATTGATGCGTTTGAAAAACTTCGCTTCGAAGCACAGTTCCAACACCTTTCACCCGGCGGTGCAATCAGCTACATTGAAGTTCCTGATATGCAGAACAACATTGAAGCTGTTCTCCAGGTTATGAAGTTTATCTACGACAATATCATCTACGCAGAGCTTAACACAAAATCAGACTATTGTCAGGAATGCGGCTTTGACGGCGAAATTGAGATTGTTGAAGAAGACGGCAAGCTTATCTGGAAATGCCCCAACTGCGGCAACACCGACCAGGACAAGATGAACGTTGCACGCCGCACCTGCGGTTACATCGGCACTCAGTACTGGAATCAGGGACGTACACAGGAAATTAAGGAAAGGGTACTTCACCTGTAATATGTACTACGGACAAATCAAAAACTGCGATATAGCTGATGGCGAAGGGGTGCGTGTCACCCTCTTCGTATCAGGCTGTACAAACAGATGCGAGGGCTGTTTCCAACCGCAGACGTGGGATTTCTGCTACGGGCAGGAGTTCACAGCCGAAACCGAAGAGCAGATAATCAAGATGCTCGCACCAAGCTACATCAACGGTCTGACACTTCTCGGCGGCGAACCGTTTGAGCCGGACAATCAGCGTGCATTGCTCCCGTTTGTAAAACGAGTTAAGGAAATATACCCCGATAAAAACATCTGGGCATTCACAGGATTCACGTTTGAGCAACTCAAAACAAAAGCGCCGCATCCGAGATGCGAAGTAACGGACGATATGTTGGGCCTTATCGACATACTTGTCGACGGCAGGTTTGAGAAGGACAAGAAAAACCTTATGCTCAGATTCCGCGGCTCAGAAAACCAGAGAATAATCGACCTGCCGAAAACATTGGCATCGGGCGAAATCACCCTTTGGGACAAAACAGATAAAAGGTAAAAAAACAACCTGCCCGAGCAGGTTGTTTTTTTATATAAAAGTTATGTTCAGCTAATCTTGATTGAAAGAATCTGGAAAGGCTTAAGATCTGCGGAAATAACTCCTGTCATAACAGAACATTCCGTAACCTCGTTTTCCATTAAATCAACAACGCTTGCGCGCTGGAATCGGAAGCCCGGTGTAAGAGTAAAGCTACAATCGGCACCGGCATTCTCATAAAGACGAACAATAATTCCTTTGCCGTCTTCAGCCGCCTTTATGCTCTCAATTACAGCGCTTCCTCCGTTATCGAACTTCATCAATTCTGTGGCAGGTCTTGATTCAATACATCCGTCGCTGCCTACCTTTACAACCGTAAGCGGCATATTGAACGCATACGCGTGCTCGCTGACCTTTGCCTCAACTCTGCCGCCCTTATGCGGATAAAGAGCATACGCAAAAGCGTGCTTTCCGTAATCAGCGTTTGTATCGGGATATGTCGAACTGCGCAGAAGATTCATATCAATTGTTGTGCCCTTAATGCGGTAACCGTACTTGCCGTTATTGAGCACGGCTGCACCATAGTCGCGCTGAGATACATCGACCCACTTTTGTGCGCAAACCTCAAACTGAGCATACTGCCAGCTTGTGTTTTCCGTAGTTGAACGCTCAATTGAGCCGAACTGAATATCGCATTCCGTCTTATCTGTCACAACGTTTATCGGGAAATCCGTGCGGAGCATTCTGCGTTTCTCACGCCAATCAACATCTGTATCAAAGCGGATAATACCTGCAGGTGTAAGCGAAATCTTCTGCTTGAGAATCGATGAGCCATAGCTGAATATCTGCACTCTGACGGCATTACCGCCCTCAACACTGCTTTCAACGCTTTCCAGCTTCATCGTTTCGCTGACATCTTTCATATAATCAAAGCGCATATCCCAGGCGTCGCCGCGGTCGGTATAAATACGCATAACATTTGCCGTTGTTCCCGGGAGAAGCACCTGCCTGCCGTTTACCTTATCAAAGATTTCTTTGATTTCACCGTTAGCGCCGAATGTTACAGACAGCTTTGCGTTTTCAAGTCCGCTCTCATCGGAGGAACAACGCTCAAAATAATCCGTGCTTTCATCAAGGCTCTTCATACCCATTGCAGGCACGGTAATTGTTCTGTAACCGCCGGTTGTTTTAAATTGCTCAGTAACCTCAAATGGAAGCGAGTTGAACACAATACTCTCGTTCATTCTGCCGATTGAAGCGGCAACCGCGCCGAAGGCAGCCTTCTTAATTTCCGTGAGACGCTTGAGCATAGCCTTATAGCCATCTTCAGCCTCTTTATATACACGGTTTATTGATGAACCGGGCAAAATATCGTGGAACTGATAAAGCAGATATTCCTCCCAGATTTTATCAAGCTCAGCCTTCGGATAGGCGACATTTGCCGCAATCTTAGCCCAAACGCAAGCAAACTCCGTTTCACGAAGGGCAAACTCAACACGGCGGTTATAACGCTTAATTCTTGACTGCGTAGTGTAGGTGCCCTGATGTCTTTCGAGATAAAGCTCACCAACCCACTTGCTGTAACTATCCTTGTCTGCGTTGATTCTGTCGAGCATATCGATCGAATAGCCCTGTTCGCAGGGAACAAAGCCGTCAACGTTTTTGATTCTTTTGAGGCTTTCAAGGTGGAATGTGCTCGGACCGCCGCCGCCATCACCAATACCGAAGAGCATAAGTGCCTCTTCGCATACGGCATTATCCTTGTAATTGCGCTCAATCTTCCTGAGCGCACGTGGCATTGCGGAACCGTTGTAAGTATCCTCGGGAAGAAGGTGAGCAAGCACACTCGTACCGTCAATGCCCACCCAGTTAAACGTGTGGTGCGGGTAGACGTTATGTTCACTCCACGAAAGCTTTTGTGTTACAAAATAGTCAACACCGCTTAACTTGAGTATCTGCGGAAGCGCGGCACTGTAACCGAAAACGTCCGGCAGCCAGAGAGAGCGCGCATCAACGCCGAACTCTTCCATAAAGAATTTTTTGCCGTAAAGGAACTGGCGCACAAGGGGCTCTGCGCCGCTGACGTTTGTATCAGCTTCAACCCACATACCGCCTTGACATTCCCATCGGTTTTCTTTTACCTTTTGCTTGATTTTTTCATAAAGCTCAGGATAATCCTCTTTAACCCATTTATAAAGCTGAGGCTGACTTGCACCGAAAACAAAATCGGGATAACGCTCCATCAGACTGATAACGTTAGAGAACGTGCGTGCACCCTTGCGTTTTGTTTCGCGAATAGGCCAAAGCCACGCAAGGTCAATATGTGCGTGACCAATGGCAGTAACCTTCAGCGAGCTGTCACCGCCCTTGCGGTCAAGCTCGGCAGCAAGAATTCTCCTGACAAGCACTCTGTCAAAATCAGGTGATGTGATATAACAAGCTGCGTCGTAAACCCTGCCAAGCAGTCTCTTATAGCGAGCCGTATCTTTATCCAGGCTTTCAATCATATCAGACGCAATGCACAGGTCATAATAAATCTCTCTGAGCTCACTGTCACAAACCGCTATATCAGCCTCGATAACTGAACCGCTGTCCTGATATTTGCCAAAAAGGTCGTTGCAGCCCGCATCAGCCCAAAGCGAAACCTCACCGCTCTGCTTTGTCTGTTTGTCAAGGATAAAAATACGCTTACCGGGGCATCCGAGGGTCGTATCGAACTCAGAACTGACGTTTGTCATACAGGCAACCGGAACACCCTGCTTGTCAAATATGCACATTTCTCCGCTCACGTCAAGCATAAGAACAAGGTTTTTGTCGCGCTCTGATTCGGGGATTCTGCCCTCAAAACAAAACCACGCACAATCCCAAAGCTTACCCCATGAATCGCCCACGTTGAGGATTTTCTCCACGCCTGAAAAACGCTCCGTAAACGTAACAGGTTCGTCAGTTACATAAGCTTTTATTGAAAGCGGAGCAATTTTCGTATATATCGCGGGTTTGACAGTGTTTATCGCATCTGAAATTTTGCGAAGCATATATCTTTCGGAATAAGGCATATTTTTCACACCCGTGCAAGGGGAATCCCCCTGCCCTTTCTTGCTTAGTTTTAAAAAAAGGCCGCATCAAAACTTAATTTTTAAATTCAAGTTCTGATACAGCCGAAAATAATTGTGGTTTTATGCAGCCTGAGAGACTGAATCCTCTCCGATATCCGTTGGTGTTAAATCCTCTTCATCGCCGGAATCAGACGTAACAGAATCATCCTGAGTTGCCTCTTCGTCTGCCGACGCACCCTCATCGTCAGGATTTGTTGTCTCTTCTTTATCCCACGGCCAGGTGAAATCAAAGTCGCCGCTTGTTGTTTCCTCTGTGTATGACGGATCGGTTTGATCGCTCTGGTTCTCATCCTTTTCGGAGGACTGATTGTAGAAGACGTAATCCAACGCTGAATCTCTATTGTCATCAATATTGATGTTGGAGGTACCGTAAACAGCCATCTGAACTTTGTAGGCTGCAAGCGTATAATCTACAACCCAGTATGATGCGCCGCCGATGTTTGCGTCTTTTCTTGTCTCTTCATCGGGCATTGTAAGCTGAACTATCTCGTAATTCATCCATCCCTGAGTCAGAGCCTGACGCGCAAAATCAAGCACCTTTGTTTTGGAACAGTCTGTCGCAAGGTGCGGAAGCACAACATTAACAGCATCGGTAAGTTGCGCAAGCGTAGCGCCTTTTGCACTTGCAATAAGCGCGGAGATAAAGTTGCGCTGACGGCGTGTTCTTGAAACGTCACTGTCCGCATCGCTCTTACGGATACGGCAGTAAACAAGTGCCTGCTCACCGTCAAGAGTTACCGTACCGTAATTGGGAATTTTGTTGATCTTTGTTGTTGTGCGGTTGATGTACTTCTGCTCATACTCCTGAATATCGAGCGTTACACCGCCCAACGCATCTACAAGATCGGTGAAAGCTGTAAAATCTACCGCTACGTAATAATCGATATCAATCTTATAGTTTTTCTCGATCATTTCAACGGTAGCTTTAGCACCGCCTCTTCCAAACGCGGAATTGGCTTTTGCCACGTAACCCTTACCGTTCGCCTCATAATAAGCCCGGCTGTCACGCATAAACGAAACAAGAGTAATCTGTTCCGTCTTTTTATTAACCGAAGCAAGAATCATCGAGTCTGAGTTACCGCCGTTTTTAACGCCGTTTTTACCGTCAATACCAAGGAGAAGAATGTTTATAACATACTTCTGGTCCATAATCTCGCCGCCGTTGGTATACCATTTTTCAAGCAAATCGTCAAGCGAGTTTGCGTCGGTAATTCCGCCCATTGCATTAAACTGATTGTCTGAGAGATCTTCCGTAAAGTTCGCATCACCCTGCCAACTTTCTTTGTTGCTTTGCGTTTGGTCAAACATTATCGCATAAACCAGAAACACACCCAGAACCACCATCATAACTATCAATACGGCAAGAATAATTTTGGTGTTTCTTTTGTTGTTTTTCAGCATAAACTCAAAGAACTTATTCGGGTAATAAATATCTCTTTCTTCAAGAGGCTTATATCCCTTTTTATAATTCGGTTTTTTCTTGCTGTCGGAGTAGATGTCTTCAAATTCCATCTTTTTGTTTCTGTCGTTTTCCATAAATCTCTTTCCTTCAAATCAAAGAGCCATACCGATTATGACTCCGCCTGAGTTGACTCACCGTCATTCTCAGTAACTGCCTCTTCCGTGCCTTCTGTTTGTTCTTCCTCAGCCTCACGTTCAGCCGTGGTGACCGTAACGAGCTTGTCGCTGTCACCTACGCGCATTACTCGGACACCCTTGGATGTTCTGGAGAAAAGGCTGATTGAGTCAGCCGGCATACGGATAACAATACCTTCTGAAGAGATAAGGATAATATCCTCGTCATCTTTAACCGTCATAAGTGCAGCAACCTTGCCGTACTTCTCGGTCTTGTAGTTTGTAACACCCTTACCGCCTCTTGTCTGCTGACGGTATTCATCGCCCGGGCTTCTTCTGCCGTAGCCTGTTTCGGTAACGGTAAGAACAAAGCTTTCATCAGACACAACGTCCATACCGACAACCTTATCGTCACCGCGAAGCTCAATTGCTTTTACACCGCGGGCCGTTCTGCCGATGGGACGAGCATCATTCTCATTGAAGCGAATTGAGAAGCCGTCACGTGTTGCCACGAGCAGATCATCGTCACCCATGGTAAGCTTAACCCAAGCAAGCTCATCATCGTCATCAAGATTAATTGCGATTACACCGTTTTTACGGATGTTTTTATATGCCTCAAGAAGTGTACGCTTGATAATACCGTTACGTGTAACCATGCAAAGGTATTCTCCGTCAGCCTCGGCCGGCACACAAATCATTGCGGAAATCTTTTCATCTGCTTCAAGCGGCAGAAGATTTACTGCATTCATACCCTTGCCCGTACGTGAGCTTTCGGGAATTTCGTAACCCTTGAGCTTATATGCCTTACCGAAGTTGGTAAAGAACATAATGTGATCGTGTGTTGAGCAGGAGAACATTGTCTGCACAAAATCCTCCTCGCGGCGTGTCATACCCATAACACCTCTGCCGCCTCTGCGCTGGCTGCGATAAGTATCGGCAGGCATTCGCTTGAGATAGCCTTTGTTGGTGAGAGTATAAACGCTCTCCTCCTCGGGAATGAGGTCTTCAATATCGACCTCACCGCTGACATTGCAGATTTCCGTACGTCTGTCGTCTGCATAGCGCTCCTTAGCCTCAAGAGCCTCTGCCTTAACAACGCCGCGGATTTTCTCTTCGCTTGAGAGAATTTCTGTATACTCAGCAATCTTTGCCTTAAGAGCAGCCATCTCATCCTCAATCTTCTGACGTTCCATACCCGTCAACTGACCAAGTCTCATCTCAACAATCTTCTGAGCCTGGATATCATCAAGGCCGAAGCGCTCCACAAGACGGTTCTTACCTGTCTGCTGGTCGGGAGAAGAACGAAGGATACTGATAACCTCATCGATAAAATCAAGAGCTATCAGATAGCCTTCAAGGATGTGTGCGCGATCCTGAGCCTTCTTCAGGTTGTACTGAGTGCGGCGCACGATAACCTCGCACTGGAACTTGATATAATTTTCAAGCATTTCCTTGAGTGTAAGAACTCTCGGAACACCGTCAACAAGTGCAAGCATAATAACGCCGAATGTTGACTGCATCTGAGTGTAGTTATAAAGCTGGTTGAGAACAACCTGCGGATTGGCATCACGCTTGAGGTCGATAACAATGTGCATACCCTCGATTGCAGAGTAGTCGTTGATATCGGAAATACCCTCTATACGTTTATCCCTTACAAGGTCAGCAATACTTTCAATCAGTCTTGCCTTGTTGACCATATAGGGAATTTCAGTAACGTTGATGTGGAAACGTCCATTCTTATCTTCCTCAATCTCTGCTTTTGCTCGGACGGTAACCTTACCTCTGCCCGTTGCATAAGCAGCACGGATGCCCGATTTGCCCATAATAAGACCTGCTGTCGGGAAGTCGGGACCCTTGATATGCTCCATAAGTTCGGGAAGCTCTGCTTCAGGGTTATCGATAAGGTGGCACATACCGTCAACAACCTCGCCGAGGTTATGAGGCGGAATGTTGGTAGCCATACCGACAGCGATACCGGTTGAACCGTTGACAAGAAGGTTAGGTATTCTTGAAGGAAGAACCGTGGGCTCCTTGAGACGGTCATCGTAGTTAGGTACGAAATCAACCGTATCCTTATCAATATCAGCAAGCATTTCAAGCGAAATTTTACTCATTCTCGACTCGGTATAACGGTAAGCAGCAGGCGGGTCACCGTCTATTGAACCGAAGTTACCGTGGCCGTCAACAAGTGTGTAGCGCATTGAAAAGCTCTGAGCAAGACGAACCATCGCATCGTAAACAGAAGCGTCACCGTGAGGATGGTAACGGCCGAGAACGGAACCAACCGTATCGGCACACTTTCTGTATGCCTTATCGGGGTAAAGGTTGTTCTCATACATTGTGTAGAGGATTCTTCTGTGAACAGGCTTCATACCGTCCCTGACATCCGGCAGAGCACGCGAAGTGATAACCGACATCGAATAGCTCAGGAATGACGAACGCATTTCGTTGTTAATTTCAACGTTTATTATTTTTTGATTAGCAACTGATTCTGCATCAAAACCCATATTTATTCACCGTGCGGATCTGCCGTATTTTCTTACGGCTCCGCATTCCTTATCTGAATTTTCGTTTCGAAAAGTCTGTCAGACTAAAAAGCATTTAAGCTTTCGCATCATAGACATCCAATTTATCAGTCGACAGGGAAGAAAGCCTTGTGAACAGCAGAAACTGCCTTATCTGCGTTTTCAGCATCGATAAGAACAGAAATCTTGATTTCGCTTGTGGAAATCATCTGGATGTTGATATCCTTCTCATAAAGTGCCTCAAACATCTTGGAAGCTGTACCGGGGTGAGTTTCCATACCTGCACCGACGACAGAAACTTTGGCAACATTTGTGTCGCAAACAACGCTGCCGTCTTCAAAGCCGAATGCATCCTTGATAGTCTGAACTGCAAGCTCGCCGTTAGCCTTCGCGACAGTGAAAGTGATGTCCTTTGTGTCGTTTCTGCCGACGGACTGAAGAATAATATCAACATTGATGTTCTTAGCAGCAAGCTTTGAGAAAAGTTTGAAAGCGATACCGGGTGTGTTGGGAACACCGATAACTGATATACGAGCAACGTCAGTGTCCTTTGTGACACCTCTGATCAACATTTTTTCCATTTTAGCTACCTCCTTAACAATTGTGCCGGGTACTCTCTTGAGGCTTGAAAGAACCTCTACCTCGACGTTATATTTCTTTGCCATTTCGACAGAGCGGTTGTTGAGAACCTGTGCACCGAGCGTTGCAAGCTCGAGCATTTCGTCATACGTAATTTCTGCAAGTTTCTTCGTTCCTTCTACCTTGCGGGGGTCAGCAGTGTAGACACCCTCAACGTCGGTGAAGATCTGGCAACGGTCTGCGTGAAGAGCTGCTGCAATTGCAACCGCGCTTGTATCGGAGCCGCCTCTTCCGAGTGTTGTGATATCGTCAAAGCCGTTAAGGCCCTGGAAACCTGCAACAATAACGATGTTTCTTTTGCCGATTTCGTTTTTGAGTCTTTCAGGCTGAACCGTCTTGATTCTTGCTGAGCCGTAGACATTGTCGGTTCTGAAACCTGCCTGCCAGCCGAGAAGAGAAACAACCGGATAGCCTTCTGCCTCAATTGCCATTGCAAGCAGTGCACTTGACATCTGCTCGCCTGCGCTGAGGAGTGAATCCATTTCGCGCTTGGATGCTTTCGGATTAAGCTCGGCTGCCTTTTCGATAAGATCGTCTGTCGTGTCTCCCTGTGCTGAAACAACAGCAACAACATCATTACCCTGCTTGTAGGTGTCGATGATGATTGAAGCAACGTTGCGTACACGGGCTGCATCAGCAACAGAGCTGCCGCCGAATTTTTGTACTATCAATCCCATTTATGATAACCTCCTGTTATAACTGCCGCTTTCACAGCAGTTTTCAAAAGTAATTTTGAACCGTTTTATTTTACACTGTATGCCGGACTCAATAATCCGTTACACGGATAACGCTGCCGACCTCAATGCCTGCTGTTGCAATCTTTGCATCAAACTCACGCTGAGTAACAGCAGCTGTGACAAAGCCGATTTCATTTGCAGCCGCACCCTCATAGGTGAGGTACTGAACATCGCCGAACTGTGCGGCAACCGCCTGCTTTGCAGCAGCAACGTCATCAGTGATTGCGCGTACGAAGAAAGGATGCTTGATATCGAGATAATCAACAACATAATCCTCTACGCTGTCTTCCCAGTCAAAGAACTTTCTGCGTTGAGTGTGTCTTGCGCAGTCAATAACGTCGGCAACAACAGCACTTGCCGTCGGAAGTTTGCCTGCACCTCTACCGTAGAAGACAACATCGCCGATTGCATCGCCTCTGACGAGTATTGCGTTGAACACGTCGTCAACACCCGCAAGCTGACTGTGGCTTTGGATAAATGCGGGAGAAACCATCGCACTGATTTTGCCGTCGCCGTAACGCGTTGCACGGCCGATGAGCTTGATTACGCCACCCCATGCCTTTGCATACTCAACGTCGGCAAGAGCAATCTTAGTGATACCCTCTGTGTAGACAGAGTCAGGATAAACGTGCTTACCGAAGCAAAGTGAGGCCAGAATGCAGATTTTTCTGCAAGCATCTTTACCCTCGACATCAGCAGAAGGATCACGTTCGGCATAGCCGAGCTCCTGAGCAATCTTGAGAGCATCCGCAAAAGTCATACCGTCGTTAATCATTTTTGTGAGGATGAAGTTGGTTGTGCCGTTAAGAATACCTGCAATCTCATCTATTTCATTTGCTGCAAGGCAGCTGATGAGCGGACGGATAATCGGGATACCGCCGCCGACGCTAGCCTCGAACATAAAGTTGACATTCTTTTCTTCTGCTACCTTAAGAAGTTCGTTACCCTTTGCGGCAACAAGCTCCTTGTTTGAGGTAACAACGCTTTTTCCGGCCTTGAGGCAGTCGAGAACAAAATCGTAAGCAGGGTGAACGCCACCCATTGTCTCAACAACGATACCGATTGTTTCATCGTTAAGGATATCCTTGAAATCCTTTGTGAGAAGAGATTCGTTTTCGTCACCGGGGAAATCACGCAGGTCGAGAATGCGGGTAAGCTCAAGTGACTCCTGCATACTTTTTTTGACGATGCTTGCGTGGTTCTTTTTGAGCACCTCTGCAACGCCGGAACCGACGACGCCGTAGCCCATAACTGCTATATTCATCTGAAATTCCTCCGATAGGGATTAGTTTGTTTTTGACGTAAACATATATTGACCCAATAATACTCTGACATTATAACACATTATAATAATATAATAAAGAGAAAACCCAAAAAAATTCTTAATTTTATGTATAAATTACGTTGTTTTTTGAAGCAAATTTCATTTAAAATTACCTCTTTATATCCCAAAAAGCTCCTCTTTCGATAAAGAGGAGCTTAATACGGATTATTTGAGATATTTCTCAATTTTCGGACTGATAAACGCATCCGGATTTTCGCGTTTTACACCTTCGACAATTTCGCGGAAAAGCTGTTTGTGATTGTTCATAACACCGCCTATAAGAGCCGGCTGAAAGAAATCATCAGCAAGCACTCGGAGGTTACACCGCCAGAAAATAATATCCCTGGAAAGTTCAACACGCGTAACCGTCACATACGGTACGATAACCTCTTTCCCGGGGTCACTGCCCTGCGAGCCAAACGGCGTTTTCTTGCCTTTTTCAACCGAGCTTTTATCCTTAACGCGAAAACCCTTGAGTATAAATGATTTCTCGGCAACAGTAACCTTCTCCTTGAAAGAAGGCACAAACAACAGCAAAAACAGCACAACAAGAATAACTGCCGCATATATAAAAACCCTGCTTTCGCTTGCATTGGGCACAAAGTAATATATTATACCGAGAAGTGAAAACATCAGCACAAGCGACACAAGTGCCGAAAGAAGAGTCAGCCCAACGTTTCGTTTATATTCTTTCATTAAATCATCTCCGCAAGTTATTTTACATTCATCAGCACAAAATGTCAAATTGTAAATACTTTTCCTTGTTTGCAAAACAAAAAGTAAAAAAAATCAGAGTTTGTCGTTTTTTAGCTGATTTGTAATTATTTTAGTATTGAAATTCAAAAACACGTATAGTAAAATGAAGGTAACATTTTCAATAAAGGTGAGTTTTAATGAAAATAAAAACCAAACAGCTCAGCTACGATGCAGTTATGGCACTGCCCAGACCGGAGCACAAGCCGCCCATCAAACCAAATCCGTTGCTGACAAGTGTTATAAGGCTTTATTCCACGCTCGATATGAAAGCAACAAATTTTAAATATACTCAGGAGAGGATGGACGAGGTCAAGGACAAGCCCTGCCTTATTCTTATGAACCACTCCAGCTTTATCGATCTTTTGATTGCCTCAAAAATCCTCTACCCCAAGCCGTACGGAATTGTATGTACGTCTGATGGTTTCGTCGGCAAAAGACAGCTTATGAGAATGATAGGCTGTATCCCGACGCAAAAATTCGTCAGCGACATTACGCTGATCGAGGATATGCAGTATATGCTTCACGAAAACAAAACAAGCGTGCTGATGTATCCGGAAGCAAGCTACTCCTTCGACGGCACACCCACCGCACTTCCGAGAAAAATGGGCGTGCTTCTTAAAAAACTTAACGTGCCTGTTGTCACAATAATCACAAAAGGTGCTTTTGCGCGCGATCCCCTTTACAATATGCTTCAGCTACGCAAGGTAAATGTTTCCGCACACGTCAAATGCCTTCTCACAGCCGAAGAAATCAAAGAAAAGTCCACAAAAGAACTCGACAAATTACTTGACGAAGAATTCAGCTTCGATAATTTCGAATGGCAAAAAAGCAACAATATCGAAATCACGGAATCTTTCCGAGCCGACGGACTTCACAGAATCCTCTACAAGTGCTCCGAATGCGGCACAGAGGGTCAAACAGAAGGTAAGGGCACAAAACTGACCTGCAAACACTGCGGCAAGGAATGGGAGCTCACAACACTCGGCGAGCTGAAGGGCATCGGCTTTGAGCCGAAATTCACGCATATACCCGATTGGTACGCCTGGGAGCGCGATTGTGTGCGTGAGGAGCTTGAAAGCGGCACTTACAAGCTCGATACCGACGTAAAAATCGGTATGATGGTCGACTTCAAGGCAATCTATATGGTCGGCAGCGGTCATCTTATCCATAACAGTAACGGCTTTTACCTCACAGGCTGCGAGGGCAAGCTTAAATACGAGCAGAATCCCCTTGCAAACTACGGTCTGTATTCAGACTATTTCTGGTATGAATTAGGCGACATAATCTGCATCGGTAACAAAGATGCTCTTTATTACTGTTTCCCGCAGGATAACACACCCGTTGCCAAAACCCGAATGGCAGCAGAGGAACTTTATAAGCTGGCAAAAAACAGCAAAAAGAAAAAGCCTGCGCAGCAAGCTTAACACAAAATAAAACGTCATTCCTCGCATGGAATGACGTTTATTTTTTATATTTTCTGTCTGCCCTCAAGTGCTCTGAGCAGAGTTACCTCGTCAGCATACTCAAGGTCAGCACCGACAGGCACTCCGTAAGCAAGGCGGGTTGTGTCGATGCCCATAGGTTTGAGAAGGCGCGAGATATACATTGCGGTAGCCTCACCCTCAACCGTCGGGTTTGTTGCCATAATTACCTCTTTAACGTCTCCGCTGCCCATTCTGGCAATAAGCTCTTTTATGTTGAGCTGTTCAGGTCCGATACCGTTAAGCGGCGAAATAACGCCGCCGAGCACGTGATACGTACCGTTAAATTCGTGTGTACGCTCAATTGCAATAACGTCCCGCGGGTCTTCGACAACACAGATAACAGAAGAATCTCTGTCTGCGCGTGAGCATATCGGGCAAAGATCATCTTCCGAAAGATTGCAGCAAACCGAACAACGGTGAATCTTTTCGTGAGCGTCAAGAATTGCCCCGGCGAAGGTTCGTGCCTGCTCATCGCTCATATTGAGCACGTGAAAAGCGAGGCGCTGTGCGGTTTTGTGACCTATACTCGGCATACGCTCAAACTGTTCAATAAGCCGTGCAAGGCTCGCAACTTCATAGCCCATAATCAGAACAGACCGGGGATATTAAGGCCGCCCTTTGCCTTTTCCATACCCTGCACCATAGCATCCTCTGCCTTACGAAGAGCTTCGTTAACAGCGGCAATAACAAGATCCTGAAGCATCTCAACCTCTTCGGGGTCAACAGCTTCGGGGCTGATTTTAATATCCTTAACAACCTTTGCGCCTGTAACGGTAGCCTCAACAACACCGCCGCCTGCAGAAGCCGTGTAATCGGTTGCCTCGACTTCCTCCTGCGTTTTCTGCATTTGATCCTGCATATCCTGAAGTCTCTGGAGCATAGCTGCCTGACCACCCTGAGGTGCACCGGGAATTCTTGCTTTCATTTTTATCTATCCTTTCAAATTTGTTTATTTTATTATTTTAACTCCGTATCCTTCTGCCTGAGCTATAAACGATGCCAACGGGTCGGCAGGCGCGGCAGGCTCTTCGGGTGGAGGAGGCGGAGCCTCGGCAGACAGAGCGGTCATCTTGTTGACGCCTATCTTATACTTTAAGCCTGTTACGTTGAATATCGCACGGCGAAGATCAACAGAATTGTTATTTGTTTTCAGAAGCGACATGAGTGAGCCATTATCGGAATAAATTACGATATGGTTGCCCTGCACACCGGCAGATGAATTGCTCAGTATGCCGGCCAGCGGACGGTTAATATTTTTCAGTTCTGCAAGCACATCGGGCCAACAGCTCATTTCACCGTCCGGCAGCATCTCGGGCGCAGCAGACTCAACAGCCTTCGTAGTTTCCTGCCCGTCCATAGGAGCATCCTGTGTGGCAGGTTTAGCGACAACACCCGACCGCAACGCATTTTCAACAGTTGCCACGCGTTTCAAAAGCGCATCGATACTGCTGTCAAGGCTCGGTGAGCAAAGGCGGACAAAAGCCATCTCCGTTTCAACCCTGCGGTTAAGTCCTTTACGAAGGTTGCCCGAAGTTGATTCGAGCACACCGAGAATATACATAATATGCTCGAGCGTATAGCTGAGCGCCTGATCTTCCATCTGCTTAAGTTCGGAGGCGGTACATACAATGAGGCCGGAAGGCTCATTAACCGAGCGGATAATCATAAGGTTTCTGTAATGCTCGATAAGCTGATTACAAAGACGCTCCATATCGCACGACGAATTATGCAGGTCATTGATGATTGAAAGCGCACGAGCACAATCGCCGTTTTTAATACAGTCCGCAAGAGCAAAAAGATGGTCCCTGCCTGTAAATCCTGCGACGTTACTGACAAGTTGCGCCGTAATAACCTCGCTCTGACCTACGCACTGGTCAAGCAGAGAAAGTGCATCACGCATTCCGCCGTCTGCAACGCGTGCAATAAGCATTGCCGCCTCATTATCAACGGTGAATCCTTCACCTGCGGCAACTTCGTTTATTCTGCCCGCAATATCGTCAGGCTCAATACGTTTAAAATCGAAGCGCTGACAGCGCGAAAGAATGGTGGCGGGAAGTTTATGCACCTCGGTTGTGGCAAGGATAAATTTAACGTGCTCGGGCGGCTCTTCGAGAGTTTTAAGGAGAGCGTTAAACGCACCGACGGACAGCATATGCACCTCGTCAATGATATAAACACGGTACTTCGCGCGAACGGGGGTATAGTTTGCCTCCTCGCGCAAATCGCGTATATTGTCAACACCGTTGTTACTTGCTGCGTCAATCTCCACAACGTCCAGTATTGAGCCCGAATCGATACCGCGGCACACCTCACACTCGTTGCAAGGGTTGCCGTCAACCGGATTTTCGCAATTTACAGCCTTTGCGAGGATTTTTGCACAGCTTGTCTTGCCTGTTCCCCTTGAACCGGTAAAAAGATAGGCATGGGCGAGTTTTCCTGCTTTCAGCTCATTCTGAAGTGTAACTGTTATATGTTTTTGGCCGACAACGTCGCTGAAAGTCTGCGGACGCCATTTGCGGTAAAGCGCACGGTACATCATAAGCTCGCCATCCTTTCGTTTTGTATTTAATAAAACAGCTTTGTCTTGGTCATGCAGTGTGCAGGCGGACTGTGGCGCACCGTGCGGTCTGCTTAATGCTGCTCGGTTCCCCGCCTGACATGGTTCGCAGTGCACCGTCGCACAGAACCCACACACCACATGACCAAAACAAAGCTGTTGTGGACAAATATAATTACTGAACACACGATATTATAATATATATCCTGCCCTTTTGCAAGTATTTCAGCCAAAAAAGTAAAAAGAAAAAGCCGAAAACAGCTTGCACTGCTTTCGGCTTTGTAGGTTAGTTAACAGTTAATTATTCGTTGATAGAAATAACAACACCTGAACCAACTGTACGGCCACCCTCACGGATAGCGAAACGAAGACCCTCTTCGATAGCGATGGGAGTGATGAGCTCAACGTTCATAACAACGTTGTCGCCGGGCATGCACATCTCAGTGCCTTCGGGAAGGCTGATAACACCTGTAACGTCTGTTGTTCTGAAGTAGAACTGAGGACGGTAGTTGTTGAAGAAAGGTGTGTGACGGCCGCCTTCATCCTTGGAAAGGACGTAAACCTGACCGGAGAACTTTGTGTGGGGGTTGATTGAACCGGGCTTTGCAAGAACCTGACCACGCTCAATCTCACTTCTCTGAACACCACGAAGAAGAGCACCGATGTTGTCGCCTGCCTCTGCATAGTCGAGGAGCTTACGGAACATTTCGATACCTGTAACAACAGTCTTTCTTCTCTCGTCTGTAAGACCAACGATTTCAACTTCCTCACCGGTCTTGAGCTGACCACGCTCAACTCTACCTGTAGCAACAGTACCACGGCCTGTGATTGTGAAAACGTCTTCGACGGGCATGATGAAGGGAAGGTCTGCCTTACGGTCGGGTGTGGGGATGTAGCTGTCAACAGCAGCCATGAGCTCCCAGATGGGTGCACATGCGGGATCATCAGAAGATGTAGCCTCGAGAGCCTTAAGAGCGGAGCCCTTGATGATGGGTGTATCATCGCCGGGGAACTCGTACTCAGAAAGAGTCTCACGGATTTCCATCTCGACAAGCTCAAGGAGCTCTTCGTCATCAACCTGGTCAACCTTGTTCATGAAAACAATGATGTAGGGAACGCCAACCTGACGTGCAAGGAGAAGGTGCTCCTTAGTCTGAGCCATGGGACCGTCTGTTGAAGCGATAACAAGGATAGCGCCGTCCATCTGAGCAGCACCTGTGATCATGTTCTTGATATAGTCAGCGTGACCGGGGCAGTCAACGTGAGCGTAGTGACGTGTCTCTGTCTCATACTCAACGTGAGCTGTGTTGATTGTGATACCACGCTCTCTCTCTTCGGGAGCCTTATCGATGTTTGCATAATCAACGAAGTCAGCCTGACCCTTAGAAGCGAGTGTCTTTGTGATAGCAGCTGTAAGAGTGGTCTTACCATGGTCAACGTGACCGATGGTACCAATGTTTACGTGGGGTTTGGTTCTTTCGAATTTTGCCTTTGCCATTGGAAATTTCCTCCTTTTTGGAAATAAATTTTAATTTAGTTCATCTGCATATAGCAGATTCATTCTATCAATTTCTATTCGGAATTGCAAGTGTTTTACTGAAATTTATAGGCTAAATAATCAGTTTCCGCTTCTTTCCTTAACGATTGTCTCAGAAATTGACTTCGGAACAGCCTCATAGTGGCTCGGTTCCATTGCATACTGACCACGACCCTGTGTCTTGGAACGAAGGTCTGTTGCATAGCCGAACATTGATGAAAGCGGTACAAATGCATTAACCTGTGTTGAACCGAGACGTGTTTCCATACCCTGCATAACACCACGGCGAGAGTTAACGTCACCGATAACGTCACCAAGGTATTCGTCCGGAACAATAATTGCGAGCTTCATCATAGGCTCCATAAGGATGGGGCTAGCCTTACGCATAGCATCCTTGAATGCCATTGAACCTGCAATCTTGAAGGCCATTTCAGAGGAGTCAACCTCGTGGTATGAACCATCGTAAAGTGTTACCTTAACGTCAACAACGTTGTAACCTGCAAGCACACCGGACTGCATAGCGCCCTTGATACCTGCTTCTGCGGGACCGATATATTCCTTCGGAATAGAGCCACCAACGACAGCGTTGACGAACTCGTAACCCTTTCCGGGGTTGGGCTCGATCTTGATCTTAACGTGGCCGTACTGACCGCTACCACCGGACTGACGCTTGTACTTTGTATCCTGGTCAGCAGCTGTGGTGATGGTCTCTCTGTAAGCAACCTGGGGCTTACCGATATTTGCCTCAACCTTGAATTCACGAAGAAGTCTGTCAACGATGATTTCGAGGTGAAGCTCACCCATACCTGCGATGATGGTCTGACCTGTCTCTTCGTCAGTGTAGCACTTGAAGGTCGGGTCTTCCTCAGCCAGCTTCTGAAGGGCAATACCCATCTTCTCCTGGCCTGCTCTGGTCTTGGGCTCGATTGCGACACGGATAACGGGCTCCGGGAATTCCATTGATTCAAGGATAACCGGGTGGTTCTTGTCGCAAAGTGTATCACCGGTAGTTGTGTTCTTGAGACCTACTGCTGCAGCGATATCACCGGCATAGCAGGTGTCGATCTCTTCTCTCTTGTTTGAGTGCATCTGCAGAATTCTGCCCATACGCTCGTTGTTATCTTTAACAGAGTTGTAAACAGTTTCACCGGCATTGATTTTACCTGAGTAAACTCTGAAGAAGCAGAGCTTACCTACGAAGGGATCAGTTGCAATCTTGAAAGCAAGAGCTGCGAAGGGAGCATCATCAGATGATACTCTGACCTCTTCTTCTTCTGTGTCGGGGTTTACACCCTTAATGTCCTCAACGTCTGTGGGAGCGGGCATATAGTCGATGATAGCATCGAGAACCTGCTGAACGCCCTTGTTACGGTATGATGTACCGCAGACGACGGGAACCATCTCGTTATTGATTGTTGCCTTACGGATACAGGTCTTGATTTCTTCGATAGTGAGTTCTTCACCTTCGAAGAATTTCATCATAAGATCTTCATCCTGCTCTGCAACCTTTTCGATGAGCTCATCGTGATACTTCTGAGCAATCTCTTTGAGGTCATCGGGAATCTCTTCGATTCTCTCGTCGAGACCCTTATCGTCATAGTAGACAAATGCGCGCATTTCAACAAGGTCAATCATTCCCTTGAAGCTCGACTCAGAACCGATGGGAAGCTGAATCGGAACAGCATTGCACTTCAGTCTGTCCTTGATCATATCAAGAACGTTGTAGAAGTCTGCGCCTGTGATGTCCATCTTGTTGACGTAAATCATTCTCGGAACACGGTACTTGTCTGCCTGACGCCAAACAGTCTCAGACTGGGGCTCAACGCCGCCCTTAGCGCACATAACAGTAACCGAACCGTCAAGAACTCTGAGCGAACGCTCAACCTCAACAGTAAAGTCAACGTGACCGGGAGTGTCAATGATATTGATTCTGTGATCTCTCCAGAAGCAAGTTGTAGCAGCAGATGTGATTGTGATACCACGCTCCTGCTCCTGCTCCATCCAGTCCATTGTTGCTGTACCGTCGTGAGTTTCACCGATCTTGTGTGTCTTTCCGGTGTAGAAAAGAATACGCTCGGTGGTTGTAGTTTTACCGGCATCGATGTGAGCCATGATACCGATATTTCTGGTCATTTCCAAAGATACCTGTCTTGGCATATTATCCTCCGTTTGCCGCGCAAAATGGTTTACGCTGAAAGTAGGTTTTCAGTAAGATTACCAACGGAAATGTGAGAAAGCCTTGTTGGCTTCTGCCATCTTGTGGGTATCTTCCTTCTTCTTGAATGCAGAACCTGTCTCGTTTACTGCGTCCATGATCTCGTTTGCAAGTCTTTCCTTCATTGTTCTCTCGGAACGCTGACGGCTGTAAAATGTGATCCAACGCAGACCGAGTGTCTGTCTTCTCTCGGGACGAACCTCCATGGGAACCTGGTAGGTTGCACCGCCGACACGGCGAGCCTTAACTTCGAGAACGGGCATTACGTTTTCCATAGCTGCCTCAAAAACCTCAAGGGGCTCTTTGCCTGTCTTTTCCTTAACGATATCGAATGCGTCGTAAACAATCTTCTGAGCGACGCCCTTCTTACCGTCGTACATTACGCTGTTGATCAAGCGTGTTACAAGTTTTGAGTTGTAAAGCGGATCGGGCAAAACATCACGTTTTGCAATCTGGCCTCTTCTTGGCACTTCGCTTCCCTCCTTCACAAATATAATGATATCATAGGTACTCGAGTGACTAAATTCTCGTGGCGCCAATGGGAGAGGAGATATAATGTATATTATATATTTAACTCTCGCATTGGTTGCGTTCAGGCATATGCTCTGAACACAGCCTGCAAAGAAGAATTTTGTCTGTTGATTGGTCCGTCAATTAAAAACGGAATTACTTTTTGGCTGCCTTCGGACGCTTTGCACCGTACTTAGAACGGGACTGCATTCTGCCGTTAACACCCTGGGTATCAAGTGTACCACGGATAATGTGGTAACGAACACCGGGAAGGTCCTTAACACGGCCGCCACGGATAAGAACAACGCTATGCTCCTGCAGATTGTGACCTACGCCGGGAATGTAAGCTGAAACTTCGATACCGTTTGTAAGACGTACTCTGGCGATCTTACGAAGAGCTGAGTTCGGCTTCTTGGGTGTAGCTGTCTTAACTGCTGTGCAAACGCCTCTCTTCTGCGGAGAATCCTTATCGGTCATAACGTTCTTATGGGAGTTGAGGCCCTTAAGAAGAGCAGGAGCCTTCGGCTTCTTTTCGATAGTTTCTCTGCCGTTGCGAACAAGCTGATTAAAGGTTGGCAACAGTTAGCATCTCCTTTCTTGTATATTTTTTATAAAAAAGCCTTGCGCTAGTCGCTCCTTTTTGTCAGGAGCGACTAGCAGACTTCTCTAACATAGCACAGTTTATTATTTTAACACTAAAACTTGCTTTTTGTCAACACTTTCAACAAAGTTTTGAACAAAAATTAGTCAGTTTCGCCCAAATCAAGAGTTTCTTCCTCTGCGCCTGTTGAGTAGATTTCAACGTTACTGTAACACTTCATACCTGTACCTGAGGGAAGAAGCTTACCGATGATAACGTTTTCTTTAAGACCCATAAGGTTATCAGTCTTACCCTTGATTGCAGCTTCCGTAAGAACCTTGGTTGTCTCCTGGAATGAAGCTGCGGACATAAACGAATCTGTTGCAAGTGCAGCCTTTGTGATACCGAGAAGCATTGTTGTACCTGTTGCCTCGCGGAGTTTTTCGCCTGTTTCACGCTCAAGGTCGTGAATCTTGTTGTTTGCTTCGATGATTTCGAGCGCATCAACCGTTGTGCCGGGAAGAAGATTTGTATCGCCTTCTTCGACAACCTTTGTCTTTCTCATCATCTGGCGTACGATAACTTCGATATGCTTATCGTTGATATCAACACCCTGTCCGCGGTAAGTGCGCTGAACTTCTTTGATGAGGTAATCGTGAACAGCCTCAACACCGAGAACAGCAAGAATATCGTGCGGATTGCGTGAACCCTCTGTGATATCGTCGCCCTTCTTAATGTGCTGACCGTCCTGTACGCAAACGCGAAGGCCGTAAGTGATGAGATAGCTGCGTTCCTCGCCGTCTTCGGGGTTACGGACAACAACATACTGGCTGTTCTTGACCTTCTCGAGTGAAACAATACCGTCAATCTCACTGATGATTGCAAGTGTCTTGGGTTTACGTGCTTCGAAGAGTTCTTCAACTCTGGGAAGACCCTGTGTAATATCGGCCTGAGAAGCAACACCACCGGTGTGGAATGTTCTCATTGTAAGCTGTGTACCGGGTTCACCGATTGACTGAGCAGCAATGATACCGACAGCCTCACCGACTGTAACGGGATCGCCTGTTGCAAGGTTGGAGCCGTAGCACTTGATACATACGCCGTGCTCTGCCTCACAGGTAAGAAGTGAGCGAATCTTGATCTGTGCACGCTCGCCTGCGGGTGTGTGTGAACGCACATAATCCGCAACCATCTTACCGTCGTCTTCCGTCATCATAACGTCACAGCTCATTACAAGCTCGCCTGTTTCGGTATCAACAAGATCCTCAAGCAGGTATCTGCCCGTAAGACGCTCGGAAAGGTCTTCAATAACTCTGTGACCGTCATCGATATCGTAAACATAAACACCGTCGTGGCAATGACAATCCTCATCGTGGATAATAACATCCTGAGAAACGTCGACAAGACGACGTGTAAGGTAACCAGAGTCAGCAGTACGAAGAGCCGTATCGGCAAGACCTTTACGGGCACCACGTGATGAAATGAAGTATTCGAGGATGTTAAGACCCTCTCGGTAGTTTGCACGAATCGGAATCTCGATTGTCTTACCTGCCGTGTTAGCAATAAGACCGCGCATACCTGCGAGCTGACGGAGCTGGCTATCGTTACCACGGGCACCGGAGTCAAGCATCATATTGATGGGGTTGTAAGGATCGAAGCCCTCTTTAAGAGCCTTGGCAACCTTGGAAGTACATTCCTCCCAAGTTGAGATGACGTCCTTTGAACGTCTTTCATTACTGATAAGACCCTTCTTGTACTTCTTGGTGATCTTATCAATTTTTGCTTCAGCCTCTGCAAGGTAATCGGCCTTTTCCTGCGGAATTGTAGCATCGAAAACCGAAACCGTGAGACCGGAAATTGTTGAGTATTTGTAACCCTGAGCCTTGATCTTGTCAAGAACCTCAGCCGTTACGGAAGTGCCGTGCTTCTTTATACAGCTCTCGATAACTCTGCCGATTGTCTTTTTCTTAGCAATCATACTGACGGCAGCCTTAAATGCCTTGTCGTCATCTTTGATAGCCTCGAAATCAACGTCGCTGATATCACCGAACTCGAGCTTGAACATATCATCTTCGGTCTTACGCTCAATAAGGCCGAGATCCTGCGGAATGGGATTGTTGAAGATAACACGTCCGAGTGTTGTCTGAAGGAACTTTGTGCAAAGCTTGCCATTGATTTCCTTTGTCATACGAATCTTGATGATTGAGTGAAGAGTAATATCACCTTCATCATAAGCCATCGTAGCTTCGTTAACGTCGCGGAACACCTTGCCCTGACCGGGTTCATCCTTCTTTACAAGAGTCATATAGTATGAACCGAGGATCATATCCTGTGTGGGAACTGCAACAGGCTTACCGTCAGAGGGCTTGAGGAGGTTGTTTGCAGCAAGCATAAGGAAACGTGCTTCTGCCTGTGCCTCTGCTGAAAGCGGTACGTGAACAGCCATCTGGTCACCGTCGAAGTCAGCGTTGAAAGCCGTACAGACAAGGGGATGAAGCTTAATAGCTCTACCCTCGACAAGGACGGGCTCGAAAGCCTGGATACCGAGTCTGTGAAGTGTAGGAGCACGGTTGAGCATAACAGGATGATCCTTGATAACGATCTCAAGTGCATCCCATACTTCGGGATTTGCACGTTCTACCATCTTACGTGCAGTTTTGATATTGAGTGCTACCTTTGTTTCAAAAAGGCGCTTCATAACAAAGGGCTTGAAGAGCTCAAGAGCCATCTCCTTGGGAAGACCGCACTGATAAATCTTAAGCTCGGGACCGACAACGATAACCGAACGTCCTGAGTAGTCAACACGCTTACCGAGAAGGTTCTGACGGAAGCGGCCCTGCTTACCCTTGAGCATATCGGAAAGTGACTTGAGAGGACGGTTGTTGGGACCTGTAACGGGTCTGCCTCTTCTGCCGTTGTCGATAAGTGCGTCAACAGCCTCCTGTAGCATTCTCTTCTCGTTGCGGACAATGATGTCGGGAGCACCGAGCTCGAGGAGCTTCTTGAGACGGTTGTTTCTGTTGATAACTCTGCGGTAAAGATCGTTGAGGTCAGATGTTGCAAATCTGCCGCCATCGAGCTGAACCATAGGACGGATATCGGGCGGAATGACGGGGATAACGTCCATGATCATCCACTCGGGTTTGTTGCCTGAATGCTTGAAAGCATCGACAACCTCAAGTCTCTTGAGGATTCTTGCGCGCTTCTGACCGCTTGCGTTTGCAAGGTCATTGCGAAGCTGCTCGTCAAGCTCATCAATATCAATCTCAGCGAGAAGCTCTTTGATAGCTTCAGCACCCATGCCTGCACGGAAGCTGTCGATGCTCTTATCGATAACGGCCGTCGCGGAAGACCTGTTACAGGACCCAACAACCGTCCTCTCAAGTCTCTCTCCGATATGCTCAAAGGTAAGCAGGGACGTTTCCGTC
>JAZSOM010000045.1:0-5175 GCA_045536955.1 Acutalibacteraceae bacterium
AGTGTCAATGACGGACTTTTTAATGAAGAGATTCAGATCGACCTGGCACGTGAAGGCTCATACGGTCCTGTTTATAACTGTGACGGCACTCTGATTGATTTTATGCGTGATGATACCGTATGCCGCAACATACAAATTCACGATAATATCTTCAAGTGTGACGGCTTTCCGGGGGTAGGTCATCACGGCGATGCTCCACATAACAATATAGAAATTTATGATAATATCTTTGACGGACCGTCAGGCAGATATGGTTTTAGCCGAGGTTACATTTTCTTCAGACCAATGGTTTACGAGTTAAAAGTGAAAAACAATACTTTTATTGCATCCCCTGAAACCGACTCCCCAAGCTA
Source organism: Acutalibacteraceae bacterium (assembly GCA_045536955.1). GTDB lineage: Bacteria > Bacillota > Clostridia > Oscillospirales > Acutalibacteraceae > UBA8612. The sequence goes on from JAZSOM010000045.1 coordinate 354, forward strand.
TGGAATTATTCTTGAAAACCCCGATGCCAATGCTTTAACAGCAGAAGATAACATCTTTATAGGCAAAATTGATAAAGAAATTATAATCGGACAATAGTTTTACACTTTGATGGAGGTATTAAAATGAAAAATAAGAAAAAGATTATACTCATTGTTGTTTCTGTAGTTGTTGTTCTCGGCATTATTGCAGGTGCTCTGGCTTTATATTTCACAAGATACCATACAGACGAAAATGACACAGAAGAATTATACAGACAGAATGTTACTTCCATCGGCTACGAAAACACTATTGAAACAGCATACCCTCAGACCGACCTTTACGGTATTATTGAAGAGCATTTTAACTCTGAGCTTCCCGAAGGCAAGACCGAAAAGAAGGTTGCCATTATCGGTTTTGACGGTTGCCGTGCAGATATCCTTGCAGAAATTAAGGATGTAAACAGTGGTATAGGATATCTTCTTGAAAATGGTGGTTCAAAAAATCTTCTATACTGTGGCGGTGAAAATTATCCCGAAATCAACACTCAGGACACTTCAACAGCTCCCGGCTGGTGTTCCATTCTTACAGGTGTATGGGCTGACAAGAACGGTGTTACAGGTAACGGAATAACAAAATCTCTTGAATACAAAATGCTTATGACAACCCTCATCGAAGAGAATGTTATTGATAATGCCTCATTTATTACAAAGTGGAAAGGTCATTTCACTAACAGCAACTCTACATACATTGATGAAAAAGCATACTGCGAAGAGAATAATATTGATATTGATTTCAACCTTCGTAAAAACAAAACAGACATTCACACAGGTGCAATGGAAGAGGTCACGAGCGAAAGCTGTGCAGATTTTGTGTTTATCATTTATGAAAACACCGATTCTGCAGGACATGATTTCGGATTTTCTTTTAACAATCCTATTTATAAAAATGCATTTCTTAAAGAGGATAATTATGGCTACGAAGTAATCAAAGCCATCGAGGCAAGAGAAACATATAATACGGAAGATTGGCTCATTATCGTTACTTCAGACCACGGCGGAGTCGGAACAGGTCACGGCGGTCCGAGCATTCAGGAAAGAATGAATTTTGTCGTTATGAACAAGAAATGGGACTAATACGAATCGGAACCTCCCTGACATAATCCGGGAGGTTCTTCCTTTGAGACAACTTTTATAAAGAAACAGGAGAAATGACTATGTCAAAAAAATACTCACATGTAATAGTTATCGGTGTTGACGGTGCAGGCAGTTGGTTTAAAGATGCCGACACACCGAACTTTGACAAAATATTTGAAAAAGGTGCAATCACATATAAAGCCCTTTCTTCAAACCCCACCATCAGTGCAGAGTGCTGGGGTTCAATGCTTATCGGCGTCGGTCCCGAAATTCACGGGCTTACAAATGGCATAGTTTCTTCTGTTCCCTATGATGTAAATTCTCCGTTCCCTTCGCTTTTCAGAAGAATCAGAGAAGCGTATCCCGATGCCGTTCTCGGTTCGTACTGTGACTGGAATCCCATCACCTACGGCATAGTCGAAAACAATATCGGTGTTTCTCACGCCACGGCACCCGACACTGAACTGACACCGATTGTCTGCGATTATATCCGTGAAAACAAACCTGATTTCCTGTTTGTTCACTTTGACAGCGTTGACGGAGCAGGGCACTCATCGGGTTACGGACTTCCTGCTTTTATTGAGCGCATTCACAAGGTGGATTCGCTTATCGGTGATGTTTACTCTGCCGTCAAAAATGCGGAAATGCTTGAAGATACACTTTTTGTTGTTATTGCCGACCATGGCGGTACCAATGATGAAAACTGCAAGGGCAGTCACGGCGGATGGACAGATGAAGAAAAATATGTAACTTTTGCTGCAACAGGTAAAGAAATAAACAAAACTGAAATTGAAGAAATGAACATTCGTGACCTTGCCGCTATCGTGCTTTATGCTATGGGAATAAAGCATCCTGAATTTGACGAAAACGGCTGGACTTCGCAAATTCCCGAAGGTCTGTTCGCTGATTATGAAGGTGAATACCGTGATATTTTACATCTCACGGGTGCAGCACCGAGAATTTCAAAAACACATCACGAATCCGAGCTTGTATAAAGGGACTGGAGCAATTTTATGAACAAACAAAAATTTAACTATGATTATTCAAAAATACTGTGGATGAAAATGTTTCTTGCAAAGCCTGATTACGAGAATAACACTTCTGAGGTGCTTATCAATTTCGAGCAGGCTCTTGAAATCATAAAGTCAATTGACAACATCACGCAGGGAATAGAGAAAATCATCTATCTTGTCGGTTGGCAGGGTTTGGGGCACGATGACCTGTACCCCGAAATGAATGTAATAAACCCTTACCTCAAGCGTGACTGCGATGCAACTGCAAAAGACAGCCTTTTGTGGCTTGTTGAAAACGCAAAGAAATACAACACGGTAATCAGCTATCACGGAAATGTTGCCGATGCATATAAAGCAAGTCCCACCCACAATGAATTTGTAAAAGCGGGTGCAGTGCTTAAGCACTCTGACGGCACTGCTGCGGTAATTGAAATTTTCAACGGCAGAGATGCTTACAAAACATCATACAAGCAGTATTGGGAAAGCGGACTGTTCAAAAAAATCTTTGATGATTTCTGCGAAGCGGTTCCCGTAAAAGAAGCAGGCACGGTTCACCTTGACAACTTCTGCATTGCGGAAAATATGTTTCCACGCACGGATGTTGATCAGCAGAATGAAGCCCGCAATAAAATGCTTGACTATGTAATGAGTCTTGGTATTGATGTTACGAGCGAATACACTTACCGTGAACTTCCGCTGCGTGCCGATGCAGACCATCACCCCGTAAGAAAGTATTACGGGCTGTATGAAAAGGATTTGCCTGTCGGCGAATGGAAAAATGCACCTATGCACACTCTTGGCAGAATACCTGCCGTTTGGTGGATGTCAGGTATGACTATTGATGATTGTATCAATGTTCAACCCGAGCAATTCAGCGGTTATCTTAATGATGCTGTCCTGAAAACGGTTTTCTACGGCACGATGCACGGCGAAGACATCTGGATGAACAACGGTATTGAAAAGGAAGTGTGGGTTCCTTTATTTATCAAAGAATTCTGCACTCACCATGTTCCGTATATTTATCTCAACCGCTATAAGAGATTGAGCTATAAAGAAGACGACGGAAACTATATTGTCAGTTTCTCGGATGGTGTTGAAAGCACAGGCAAAACAAAATCAATCACTAAAAACGGTGTTGTTCTCAAACAAGGTAACGATGTTATCTTGCCATTAACGGAAGATAACAAAGTTTTTGTCGCCTATTCCGAAAGCGGAAAAGACGGCGAATGGAATATCCCCGATGCCGAATTTAAAAAAGCAAGTGTTTATAACATCACGGCAGATGGAAACGAGTATATTGGCGATGTTTCGGTTACGGATAAAAAAATATCGCTCAGCCTCAAAGCAGGTCAGGCTGCAGTAATTAAAGGAATACTCTGATACAAGCAGTTCTGAAGGCGAGGTTTAGGAATACAATGCTGAAAATCAAGAAAACCACAATAAAAATAGGTCTCGAAAAACCGCTGAAAATTCTTCATATGACAGACTCACATCTCCCATTTTATTGTGACAGTGACTCTGAGAATATGATAAGACAGGGCAAAAAACGAAACGAGAAAAGAAGTGTACGAAATCTCAACAAGCTGATAAAGTACGGTGAAAAGAATTGCGATCTGATTGTTCATACCGGAGATCTTATCGACTACATATCAAAGCCTTGCGTTGAATTTGCAAAGGATTTTTTAAAGAGGGATAAGTTTCTTTTCGTTGCAGGCAATCACGAATATGCAAAATACGACGGCGTAAAAGAGGATATGGCTTACCGTCTTAACAGTTTGGAAGAAATCGGCGGATATCCTGTTAATATATTCTTTAATTCTCATATCATCGGCGGTGTTAACTTTGTCGGAATAGACGACGCTTATCATCAGGTGGAATATGAACAGCTTGAAATGCTTAAAGAGGAAGTAAAGAAAGGGTATCCCATCATTCTTTTTATGCATGCTCCTCTATATGAAAATGAGCTTTATAAGAAGAGTTATGAATTCTGGAACGGTGAAATATGCCTGCTTGGCTCTGACTCAGAGGTTCACCCCGAGGTCAAAGGTGATATAGCAGAGCCCACAGAAGCTTCAAAGGCATTTTACGAATATGTTACCGGTGAACCTGTGATTAAGGCTGTGCTTGCAGGGCATCTGCATTTTGCTTTTGAAAGCATACTGCCCGGTGGTACGATGCAATATGTAACAAACCGTGGTGACAGAGGAAGCGCAAGAGAGATAACAATATTATAAAAAGAAACAATCAGGCGCAACAATATATCTGTTGCGTCTGAAGTATATTATGTTGTATATTTAGATATTTTCATCGAGTAATCTCAATTCAAATTATAGCTTAATTACAAAAGTGCAGAAATACGCAATTTATTATGACGTCCTAATGAATCTGCAAATTTTGTTATAGAATTTTTCAGAAATGGAGGTAGGTTACATTCGAGATAACTATTGCCACAAGGTTTCCTATTTTTAAACATAGCAATAACCTCAACAATAAATTAACTCGTGATTAACAATCTCTCTTGCCCGTGCTTCAATATTATTCACACGGGAAACCCACTCCATTTGGTTGTCTGCTTTCAGTTGTTCCGTAATGCCCTCATTGACTTTCATCTGTTCTACCAGCCGAGAGAACATATCCGATGCCTGTTCATCAACCTCTGCAAGATGAGTCCACAATGTGCCGTTCATAAGCATAAT
>JAZSOM010000040.1:0-3421 GCA_045536955.1 Acutalibacteraceae bacterium
ACGACATGGCTACGATCCGACTTAATCCTTTGAGTTTTCGTAATCTTTAAGACCGTAATCCTTTAAAAAGGGGATTCCTCTCGGGTAAAGCTTGCCGTAAGCACCCTCACCGCCGACGGCATATTCCGTTGCATTTTCCCATGAGGAGGTGTCAAAGCTTTCGCTTGTCCAGTCGCCCATATCTTCCCTTGCATCGAAATAAATACTGTATTCGGGAAGTCTGTAATTAGGAGGATAAAGAGAAGAGTCAATATAGGCACTGTTTCTTTTTACCTTCCAGCTTTTGTCGGAAACTATGGTGATATCCTCGCCTATGGCTTCAAAAATGAATCCGCCCTGTCCGCTGCTACAATAGGAATAGCTTGTTTCATTATCCCAGTACCACGCCAGAGCACAAATGGAGTTTTCACCCTCTTTGAGATAAGGCGCAATATCTATACTGTCATAATAGCCGCTGTTTTTGTCGGGGCCTCGTTTCACGCTTCCCTCAAAAATAACGGTTTCTCCGTTTATGTAAAGCCAATATTTCGAGTCGGCTGAGATGTGAGCAATAAGTTCTTCGGGAATTTTATCAAGAGTTACCTTTTTATTAAAGCACATCCAGACATTTTTCTCCGTAAGATTTTCCTTATCCCAAATCCATTTTGCCTTCCAATCGGTTTTTTCTTCGGTAGAAATCACACTGTATTCGGGAATGCTGTCGGGAATTTTGTAATCATTTGTAAACGGTATCATTGCCGCTTCCCCCCACGAAAAAATTGAAGAAATAAAAGCTGCCGCTATTGCAAAATAAGAAATAACTGTCTGTATAATGTTCATAGTGACCTCCCTGATATTATTTGCAGTGATAAAACTTATGTGTTAGGTTTATTTTATCATAATCGGTTCAGAAATTCAACTTATTGAACCAATATAAAAAATCCGAACGCTTAACCAATCGGCAAAAGGTTCGGAATGTTCGTTTGGGGGATTAATGATAATCGCGGATTTGTAAATTACGGCAAAGCTGTGAATGTAATTTTAGTGAAGAGTGAAGAAATAATAGTGAAAAAAGTAAATCCTCGTTCCAAAGAACGAGGATTTCTGGTGGGCAGGGATGGATTCGAACCATCGAAGTCGTTGACGGCAGATTTACAGTCTGCTCCCTTTGGCCACTCGGGAACCTACCCATATATAAAAAAACTGGAGCTGGTGGACGGACTCGAACCCCCGACCTGCTGATTACAAATCAGCTGCTCTACCAACTGAGCTACACCAGCATCTCGACGTGTGAGAGATTATCTCTCGTCTCAACGCTCGAATATAATACCACAGCCATACAGATATGTCAAGCCTTTTTTTCAAATTTTTTCACTTTTTTTATTTTGCCTTTTTTGTTGCCGAAAACGAACAAAACCGCCGCTTTTTGGCGGACGGTTCTGTTCTTGGAGATTGTTTTGAAGAGATTTATTTGAAAGGTAAAAATTTGGCTGTTTATCTTCTTTCAACGTCTTTTTTTACTATCTTTCCGTTTGCGGCGTTGATTGTGTATTCGTATTCATACTTATTTGTTTCAAATTCGATTTCATAAACATAGAGTTTGCCTTCTTTGTCATATTCAGCCTCATAACCGAATATGCTGCTTTCTTTAAGACCTGCATCCTTGAGAGCGATGCTCTTTGCTTTGCTGTAGCCGATTGTCTTCGAACCGCTTACAACCGTATCGGATGCGTCGCCGTAAAATCTTTTGCCGTCAAATACTACATAAGCTCTTACTCTGAATTTGTCTCCACCCTTTTCGGAAACAGCCGCATTATAGGATGTACCTGTGAGAGTTTTAACCTTCTCCCACTTTTTAGCTGTTGCATTGTATTTGTACACTCGGTAGCCGTCTGCACCGGGTACTGCGGACCATTTGATCTTTGCTTTCTTGTTGGATGTTGAACCGATTGATACATTTGTTGGCTCTTCCGGGTCTGTTGTAGCTTTCAGAACTGATGAATAGCTGCCGTAAAGCACCTTTCCGCCGCTTTTTGTGTAGGCTCTTACTCTGATTGAGTAAACGTGTGCATCCTTGAGATTTTCAACCTCAGCATAGTTCTTAGTGGTTGTTTCAGCTTTCTTCCAGCTTCCGCTGCTGCCGCTTCTTACATATACCTGATAACCGGTTGCGCCTTTTACCTTTGACCACTTCAGATTGATTTCATCTTCATCCAATGTGGTGACTGCAACATTTTTAACCTTAGCCGGAGCTGATGCTGCCGAAGCAAACGTTGCTGTTCCGTAAACCAATATTGCGGCTAAAACCAGACCTAATACTTTCTTGAATTCCTTTGACATATTTCATGCCTCCTTTTCATTTTATATATTATGTTGATTATTTTTCTTTTTTCCTACTTGCCTTGTAGGATTGTGTCTATATGATACCCGGCAAACATTAAAAAAACATTAAAGAATCAACTTTTTTTGAAAAATGCGTATTTTCTTTAAAAATATTTACATTTTTCCCCATAAACTTTGATAAAAATCAAAAAAACTCTTCAAAAACTCTTTCTTTTGTGTTATATTATTGTATGCATAAATCAATTTAAAGGAGTTATATGTATGAATCTCAAACAAATTATTGACAACAAAAACAAGTACGCACAGTATATGATTGATGAAATCACTCATATCTGTAAAAATCTTCCCAAGCGTGACCCCGGTTCTGAAGGTGAAAAACTTTCCTGTGAATATATGGGTCAGATTATGAAAGACCTCGGTTGCGAAAAGGTAGAGGTTGAAGCCTTCAAGGAGAATCCCGGCTCATTCTATGGCTGGATTTACTTAACAATGACTTGCTGCTTCCTTGCACTTGCATCCTATTTCTTTATGCCTGTGCTTTCAATCATTTTCATCATTCTCGGTCTTACCCTCTGTGTTCTTCAGTTCGGTCTTTACAAAAAGACTGTTGACAAGCTCTTCAAGGAAAAAACCGGCCACAACGTTGCAGGTTTCAAAAAGCCCACAGGTGAAGTTAAGCGCCGTATCATCTTCAACGGTCACCCCGACGCAGCATGGGAATGGCCCTTCAAGTATAAGTTTACATATCTCGGCTTTGATATTCACATGATCGTTTGCTTTATCGGTGCAATTTACACCCTCGCTATTGCTATTGCAAATCTTGCAGGTGCTTTCAACGCAAATCCTGCTCTTGCAACAAAGCTCGGTCTTGTCGGTCTTGTATTTGCTCCCTTCTGGTTCGGTCTTTACTTTATGTGGAACAGCAAGCGAGTTGTTGACGGTGCAAACGACAACCTTTCAGGCTGCTACATGGGTCTTGCAATTCTCAAGGCTCTCAAGGATGAAGGCATTGAACTTGAAAACACAGAAATCGGCGTTGTATGCACAGGCTCAGAAGAAGCAGGTCTTCGCGGTGCAAAGGCTTGGAGCGAAAAGCACG
>JAZSOM010000011.1:0-17734 GCA_045536955.1 Acutalibacteraceae bacterium
GGAGTCTCGATGGGACACATACGGCCGTAGTGGCTGTAGTGAACGTCACGGACTTCGAAACCTGCACGGTCACGAGAGAGACCGCCGGGACCGAGAGCTGAAAGACGACGCTTGTGAGTCAGCTCTGAAAGCGGGTTGGTCTGATCCATGAACTGTGAGAGCGGTGAAGAGCCGAAGAACTCTTTGATAGCCGCAACAACGGGACGGATGCTGATAAGCGACTGAGGAGTGAGCTTATCGCTGTCCTGAGCCTGGATTGACATACGCTCGCGGACAACTCTCTCCATTCTTGTAAAGCCGATTCTGAACTGATTCTGAAGCAGCTCACCTACGCAGCGGATACGTCTGTTGCCGAGATGGTCGATGTCATCCTTGCTGCCCAGACCGTTTGCAAGGCAGTTGAGATAGTTGATGGATGCGAAGATATCCTCGCGGACAATGTGCTTGGGAATAAGGCTGTCGCAATTCTCAAGAAGCTTTGCAAGAATCTCTTCGTCGGACCAACCCTCTTCTGCAGCAGCGTCAACGATGGGTTTGAGAGCTGTGAAGCTGACCTTCTCGTTGATTGCGGCATCCTCGAGCTGTTCCTTTGTGAACTGCGGGAAGTATGTGCCGATGTCGACCATACCGTTTGAGATGATGCAGATGCGCTGACCATCAAGATCAACGTAAGCCTTGCTTACACCTGCCTGCTCAATCTCATATGCCTTTTCTTTTGTGATAAACTCGCCGGGCTCTGCAAGAATCTCGCCTGTTGCCTCGCTGATGATCATATCAGCGGCTGTGCAGCCTGCAAGTCTGTCGGAGATAGCAAGTTTCTTGTTGTACTTGTAACGGCCTACGCGTGAAAGGTCGTAGCGGTGAGGATCGAAGAAGAGATTGTCAAGGTGAGTCTGAGCTGTCTCGATTGAAGGCGGCTCGCCCGGACGAAGCTTGCGATACACTTCGAGAAGAGCCTCAGCTGCATTCTGCTTCTCGTCCTTCTCGAGTGTTGCGTTGATTCTGACATCATCGCCGAACATATCGAGAATATCCTGATTTGTGCCCTCACCAAGCTCAGTTCCGCAGAAGAGAGCACGGATGAAGGTTGTAACAAAAATCTTTCTGTTCTTGTCAATTCTGACGTAGTAGAGGTCGTTCTGGTCTGTCTCAAACTCGAGCCATGCGCCTCTGTTGGGAATGATCTGTGTTGTGTAAAGCTCCTTACCGACCTTATCGTGGTCGATATCGAAGTATACGCCGGGAGAACGTACGAGCTGTGAAACGATAACACGCTCAGCACCGTTGATAACGAATGTGCCGCTCTCGGTCATGATGGGGAAGTCACCCATAAAGACCTCGTTCTCTTTGATTTCGCCTGTCTCCTTGTTGTAAAGACGGGCAGTTACACGCATGGGTGCAGAGTAGCTTGCGTCACGCTTCTTGCACTCGGCAATTGTGTACTTGGGCTTGTCTTCCATACGGAAGTCGACAAAAGTGAGGACAAGGTTGCCTGTGTAATCGGTGATTTCATCGATGTCGCGGAATACCTCTTTCATGCCCTTTTCAAGGAACCATTTGTAGGAATTCTTCTGGATCTCGATGAAGTTGGGCATACCCATAACCTCATTGTTCCTGCCATAGCTCAATCTTTCGATCTTGCCATGCTTGATCATTTTGGCTGCTTTTGCCATAGGCAAATCACTCCATTCTTTTTCTATATCGCAGTTAGAAATTTGACCGGAATTCGCTACGATTTTTAGCTATATTGCACAACCAAAAATCGTGGATTTTAGTGAAGTCGCTATTAAACCACTATAAATCCATTTTAATTGTAATTTGGTATTATAAAGCATATTTCAAGCATTGTCAAGACATTTTTTGCCTGTTTTGTAAAGTTTTTTGCTTTATTCTTGCATTTTTCTTCACTTTCAGGCGCCGGAACTTAATTTGTTCATAAACAGAAAAAATGCACACTTTCGCTCTACATAGGCATCAGCTGCCTGAACGCGAGGTAAAGTGTGCACAAAATCATTCTTAATGTAAATCAGCCTAACTTATTGAGGAAGGCCTTTGTTCTTTCTGATTTCGGGTTTACAAGAACTTCTTCGGGTGTACCCTCTTCAATTATAACACCATCCGCCATAAAGATAACCTTATCGGAAACGTTTCTGGCAAATTCCATCTCGTGGGTAACGATAACCATTGTCCAACCCCTGTCCTTCAGCTCTCTGATTACATTGAGAACTTCCTGCGTAAGTTCGGGGTCGAGTGCAGAGGTAGGTTCATCGAAGAAAAGGATTTTCGGATTGAGAGCAAGTGCGCGCGCAATCGCAACACGCTGCTGCTGACCGCCCGAAAGCTGGCATGGATAGAAATCAATCTTTTCCTCAAGACCGACACTCTTGATGATTTCAAGAGCAGATTTCTCAATTTCTTCGGGTGTACCGCTTTTAAGAAGAGAAGGAGCAAGTGTTACATTGCGCAAAACGTTGTGCTGCGGAAAAAGGTGGAACTGCTGAAAAACAAGTCCGACGTTGAGCTGATTGATTCTCTTCTGCTCTTTGGTCAGCTTAACCTTGCTTGCGGAATCAAAAATCACACCGTTGTCAACAACTATCTTGCCCGAATTGGCCGTTTCCAGAGAGTTGATACAACGCAACAATGTTGTCTTACCGCTGCCTGAAGAGCCGATGATAGACAAAACCTGTCCCTTTTCAAGTGTAAAAGAAATATCTTTGAGCACTTCAGTTTTGCCGAAACTCTTTTTAAGGTTTGTAACTTCAAGTATTGCCATAGCTTAACTCCTGAAATAATCCATTTTCTTTTCAATCTTGTTGAATATGATTGTAAGCAGACCGCAGGTGACAAGATAAAACGCACCTGTATAGAACAGCGGCCAAAGCAGACCGTCACTCTTCATAAACGATTCGCCGCTCCAGATAATCTCATAAACAGAAATAATACGGGCAAGCGAAGTATCTTTTACAAGCGTGATAATTTCATTACTCATAGGCGGAATTATACGCTTGACAACCTGAAGGAATACAACGTGAACAAAAGCCTGCGACTTTGACATACCAAGCACCTGACAGGCTTCATACTGCCCTTTGGAAATGCTTTCTATACCGCCACGGTAAATTTCGGAGAAATAGCATGCATAGTTGATTACGAAAGCGAGCAAAGCGGCAACAAAACGGTCTAAAACCGACCATTCGGTTAACCACATAACAATAGAGTTAGCTGTTCCGGTTTCCGTTATCATATTCTGAGCCCATCCCGAAATCAGACCCGGACCGTAATATATAACTATAAGCTGGAGCATCAGCGGTGTGCCTCTGATAATCCATACAAACGTACGCACCAACCATTTTATCGGTCTGAGCTTGCTCATTGAGCCGAAGCTTATAATCAGACCGAGCGGCAAAGAAAAAGCCAAAGTCAATGCAAAAAGCTTGAGGGTCTCTGCAAAGCCCTCCAACAATGTTGTCGTTACCGTCCAAAACATAAAAAGCTGAACCTTTCTTTACATAGCAAAACACATCTTAAAGGCAGGGAGCCAGATGACTTCCTGCCTTTTGTTTTTATAAGCTTTTATGAGAAATAATTATTCCTCGATATTTACCTCGTACTTTTGAGCAAGCTTTGCAAATTCGCCGCTCTCCTTATACTCCTTAAGGAATGCGTTGAGCTCAGCAGTAATGTCTGAACCCTTTCTGAAAGCAATACCGAACTCTTCTGTGCTGAGAGTGAGAGCAACTGCAAGGTTAGCATAGCTCTTACCTGCGCCGATTGTTGCATCAGCCATTGTCTTGTCGATGATGCAGCCGTCGCAAGAGCCGCTCTTAACCTCAAGAAGTGCAGCAGCCATATCCTTTACGGGAACAGTCTTAAGATTGTTTTCTTCAGCTGCAGACTGACCTGCCGAACCTTCTTCTACTGCAAACTCAAGATCCTTGAGTGCATCTACACTGTTAAGCTTTGCAGCCTGGTCAGCAGCAACAACTACAACCTGTGAGTTCTGAAGGTAAACATCAGAAACAGAAGCATTCTTGAGAGCTTCATCAGTAATTGTCATACCGTTCCATACGCAGTCAACTGACTTTGAGCTGAGCTCAATAAACTTCTTACCCCAGTCAGCAAGAACAACAAACTCAACCTCAACGCCAAGCTTCTCAGCAAAAGCGTAAGTAAGCTCTGTATCGAAGCCGACCCATTTGCCGTTTTCCTGATAGTTCATGGGAGGATAATCTGTGATACCTACTACAAGTGTGCCCTTTTCCTTTACGTAAGCGAGATCACTCGCAGCGTTTGTGTTGCCTTCTGCGCCGCCTTCGGAACCTGTCTGGCCACCGCAAGCTGCGAAACAGAATACCATTGAAAGTGCAAGAAGAAGTGCTATAAACTTTTTCATAATGTATACGTCCTTTCAAATTCTTTAGTGTGTTAGCATTTTACCATATTAGTTCGCTAAAGTAAAGCGATTTTTTGCATTTTCGGCACTTTAGCATAACCGCCTGTATTTACGCGGAGAATTTTTGCCATTTATATCAACGTACGAACAAAAAAATCGGATGAAAACGCAAAGCATCTTCATCCGATATATTTCACTTTAACCGGCAATAATTAATACATACTGCCGAAAGCAACAAGACCAATAACAAATACGTAGTAACAAATTAGAGCAGCTATAGCTAAAGCCCAGCCTACAACACCGAGTATGCCGAAGATAACACCGATCTTTGCCTTATTGTCTGTTGTGCCTTCTGCTTTAGCAGCCTTCTGTGCCTTTTTGCCGAGGATAATTGCTGCAACGCCAAGGGGTAACATACCCATAGCGAACGAAACAATACCGAAAATCATCGAAAGAAGTGATGATGTGTTCGAGTTTTTCTGAGGTGCCGGCGGAGCATAAGAATAGCTCTGCTGATAAGCAGGTTCCTGATAAACAGGTTCCTGGTAAGCAGGCTGTTCCTGATAAGCAGGTTGTTCCTGATAAGCAGGCTGCTGTTGCTGTTGCTGTGCCTGCAATTCGGAACCGCAGTAATGACAAAACGGTGCGTCATCATAATTCTGAGCGCCACATACGCCACAATTCATATATTTTCTCTCCTTTTATCTTTTTCTTGATTATATCATATCGCAAAAAAATGTCAACAATCAAATTATTCTGTCGAACAGGACAAACAGTCCCTTTTCCGCGTAAATTATTTGATTATTCTGTTCTCGCCTTGACCACTACACCTGAGAACGAAACGCCTGTTAATTTTAAGCGTCATAATTTATATAACTCTCCAAAACACTTATTTTACCGCTCCGAAGTAATCAAGCTTACCGTTTTTGGTATACGGCAGTTTTTCAACAAATTCAATCTCCTTTGGCACCATATGTTCATCGAGATTGCTTTTGATAAAACTCTCCAACATTTTATTTGCCGTATCCTTTTTGTAACCTTCCTGCAAAACAACAAAGGCCTTTGCGCATTTGCCGTGTGAATGCTCCACGTCAGCAATTGCAACAACAAGACATCGTTTCACGACGGGGCACTTCAAAATTGCCTGTTCAATTGAATATGGTGATATTTTTGAGCCGTCAAAGCGCACGTACATTCTTTTGATTCGTTCACAAAAGAACAAAGCTCCGTTTTCGTCGATATAACCCATATCTCCGCTGTGAAGCCATACCCTGCCGTTATGCTCCTTAAGCAGTTTTTCGGTCATTTCCCTGTCTTTATAGTAGCCTTTACATACCGTTGGTCCGCTTATGCAAATCTCACCTTGTCCACCGCAGGGCATAAATGCATCGCTTTGACTGTTATAAATTCTTACATCTGTATTAGCAATCGCAAAACCTACACTTCCCTCGGGGATGTCCTTTGATCTTCCCATTGTTGCCGAAGATGCAGTTTCCGTAAGACCGTATCCGACAGTAATTTTAGTTCCTACGGTTTCAAATATCCTGTCAAGGCTTTTTCTGTAACCCGAATCAATTATATCTCCGCCAATAACAACCTCTTTGAGAAACGACAGATCGCAGCCGTCAAAATCCTCTTTAATAAAATACTCCCAATGCGCCGGCACAGTAATTATGTAATTCGGTTTGTGTTTTAAAATAAGATTTTTAAATTTTTTAGTATTTACTAAAGGTACAAGACTTACGCTTACACCGTTTACAAGCGGAAGATGCATGCCAAGGGTTACGCTGTAACAGGTAAAAAGCGGCATTATATTAAGGATGCTGTCGCCCGGCTTTATTAATCCAAGAGCTTTTTTCTGTTGAATTGCCGCGGCATTTATATTTTCGTTTGAAAGTATTACGCTTTTTCTGCCGTAGGTCGTACCGCTTGTATAAAAGTACCCGAATTCATTATTATCACTGTGTTCAAAATTGATGTCTTCGCAGTAAGAAGCGCTGATAAATTTTTCATAAGATATCAAATTCTTATGCTTATGATAAAAAAATGTTCTTCCACGAAAAAAATTTGCCCACGCTTCACTAAACTTCATTAATCCGCCGATGCAGTGAACAGGGCTGATATGAACAACCGTATTGTTGTGCACATCGCGAAACTCCTTAACCTGAAAATCGGGAACAAAGCAGAGCTTCGGCGAAAAAGTATTCATCATTTCCTTTATTTCATCACTTTTAGAGCGACAATCAAAAGCGCAGTAACAAGCACCAATTTTATTGATTGCATAAATCAGAAACACACCCTCAGGCATACCGGGCAAAGACGAAGCCACAACATCGTTTTTACCCACACCGAAGGACTTGAGCGCTGACGCAAACTCATCTATACGTTTCATCATTTCATTATATGTAAAAGTCTTGCCGTAATATGATATTGCTGTTTTATCAGAATATCCGGTTGCACTCAACGCAAAATATTCATAAACTGATTTATCAATCTGCTCATACTCCTCAAAGTTATACAACTGCTGTCACCTGCTTCTTTCGGCAATTATCTTCGGTATCTGCACTAATTATACTCAATATATTGAGTATTGTCAAGAAGTTGAATATGTTACCATTACATTAAACGTATCTGACAATTTTATGCAACTACCGTAAATAAAATGTATGGTGAATTACAAATGATAAGTTATGCTCCGTTTTACGAAACACTTCTGAAAAAAGGAATAACCGAATATAACCTTATATTCAAGCAAGGCTTTTCAGCCAACACATTGCACAGAATGAAAAAAGGCGAGGCTATCAACACAACCACACTCGATGCACTTTGTTACGCATTAGACTGTGAGGTCAGCGACATTATTAAATTTGAAAAAGAATAGTACCGAAGCCGTCAAGGTTTTCGGTACTATTCTTTTTTTGTAAAAAAGATACGCCCTGCCGAATGACAGGGCGTATCAAATAAACAGATGTTAAGAATCAGGTTGAAAACTTACTTTGAAGCTTTCTTTGACTTCTTCTCTTCAACCGGAGCTTCGTCGCCAACGAGCTCGATGATGCACATCTCAGCTGCGTCACCGCGGCGGGGACCGGTCTTGATGATACGGCAATAACCACCGTTAACATCCTTGTACTTGGGGGCGATTTCGTCGAAAAGCTTTTTGACAACGTCTTCCTTTGTAACAAAAGCAAGAGCCTGACGCTTTGCAGCGAGAGTGTTGTCCTTTGCGACGGTGATCATTTTTTCCGTTAATGAACGGACTTCCTTAGCTCTTGTAACGGTAGTTTCGATCTTACCGTTCTCCAAGAGGTAAGTAACCATTGCACGAAGCATTGCCATACGATGCTCGCTGGCTCTGCCGAGCTTTCTGGTACCGGGTATTAAAATCACTCCTTTGCCGATAAATAAAGGCTGATAGTTGTGGTTAATTATTCTTCGTCCTTGCGAAGGTCAAAGCCAAGAGATCTGAGCTTTGCAACAACTTCGTCAAGAGACTTCTTGCCAAGGTTACGAACCTTCATCATATCCTCTTCGGACTTATTGATAAGGTCTTCAACCTTGTTGATTCCGGCTCTCTTCAAGCAGTTGAAAGAGCGAACGGAGAGGTCAAGTTCCTCAATGGTCATCTCCAGGACTTTTTCCATTACGTTGTCGTCCTTAACGACCATAACCTCTGTGTCAAATGCCTCGTCTGACAAATCTCCGAAGAGACTGAGATGCTCGTTGAGGATCTTGGCACCGAGAGAAACGGCTTCCTTAGCATTGATTGTGCCGTCTGTCCACACTTCAAGCGTAAGCTTGTCATAGTCAGTAATCTGACCGACACGTGTGTTCTCTACCGTGTAGTTCACCTTAAGAACAGGTGTATAAATTGAGTCAATTGCAATAACACCGATTACGGGCTGAAGGATCGACTTATTACGCTCTGCCGAAACGTAACCGCGACCCTTGTCGCAGGTAAGTTCCATGCTCAGGTGAGCATCTGCATCGAGTGTTGCGATCGGGAGCTCCGGGTTGATAATTTCAACCTCGCTGTCTGTGCTGATGTCGCCTGCTGTGACAACACCTGCACCGGAAGCATCGATGTACATTGTTTTGGGGCCGTCGCCGTGGATCTTGAGGATTACACTCTTAAGATTGAGTACGATCTCGGTAACGTCTTCCTTGACGCCCTTGATTGTTGAAAACTCGTGGAATACACCGTCAATCTTAACTGATGTGATTGCGTAACCGGGGAGAGAGGAAAGCAGAACTCTTCTGAGACTGTTGCCGAGAGTTGTGCCGTAGCCACGCTCCAGCGGTTCAAGAACAAATTTTCCGTAATCTCCACTTGCGCTGAATTCGGCAGTTTCGATTGTGGGCTTCTCGATTCCTATCATTCAAAACCCTCCTTGTTAAATTGAGTAAATAAGGCAGAAACTCAAAAACATTATTTCGAGTAGAACTCAACGATGAGATGCTCTTCAACGGGAGTAGCAATCTGCTCACGATCGGGAAGAGCTACAATCTTTGCAGTTGCAGCTTCTGCATTGAGGTCGAGCCACTGGGGAACAGGACGACCGTCGGACTCAAGAAGAGCCTTAAACTTGTCGCTGTCCTTGCTCTTAGCCCTGATAGCAACCTCGTCACCGGCCTTTGTAAGGTATGAGGGAATATCAACCTTCTTGCCGTTGACTGTGAAATGGCCGTGAGTTACAAGCTGTCTTGCCTCTGCACGGGAATTTGCCCAACCGAGAAGATAAACGATGTTATCAAGACGGCTTTCGCAGATTCTGAGCAGGTTCTCACCTGTAACGCCCTGACGGCGCTCAGCCATAAGGAAATACTTGTGGAACTGACCTTCCTGAATACCGTAGTAACGCTTAGCCTGCTGCTTTGCGCGAAGCTGAACGCCGTACTCGGAAGTCTTCTTGCGGCTCTGGCCGTGCTGACCGGGAGCATACTGACGACGCTCGAAAGCACACTTGCCTGTGTAGCATCTTGCACCCTTGAGGAAAAGCTTCTTTCCCTCGCGGCGGCAAAGCTTACAAACCGCACCTGTATATCTTGCCATAGTAATTACACCTCCTGAAAAATAAGGTTATACGCGCCTTCTCTTGGGGGGACGGCAGCCATTGTGAGGAATGGGAGTTACGTCCTTAATCATGCTGACTTCAAGACCTGCTGTCTGAAGAGCTCTGATAGCAGCCTCACGGCCTGCGCCGGGACCCTTAACGTAAACTTCAACATACTTCATACCGTGCTCCATAGCAGCCTTTGCAGCTGTTTCAGCAGCGGTCTGTGCTGCGAAAGGAGTGGACTTTCTTGAACCTCTGAAGCCCATCTCGCCTGCGCTTGCCCATGATACAGCGTTACCCTGTGTATCAGTAATAGTTACGATAGTGTTGTTGAAGGTGGATTGGATATGAGCAGCACCACGCTCGATGTTCTTGCGCTCACGGCGTCTGCGTGTTGCGCCGGCTTTCTTAACATTAGCTTTTGCCATTTCTTATTCCTCCTTCACTTACTTTTTCTTGTTAGCGATCGTCTTCTTCGGGCCCTTACGGGTACGAGCGTTTGTCTTGGAGCGCTGGCCTCTTACGGGAAGGCTCTTACGATGACGAACGCCGCGATAGCAGCCGATTTCGATGAGTCTCTTGATATCGAATGCTGTTTCTCTTCTGAGATCGCCTTCGACCTTGACGTTACGGTCGATATACTCACGGAGCTTGGAAACCTCATCTTCTGTGAGATCCTTAACTCTCGTGTCGGGATTAATACCGGTAGCCGCAATAATATCGCTTGCGGTCTTGGGACCTATGCCATAGATGTATCTGAGGCCGATTTCGACTCTCTTATCTCTGGGCAGGTCGACACCTGATATACGTGCCATTTTACAGTTGCACCTCCGTTAATGGTTTGCGTCAATTAACCCTGACGCTGCTTGTGCTTCGGGTTTTCACAGATTACCATGATCTTACCCTTACGCTTAATGATCTTGCACTTCTCGCAAATTTTCTTTACAGAAGGTCTGACTTTCATTAGGAATACCTCCTTGATAATACGCTGTGCTTATTTTGTTCGCCACGTAATGCGGCCCTTTGTGAGGTCATACGGTGACATTTCAACCGTAACTTTATCGCCGGGAAGGATACGGATGTAGTTCATTCTCAGTTTACCTGAGATATGAGCCAACAGTCTGTGTCCGTTCTCAAGCTCAACCTGAAAGGTTGCATTAGGCAGCGCTTCGATTACTGTACCTTCAACTTCTATCATATCCTGCTTTGACATAACTTTACCTCCATGAGTTCAGGTCAGCTGACTGTTTTGTTCAGCCAGCGCTCTTCTTAAACTGCGATTGGTTGCCATCGCACTGTCGTCTAGCACGGTCCTTGTCGGTGCCACGTGTAACGGATTTTTGCGTTTGGGCTTTTCGAGCCTCCGCTCTTTACCGTCGCACAGCAACAACATATTTGAGTCCGTGCCGATAACTGCCATCAACTTATCTTTGTCACGTCCCGCTTTTGAGCGGACAACGCTTCCTTTTCTGAGCTCCATACGTCCGTCACCTCATTCAACTGTGAGTATCTTCGGTCCATCGTTAGTTATTGCAACGGTGTGCTCAAAATGTGCGGACAAGCTACCGTCTTTTGTCTTGATAGTCCATCCGTCTGAAAGTTGTCTGACTTCGTAGCCACCCGCATTAATCATGGGTTCAATGGCCAGAGTCATGCCCGGTAACAGGCGCACACCTCGTCCGGGTGTGCCGTAGTTCGGTACGCTTGGGTCTTCGTGGAGTTTGGTTCCTATACCGTGTCCGACAAAATCGCGGACAACCGAGAAACCTCTTTCCTCACAATAGGTCTGAACGGCATTTGAAATGTTGCCGATTCTGCCGCCTGCAACAGCCGCCTTGATGCCTTCGTAAAGGCTCTCTCTGGTGGTGTTGATCAGCCGCTCCGCTTCAGGGCTTATTTTGCCCGCTGCGAAAGTGGCGGCGTTATCGCCGTTGTAACCGTCCAGCACTGCGCCAAGGTCGATGCTGACAATGTCGCCTTCCTTGATAACACGCTTTTTGCTCGGAATTCCGTGAATGACCTCGTCGTTTATGGAAATGCATGCGGTGGCAGGATAGCCGTTATAATTAAGGAAGTTGGGTTTTGCGCCCTGCTTAATTATATATTCGTAAGCTATGCGGTCAATCTCTTCGGTTGTTACGCCGGGCTGAACCGCTTCGCCTGCCACTCTTAATGCCCCAGCCGAGATTCGGCAAGCCTCACGCATGAGAGCCAGCTCCCGATTGGTTTTCAGCACTATCATGCTTAATCCTCCATTGCCTTGAGGGTGAGTGCTGTTGTATCAGCAACCTCCTCCTGGCCTTCAACTATGCGAAGAATACCTTTCTTCTCATAGTAACCCTTGAGCGGCTCTGTCTGCTCGTGGTAAACCTTGAGTCTGTCAAGAACCGTATCGGGGTGATCGTCTTTGCGCTGAATCAGCTCGCCGCCGCAGGCATTACAGATGCCTTCAACAGCAGGCTTCTTATATTCGAGGTGGTAAGAGGAACCGCAGCCCTTGCAGACGCGTCTGCCGGACATTCTGCGAGCGATGTCCTCATCAGCCACCTCAATGCTGATGACACGGTCAATGATAACACCCATTGAGTCAAGTGCCTCAGCCTGAGGAATTGTTCTGGGGAAGCCGTCAAGGATGAAACCGTTAGCACAGTCATCCTTAGCAAGGCGCTCTTTGATGATGCCGATAACGACCTCATCGGGAACGAGCTTGCCTGCATCGATGAATGACTTTGCCTTAAGGCCCATCTCTGTGCCGTTGGCAAGGGCTTCGCGGATGATATTGCCGGTTGAAATCGCAGGGATTGAAAGCTTATCGCTGATAACCTCAGCCTGTGTGCCTTTGCCTGCGCCCGGAGCGCCGAGAAGAATAAGTTTCATAACGTTGTCCTTTCCGGCCTATGCCTTAATCAAGGAAGCCCTTGTAGTGACGCATCATCATCTGGCTCTCAAGCTGCTTGACAGTTTCAAGTGCGACACCGACCATAATGATGATTGATGTACCGCCGAGAGTGATGTTGAGGCCCTCTTCAACTCCGCCGAACTCTTTGAGGCAAATTGTAGCAACCTGGCTGACAATTGTCGGCAAGAGAGCAACAACGCTGAGAAGAAGAGCACCGAGAAGGGTGAGTCTTGAAAGAATCTTTGCAATATAATCCGATGTGGGCTTACCGGGACGGATACCCGGAATAGCACCGCTGTTCTTACGGATGTTGTTTGCCATTTCGATGGGATTGTACTGAATCTGTGCATAGAAGTATGCAAAGAAGATAATCATAACGAAATACATAACAACATAAACGGGATGTGTTGCTTCAAATATGCTGAAGAACTTACCCCAGAAGCTTCCGTCATCCACATCAATGAACATTTTAATTGTGGGAGGAAGCGAGAGAATTGATGAAGCGAAGATGACGGGCATAACACCTGACATATTAACTTTCATCGGGATATGTGTGCTCTGACCGCCATACATTTTTCTGCCGACAACACGCTTTGCATACTGAACGGGAATACGTCTTTCGGCGTTATCCATCCAAACGATGAAAGCAATCATCAGAAGAGCCATAACGGCAACAAGCGGAACAAGTGCATAGTAAGCATAGTATGCTTTATTTGTATCATGGCTGTTATTAGCAATTGTGATGTAATTAGCAACCATAAATACCATTGTGGGAATACGTGACAGGATGCCGGCAAAGAGAATCATAGAAATACCGTTACCGATACCCTTGTTGTTAATCTGCTCGCCGAGCCACATAATAAATGCAGTACCTGCTGTGAGGCACATAATGATTGTAAGTGCCTGCAAAACTTCAGAGAAGCCATCATACTCCAGCAGCTTATTCTGATTTCTGAGATAGAAATAGTAAGCAGTGGACTGCATAAGACCGAGACCGACTGTAACAAATCTTGTGATAGATGCAATCTTCTTGCGGCCCTCTTCACCTTCCTTGGAAAGTCTCTCAAGGGGAGGAATGGCAACTGTAAGAAGCTGCATAATGATTGATGCGTTGATGTAGGGTGTGATCGACATAGCGAAGATCGTACCGTACGCAAAAGCATCACCGGCCATCATATTGAGGTATGTCATGAATGTACCCTCAGCGGCATTATCAAGAATACCCTTTGTGGGGCTGAGCCATGAATCTGCTTCAATAATGATGTTTGTAAAAGGAACAGGAATTGCTGCACCGAGTCTGAATATAAAGATGATGAGGGCTGTGAACAGTATCTTTTTACGCAGGTCGGCAATCTTCCACGCGTTGATTATTGTCTGCAGCACCTCAGATCACCTCAGCCTTTCCGCCTGCGGCCTCAATTTTAGCCTTAGCAGACTCAGAAAAAGCATTGACCTTTACGGTGAGCTTCTTACTGATCTCGCCGTTACCAAGAACCTTTACGCCATCAAG
Organism: Acutalibacteraceae bacterium; assembly: GCA_045536955.1. Taxonomy (GTDB): domain Bacteria; phylum Bacillota; class Clostridia; order Oscillospirales; family Acutalibacteraceae; genus UBA8612. Next base: position 13,860 of record JAZSOM010000011.1, read on the forward strand.
AGACTTCTTAACGAGGCCTGCATTGATGAGAGCTTCAACGTCGACTACTGCGCCGTCTTCAAACTTCTCGTCGATTGCGGAAAGATTAACGATTGCGATCTCTTTAGCAAAAATGTTGACGAAACCTCTCTTGGGGATTCGTCTCTGAAGGGGCATCTGGCCACCTTCAAAACCGGCTCTCATACCTCTGCCGGCACGAGCCTTCTGACCTTTGTGACCCTTACCGGCGGTCTTACCCTGACCGGAAGCGGGACCTCTACCGATACGCTTACGTTCCGCTGTGGAACCGGGTGCCGGTGAAAGTTCATGTAATTTCATTCTCAAGCACCTCCTTGCTTATGCTTCGCTTACCTGGACAAGGTGAACGATCTTCTTAACCTTGCCCTGAGTAGCTGCATTATCGGGCTGAACCTTTTCATCGCCGATCTTCTTGAGACCGAGTGCGTGAGCGGTGGCAATCTGGCTCTTGTTTGAACCGATCAGACTTTTTACGAGCTTGACCTTAATATCTGCCATTTGTTCCACCCTCCTTAACCAAGAATTTCTGAAGCTGACTTACCGCGGATTGCAGAAACCTCTTCGATTGTACGAAGCTGCTTGAGACCGTCGATAGTAGCTCTTACTACGTTGCAGGGATTGTTGGAACGAAGAGCCTTGGTACGGATGTCCTTGATTCCTACTGTTTCAACAACTGCACGAACGGGGCCGCCGGCGATAACACCGGTACCGGGTGCTGCGGGCTTGAGCAGAACAACGCCTGCGCCAAACTTACCGAGAACCTCATGGGGGATTGTTGTACCCTTAAGAGAAACTCTGAAGAGGTTCTTTTTAGCATCCTCGATGCCCTTACGGATAGCGTCCGGAACTTCACCTGATTTGCCGAGACCGAAGCCTACAAGGCCGTTGCCGTCGCCTACGACGACAAGAGCAGCAAACTTGAAGATACGACCGCCCTTAACTGTTTTGGAAACACGGTTAATAGTAACTACACGTTCTGTGAGTTCTAATGCCGATGCGTCAATTTTAGCCAAAGTTTTACCCTCCTTACTCAGAACTTGAGGCCACCCTCACGGGCGCCTTCGGCCAGTTCCTGAACACGGCCGTGGTAGATATAACCGCCTCTGTCAAAGACACAGCATTCGATGCCTTTTTCAGTTGCACGTTTTGCGAGCATCTCGCCAACCTTACGGGAAGCGGTCTTGTTTCCGCCATACTCTGCGAAATCCTTCTCAACTGATGAAGCTGCAGCGAGTGTTACGCCGTTAACATCATCGATGAGCTGAGCATAGATATGCTGAAGGGAGCGGAATACGCTGAGACGGGGGCACTCCGGTGTGCCGGAGATTTTCTTACGCACTCTTGCGTGACGTGCGTCTCTTGCCTTTCTTGTTTCAGGCCTTTTAACCATTTCGTTTCAACTCCTTCAATCTTATTTACCCTTACCGGCTTTACCTTCTTTGCGGCGGACAACTTCATCAACATACTTGATGCCCTTACCCTTGTAAGGCTCGGGGGGACGCTTCTCGCGAACTTCCGCAGCAAACTGGCCAACCTTCTGCTTATCGGGACCGGAAATAACGATCTTGTTAGCTGAAGGGCACTCAACTGTTATGCCCTCGGGAGGAGTCATAACAACATCGTGTGAGTAGCCGAGCTTCATGCTGAGATCTTTTCCCTTAACCTCAACACGGTAACCAACACCGTTAACGTCAAGCTCCTTCTTGTAGGACTCGTTAACGCCTGTAACCATGTTTGCGATAAGTGTACGGGTAAGACCGTGAAGTGATCTGTTGAGCTTTGAATCATCAGGGCGAGTTACATTGATAACACCGTTATCAAGCTCAACCTTGATGTTTGAATGTACGGTTCTTGTAAGAGTACCCTTGGGACCCTTTACAGTAACAGTGCTGCCGTCAATTGTAACGTCAACGCCTGCGGGAACCGCGATGGGCATTCTGCCTATTCTTGACATTTTGCAGCACCTCCTTACCAAACGAATGCAAGGATTTCGCCGCCAACGTTGGCCTTGCGTGCATCCCTGTCAGTCATAATACCCTTAGAAGTTGAGAGGATTGCGATACCGAGGCCTTTCATAACCTTAGGCATATCCTCACAATTTGTATAAATACGCAGGCCGGGCTTGGAAACTCTGCGCAGTCCAGTGATAACCTGGGACTTGTTGGGACCGTACTTGAGAGCGATTTCAATCATGCCCTGCTTTCCGTCATCCTCAACCTTAAAGCTTTTGATATAACCCTCATCAACAAGAATCTGAGCAATTGCCTTCTTCATGTTGGACGCGGGAACTTTCACTGTGTCATGCTTAGCGGAATTAGCGTTACGGATTCTCGTAAGCATAACAGCGATTGAATCAGTGATTTGCATAGCGTTACCTGCTTTGCAATTGCTCTTACCAGCTTGCTTTCTTTACGCCGGGAATCTGGCCGTCGTGTGCCAACTCCCTGAAGCAGATGCGGCATACGCCGTACTTACGAAGATAGGCGTGGGGTCTACCGCAGATCTTGCATCTGTTGTACTGTCTGGTTGAATACTTAGCGGGTCTAGCCTGCTTAACCTTCATTGATGTCTTAGCCACAGTATTCCCTCCTTACTTTGCGAACGGAGCGCCCATAAGTGTGAGCAGCTCGCGAGCTTCTTCGTCTGTATTTGCGGTAGTAACAAAGCAGATGTCCATACCGCGAACTTTGTCGATTTTATCGTAATCGATTTCAGGGAAAATAAGCTGTTCCTTGATACCCATTGAGTAGTTACCACGGCCATCGAAAGAATCAGGATTGATGCCTCTGAAGTCTCTTACTCTGGGGAGAGCGAGATTGAAGAATCTGTCAAGGAATTCATACATTCTGTCTCCACGAAGTGTTACTTTAACACCGATTGTCATACCCTCACGAAGTTTGAAGTTAGCAACTGATTTCTTTGCTTTACAACGGATGGGTGTCTGACCTGTAATCTGCTTGATATCTGAAACGATAGCATCGATAACTTTGGGGTTTTCTCTTGCTTCGCCGCAACCAACGTTGATTACGATTTTATCAAGCTTCGGGATCTGCATAACACTTTTGTATTCAAACTTTTTCATCATTGCAGGTGCAACTTCGTTTGTATAGAACTCTTTTAATCTTGCTGCCATGTCATGTTTCCTCCCTCTTATTTAATTTCTGCTAAGCAGTCGCTCTTTTTGCAAGTGCGGACTTTTTCGCCCTTAGCATTGATTTTGCTGCCTGTTCTTGTGGGACGACCACATTTGGGGCAGATAAGCTGAACTTTGTCAGCATAGAGAGCACTTTCAGCCTTGATAAGACCGCCCTGTTCGCCAGCCTTACGGGGTTTAACGTGCTTTGTTACGATATTGACGCCTTCAACGATAACCTTACCCTCTTTGGGAGATACCTCAAGCACCTTACCTTTTACACCACGATATTTACCGTTGATAACGATAACTTCGTCGCCTGTTTTAACGTGAACTTTATTATTCATGTCGTTCTCCTCCCTATTAAAGCACTTCGGGAGCAAGTGAGAGAATCTTTGTGAAATCCTTTTCACGGAGTTCTCTTGCTACCGGTCCAAAGATACGTGTGCCTTTGGGATTTTTGTCTTCTCTGATTATAACGGCTGCATTCTCGTCGAAACGGATATATGTTCCGTCTTCACGACGTACGCCGCTAGCGGTACGAACAACTACCGCTTTTACAACTTCGCCTTTTTTTACGACACCGCCGGGAGCTGCTTTCTTAACTGAAGCAACTACGACGTCACCGATATTGGCATACCTCCTGCCTGAACCGCCGAGTACGCGAATGCACATAAGCTCTTTCGCACCGGTGTTGTCGGCAACCTTGAGGTAACTCTGTTGC
>JAZSOM010000069.1:0-79524 GCA_045536955.1 Acutalibacteraceae bacterium
AAACAGGAGTGAATCTAATGGCACTTGTAACAACAAAAAAGATGTTCGAAGACGCTTATAAGGGCGGCTACGCTGTCGGTGCTTTCAACGTTAACAACATGGAAATCATCCAGGGTATCGTTCAGGCAGGCGAAAAGCTCAACGCTCCCCTCATCCTTCAGGTTTCTGCAGGCGCTCGTAAGTATGCTAACCACGCATACCTCGTAAAGCTTGTTGAGGCAGCAAGCGAGACTTCAGGTCTTCCGATTGCTCTCCACCTCGACCACGGCCCAGATTTCGAAACCTGCAAGAGCTGCATTGACGGCGGCTTCACATCAGTTATGAGCGACGGTTCTCACTTCCCCTACGAAGAGAACGTTGCACTCACAAAGAAGGTTGTTGAGTATGCACACGCTCACGGTGTTGTTGTAGAGGGTGAGCTCGGTCAGCTTGCAGGCATCGAGGACGACGTTAACGTAAGCGCTGAGGATGCTTCCTTCACAAAGCCCGAGCAGGTTCAGGATTTCGTAGAAAGAACAGGCGTTGACTCACTTGCCATCGCTATCGGTACAAGCCACGGCGCATACAAGTTCAAGCCCGGCCAGAAGCCCCAGCTCCGCTTTGATATTCTTGAAGAAGTTGGTCAGCGCCTTCCCAACTTCCCCATCGTTCTTCACGGCGCAAGTTCCGTTGTTCCCGAGTTTGTTGAAACAATCAACAAGTTCGGCGGTGCACTTGACGACGCTATCGGTATCCCCGAGGAAATGCTTCGCCAGTCTGCAACAATGGCTGTTTGTAAAATCAACATTGACTCCGACCTTCGTCTTGCAATGACAGCAGCTATCCGCCAGTATATGGCTGAGAACCCCACTCACTTCGACCCCAGACAGTATCTTGCTCCCGCCCGTGCAGCTATCCAGGGTATGGTAGAGCACAAGATCCAGACTGTTCTCGGTTGCGCAGGCAAGGCATAATTTCACCTCAACCACTAATGCGAGCGGCGTAATAAATGTCGCTCGCATTTTTATCAAAATGCGGCACAAAATAACACAAAACAAAAAGGAAGATGTTCAAATGAAAAAGGTTATTATTTCCACAGACAGCCCTGCGGATGTCCCTGCAGCCATTGCCGAGAAATATTCCGTTTCTGTCTGTCCGCTTCACATTGTACTCAACGGCGAGGATAAGCTCGACGGTATCAACATAACTGCCGAAGATATTTTCAGCAACTATAAGCAAACAAAATCCCTGCCCTCAACATCTGCTATTCCCGTTGGCGAATACACTGAAAAGTTCGCAGAGCTCACCGCTGACGGATCAAGCGTTGTTCACATCTCGCTCAGCTCAGGCGTATCCTCGAGCCACAGAAACGCTGTTATTGCTGCCGAGGATTTTGAGAATGTTTACGTTGTTGACAGTATGCTTCTCTCAACAGCTATGTCAATCCTTGTTGTCAAAGCTTCTCACATGGCTGATAAAGGAATGTCTGCGCCGGAAATTGTAAAAGAGCTTGAAGCTCTTCGCGAAAAGGTTGACATCAGCTTTGTGCTTGACAACCTTGAGTTTCTTGCCAAGGGTGGCCGCTGCTCCGCAGTAACTGCGCTCGGAGCAAACATTCTCGGCATACGTCCGTGCCTTGAAATGCGCGACAGCAAACTCGGTGTATGCAAAAAGTATCGCGGTAAAATCGACAAGGTACAACTTCAATATCTCAATGAAAGACTCGGAGCAATGGAAGATGTTGATGACGAAATCGCTTTCCTCACCTACTCAAAAGTTGACGACACACAGCTTGCCGCAATGGAAGAAATAATCAAAGCTTCCGGCAAGTTCAAAGAAGTTATCAAAACACCTGCAGGCTGCACAATCACTTCTCACTGTGGACCTAACTGCGTAGGTATCATTGCACTAAAAAAATAATCAACGCAACAAAAACCGCCTGATATGCTCAATGCACATCAGGCGGTTAATTTTGTTTTATCAGTTTTTGGCATCAACGAAGTTAAAAATCATATCAATGCCTGATATAAACTCTGAATACTCATTACGCATCTGCTCAAAATGGGACTTACCGCTGTCGGTAATTCTGTAAAACTGGCGGCGGCGGTTATCCGTAACACGCTTCTCACTCTCGACAATATAGCCCTTATCAAGCAGCCTGTAAATCGTGGCATACGGGAAAGTAATCTTACATTTTTTGTCTGAATAATCACAGAGATTTTTAACTATTGCATTAATTGTCATCTCGTCCTGATTAAGAAACGCGAGAATCAGCATCTCTGTTGTTCCCTTTTTGAGATTTTCGGCAATTCCGGTACTTGCCGAAGCGCTTTTCTTGCTCTTTGTCATATAAAAACCTTCCTTGCTGAAAACTTTAGATCAGGTGTTTATATTATACTATACAAGAAATTAAAATTCAACAGTTTTCTCAAAAAGAAAAATAACTTTTTTTCAATAAATGAAACAAACGTCGTTCAAAAAATTTCCAACATCGCTTTGCAACCGCGATAAATATCGTTGTAGGCTGTTGAAAAATCGTTGCTGTACCAAGGGTCGGCAACGTTTCGGTTTTCTCCGGTAAAGCTAAGAAGCTTTACAATCTTATCAGCGGCATCACCGCCGAAAATGCGCAAAGCGTTGCGGCAATTGTTGTCATCCATACAGACAAATAAGTCATAACGCTCATAATCATCGCGTTTCAGCTGTACAGCCCTTTTGCCGTTGCAGGAGATACCGTGCTTTTGCAGTTCAGCCTTTGCAGGAGGATAGACAGGGTTACCGATCCCGTTAAAAATCTCCTCGGTGCTCGTGGCGCAGGAGGCTATAAAAAACTCGCCTTCTCTCCCACACTTTTTAACCATATCCTTAAATATAAATTCCGCCATAGGGGAGCGGCATATATTGCCGTGGCATACAAACATTATTTTTTTCATTATACCGTAATTACATATTATAGCTTGCATCAATTGCTTTCAGCTCTTTGAAAGTATCAATTTCTACAACATCTTCAAATTTGCATTCTCTTACAGATACCTGATATTCATCGTGATAATATCTCAAAGGAACCTGTCCCCATAAACGCTCTTTTCCGCCGGGAGCATTGTATACGCTTTTTATGTGTTCCACGAGGCGTGAGCCATCATAATCAGTCCAGTAAGAAATTCCGACAATCTGATGGCAATTTACTCCGCCGATTCCAACTTCCTTAATATACCCTTTCTCCAGATGCACACACCAATCGTCAGTTTGCTCTACCGGTATTCCGAGGTAATTTGATGAATACTGATACTTTGTTATTAATTTAGGATTTGAAAGTATCAAATCAGACTCAAGAATGTATGCATTGCGAATCAGTGAACCTGCGCAAACGATTGAAGCAATATTATTAGCTTCGTTAAAAAGAGGATTTTCGATAAAGCGAATCATCGGATATTTATAGAGAAGCTGATCAAACTGCTCGCTCAGATAGCCTCGGATTACATATATTTCGGTAATGCCCGCCGCAATTACCGCATCCAGCAAAGTATCAATCATTCTGACTCCGTGAACACGCACCAAAGGCTTAGGCGTGTTGAGTGTTATCGGAACAAGACGGGAACCGAAACCTGCAGCCATAAAAATAGCTCTTTTAACCCTATACGGCTCAAGTGCCTCATAGCCTTTATCGGTAATGCATCCGTCTGCAACAAGTCCGTCGTTTGTAAATGTTTGTATGGATTTATTTACGAAACCGATAGACATATCGAGCTCTTTTGCTATTGTCCTTTGCGGTTGTGCAGACTCCTGCTCTGTCAGATATACAAGTATTTCAAATTGTTTTTGCGTCAGCATTTTAAATCTCCTTTTTCACTTGCTTTGCCTTACGGCTGCGGTTGCGCCTGTCCGAAGCCGTACTAACGCAGTGCACAACGGTCTTCACAATGATATTTGCAACCAGGATAATGAGCGATATTATTGCCGCACGTTCATAATTGTTCTGTGCCTGAAACTGTTCTATCATCAATGAAATCGGTTTGGTGGAATAATTCGCCAAGAAAGACACCGCAGAGATTGTTATCATTGAATTGACAAAGTAATACGAAGCCATCTCAATAATGGTAGCCTTGCACTGAGGAATCACAACATCAAGAACAATGTGCACTCTCTTAATCCCCAACGTCAGACCGACATTTTCCAGATTTTCATTCATTTTACTCAACGAGTTGTACGCCAATTGGTATGGCGAAGCGAAAAAGTGCATCAAATTTGCCAGAATCAGAATCGCCATCGTACCGTAAATAAATGTACTGCTGAAGGTCATCGAGTAAGACAAACCAAGCACTATACCCGGAATTGTCAGCGTAGTTATTGAAAGCAAGTGCAGAAGACGTGACGATTTAGACGGCAACCTCGAGGTCAGATATGCAGCGATAAAAGCCACAGTAACGCCAATCAGCGCGGTGCAAACTGCTATAACGACAGAGTTAAACAGATACTGATCACCGCGAAGCTTAAACAGAGTTAACAGATTGTCCAGCGTAGGGGTCTTGTTGGAGGGATATTTCACCGTAAATGCAACAACAGAAAACGCGCCGAACAAAGATAACACACACACCAAAGCGAAGCCGCACACCGTATAAGCGCCGATATCCCTGAATGTATTCTTTTTGATTACATGCTCTTTTGTCACATAGCCCATTTTTGAGCTGTTCTTGAAAATGAAGTTGAACAGAAAAGTAACGATTGCGGGAATAAGCAGCAAAACACCGATAACTGCGCCCTTTCCGAAATCCATCTGTCCCAGAACTTGCTGATACATCATTACGGCAAGTGTGGTGTTTTTTCCGCCAATCATTAACGGTATGCCGTAGTCTGTAACAACCATAGTAAACACCGTGAAGAACGCAGACACCAAGGGACGCCAAAGATAAGGCAGAGTAATTGATAAGACGCGGTTGCGCTTCGGAATTCCCAAAACGTGCGCCGCTTCGTACGGGGAATAATCCTCATACTTCAGCGTATCGTTCAGCATCAGAAAGGCCACCGGATATGAATACAGCAACGATCCGATAATCATTCCCGAGAACCCGTATATAGAGCCGGAAAAGTCAAACAAATTTTTGATTATACCGTTCGTTCCGAAAAGAACAATCAATCCCATACCGTGTGAGATTGAGGGAATAAGCATCGGCATAATCAGAAGCATTGAAAGAGCATTCTTGAAACGAATGTTGGTTCGCTGAATGCAAAAAGCCAAGACCAAACCGATTGAAACAGAAAGGCACGTAGTTGTCAGAGCTACCTGCAGGGAGGTTTTAAGGGCAGGCCCGAAAGATGCCGAGCTGAATATCCGCTGAATATCATCAGCGGTGATATTTGAAACCATTATAAAAAACGGCAAAAACACAAACAAGATGAGCACTAAACATAAAATCATCTTGGTAAGTCCGTTTTGATTGCGCTTAATTTTTTTCATATTCTCCTCACACATCCATATATTTTGCCAACGACTCTATTTTGGTTCGGAGATTATCCAGAACAAAGCGCTGCACGTATGCATTTTTCGGATTTTCGATAATCTGCATAGGAGTGTCAATCTGAATTAATTTAGATTCTTCCATAACCATAATTCTGTCAGCCATCGCAAAAGCCTCTTCCTGGTCATGGGTGATATAAATCATCGTGGTACCGTATTCCTGCTGTATCTGTTTGATTTCCTTGCGCAACGCCAGACGGGTTTCAACGTCAAGAGCTGACATAGGCTCGTCAAACAAAATCACACGGGGCTGCAGGACAAGCGTACGGGCAATTGCAACCCTTTGCTGCTGACCGCCGGAAAGCTTATTAGGCTTTTTATCCTTGTGCTCGGTCAGACCCATTCTTTCAAGCATTTCGAGCGTGATTTTCTTCGCATCTTTTTTCTTGTCTTTATTGAATTTTAAGGCATACTGTACGTTTTGCAGAACGGTCATATTCTCGAACAAAGCATAGTTCTGAAAAACAATACCCATCTCTCTTTCGGAAGAAGCGGCATACGTAATATCTTTGTCATCAAGAGTTACCGTGCCTTGATCGGGCTGTAAGAGTCCTATCAAAATACGGAGAAGTGTAGTTTTTCCGCATCCGGAAGGCCCGAGAATTGCTAAAAACTCACCGCTGTAAACATCAAAATTGATGTTGTTGAGCGCTGTTTTTTCATCAAATTTATGGGTCAAATTTCTGATTTTCAAAATAGTGCCTGTTTCTTTCATATCCGCTTCTCCATCTAATTTCAATATATAAGCCAACAAACAGACAACGGCGCGCTGCACCGTTGTCTGTAAGTGTCTGTAACGTGTCAGTTATTCCACATCTGTAATAATCTTTCTTTTTCTTCTACCGTATCTCCCTGCATATCGCAGTAGTTGATTTCAGACGGGAAGTTATCTACTTTGAAATCCTTATCTTTATAAATCTTTTCGGGGGCGTAAAGCTCGCAAGAACGGTAATTGTAGGTGTTGATGATATAATCAAAAACCTCTTTGACGCATTCTCTTGTCTCTTTGCCACTGATAATTGACTGTCCGTAAACAGAGCTCGGTGAACCCTCCTCAAAAATAAGAATCTCAAGAGGCATACCCTCTGAAATCTGAACTGCGGCATTTGCAATCATACCAAGACCGATTGCTACCTCCTGCTGAACAAGAGCATTAACGGGACCGCTGCCCGAAGATGTGAACTGAAGAATGTTGTCAGACAGTTTCTCAAAATAGTCAAATGCTTTTTCCTCACCCCATGCATTGACTAATGCCTTAAGGAACATATAGCCTGTGCCTGATGATTTGGGATCGGGCATAGAGATGAGACCTTTGTACTCGGGCTTAAGAAGGTCCTCGTAGCAAGTGGGTTTCTGAAGTCCGTGCTTTTCAAGAACCTCAGTATTGACAATAATCGCACCGCCTGTTCTTAATTCCGGAAGGTAATACTTGCTTGCAACTACGTCATCGGTATATATCGAAGTATCATAATCACTCAGGTCTGCAAGGATTCCTTCGCGTGCAAGAGGCTCCATATTGAGGTATGAGAGGTCATGCACGATGTCGCAATCCGTGGCTGTGCCTTCTGCCAACAATTTTGCAGACAGCTTACTGGTTGACTGATATTCTATAACAAATTCGTAATCAGGGAATGCCTTCTGAAGCTCTACTGTCATATCTTCAATACGATAATCTGTTGCGCAGGTGTAAATAACAATCTTGTTGTTTTCCTCAGTGCCTGAACAACCGGCAAAACACAACAAGCACAGAGCAGCGCAAATGAGTAAGGAAATTATTTTTTTCATTGTTATTCTCCGTTCATTTCGAATTATATTTTTGATATATGTGAACCAGCAAGCCCTGAGCCGCTCTTTTTTTGAGCTCTTTTTTCACTTTATCGCAACAAAGCCAGGTTTTTGCGTTCACATTAATATCAATTCCGTATCGTTATGATACAACATCCATACAAAAATGTCAATAGTAAACATGGATATTTTTGCATAACAATTGTTCACCGGGTTTATTTTCTCGTTTCAGCGTGAACAAATTGCAATTCCAAGACGATTTTCTTATTTGAAATCAATGCAAAAGGTGCCGAGAAAATTTTCTCAGCACCCTCACAGTTATCTGCTTAATGTTTTTTCGCCGACCGGCTCAAGATAAGCCGAATCACCCGTACCTCTTTGTTTGAACACCTGATCGGTTGTGGGGAAATACATTGTTTCAACGCCTTTTTCCGCTCCCATAATTATAACCTCAAGCATAGCCAGCGCAGGAATCATCATAGGAATAAAGAAATAATCCGTATTGTGATTCCAGATTGCGAAAGCAAAAAATGTGCAGTTAAATATAAATATATCCCACATATTAGGGTAATTTCTGATACTCTCGCTCAACTCATCAAGCTCACTCTGTGTCAGTTCGACAGTCAGCGAGCGGCAGTTTTCAATATTGTCGTTTCTGTTTTCGCGGTATGCTTCGAGATTATAGTAAATACCCCAACCGTCGTTAACCGAAAACGAAAAAGCGCCAACCGAAACACCCTCACCGACAGGGACCTCGTAAAGGCCTACATCAATGGGATCATCACTGAGATTTTCAACGTAAATCCACGTGTGTCCCGAAACAGGAAAAACATACATCGCCGCAAACAGACTTGCCCTTGCTACAATTTTGTCTTCACCATCACCGTCTTCAGCGTCTAAAAGGTTCACCTGATACCTATCAGCCGTAACATCCTGCTCCGCAAACGCGATAACCGAAACACTCATCGCAAGAACCGCAGCCAGCATTAACGATATTATCTTTTTAAGATCAGCACACATTCCATATACCTCCCCTACCTTTATTGCTTTTATTCTATAACAATTTAAAAACAAAAGCAATACTGAGTTCAGAACACACTGCACATACCAAAAGCCCCGGCAGCCGCAACTGCCGGGGCTTTTTGCAAACCTTATTTTGATTTCGAAGTTTTTCTCTGAATTGCCTTGATTATTTCTACAATCGGAATAATCATAAACGCAAGAACAAGAGAAATAGCATACTCATATATATCCAACTGTTCAAATTCAAAGAGTCTGGCAAGGAAACCTACCTCAACAACAGCTGTCGTAAGAACGAATGAAAGGAGCATAGCACCGTAAAGAAGCAAGTTGTGGCTGCCCTTGAATACCATCTTCACTGCCGAGCCGCGCTGCGAACGCATATTGAAAGAATGGAAGATTTCGCACATCGCCATTGTGAAAAATGCCATCGTCATACCGTCGGCGCTGTCGTCAATACCGTGGAATTTGAAATTGGGAGCGGCAACTTTGATGCATTCGATAAGTCCGTCGAAAGAAGAAATCACCATTTCTGTATTGTGCATACACTCGATAAATTCGCCGATATAGAAAGCGGCAATCGTAAGAACAGAAACGATAAGTCCCTGATAGAAGCAATCAATGCCCAGACCGCCTGCAAAAATACCGTCGTTCTTGCTGCGGGGCTTTCTTCTCATTATATCAGCTTCGGGGCGCTCCGTTCCGAGAGCAAGAGCGGGAAGCGAGTCCGTTATAAGGTTAATAAAGAGAAGGTGCGGAGCTTTGAGAATTGTGAAATTCATAATTGAAGAAAAGAATATCGAGATAACCTCAGAAAGGTTTGAACCGAGAAGGAACTGAATTGCCTTACGGATATTGTCGTAAATTCGTCTTCCCTCTCCTACCGCAGAAACGATAGTTGCAAAGTTGTCGTCTGCCAGAACCATATCCGCGACGTTCTTTGTAACGTCGGTACCGGTAATACCCATGCCGACACCTATGTCAGCATTTTTGATTGACGGAGCATCATTGACACCATCACCGGTCATAGCAGTAACAAAGCCCTTGCTGCGCCAAGCATTGACGATTCTCGTCTTGTGTTCGGGCTGAACTCGTGCGTAAACACGCACGTTTTCGACGATCTTCTCGAACTCCTCATCGGAGTACTTATCAATATCGACACCCATCATCGCCTGTGAATCATCAGCAAGAATGCCAAGCTCACGTGCAATCGCTTTAGCCGTGTTGATATGATCACCTGTAATCATAATAGGTGTGATACCCGCGTTACGGCATTCAACAATAGCATCCTTAACCTCGGGACGTACAGGATCAATCATACCTGTAAGACCGATAAATATCATATCGTGTTCGAGTTCTGCCGATTCATAAACCTCAGGTGCTGTATCGTACATCTTATATGCCACAGCAAAAACACGGAGAGCCTTATTGCCCATACGCGTGTTTTCTTCAGCAACCTTCGTTATAATTTCACTGTTGAGTTCAACAACCTGACCGTCTACCCATGCACGAGTACACTTTTTGAGTATCTCATCGGGAGCACCCTTTGTAAACTGAACAAACTGCTGACCCGCCTTGTGAACGGTGGACATCATTTTTCTGCCCGAATCGAAAGGAACTTCGCCAACTCGCGGAGATGCCGCAACAAGCTCGCCCTTGTCAAGGCCAAGCGTCTTTGCATAGTTGATGAGAGCGACCTCGTCAGGTTCACCCGTACCTTTGCCGTTTTCATCTATTTCAGCATTTGTGCACATCGCCATTGCGGTTGCAAGCTTCTTCTCATCCTCCGCATAATGGTCAACAACCGTCATCACATTCTGTGTGAGTGTACCCGTCTTATCTGAACAGATAATCTGCGTACAGCCGAGCGTTTCAACCGCAGTCATTTTACGGATAATGGCGTTTTTCTTGGACATATTGGTAACGCCCATTGAAAGAACGATTGTCATAACCGCAACAAGACCTTCCGGAATAGCAGCAACAGCAAGCGCGATTGCCGTGATGAAAGATTCCAGAGCTATTTCAGGCAAGCTGCCTGCACCGCTGCCAAAGAAATGCGGAACGACAAACTGTGTAATAATGTCGTATGCAAAAATAAATACACATACGCCTATAACAAGCTTCGTAAGAATCTTGGAAAGCTGCTCAAGCTTGATTTCAAGCGGAGTTTTGCCTTCTTTTGCAAGAGCGATTGCGTTTGCAATCTTGCCCATTTCGGTATCCATACCTGTTGCGGTAACCACAGCCTTACCGCGACCGTATACAAGAGTTGAACCCATATATGCCATATTCTTACGGTCACCAAGAGGTATTTCTTCATCCTCTTTCTTGCCCATAAGAGCGTTGACAAGCTTATTTACGGGAACGGATTCGCCCGTAAGCGCCGCCTCTTCGATCTTCATACTTGCACATTCAAAAATACGGCAATCAGCAGGAATCGCATCACCTGCATCAAGAAGAACAACGTCACCAACAACAAGATCCTCGCTCTTGACAATTTCAATCTTGCCGTCACGGAGTGTTTTTGTTGTTGCGGCAGACATCTTCTGAAGTGCTTCAACAGCCTTTTCTGCCTTGCTTTCCTGAATAACGCCGAGAACGGCATTGATAAGGACAACCACAAGGATAATGATTGAGTCCGTCGGCGGGACAAAAGCTTTTGCCTCAAACATTTCCGTTGCAGCAGCAATTACCGCAGCTACGAGAAGGATGATAATCATAGGATCCTTAAGCTGATTTATAAATCTTTTCAGCGTAGAATCCTTTTTGGCCTCTGCCAGCTTGTTTTTGCCGTTTTTCTCAAGACGGGCTGCCGCCTCCTGCGAGGAAAGTCCTTCAGGCGAGCTTTTAACCGCATCAAAAACAGCATCGGTTTCTTTGAGGTAGAACTGCATTTTTTCAACTCCTTTGTTTATCAAGGGATTACCGCGGCTGAACATAACAAAAAGACTTTTACCGCGCCTGAGCCTGTGAAACCCCGGGGCGATAAAAGTCTCACTCTTTAATATATCGGCGAGCCTTGAGGCTGTGAATGTCAACCGACATAACACCCGAGTGGGGCGCGAGTTACTCCCTCTTATTTGACCTCATTATATCGCACTTTGCCCTGATTGTAAACAGTTTTTCCGTTTTTTTACAGAAAATACACTGTTCGCGTAAAACTCTGCAACAATTGCGCTTTATACTAAATATTACTAAAATGCATTATAATATTTTATCTTGCATTAGTATGAGCGCTGTGATATAATCACCTCGTATATACAGCGCTGAAGTTTTCGTTGCAATTACGCAACAAATCACGCAGGCCACGGAGGAGTAACACATGAAAAAGAAATCAATACTTATCGTTGCAGCTGCCATAATAGCAGTAACACTGCTGTTTGCTGCCTGCAACAAGCAGGATGGGCACACAGGTCTTCACGTTTATGTCACAGACAAGGACGGTAACACCGTGCTTGACGAAAACGGTGAGCCGCTCACAGAAGAATGGATAACCGAAATCGTATACGCAACAGACGAAAACGGCGAAACCTACACAAATGCAAACGGTGACAAAGTCACCGTCAAGCAGACCCGACCCGCAATAACCCAGATTATCGAGGTAACCGATTTCAGCATCGGCGAAGACGGAAAACCCGCAAAGGACGAAAACGGGAACTACATATATGTGCCCAAAACCACCGTCATTTATAAAGAGGTTACCGACAAGAACGGCAACAGAGTCACTCAGCTTGTTACCGACAAAAACGGTCAGAGCGTAACAGGTGAAAACGGCAAAAACAAAACAGAAGTTGTAACGGAAAAGTACACGGAAAAAGTTACCAACTACATCCAGCTCACACCTGACGGACAGGTAACCGCGTACAACAACGTCATCACGCCGTCTAAGCCCAAGACAACCTCAATTTACGATAACCCGCTCTACACAGACCGCGAAACAAAAAAGACCACAAAACCGTCTTCAACCACCAATGAAAGCAAAAACCTGGCTTCAAACTCATGGATTACAAACCTCGACGCATCGGCAAACGACACATTTTCCGACGTTGAAAAAATCAACGCCAACTCATACGTCGTTCTCGGAAACACCGAATCAACCGATGGTGCTTTTGCTTCATTCTCACAGACAGGCTATTACTCGTTTGTCGCAAAATACAACAAGAGCGGTGAACGCTCCTGGATTTGTCCGATAGGTTCAAGCGGACACACGAAAATCCACGATATAGCCGTACTTAAAGACGGCAGCATTATCGCTGTCGGCGAATCCAACGCAACAACTCTCGGCTTCACACCCGATGCAAACTTCGAAGCAATCGTTGCAAAAATATCAGCAGACGGCAAGCTGCTCTGGATAAAAAACTACGGCGGCTCCCAGACGGAGTATTTCAGCTGCGTAACAGCAACCCCTGACGGAGGATTCGTGGCAGCAGGCAGATTCTGCGCAACAGACGGCTCCTTTGCCTCTCTCAATCTCACCTCCCTTACACCCGTTTTTGTAAAATTCGACTCAAACGGTGCTGTCAAGTGGTTCGACTCGTTTGACGGAAGCGGTGCAGACGCAGTCAACGCAATCGCAGCCGATGCAAGCGGCAACATTTACGGTGCATGTCAGATAGTTTCCACCGACCTTGACGGCAAAGGCAACCGCGGCAGCGCAGACATAGGCATTATCAAGTTCTCTCCCTCAGGCTCAAAGCTCTGGGTAAAAATGATAGGCGGCAGCAAGAGTGACATTGTCAACTCAATCTACGCAGGCGCGTCCGGTTGTGTTTTCGCAGGCAGCTACACTTCAAATGACGGTGACTTCACCCTCAACCGCGGCAGCAAGGACGCTTTTATTGCCCATTGTGACACCGACGGTAACCTCAAATGGATAAGAACGTTCGGCGGTATAGGCAGTGATACGTTCAACGAAGTTGTACCGACAGAATTCGGATATGCCTGTGCAGGTCTTTCAAACTCAGCTAACCGTGACCTTGCAAGCATCGGCAACCAAGGTGAATACGACGGATTCATTATGTCGGTCAACTTTGCCGGCAACCTTAAACACGTAAAATCGTTCGCAGGCTCTGCAAACGACAGCGTCAATGCAATGTGCAGACTTGACAGCAAGACCTACATCGCAGTCGGCGAAACTTACTCAAAAGACAAGGATTTCAAAAACTTCGCCACAAAGGGATGCGGCGCAGTATTGGGTATGTATTACATCTACTGATAAAATCAATCGGAGTTGAGCGGTATAATGAAACAAAACGCGAATAAAATTATAAAAGCGGTTGCGTTGGCAACAGCAGTGTGTGCCGTGCTTTGCGCCTGCGACAGAACAAAGCAGAACGGTGAACCTTCTTCAACCGCCACGACAGCTTCACAAACCACTCAGTCCGCAACTCAGGAGTCGACATCAACGGAGCCTGTCACGCAGCCTTCAACAACGGAACCCGCAACCGTTCCGACAACCGAAAGCACAACGGCACCAAAGCCGTCCACAACCTCTCCCAAGCCGACTCAACCGACAACACAAGAGGATACGGAAACAACCGAGACTAATCCCGAAACAACAACACGCCACGAAAACCCTGTTATAAACGCTTTCATCAACGCCGGAAAAATCGCCGGATACAGCCTCATTTCAAAAGATGAAATCAAAACAATTGCCGAAGAAATGGCTGATGACAGCAAAATATATTTCGTCCGCCTTGAAGACGGAACAAAAACCTACTACATGGCAGTTGATCTTCAGACCGCAAAGGCTATGGCACTGAGTAATCCGCAGGTATTGCGCGAACTGTGCCGTCAGCTCGACAGTAAGCAGCAGCTTATGGCAGGTGAACAAGACGACTACGTTCTTATGGACTACACCCATCTCGTAGGCGAACTTGAAGTCCATTATGTCGGCTATCTCATTACGGGTGCCCTCGGCGCAGATGACGGTCCGCTGTCGTCTTTCTACAACTCCTGCAAAGTTGCCGACCTCAACATTGATGAAGACCGCTTCGGTCCCGTCATTGACGTTATCGGAACAATCTGCGGCTGATTTAATTTGTTTGAATATAATTTTAATAAAAATTGCGGAGGTCAGATTACAATGAACAACATCCATCAGCTTTACGAACTCTGGCAGAAGAACGCTGTTCTCGACAGCGACCTTACCGATGAGCTCAACGCCATCGCAGGAAATGAGGAGGAAATCCTCGACAGATTTTACAAAACACTCGAGTTCGGCACAGGCGGTCTGCGCGGTGTTATCGGCGCAGGTACAAACAGAATGAACGTTTACACCGTTGCGCAGGCAACTCAGGGTCTTGCAAACTATCTCAATGAGGCTTTTGAAGAACCCAGTGTTGCCATCGGTTATGACTCCCGTATCAAATCGGACGTGTTTGCTCGCGAAGCAGCAGGTGTTCTTGCTGCAAACGGTATCAAGGTGTATTTCTTCCCCCATCTGGTTCCCACACCTATGCTTTCATTTGCCGTACGCAGACTCGGCTGCAGCTCCGGTATTGTTATTACGGCAAGCCATAACCCATCCAAGTACAACGGCTACAAGTGCTATGCTCCCGACGGTTATCAGATGACTGACGAAGCAGCTGCCAGAACACTTGAATACATCAACAACATTGATATTTTCAACGACGTAAAGCGTATGGATTTTGACGATGCACTTGCAGAGGATATGGTTGATTATATCGAAGGTTGGCTCCTCAATGAGTTTTATGATCACTGTGATTCTCAGCGTCTTGACAAGGACATCTGCCAAAAGAGCGGACTCAAGGTCATCTACACCCCCCTCAACGGCACAGGCAACCGCCCCGTACGCACTATGCTCGGCAGACTCGGTCTTGACGAGGTCAGAATCGTGCCTGAGCAGGAAAATCCCGACGGAAAATTCCCGACCTGTCCCTTCCCGAACCCCGAAATCGACCAGGTTTTCGAACTTGCTATCGATATGACGAAGGATTTCCCCGCAGATCTCCTCCTCGCAACAGACCCCGACTGTGACCGCGTAGGCATTGCGGTCAGACACAATGGTGAATACAAGCTTATGACCGGCAACGAGGTCGGCGTAATGCTTTGCGAATATGTGCTTTCCAGAAGAAAGGCAATGGGCACACTCCCCGAAAACCCCATTGTTATCAAGTCATTTGTTACAACAGACCTTGCTCAGGCAGTTGCCGACAAATACGGTGCAGAGGTGCGCAATACACTCACAGGCTTCAAGTATATCGGCGAAATTATCAGCCAGCTTGATGAGGCGGGCGAATCAGACCGATATATCCTCGGTATGGAAGAAAGCTACGGCTACCTTTTCGGCTCACACGCAAGAGATAAAGATGCCGTTGTTTCATCTACAATGATTGTAGAAATGGCTGCTTACTACAAATCCCTGGGCAAAGACCTTGTTGAGGTTATGGAGGATATCTACGCAGAGCACGGAATGTATATCAACACTCTTTCCAACTTCTCCTTTGAGGGTGCAAGCGGTATGGAAAAGATGAAAAATATGATGGACAGTATGCGCAAAAATCCGCCCAAGGCTTTTGCAGGACTTGAGGTTATCGACGTATCCGACTATCTGACAAGTGTGGCTCTAAACACGGTTACAGGCGAAGAAAGTGCAATTGATCTTCCCAAGTCAAACGTACTCCAGTACAAACTCCCCAACAACAGCTGCGCTATTGTACGTCCCTCGGGAACCGAGCCCAAAATCAAGGTATATATCACAGCCTGCGCACCCGACCGCGCTCAGGCAACAAAACTTGCAGACGAAATCATCGGAGATATGAAGAAGTTTCTCAACGTTTAACAAATCAGCAGCAGGGCTGCCGGAAGCGGCAGCTCTGCTGCAACAGCAAAGAAAAGGAAGATAAAAATGAACCAGAAAATGATTCGAATAATTGCGTTAGTGCTTGCAATTATTCTTGCAGGCAGCGTACTTGCCGCTGCAATTACGAGCATCGCTTATTAATGTCCGTCACCGAAAACCAAAACACAAGGGGAAATCAAATTGAAAATCCGCAAAAAATCCAAGCTTCGATTTGATACAGAGAAAAACGTACGCTCATTACGCTTTAAGCGTTTTGCAGCGGCGTTTTCCTGTTTTTTTATATTGG
Organism: Acutalibacteraceae bacterium; assembly: GCA_045536955.1. Taxonomy (GTDB): domain Bacteria; phylum Bacillota; class Clostridia; order Oscillospirales; family Acutalibacteraceae; genus UBA8612. The sequence continues at coordinate 16,411 of JAZSOM010000069.1, forward strand.
TCGCAGGAGTTTCGTTCCTGTTTATGTTAAACCACTATGATTTCAACCTCTCCGGCGTCTTTACACCGGCCGATGCGCAAGAAACTGAAACCGAACCCGAGACACAGCCTGCCCCACAAGTTGAAGGTGTCCGCAATTACCTTCTGGTATGTACGGCAGACGACAGCAACGCCGTCCGCTTTGCAAGCATCGTAACAGCAGATATGAACAAAAAAAGCGTTTACGTAAAGGGACTTGACACGTCTGCAAATGTTGCGGCGCCGGGTTGCACAGGCAACTTTGAAAAGCAACTCAACTATGGCGGCATCGCGCAGATGGAACTTGCAGTTGAAAAAATGAGCGGTATAACAATCGACAAATATATCACCAGCACAGACAGTAAATTCCGCTCCGTCACAGACTACATTGGTGAATTTGAAATTGATGTTGAAAACGCTGTTAATATACGCACAGACGACCTCACTGCGGTAATAGGCGCGGGCAGGCAGACAATGAGCGGCGACACTATGCTCAAATACATCCGTAGCTTTGAAGGCAATTCTCATAAGCAAGCCGAGCTTATTGCCGAAATAATTGAGCAAAGCATCACAACATCAAATCTCCAGAAGGCAGACCGCCTTTACGAAAGAATCATAAACAAAACTGAAAGCAACATATCCGCACTGGATTTTTCATCAATCAAAGTCAGCTTTGAAGCTCTTCTCTATGACAACGGCAGTGTATCCGTAACAGTCAGCAAATAACATTACAGGAGCATCAGCCTATGAAAAAAATGCTTCGTGCCGTTATTGCGACGGTTGTAGTTTTTGTTATCGCCCTATTTTCTGTACCGCACATCACCGACATACTTTCGCAATCAAAAAGCGATACCGAATTTGAGCTTGGGAATTATACCGATTACCACTACCTTACACTCGACGAATCGGAGAAAAAGGCATACACGGCAGTTCGAAAAGAGATTTACTCTTTTCCGAAAAAAATCGCAACACCTTCGCTGACCGAAGCTCAGCTCGAAGACGTGCTCAACGCGTTGGTTTGCGATGACCCGATGATGTTTATGTTTCACACCTGCACACTCAACAACGTCGGCTCAATCGCATCGTTTGAGCCGGAATATGATATGAGCAGCGATGAATACGCACAATACACACAAAAAATAAACGAAGTTATCACGGCAATCGAAAAAGATATGCCCGACGGAGACGATTACGAAAAAGAGCTTTTTTGCCACGACTACATTACAGAAAACTGCACATACAGCGACACCGACGCAACGCATGAGGCAACCGCAGTCGGTGTGCTGATAAACGGTAAAGCAAAATGTTCCGGGTACGCAAAGGCGTTCAAGCTTCTGCTTGACAACGCAGGGATCGAAAATGTTCTTGTTTCGGGCACCGCAACAGACTATTCTTCGGAAACTCAGGACCATATATGGAACGCCGTCAAAATAAACGGCAGCTGGTGCTATACAGACTCAACCTGGGATGATCCCGTAAGCGAAACCAACGAGCAGTTATCTCAACACGTGTTTTTTAATATGACGGAGGAAATGTTAAGACGAACACACGGTAATTTTGATTTCCGCTTCGATTGTAACGACTCCTCTTTATATTATTACATTAGATATAATGCATATTTCACATCATGCGCAAGCGACTGTCATCCTGCAATAGCTTCACTTATAGCATCAGCCGCCAACAGCGGAAAAACTTCAGCCGAGCTGATGTTTGCGGATGATGATGCAACCGAAAAAGCATTGATCTGCCTTTTTGAAGATGAAAATATATACCGCATTCTTGAAACGGCAAATCTCTCGGCAAATTCCGCACTGATTACAAACAAAATAAAATACACCGTAAACCCGGACGAAAAACTTATCACTGTTTACTTTATCGTAAAGGAATGATTTTATGGACAAGCCGCGTATTGAAGCAGCCGTAAGAGAGCTTCTCTTTGCCATCGGTGAAGACCCCGACAGAGAAGGTCTGATTGAAACACCTAACCGTGTTGCCAGAATGTATGAGGAGATTTACGCAGGCCTTGAAGAAGACCCCAGAAAACACCTCAAAATATTCAACGAGGACAACAACGATGAAATGGTAATAGTACGCGATATTCCGCTCTATTCAATATGTGAGCATCACCTTATCCCCTTTATCGGCAAGGCACATATCGCCTACATACCCGGCAACGGCAAGGTTATCGGCCTGTCAAAGCTTGCCAGAATCGTCAACTGCTTTGCAAAGCGCCCTCAACTTCAGGAAAGACTTACCGCCCAGGTTGCAGATTTTCTGTACGAAAACCTCGAACCGCAGGGCGTTGCGGTAGTTGTTGAAGCCGAGCACCTTTGTATGACAATGCGCGGTGCAAGAGCATCAGGCAGCCAGACGAGAACATCAGCTATGCGCGGAATAATGAGAAGCGACGCCAGAACGAGAGCAGAGGCGCTTTCGCTCCTTTCAGGCTCACGCTGAGGATATATCAATGATTTTTAAGACAAGGCAAAGTGCTCTTGACCTGACAGACAAAGCCGCGGTAATGGCGGTAATCAACCTCACGCCTGATTCATTTTATGCCGACAGCAGATTTGCGGCTGACGATGCCGTAAAATATGCCGTCAATGCAGAAAAATCCGGAGCGGACATAATTGACCTCGGTGCACAATCGACAGCGCCGCAAAGCAGACCCATCACGGCTGAGGAAGAAATTGCACGCCTTTTAACACCGCTTAAAGCAATCCGAGATGCTGTTGATATTCCAATAAGTGTTGACACATATTTTCCGTCTGTTGCACGTATCGCGCTTGAAAACGGTGCTGATATCATCAACGACGTAAGTGGCACCTCATCTGCCGAAATGGCATCAATTGCAGCAGAATACGACGCAGGCTGGATTGCTATGCACACAGGCGGACTGAGCAGTAACCAAACGCGCGAAAGCCGCACCGATATAATAAGTGAAATCAACACGTTTTTTGCCTTAGTGCGCAAAACCGCACTTGACTGCTTATTGCCTTTGGAGAACGTATGTTTAGACCCGGGAATAGGTTTCGGCAAATCGCGTGAAGATGACCTGAGAATAATAACGGCTTTCCGACAGCTTGATCCGGCAGGCTGTGCAACCCTTGCCGCGCTTTCACGCAAGCGCGTAACAAAGCTGTGCGGCGATTCACTTACGGGCACGGTAATTGCAAATGCCGTTTGTATTGCGGGCGGCGCAAACATAATACGCGTTCACGACGTTGAGCAGGCTCTTGCCACTGCGCAGATGGCAAAGATTCTCACGGAGGCAAAAAATGGATAAAATAATTATCGATTCACTCAAAATATTTGCTTACCACGGTGTCAACCCCGAAGAGGCAGCCGTCGGACAGTGGTTTGTGCTTGATATAGAAGCGTGGGCTGACCTGACAAGCGCCTGCTGCACGGACGAGCTTTACGACACTGTCAGCTATGCCGACATAATAAAAACCGTGCGGGCAGCTATGACAGAGAAAAATTGTAAGCTCCTTGAGCACGCTGCCCAGATAACGGCAGACGCAATATTCGCAAAGCACGAAAAAATACAACGAATCAGATTAAAACTCAGAAAACCTGACGCCCCGATAAAAGCCGATTTCGGCTTTGTGGCAGTAGAAATTGAGAGGTACAGAAATTGAACACGGTAGTATTGGGACTCGGAAGCAACATAGGAGATAAGCGCAAAAACCTCAACACCGCGTTACACGCTATTTCGCTTCTTCCGAACACCAGAGTAAAACAGGTTTCAGGCATTTACAAAACAAAGCCGGTCGGCTTTGACGAACAGGATGATTTTTTCAACGCGGCAATAATCATCGAAACAGAGCTTTCACCTCACGCTGTGCTCGGCGCCTGTCTCGGCATAGAGGCATCAATGGGCAGAGTAAGATTGCACAAAAACGGTCCGAGAATTATAGATATTGACGTGTTGATATATGAAAGCTACTTTTCTGACAGTTTTGAGCTGACCCTCCCCCATCCGCGAATCAGAGAAAGAGCTTTCGTTATGGTTCCCCTGCTTGAGCTTTATCCGACAGGAAGAGCACCTGGGCTTTTATTCCTTCCGAATCTCAGGGAAATCGGAACAAATGGTGTTGAGAAAACAGATTACGAGCTTTTCTCTCTGTAATTGGAATATATGGTATTTTTATTGTGCAACTCACACAACAAAACTGTTGTATTTTGTACGAATAATAAATAAATTTAAGAATTATAAAAAAATATTTGACTAAATTATGAACATTTGATATACTGTAATTCGGTAATTGCTTTCATAATAATACTTGAAAGGAGATTCAAATGAAAAAGAACATAATCATCTATATCATTGCTGGCGTTGTTGCTGTTGCAGGTATCGGTGTTGCAGGTATTCTTGGTGTAGGCAAAATCATCAAGAGCAAAGGCGAAACAACCGAACCCACTCTCGACCAGTATGATTCAACAGACTACGGTGAGGATGGCGTTCCGATCATCACACCGGACACAGAAGAGCTTCACACAAACGAAAACGGCGAGCTTATCGAATACCAGACCGACGCAGAGGGCAATACCGTTGTTGTTGTTCTTCAGACAAACCCCAACGGTGAAGTTGTAACAAAGCCCAACGGTGAAGTTGCTACCCAGAAGCCGCCTCAGGTTGTTACCACAAAGCCTTCATCAAAACCCAATTCAGACGGCGACAACTCTGAAGACGTCGGACTTAACAATGATTTAACAATCCAGGAAACCCCCGACGGCAAACATAATATCGTCAAACCCGACGGTTCAATTGCACTGAGCTATTCTTACAGCGAAACAGGCAACTACTTCTATACAGACGATGACCCCTGGCAGAGAAATTTCGGTTTCAACCGTGTTTATGACATCGGTGCAATCTTCACATTTATGTATCTCGACACATTCCACGTTTATTACAACCACAACGGTTATGACTGGATGGTTCAGTTCTGGAAGGGTCAGTACGGATTCCTCTTCCTTGGCGGTGAAATCGGTCTTTACTACAAAGATCCCGCTAAGTCAACTCCGCACTACAACTGTGCAGAGGAAGATATGGAAATCAATATGCAGATGACCGTATACCGCGACGGTTACGGTGAGCTCTTTACACGTCCCTATGCACCTCACTGGTGGACAACCGCTTTTGTTCCCGGCAAGCTTAAGAAGTTCTCTGACCGTTCAGAGCTTACAATGGTTGCTAAGCTTGAGTTCAAGAGTGTTGAAGAACGTGAAAAGTTCTGTAACGCACTTGAGAAGATCACCGACATCGACGGTAACCACTTCAAGTACGCAAGCAAGCTTTCCAAGAATAAGCCCGAGTATTACACATACAATGGCACAACAGTTGACCTGGTTTGGCGTTACCTTGACGAGGACCGTAAGACACCTCTTAAGCCCGTAACCGAGCCGTCAACAACAGAAACAACAACCCAGCAGATTGTTACACAGCCCCCCTCAGTTGAAGAATAAACCAACCAAAAGGCACTTCTTTCGAAGTGCCTTTTTTTATTCGTATAATCTTGTTATGCCTTTTTTCAAATCGCTGCCGGCTTCCGATAAGCCGTCGCTCACATCATCAGCAAGGCTGCTCATCTCATCCATCATCGTCTTGCGTGTTGTTGTTTCAACGCGGTCTGTTGTGCTTTTTGGCGCAGTTGTTGTAATCTTACCGTCATCAACTTTACCGCAGGCGGCAAATACAAATGCAACAACAATCATAATTAATCCTACTGCTGTTATTTTCATTTTCAAAATGCTTTTCCCCTTTTACTTAGTTTTTTATTTAAAGGTCGTCGGCATCCTGCTCTGGCATAATATCATCAGCATCATAAGGCATGCCCCTGTAACTGCCTAAGACGTCAAATGGCTCGTTTTCCGCTGCCGTTTCCCACAGCGATACCATACTTTCTACAATGTGTCTGTTTTTGTTAAAAGCTGTTCTTCTGTCGTTTTTGTCGTACATCAATGCAAACTTTCTCCTCTCAACGTATCAACATCGCAACAAGCGCAGTTAAACCTGCACCGGCAACCGTCGCCGCAGCAAGTGAAGCAACCGTCCATATTTTGTTGCGCACAATCCTTGTCACGGGAGGTCTGTCGTTTTTACCTGCGATAATGTTTGCCCTCTCCCTGAGTTTACCTTCGCTTACGTTGACGCACTCCGGCTTTACAAAAAATAACACACGCTCAAAATATTCGCAATCCGTTTCACTTATTTCAATCACCTGTCTGTTGACACCTTTAATCATTTTTTGTACCCTTTCTTCATTTTGCCGTATTTTTTCGGTCTGACGTACTTCTATTTTTAGCACTTTGCACACCTTATATTCATGTCCGTTTTTTGCCAATCTTTTCAACATTTACAAACAGTATAGTGAAAATCATTTGTTCGATGTGAAAAACTGTGTGAAAAATGTGAAAAAGCCGTTATTTTACCTTTGTTTTTCACCAAAACAATATGGGAAAAGCTTTTTTCTTTACACTTAATAATTTACAATCAGTTATTTTCACTTTACAAAACTCAACGAAAATCCAAGAAATTTGTTTTTCTTTTTTCTTTTTTGTCATAAAAGATACATATTCTGATTTTATAATTAAATCAGTAACTAATACGTTTGAAGGTTGATTTGCAGAATGAAAATAACAGAAGAAAAAGACTCAATAACAGTAACCGATTTCAATTCATTTGATCTCGGGTTAAGTGCTGATTGCGGACAGGCTTTCCGTTGGAAGCAGGACGCGGACGGATATTGGCACGGCGTCGTCTGCGGCAAATATCTCAAAGCAAAGCAAGACGAAAACAAAATTATAATGTATACAACTTCCGAAGATTTTGAGAATCTCTGGAAAGAATATTTTGACCTCGAAACAGACTATGCCGACATTTGCAAAAACCTCAGCAACGATGAACACTTAAGCCGGGCTGTTACCGCCTATCCGGGTATCCATATACTAAAACAAGACCCCTGGGAAGCACTGTGTTCTTTTATCATCTCTCAAAACAATAACATCCCCCGCATCAAAGGCATCATCGAACGTCTTTGTGAAACTTTCGGCGACGAGATTCAGGGCGGTTACACTTTCCCATCTGCCCAAAAGCTCTCCGAGCTTACACCGGCTGACCTTGCGCCCTTACGCGCAGGCTTCAGAGCAAAGTATATTATCGATGCGGCACAAAAGGTTTCAAACGGCGAAGTCGATTTTGAAAAAATACAAAACTCCCCCATCGCATACGGAAGAGAAGAACTTCAGAAAATCTGTGGCGTAGGCGCAAAGGTTGCCGAATGCACTCTCCTTTACGGATTTTATAAAGTCGATGCATTCCCCATCGATGTTTGGGTCCGCAGAATAATGGAAGAGATATATCCTGATGGATTTCCCGCCTGTGCAGACGGTGTAAAAGGCATTGCACAGCAATATCTCTTTCATTGGAGAAGAACGTGCATTTAATGAACAGAATTTGAACTTTAATATATTTTTGTACTACAGTACAAAAAAGTTCTTTACAAATTTCAAATAAGCATATATAATGTAATCATAACAGTTGGGTAGGTGTGAGATGGAGCAGCCAAGACGTTCACGTAAAAAAGAACAAACCCACCGCGCTATAATGCACAGCGCCAAGGTTTTATTTGAACAGCACGGCATAAGCAACGTCACAATCGAGCAGATATCCGAAAATGCTGACGTTTCCCGTTCAACCTTTTTTTCTCATTTCGATTCTCTCGACAGTCTACTGACCGAAATTGCCGCAGAAGAAATCAACGACATCTTCTCCGCAATCGAAGCAGACGAAACAGAGCCGAGCGTTGCCGCCGTCTTTCGTCAGCTCAGCACTGACACATACGCATACCCCTACCTTATGGGTGAGCTCTTTATGAGCAGCATTCTCTCACAGGGCGAAAGTGCTGTCGCAAGGGTTGACCACCTTCTCCGCGCAGAAATTGAGCAGGGCAAATACGGCAATATGCTGAAGCTTTTCAGCTCAAAGGATATTTCCGCTTTTATTTTCGGAGCTTATTTCGGTCTCATCTTTCAGAAGTTTATGAACAACGAAACCTTTGACGATCCGGCCGAAACAAACGATAAAATACAAAAATTAATTAAATTTTTCAAGAATCAGGAGGAACAACAATGAGCAACGGTTACGCAATCAGCAATTGGCAGGACGCAAAAACCATCTATGCTAAGCTTGCCAAACTCACATCTCAGCCCATCTACAGTGTTTCAGACGATGAACTCAAGAGAGTTCTTGACCACTTTGAGACAAAGTGTGCAAAATCCAAGGAAATCACAACAGAAGCTAAGAAGTATATTCCCGGCGGCGTTCAGCACAACCTCGCCTTCAACTATCCTTTCCCCATCTGCGTAACAAAGGCAGAAGGTGCATACCTCTACGACCTTGACGGAAATCAGTACATTGACTTCCTCCAGGCAGGTGGTCCCACAATCCTCGGTTCAAACTATGAGCCCGTTCGCGAAAAGGTTATGGAGCTCCTTAACACTTGCGGCCCCGTAACAGGTCTTTTCCACGAGGGCGAACTTCTTCTTGCAAAAGAAATTAACAAGCATATGCCCAACGTTGAAATGTTCCGTATGCTCGGTTCAGGTACAGAATCCGTTATGGCTGCTATCCGTGTAGCTCGTAACGCAACAAAAGCTAAAAGAATCATCAAGGTCGGCGGTGCTTACCACGGCTGGTCTGATCAGATGGTATACGGCCTCAAGATTCCCGGAAGCCGTCAGTTCCTTGAGTCACACGGTATCCCCAGCGGCTCATACAGCACAACAGACGAGGTCAGACCCAACGACCTTCACATGCTTGAGAAGATGCTTAAGCTCAACAAAATGCGCGGCGGCACAGCAGCAGTTATCGTTGAGCCTGTCGGCCCCGAAAGCGGCACACGCCCCATCGATAAAGACTACAACAAGGGCGTTCGCGAGCTTTGCAACAAGTATGGCTGTCTCTTCATCTTCGACGAGGTTGTTACGGGCTTCCGTGTAGGCCTCGGCGGTGCTCAGGGTTACTTTGATGTTGTTCCGGACCTTACAATTTTCGGCAAGGTTGTTGCAGGCGGCTATCCGTCAGCAGGTGGCGTCGGCGGCAAGAAGGAATTCGTCAGCGGTATGGCAGCAGGCGTCGGCACAATGATGAAGCGTGCATACGTCGGCGGCACACTCGCAGCTAACCCGCTTTCTTCCTACGCAGGCTACTGCGCAATTCAGGAGATTGAAAAGACCGATGCTTGCGTTAAGGCAGGTCAGGCAGGTGACAGACTTACTGCAGGTCTTCAGATCCTTGTTGATAAGTATTCTCTCCCCTATGTTGTTTACAACCAGGGTTCAATCGTCCACCTCGAGTGCACAGGCGCAATGAGCTACGACTTCAGCTCAATGAACCTCCTCGGCTCGGTTCTTCCCCTTCTCAAGGCAAAACCCGAAATGCTTCGCCGCAAGGTTGCAATGGAGGAAATGGGCGCAGCTTACATGGCACACGGTATCGTTACCCTTGCAGGCAGCCGTCTTTACACTTCACTTGCTGATACAGACGAAGTCGTCGATGAGGCTCTCAACAGATTTGAGGACGTATTCAAGAACGTCAGAATCTGCACAAGAAACCTCGACAAATAAAATAAATTATTCACGGCAAGGCAGAGTAACATCTGCCTTGTTTTTTTATTTTATATAGCATGCAAGCCTTCATCCGACTTGACAAAAGAGCTTACGAAAAGTATATTTGAATTATAAATATGCGAGGAGAGTAAGCTATGAGAAAAATTATCCGAGCAGTGCTTTGCATCACGCTGTGCTTATCATTCACATTCGGTACGTCTGCAATCGGTCCGCAAGGAATCGGCGAAAATTTTACTTCTTTTTTTGAAAGCGTCAAACGCTTTTTCTCAATTCTAGCAGGTGACATAGCTGATTTCTTTGAAGGCGGCTACACAAACGTCGATATAGATAATTTCACGATGGACGGTTTCGATATGCCCGGCCTTGACAGCGGCTTTGTGCCGCAAGGACTCTGTTACAACAAAACTTACGGCGTTTACCTCATCAGCGGTTATACCGACAGCGGTAATTCGAGAATTTACGTTGTAAATGAAAACACATCGGCAGCAAAAGAAATCGTACTCAAGGATTTCAATGCCCACGCCGGTGGCATCGCCTCTCTCGGTGACAACGTCTGGATTTCTTCAGGCGGCAACGCAGAAAAAGGCGGCTACCTTTATCACTTCGATATACATACCATAATAAACGCCTCTGACGGTGCTGAAATTGAGTATGACGGCAAATATCAGACAGTTGTAAAAGGTTCATTCCTCGGCTGCTCGGAAGATATGATCTGGGTCGGTGAGTTTTACACAAGCGGCGGCGGTTACGATGTTAACCCGGCACACACGCTTGGCAAAAATCACGCATGGGCTTGCGGATACATAATCGGCGAAGAATCGCTTGAGCTTGTCGCAATGATGTCCGTGCCCGATGAAGTGCAGGGCATTGCAGTCTTGCCTGACAACAGTGTTGCTTTCAGCATTTCATACGGCAGATACAACGATTCGACCCTGGAGATTTTCCCGCCGTACACTTTGCTTGAACACTCAACAGTAACGGTTGACGGAAAGGAAATACCTCTATACAATTGCCAAAAACCGGACAGAACAGCAAAAATTGAAATGCCGACGCTTATGCAGGGCATAGAATATACAGACGGTGACCTCTGCGTAATTTACGAGTCGGGTGCCCAAAAGTATTCTTTGGCGAAACAGGTAATTACAACCTCGCAGATTATTGATATTGATGCTCTGCTGCAGGAGCTTAATTAAATTCAAGGAAGGTGTAGAATATGAAAAAAGCATTCAGCTTTTTGATGGCAATTGTAATTGTTTGCACTTCGTGCCTTTGCCTTGTTCAGGCTTATAAATTCAACGATCTTGACGGTGACGTATCCGATTATCCCGTTATCATCGTACCGGGCTATGGCGGTGCAGGTCTTTTTACCGAAGACGGAAAGCAGGTCTGGGGGCCCGATATAGGCAATATGGCACTCGGCTTACTTGACAACATTGCCAAAACCGGTCGTGCACTCGGCAATCTTATGCTGGGTGACGCTCAGCTTTTAGGCGAGGTTGTAGGCGAGCAAGTAGTAAAAGAGCTCGGCGTGCTCCGCTGTAACGACGACGGCACAAGCTTATATCCGCTTAGCCCGATTTCCGTAGAAGCAGCTGAGACAAACACAGCAGCTTTGAACGAAAAGTTTCCCGACGGAGCAAATACGTACGAGCTTGAAATCCAGACTGAGCTGAAAAAATATCTTGACCCATCGCGAATTTACAACTTTACGTGTGATTTCAGAATGGGTGCTGAGTACAACGCAAATATGCTCCGCGCTTATATCGACAGCGTGCTTGAGCACAGCGGCGCAGAAAAGGTAAACATATATTCACTCAGCCACGGCGGTCAGGTAACCGCAACTTATCTTGCGCTTTACGGCGACGATAACAAGGTTGACAATGTTATTATGACTTCCCCTGCAATAGGCGGTGCAGGTATTGCTTATGACCCGTTTGCAGGCGAAATTGATTTTGACGAGGAAACCCTTATAAGATTTATCGAGCAGGGTGTTATGATGGAGGAAGACGTAAACTGGCTTCTCAAAGCAAACTGGCTCGGTATCCTCGACGATATTCTTTATGCGGTAAAGCCCTATTTCTTTGAGGTTATGGGCAACTGGGGCAGTATATGGGACTTTATGCCTCCTGAAAAATACGAAGATGCCAAAGAGCTTCTCCTCGATGAAACAAAACACGCGGGTCTTATCGAAAAAACAGACCGCTTCCACTATGAGATATTCCCGACAATCGGCGAAAGACTTCGCTATCTGAGGGAAGAGTATTCGATGAATATATCGATAATCGCAGGCTACGGCAACCGGATAATTTCCGGTATGAACGAGGATTCTGATTCGATAATTACGCTTTCAAGTGCGACGGGCGCAACTACTCCTCCCTTTGGCAAACGTTATGCCGACGGATACGTTCAGAAAAACAGTTGCAACGGCAAATATAAGCTCTCACCCGATATGACGGTTGACGCTTCAACATCATACCTGCCTGACAACACCTGGTTTGTAAAAGGAATGTTCCACGCATTTGTCGTGTTTGACGAGTACACAATGGAACTTGTAATGAAGCTGTTACTGACAGACGAAATAACCGACGTTTATTCAGATGAGAAATTTCCGCAATTCCGCGATTCGTCAAGCCTCTGCCACACGGTATGGGCTCACTTTGACAACAACCCCTCGGGTTATATTGACAGCGAGTCAAATAAACTTATCGTCACCAACGTGTGTGCAGATTCAAACGTAAACGTTACAGCTGTTGTGTGTAAAGGACTTGATTTACGCTTCAACGTTGATCCGACGGTAACGCTTGCGCCGGGCGAAAGCACGGAAATCAGCTTTGAGGGTGAAATACCCCAAATCAGCGGTAAACAAGCAGACATAACAGTTTACTATCTTACCGACACTGTCACCCCCGCAGGATACAGAACGCAGGGATATACAGTGCTTAACGGTGAGATGGTAAAGGGTGAAGGAGATACTGTCACAACAGTCGGTAACCCTGTCATCGGCGGAATTTTTGCAAATCTTTTGAAATCCGTCGGGCTGTATGAGTTTGTGACAATGATTATTGAAGTTTTGATATTCACCTTCTCTGCCATTACGGCACGCTAAAACAAACAAACCGCCGTAAATCCTTCTGAATTACGGTGGTTTTATTTTTTCCTCAGGTCACTTAACTCTTGATTTTCCGATGACTTTATGCTAGCATATTCAGCGTTATTGAAGAAAAACAAACGGAGCAACCACACTGATGAAGCGAAAACCGCCAAAGATGCGTTTATAAAATCACTGCCTGTTTTTGCAAGCTACATAGTGTACTCGGAAAAGGCTTCGGCGTGTTGCTCGTTCAATTCGTTTTCAAGCAACGTAAAGCAATTGAACTTTACAGGAGGATGCAATTATGAAAGAAATTTTCGCATCTAATATCCCTGCCGTAGTCGCAGTAGCAGGTCTTGTCTGCTACTTTTTCGGTATGGCTGTTGTGTTTATTACAAGCCCCATCAAAAATGCAGAAAAGTTTTCCGTCAAACCGGTGGATAACGCAGGCAAAACCGAAATCAGGGTTTACTACGGCGGCATATCATTTGCGCTCGGCGCATTCCTTCTTTTCCTTACAGTTGCGCTCAAAACTCCGGTTTATTCGCTGATTGGCGGTCTTTTCTTTGCAACAACGGTGTTTGTTACAAGAACCGTCTTCCTCTGTGTGGACAAAGGTTGGAAATGCCCCTATACCAAACTTGCAATTCCTGCCGAAGCCGCGTTTGTAGTTGCACTTTGGGTATGCTTTATTCTTTCAAAAGTGCTCTATTAAAATCAATCACTTCACCACGCGTAAAGCTCGTTAGCTTTACACGTTTTTCACTTTACAAAAAACAAGCAGATATTTTGTGCAGTATTTCGTGTTGCTGAATCTTGACCTTATAAGAGAAATTGTTGTATATTAGCTTTAATAGGATAAAGAAAGGATGCGATATACTTATGAAAATTACATTTATGGGTGCAGGCAGCACCGTTTTTGCAAGAAACGTCCTCGGTGACTGTATGTGCACAGAGAGCCTTTGTGAATCAGAAATCGCTCTTTACGATATTGACAAACAGCGCCTTGAAGATTCCGAGATAATCCTCAGCGCAATCAACAAAAATGTCAACGGCGGCAAGGCAAAAATCACAACCTATCTCGGCGTTGAAAACCGCAAAGACGCACTCAGAGGTGCTGACTTTGTAGTTGATGCAATTCAGGTCGGTCTGTATGACCCCTGCACAATCACGGATTTTGAAATCCCGAAAAAATACGGTCTTCGCCAGACGATTGCCGATACACTCGGCATTGGCGGAATTATGCGCGGTCTGCGCACAATTCCCGTACTTGAGGATTTTGCACGCGATATGGAAGAGGTCTGCCCCGACGCATGGTTCCTCAACTATACAAACCCTATGGCAATTCTCACAGGATACATGACACGCTACACCGGCATAAAAACCGTTGGTCTTTGCCACTCTGTTCAGTCCTGCTCAAAAGACCTTCTCCACCACGTAGGTATGGACGATAAGATTGAAGGAAGATACGACAAAATCGCAGGTATCAACCATATGGCATGGTTGCTTGAAATTCACGATAAGGACGGCAACGACCTCTACCCCGAAATCAGACGCAGAGCCGCAGAAATCAACGCGGCTGCGCTCGCTGCCTCCGACCCTGAAAAGAAGCACAGCGATATGGTAAGATTCGAGTATATCAAGCGCCTCGGCTACTATTGCACAGAGTCGAGTGAGCATAACTCGGAGTACAATATGTTCTTCATCAAGGACAAGTATCCGAACCTTATCGCAGATTACAATATTCCGCTTGATGAATATCCGCGCCGCTGTGTAAACCAGATTGAGCGATGGGCAAGAGAAAAAGCAGAAATTCTCGATAACGGCAACGTTACTCACACACGTTCACACGAATACGCTTCCTACATAATGGAATCCATCATCACAAACAAGCCGTATAAAATCGGCGGCAACGTGCTCAACACAGGTCTTATTGACAACCTTCCCTCAGACGCCTGCGTCGAGGTACCCTGTCTTGTCGATTCGAGCGGTATAACACCCTGCCATATGGGCAAACTCCCCGTACAGCTCGCTGCAATGAATATGACAAACATCAACCCACAGCTTCTCACAATTGAGGCTGCCGTTACAAAGAAAAAGGACCATATCTATCAGGCGGCAATGCTTGACCCGCACACAGCTTCTGAGCTGAGCATTGATGACATTGTAAAGATGGTTGACGAACTCATCGAAGTACACGGTGACTGGATGCCCAAGTATCATTAAGGAGTTAAGCTATGGTATCAGTATTCAAAATCATATCGGCTGTTTTTATGGCAATAACAACACTTTTAGCGTTTCCTTTTGCCGGTAACATCTCAGCAGATTTCGCCCCGAAAGATGAAGAAAACGTAAAGCTCACCTTCGCCACAATTTCCGACACACATATAAAAGATTCTGCAACCCGCGCATTTATGCTTGAACTCGGACTTTCAGATATGCAGGATGCGGATTACCCGCTTGATGCGCTTGTTCACGCAGGCGACATAACCGACCACGCATACGAGGAGCAGTGGCAGAAAACGGCTGACGTATTTTCAAAATACTCTCCCGCAAAGAATATCATTCTTGCACTTGGAAACCACGACACCTGGGGCAGCGATGAAGATGACAGATTCCCCGAATCAGCAGAGCGATTCACAAGATTCGGCAGCGAGATTATGGGACAGCAAATTGACAAGGTTTACTATTCAACAAAGGTCAACGGATACACTTTCGTCGTAATGGGCAGCGAAGATGACGGCACAGATGCTTATGTAAGTGACGAACAGCTTGAATGGCTTGATGCAACTCTTGCCGAAGCTTCAAAGGATAATCTGCCTATTTTCCTCGTTTTCCATCAGCCGCTCAACGAAAGCCACGGTCTTCCGCTGACGTGGGGTGATGACGAGCCTGAGCCTATGGACGGCGGCATCGGCACCGAATCCGATAAGGTTGAAGCCATTCTCCGTAAATACAAGAACATTTTCTACATCAGCGGACACCTTCACAACGGCTTGGGTGACAAATACACGTCAGAAGCGTGGGGATACAAGAGCGTTGAAACAAACGGCAACATAACATCCGTCAACCTGCCCTGCTATATGTATCTTACATACAGGGGTCAGGTTATGAGCGGTCTCGGCTTCGTGTTTGAGGTTTATGACGATGAGGTTGTAATACGTGCACGCAGCTACTCAAGCAACGTATGGTATACAAACTATGACTATACAGTTGAGTTGACATAACCCTGTTATCAAAACAAACCTCTTCCGTCACAGCGGAGGAGGTTTGTTTTTTAACAGAGTATCAATAAGTCGCTTTACATATTCTTCGGCTTATGCTAAAATCTTCGAAGGTGATTAAATTTGACAAGAACACTTACTTATACCGTCCCCGATGAATATGACGGCGAAAAAGTAAATATATTTCTGCGAAGCGGCATAGGTCTTTCCTACCGTATGGTACGTTCGCTCAAACAAATACGCGGCTCGATGCTGCTTGACGGTGAGCCGATACGCACAATTGACCCGCTAAAGGCAGGATCCGTACTTACGCTTAATCTGCCGCAGGACAAGAGTACTGCCGAGCCGCAACAGGCGGATTTCAGCATAATTTACGAAGATGACGACATACTTGTAATCAACAAGCCCGCAGGTCTTGCAATGCACCCGACTCACAATCACCAAGGTGACACGCTTGCAAACGCGGTGGCGTACTATCTCACATCAAAAGGCAGAGACGCAGTCTTCCGTGTTGCAGGCAGACTTGACAAGGGCACTTCCGGCATCGTCGTATGCGCGCTGCATAAAATGGCTGCCGCAAAGCTCAATTCAAGCTGTGAAAAAACATACATTGCAATTGTTGAGGGTAAGTACGAGGGTAACGGCACAATCAACGCTCCCATTATCAGACCTGACCCGATGAAAACGCTCAGGGCGGTTGGCGAAGGCGGAGAAGAAGCGATAACGCATTGGACCGCGCTCGGACAGCGTGACGGGC
The DNA here is from genome assembly GCA_045536955.1 of Acutalibacteraceae bacterium. Classification (GTDB taxonomy): domain Bacteria; phylum Bacillota; class Clostridia; order Oscillospirales; family Acutalibacteraceae; genus UBA8612. Next base: position 33,133 of record JAZSOM010000069.1, read on the forward strand.
TGACAACAATGGAAATCACACTTGAAACAGGACGTACACATCAGATAAGAGTACATTTTGCTTCACTCGGCACTCCGCTTGCCGGTGACGATATGTACGGCGGACATACCGACAAAATTGCCCGCCACGCACTTCACTGTGCATCACTCAGGCTCACACACCCTATAAGCGGCGAGGAAATGGTTTTTACTGCGCCTTTGCCTGACGATATGGAAAAAATACGCAAATGATAAACGGAGTGAATAAACAATGAAGCCTATTGAGATAACAATAAACTTCAATAACAGGTGCTGTAAAATTCCTGCAACGGGTTCAATATTTGCAGGTCTCAAAGCCCTTGAGGAAAATGGCACCGTAAAAATAAAAAAATACAATATGAGCTCCGATTTTGCTCCGCGTGACACATATCCGCACAGATACGTTATTGAGCTTGTTGCAGACGGTAGAATCCTCGCCTATGATATATCAGACGGATATCAGGATTTTGATTTTCCGCATATATTCGACAAACAGCTTGAACGTGTCGACTGCTACTTCAAATCGAGCTATGACCCCGATTTTGCTCAAAAGCTTAAAAACAGAGAAAAGTTTAAAAACCTCTCTGTTTCCTTCGGTTGCTCATATCCCGGAAGCTTTTTTGAAAAGGCAAAAACAAAAAGCGCATTAATCGAAAAAAGCTTCAAAGAAGCGGCATATCTCACCCTCAAACGCTCACAGATTCAGGCAGAGAACGATTACAGGAAGTTTGAAAGTAACAACCGATACGAAAGCTACAATCTTCTCCACTGGACAAGGCTTTGGGAATACAGTTACCTTACGGTTGAGCATATAATGAGCGCTTATCCGTCACTTACACCCGAGCAGGCAAAAGAAAAATGCGAGCAACAAATTGAGATGCTCAAACAGACTAACAGCGAAAGAATCCGCACCGTACGTATTCTGCGCGAAACCTTTGGTGACAGATTTGTCGGCGGACTCAGTGACAACGAAACGAGCCGCAAAGAAGCACCCGACCTTATAACGAATGACCCACGCGTATCAACCCGTACGGGATACCTTGAGGCGCTGAGACAAAACTACGTGCACATACTTACAAAAGGTGTTCACGGCTGTGCCGGCGCACGCTACGGTGAAACATTTGCAAACGCAAGGGCACTTATAACAGACCCATTTGTGTATGAGCCTGCAGGAAACCTTAAAGAAGGTGTAAACTATCTTGTATTCAACTCGCCGCAGGAAATTGTAACATGCGCTCAAAAATTGCTTTACGATGTTGAGCTTATACACAAAATGGAAGAGAACAACTTCCGCTACTACAACGAATACGTCAGGCCTGACGCAAGAATGCTCAACACATTAAAAGCCGCTTTACCGGAACGCTTTTAAAACATAAAATGCACGAAGATGTTTTTCAACATCTTCGTGCATTTTTCATTAAAACTTTATTACCTCGTTTTTAGCTGACGATTCAAAAACCGCTTCAATAAGCTTGATGAGTTTTCGCTGTTGGTCGTGAGTTACGTTGGGGGATTTGCCGTTGAGAAGCGCATCGCAAATATCAAGATAATAGGCATCCCAATCATCCTTGCTGTCCGGCAACGGGAACGTTTTGATGCTGCCTTTATCTCTTGGCGCCATTGTTTTTGTAAGACCGACACCTGCCTTTATGGGCACTGCATCAAGATTTTCCCAATTCTCAACCATAACGATTTCGCCGTTTCCGTTCCAATCTTTAATAATGGCAGTACCGTTTTCACCGCAAACGTACCACAACGGAAGCTCAACGAAATTGTTTGTCATAACTTCAATCTGCCAGCTTGTTCCACCCTCAAATTTTATAATTGCCTTGAAGCCGTCATCGCACTCGAAATTGGTAATATTCGTACACTCAGCATAGACGGAAAGCATTTTGCGCTCCCCCATAAGAGTGAGCATCTGATCGAACAGATGAACGCCCCAGTCAAGCACCATACCGCCGCCGTGGGCTTTTTCACTGCGCCATCCCTTCGGAATACCGCGTGAACCGTGAACGCGGTGCTCAAAGCAATGAATTTTGCCGAGCGTGTTGTTCTCATACAGTTGTTTGATACGCTGATAGTCACCGTCCCAACGTCTGTTCTGATGAACGGTGAACATCTTACCTGTTTCGTTTGCAACGGCAATCATTTCCTCAAGGTCTTCACTAGACATTGTTACCGGCTTTTCGCAGATAACGTGTTTACCTGCGCGAAGCGCATCGATTACGATTTCTTTATGCACCTCATTGGGTGTTGCAACGGTTACAAGGTCAACCCTTTCATCAGCAAGCAGCTCTGCTCGGCTTGCATAGCTGTACACACCCTCTTGCTTGCCTTTTTCCTGAACGTCCGGGTCAATATCATAAAATCCGATAAACTCAAGCGTATCAACGCTGTTGCAACGGCCAGCGTGAAAATGCCCCATACCGCCGTAACCTATAACCGCATGACCTATTCTCTTACCCATAACCATAACCTCTTAAAACTAAATAACTATTTAAAAAATACAAAAGCAATTAGCAGACAATGCGAGATGTGATTAGCGGCGAAATATTTTTTCACAAAGCATTACGGAATAAAAAACAGCCGATAATACATCGCAGTGTTATCTTATGATCGCACGTTCAGACCCACCACATCGTGCAGGGTTCTTCCTTTATTACAGCACGCTTGAGCATATCGATGGCCTTTGTAAAGCCTTCGTTCTGGCTCATAAGTGAGTCCTCGTGCTCTATGCTGATTGCATAATCGTAACCTATCATACGAAGGTTGGAAATAATATCCTTCCAGTAAGTTTCATCGTTGCCGTAGCCTACGGAGCGGAACACCCACGAACGGTTTATTTCGTCAGAATAAGGTTTTACGTCAAGAACACCGTTTACGGCAGTGTTATACTTATCAACCTTTGTATCCTTTGCGTGGAAGTGGAAAATAGCACCCTTGAGCGCGCGGATAGCAGCAACAGGCTCAATACCCTGCCAGATGAGATGGCTTGGGTCAAAGTTCGCGCCGATTTCGGGACCGACAGCAGCGCGGAGTTTGAGAAGGCTTTCGGGATTGTAAACGCAGAAGCCGGGATGCATCTCAAGAGCAATCTTATCTACACCGTGTGCCTTTGAGAAAGCTACAAGACCTTTCCAATAGGGAATAAGAACTTCATTCCACTGCCATTCAAGAATTTCGCCGAATTCATTCGGCCAAGGGCATGTAACCCAGTTAGGATATTTTGAATTTTCACAGTCGCCGGGGCAACCCGAGAAAGTATTTATCTGATGAACGTCGAGCTTTTCTGCAAGAAGGATTGTTTTGCGAATTGCATCGTCAAACTCCTTTGCAACAGCTTTGTCGGGATGTACGGGGTTGCCGTGGCAGCTGAGTGCGCTGATTTCAACGTTGTACTTTTTCAGCAGAGCCTTAAACTCCTCAAGCTTGGAATCATCGTTGAGCAGAACGTCGGGATTCGCATGAGCATCGCCCGGGTATCCGCCGCAACCTATTTCAACCATCTCAATACCTTTTGACACAAAGTATTCGAGTGCCTCCTCAAGCGGAAGATTGCCGAGAAGGTTTGTGATTACACCTATTTTCATTTACGTATCCTCCTTATCAGCCGACAAGTGTTTTGAGATATGTTATGCTGCGCTTGATGTCATCAAGGCCGTTCGGCACGGGATCGTCATTTTCAACAACAATCCATTCGATACCTGCATCCTTGACAGCTCTGATAACGGCAGCAACATCACAGTCGCCTTCACCGAGAGCCCTGGGCTTGCGGTCAATACCGTCTTTTGCGTGAATAAGGCAGATTTTATCTTTGTTAGCCATTATGTAGCTGTAATTATCAACACCGGCGCAGTGGCTCCAATAAGTGTCAAGCTCAAGGTTGGTATATTCAGCAAAAATATCCATTGCTGTCTTACCGTTTTCGAGAGTAGTAAATTCCTCCGTATGGTTGTGGTAATATGTGGGCACACCAAGCTTTTCCGCACCGTACGCAAGTGCTTTGGCAGCATATTCACAGTCTTCAACCGTATCGTGAGCTGCACCGCCTACGCCGCAATGAAGACAACCGAGAACCTTGTTGTACTCAACCGTCTTTTCAATATTTTCGGAAAGATAATCAGCAATGCCCATATGTGTACCTACGGGAACAAGACCAAGCTCATCAAGTTTTGCTCTGATGTCTTCCGCTGCAACACCGTGGTAACCGGCAAACTCAACGCCATCATATCCCATCGCCTTGATTTCTTCGAGGCAACGGAACAAATCCTCACCGTTCTTGATACAGTCACGTACGCTGTAAAGCTGAACTGCTATTTTCATAATATTCACCTGTCCTTTTAAATCAATCGTTGTTGAGATATACGGGAGCACCCGTCTTTGCGGATTCGTATATAGCTTCAAGAATCTGCGTTACAACAAGCGCCTGCTCAGGCTTTGTCATAACCTCTGTGTCGTTGAGAACCGCATTATACCACAAACGGCATTCAACGTCCTTCGGGTCAGGGTGTCTGTCACCCTCATAGAAAGCAACGCCGCCCGCATCAAAACTGGGTTGTTCGATAACCTGTCTGCCGTATTTGACGTAGTTGAAACGCAGTGTTTCATCGGGACCGTTGAAATCTGCGCCGCCCTTATCACCGCAGAGCATACATACAGCCTCTCTCGGGTCTGCAACATTTAGCGCCCAGGATGATTCAAGCGTAATTGTGGCACCGTTTTCCATAACAATAAAACCGAATGCCGAATCTTCAACGGTAAACTTTTCGGGGTCCCAATCGCCCCAGGAGTTTGCAGCCCTCTTTTGGTCACCGAGCTTTTTAAACGTTGTGCCGACAACCATCTTCGGCTTATAGTTGTTCATCATATAGAGCGTAAGGTCGAGAGCGTGAGTGCCGATATCGATAAGCGGACCGCCACCCTGCTCATACTCATTGAGGAAAACGCCCCATGTCGGTACGGCGCGACGGCGAAGAGCAATAGCCTTTGCATAATAAATCTCACCAAGATCGCCATTGTCACAGGCTTCTTTGAGGTAGATGGACTCATCCCTCCAACGCTGCTGATAGCCGATTGTGAGCTTTTTGCCTGTGCGTTTTGCAGCCTCACACATTGCCTTTGCCTCTGCGTAAGTCTTTGCCATAGGCTTTTCACACATAACGTGTTTGCCGGCTTCAAGCGAATCGATTGTTATGAAGCTGTGTGAGCGGTTGGGTGTGCAAACGTGAACAACGTCGATACTTTCGTCCTTAAGGAGCTCTTTGTAGTCTTCGTAAACCTTTGCTCCTTCAATGCCATATTTTTTAGCGGCCGCTTCAGCTTTTTCAATAACAATATCACAGAAAGCTACCATTTCAGCCTCTTTAATTTTTTGGATGGAGGGCATGTGTTTGCCGTTGGCAATACCGCCGCAACCGATAATACCGACCCTGAGTTTTTCAGCCATAAGTCTATCTCCTTTACTAATGAATATGCCCGCGAAATGCATTGATTTTCAACTTTAATTATATATAAACACTCAACAAAATCAACAGTAATATCTGTTAAATATTTGCGGAAATTATTATATAAAATAAACAAAAACTTAATTTTATTTTCCAAAAACTTGAAATGATTTACAAAATAGAATATAATTTTTTTAATCTTAAATTTCGGGAGAAATACAGCTATGCAAAGCACGAAACCAATCAGAGGTTCAACGCCTCAACCTGACCATATTATGATAAGCATCTTCGGCGATGCAAAAACATCAATGGCTGTCACCTGGCGTACAAGCACTGATGTCAAAAGCGGCTACGTAGAGTACCGCGAAGACGGCAGCGATGTGACTATGCGCACGGATGCTCAGACAGAAACATTCAAAAGTGACATCGACATAAGCAATATTTTCTGGGCTCATCTTGAAGGACTTAAGCCCGGCGCAAAATATTATTATACCTGCGGCGATGACAGCCATCGCAGTGATGAATTTTTCTTCACAACTCAGCCGGAAGGTCTGACAAAGTTCAAATTTCTCTGCGTATCCGACCAGCAGAAAGGCGAGCCGTTTGACGAACCCGACTATTCATACTTCAATCAGCTTCTCAAGCGCTATCTTAAAGAACATCCTGACACGGCATTCATCCTTACCGCAGGTGACAACACAGACTGCGGTCAGCACGAACAGCAGTGGAACGGTGCTTTTCTCGGGCTTGAGGGCATAGCGGAGTACGTTCCGATTATGTTCACGGAGGGAAACCACGACACAAGAGGATTCAAGGATTACCGCAACAGTATCGGCAGATATTACTCCGAACCGGCAGAGTTTTTCTGCACTCAGCTCAAAGGCAGTTATCCATACAACGGACCTGAAGGATGGAAGACGGAAAACTACGCCTTTGACTACGGTAACGTTCACTTCACCGTGCTCGGCGTCAACGGACCCGAAGATGTTAACGCCTGGCTTAAAGCTGACCTTGAAAAGTGCAATGCAGACTGGAAAATCGGCACTTATCACTTCCCTGTTTGCTACACCGGAAGTGACTGCCAGAATTATGACTGCTACCCTGTTATGACAGAAAGCATGGAAATGCTTGACCTTCTTTTCTCCGGTCATGAGCACAGCTTCGGCCGCAGTTTTCCCCGCAAGAATGAGGAGCTTTTTGAGCAGCCTTCAAAGGGTATGATAAACTACGTGCTTGGAAACTCAAACCGCAACCCTCCCGGCACACGTTCACTCAGTAAGGTTTGGCACACCGCATTTTATCCGATGGAGGATAAAACCTCTATGATTGCGGTTGCAGAGGTTGACGGCAAAAAGCTGACAATCACGGCAACCCTTGAGGACGGCAGAATTGCCGACCGCTGTGTCATCGACAAAGAGCGTGACGTTATTGAGCCGTATGCACTCGCGCCTTATTTCAATCGTACAAGAATGATGTATAAGGGTGCTGACCTCGGACTTTGTCAATATCAGACAACCTGCGAAAACATTGACGGCGTGTGGTATGGCTGCTTAAGTGTGCTGTTCAGTTATTTCGGCGGACGTGTTGAAAAAACTGAAAACCAGGTTTATCTTGAAGGCTACGGGCACTGGGCACGCTTCACACAGGACAGCAAAACGGTTGAAACAGACAGAGGCACGGTCGAGCTCGAAAACGCCGTATTCCGCAACGCGGAAAAGAAAAATCAGCTCTATATCCCGATGGATGCTGTTAAGCTGTTTGATATGCGTTGGGCATACGCAAAAAGAAACAACTTCATTCTTGTCGAACACGAGAGCGAAGACAAACCGATAACTGTTCAGCCATAAAAGAAAAAATGTCATTCCCTGCATTCTTTCGGAATGACATTTTTCGTTTGTGATATTGATAAACGTTTTACTTTGTATTAAAGTACACCCGAATTTTTTCATAATTTCAAGGAGAAAAACTATGGAACAGAAATTAGTTGTAGGCAATATCGGTATGATGTTCGGTATGGCCCACGTTGAAGGAGCCCTTCACTACGGCGCCGAGGTTGCCGCTATTTGTGACCTTAACGAAAAAACACTTCGCGCAGCCGGTGAAAAATACAATATCCCTGTTGAAAAACAATTCACGGATTATCACGATCTGCTTAACAACGAAAGAATTAACGTTATCTCCGTTGCAATCCCCGACCAGCAGCACAAAAAAGTTGCTATTGAGTGCCTTCGTGCAGGCAAACACGTCCTTTGCGAAAAACCCCTTGCTCTCACAAGAGAAGATATTGAGGACATTGTAAGAGCCGCCGAAGAATCAGACCGTAAGTTTATGGTCGGTCAGATCTGCCGCTTTACCCCCTCATTCGTCAAGACAAAAGAGCTTATCGAAAGCGGCACACTCGGCGAGATTTACTTTGTCGAATCCGAGTATGCTCACGACTATATGAACATAGTAAAACCCGACGAAAATGGCGTTCTCCACTGGCGCGCAGACCCTGAGCGTCACGGTGTTATCGGCGGCGGTTGCCACGCTGTTGACCTTCTCCGCTGGCTTGCAGGCGACCCGATAGAGGTGTTCGCATACGGCACAAAAAAGAATCTGCCCGAAGTCACCTATGACGATGCGACGGTTGCTCTTCTCAAATTCTCAGACGATTTGATGGGTAAGGTTTTTGTCTCTACGGGCTGCAAACGCGATTACACAATGCGCACCGTAATCTACGGCACAAAAGGCACAATCATTTGTGACAACACATCACCCACAATGCAACTCTTCGTTGCAGGTGAGGACGGAATGGCGCACGACCCCGAGATAATCGAGCTTGAAATCAACAACCACAACTACGACAAAGAGTTTGAGGTGTTTGCCGAGGCAATCCTTAACGACACTCCCGTTGCAACAGATGCAAGAGAAGGTGCAAAAACGGTTGCTGTTTGCCACGCAATCGTCGAATCCTCCACAACAGGTAAAATCGTTAAACCTAACTACGAATTCTGAAAAAAATAAAAGAATTCCCCGTACAGCTCCACGTGCCGTACGGGGAATTTTTATGCCAACGCTCTGATAACCATATAAAAAGCAAACGAAATTAGTGCCTGTATAATGTTCAGACGGTAGATTGTCTGTGTATTTGACCAACCTTTGTTCTTTCTGAAATGGTCGTGAAGAGGAGTGCGGATATTCTTGAGTATTTTTATCTTGAGGAACCTTGTGACGGAAACCTTGAAAATACCGATAAGACCGTCAAGAAGGAGAATGAAGCAAAGCGGAATTGCGAGAAGGATATTACCCGACTTGAGCACGATAATACCAAGGAAAAGACCGATTGCTCTTGAACCGGCGTCACCCATCATCATTGTGCTCGGCTCTGCATTGTACCAGAGGTATGCAATAATTGCAAAAATCATAATTGCACCGAGCAGCTTTATCTCTTCGCCTGTACCGAGGGCGCAAGCCGTAAGAACAATAAAAATAATGGAATTAACCGAAAGTGAACCGCAGAAACCGTCAATACCGTCCGAGCAATTTGTTGCGTTAATCATCATCCAAAGGAACACGGTTGAAATTGCAAGAAAAACATACCAGGGTAGCTTCAGATCGTAAAATCCGAGGTCAACGGAAAGAAGATGCTGATTTTTCCATACAAATATGCCGGATGTAAGAAGACAGATAACAAGGTCAATTGCACCCTTTTTGTATTCGCCCCACGGCACCTTTGAAGCATCGTCCAGATAACCTGAAAGCATACCGAGGAAGATAACCGCATAATACATACCAAGCTCGACGGTAGGCTTGATAAAGATAAGAGATGAAAGGATAAACACTATTATAAAAACGATGCCTGCGCCACGCTGTTTGCCTTTTGAAAGTTTACCGTTAAAAGCAAAATCGCGTCCGCCGTCAACAGGAAGCTTGCTCCTAAACAGTTTGAGCGAGAGTATTACTGCAACAAACGTAAATACAGCTGAAGCCGGCATAAGCCATTCCGGGTTTACAAACTCTAAAAATTCCAACATTTCAATTCACCTTTTCACATCAATTTCATCTTATTGAGATGTTCTCTGTCTTTGTTTGACAAATCAGCTTTTTTAAGCATATCGGGACGTTTCGTCGCCGTTCGCTCAAGCTGTTTTTCGCGTTGCCACTTCTGTATATTGGCGTGATGACCGCTCAGAAGCACATCAGGCACTTTTTTGCCGTGCCACTCCTCGGGTCTCGTATACTGCGGATGTTCGAGGAGCGAAGCAAAATGGCTCTCATTCATAAAGCTTTCTTCGCTTGAAAGCACACCGGGAAGCATACGGCAAACGCTGTCCGCAACAACAATTGCGGGCAACTCACCGCCTGTGAGCACATAGTCACCGATTGAGATTTCCTCATCAACTATTTCTTCAAGAACACGCTCATCTATACCCTCGTAATGTCCGCACAGAATAGCAATATTGTCATATTCGAGAAGTTCAATTGCCTTTTGCTGTGTGAGCACGCTTCCCTGAGGCGACATATAAATCAGGTGTGGCTTTTTGCCGAGATCTTCGCAAAGAGACTGATAGCAGTCATACACAGGCTGAGCCTGTATAACCATACCTGAGCCACCGCCATAGGGCGAATCATCCACCCTGCGGTGCTTGTCGAGCGTATATTTTCTTATGTTACGGCAATTGATTTCAACAAGTCCTTTTTCTCTTGCTCTGCCGAGAATACTTTCACTCACGACAGCCTCGCACATTTCGGGAAAAAGAGTAAGTATATCAATCCTCATCGTCAAAAATCCCCTTGAGCGGTCTGATATAAACTTTTTCGTTTTCAACGTCGGTACTGATTACAACAGACGGGATTACCGGGAGAAGATACTCCCTGCCGCTTTCATCCGTAATATGCCATACATCATTGGCACCGGTTTGGCTGACATCGGTAAGCGTGCCCCAGATTTTGTTTTCATCGTCAGCATCAACAGCTTTACAGCCGATAAGATCGGCAATAAACCAGCTGTCCTCCGAAAGCTTAACATCCTTACGTGCCATATAGATGATTTTGTTGCGCATTGCTGCCGCCTGCTCAACGGTATCGACGCCCTCAAGCTTCATCAGTGCAATATTACCGTGAGGACGTGACGCTGTAACCCTGACAGGCTTTTCACCCTTGTCATCAAGGTACACTGTTTTGAAGCAACAAGCAAATTCGGGGCTGTCACACCACGGATTAACGCGAACTTCACCTTTTATTCCGTGGGTAGAAACAATCTGTCCGAGTTCAAGATAAGGTTTGAGCATAAAAGCCTCCGTAATTAACGTGTTGAAACACCAATAGCCCTATGACTTTTTTACTTCTAAAAAAGCACATAGAGCACCGGTGTTCATTATTCGTGGTTTGAACCAATGAATCGAATTACTCGATTTCAACTGCGATTTTTTCGTTGTTGCGGGTCGCAGCAGCACGCATAACGGTGCGAATAGATTTGGCAATTCGGCCCTGTTTGCCGATAACTCTGCCCATATCATTCTCGCCGACGTGAAGGTGGTAAACCGTTACGCCCTCTTCGTTGGGCTCGTCAACAGTAACCGTTACTGCTGAAGGATCCTCAACAAGACCCTGCGCAATTGCGATCAAAAGCTCTGTCATTGCGGGCACCTCCGTAATTATTTTGCTGTATCTTATAAGAATCAGCCGATAACGCCTGACTTCTTAAGAATAGCCTTAACTGTATCTGTGGGCTGTGCGCCGTTCTTGATCCACTGCTGAGCCTTCTCAACATCAACCTTGATGTCAGCAGGATCCTTTGTTGTGTCGTATGTGCCGATTTCCTCGATGAATCTGCCGTCACGGGGATAGCGGGAATCTGCAACTACGATACGATAGAACGGTGCTTTCTTTGCGCCCATACGGCGAAGTCTGATTTTTACTGCCATTTTTGTTTCCTCCAAAAAATTGTTTTGCTTATAATGTAACAATATATAAATTGTAATTACATCCGAAAGTTATTTATCTGCGCTTTTTGTTTTTCTTAAATGACTTGGACAGGCGCTTTCCGCCCTTGCCACCAAACTGCTTGAACATCTTCTGCATCTGTCTGAACTGTGCAAGAAGACGGTTGACATCCTCAACCTGCATACCGCAGCCCGCCGCAATACGGCGCTTGCGTGAGGGGTTGATTATGTCCGGGTTTTCACGCTCCTGAGGAGTCATCGAGAGAATAATTGCCTGAAGACGGTCAAACTGTCTTTCGTCCACCTCAACGTCCTTTATCTGCTTACCCAGGCCGGGAACCATAGCAAGAGTATCCTTGATCGAGCCCATCTTGCGAACCTGATCAAACTGATCGAGGAGATCATTCAAATCGAACTTATTCTTACGAAGCTTCTCTTCGAGCTCGCGTGCCTTCTTCTCATCAATTGCCTGCTCGGCTTTCTCGATAAGAGATAGCATATCGCCCATACCGAGAATACGCGAAGCCATACGGTCGGGATGGAAAACATCCAGGTCCTCAAGCTTTTCGCCTATACCGACAAACTTGATGGGTTTGCCTGTAACCGCTCTTGCAGAAAGAGCTGCACCGCCTCGTGTATCACCGTCAAGCTTGGTGAGAACAAGACCGTCGATTCCGAGCGCATCGTTAAAGCCGTTGGCAACGGTAACCGCATCCTGACCTGTCATCGAGTCGACAACAAGGAGAATTTCGTGCGGATGAGCGTTTGCCTTGACAGCTTTAAGCTCGTTCATAAGTTCTTCGTCTATGTGAAGTCGGCCTGCCGTATCAAGGAAGACGTAGTCGTAGCCCTGATCTTTTGCAAGCTTGATTGCTTCCTGAGCAATGGTAACCGGGTTCGTCTGACCCATCTCGAAAACAGGCACACCTGCCTGCTCACCGACAACCTGAAGCTGTTTGATAGCAGCAGGACGGTAAATATCGCAGGCGACAAGAAGCGGACGATGGCCCTTCTTCTTGAGTGAAAGAGCAATCTTTGCACTGTGGGTTGTTTTACCGGAACCCTGAAGACCGCACATCATAACAACCGTGGGCGGATGAGGCGCTCTGGTAAGATGAGTCTGCGTACCGCCCATAAGCGCGGTAAGCTCTTCGTTTACGATTTTGATAACCATCTGTGATGGTGTCAGGCTTTCCATAACCTGTGCACCGATGGCTCTCTCGGTTACCGTATTTGTGAAATCCTTGGCGACTTTAAAGTTAACGTCAGCCTCAAGAAGAGCAAGACGAACCTCACGCATTGCATCGCGCACGTCGTGTTCTGTAAGGCTGCCTTTACTTTTGAGGCGTTGAAAAGCGGATTCAAGTCTGTCGGAAAGGCCCTCAAATGCCAAGAAAATACACTTCCTTTACTGTGGTTTATGTAGTAGGTAAATCAGTTTTCAACGAGAGTTGAAACGATTGCGCGGATACGGACAGATGCCTCGTTAATCTCTCTTGAAAGACCAAAACGCATATTCTGCTCGTATATAAGGTTAGCGCATTCAACGATTTCATCGAGACCCTTTTTCTGCTCCTCAAAGCGAGCAACGAGTCCCAGCTTATTTTCCATGTCAAAAAGCTGAGCTTCCGCGCGCTTGATAGCGTCACGCACGCCCTGCCTTGTGATACCTTCGTTCTCAGCAATTTCTGAGAGAGAAAGGTCATCATTATAGTAATAATCCAAGAAGCTGCGCTGCTTCTCGGTCAGCATTTCGCCGTAAAAATCCAGCAAAACGGTTACACCGAGATTTTTAGCCAAAAGGATCTCCCCCTAACGTGTTTGTGTAAAGCACTTGTTCTTTACAAGCTGCTATTATACTAAAAAACTTCTGATGTGTCAAGGCTTTTCAAGGTACAAAAGAAAGGCTGTTTTTTCACTAAACCTTGTGAAAAAAGTCAATAGTGTCGATTAGTTGTACTTGCCGATGAAAGCAGACACAAAATAGGGTAAACCAAATCCAAAAAAATCAAAAATATATTTTTAAAAAAATTATTGCAACAAATTTGCAAAGTATCGTTTACATTTTATTCACAAAAAAGACACCATTTATTATCAAACTGTGACGAATTATATTGTAATATTAAATCACTGAAAGCAACTATACTTTCAATATTAATTACGATTTCTTCTTTTTGTTTCTTTTTCATTTACTCCTTCCTTTTGCGAACAGGCGAGCCGTTTGGCTCGCCTGTTTGCATTTGACAGCATTGCTTCAATAATATATAATATTGATGTATTCCTTATTATAAAGGAGCCATAATATGAAAATTAAAGTTTCAAACTATATATCTTCATTTCTTGTCGAGCACGGAATTGACACGATGTTCACCGTCACGGGCGGCGGTGCGATGCATCTGAATGATGCCTTCGGGCACCAGCAAGGGCTCAGGTGTTTCTACAACCACCACGAGCAGGCTTGCGCCATCGCGGCTGAGGCATACGCAAGGCTTCACAACCGAATCGCTGCCGTATGTGTAACAACCGGTCCCGGCGGAACAAATGCAATCACGGGTGTTGTCGGCGGTTGGCTTGACTCAATACCGATGCTTATTATCTCCGGTCAGGTACGTTATGATACGACCGCGCGCGGCAGCGGACTCAACCTGCGCGCTATGGGCGACCAGGAGTTTGACATAACAAAAGCTGTCGACTGTATGACAAAATACAGCGAAATGGTTATTGACCCCAACAGAATAAAATATTGCCTTGAGAAGGCTCTTAAGCTCGCTCAGAGCGGCAGACCGGGCCCTTGCTGGCTTGATATACCAATGAACATCCAGGGTGCATATATCGAAACAGATGAGCTCATCAGCTACAACGGTGAAGATGACGAAATCCTCCCGCCCGCTGTAAGTGATGAAACGGCAGATATGGTACTTGACCTTATTGCAAAAAGCCAAAGACCCGTATTCAACGCAGGTAACGGTATACGTATTTCAGGGGCGCATGATGTTTTTTATCGTGTTGCAAACAAACTCAATATTCCTATTGTTACGGGGTGGAACAGCATTGACTGCATTGAGGATGACAACAACCTTTATGTTGGCAGAGCCGGCATTATGGGCGACCGTCCCGGAAACTTTGCCGTACAGAACAGCGATCTGCTTCTGAGCGTAGGCAGCAGACTGAGCATCCGTCAGGTCGGCTACAACTATCAGACGTGGGCAAGAGCCGCAAAGAAAATTGTCGTTGATATTGACAGCGAAGAGCTGAAGAAACAAAACGTAAGCGCCGATTATCCTGTATGGGCTGATGCAAAGGATTTTCTTGAAGCACTGGAAAGAAGAATAGATGCAAGGACTTTCAGTTTCCCGAAATCCGAATGGCATAACTGCTGCACGGATTGGAAAATCAAATATCCCGTTGTGCTCCCAAAACACTATGAGGGTGAACAGGCAAACGTCTACGCCTTCATCAAGGAGCTGAGTAACAAGCTTCCGGAAGGCGCGGCTACGGTTGTAGGCAATGGCTCTGCCTGTGTTGTAGGCAGCCACGCCTACGTAATCAAGAAAAACCAGCGTTTCATAATAAACTCGGCTATTGCCTCAATGGGTTACGACCTTCCCGCCGCTATCGGCACAGCTACGGCAATCAGCCCCGATGACGTTATACTCATCACAGGTGACGGCAGCATACAGATGAATCTTCAGGAGATACAGACAATCCTCCAGAATAAACTGCCGATAAAGACGTTTATGATAAACAACGGCGGTTACCATTCAATCCGTCAGTCACAGATGAATTTCTTCGGTGCTCCGCTCGTAGGCGTAGGCCCCGAAAGCGGTGACCTGAGCTTCCCCGATATGTCAAAGCTGATTCCCGCATACGGTATGAAGTATTACTGTTGCGACAAAAACAAGGAGCTTTGCAAGGTTATTGACGAAGTGCTTGCCCAGAAAGGCCCCGTATTCTGCGAAATCGTTGTAAGCCCCGAGCAGAAATTCGAGCCGAAGGCATCATCGAAAAAGCTTGATGATGGCACAATTGTTTCCGCGCCGCTTGAAGACCTCGCGCCCTTCCTGCCCAGAGAAGAGCTTGAAAAGAATATGCTGATTCCGCTTGTAGAATAATTGTAGCGGCTTGCAAAGGCACCCCCAATGCAAGCCGCTTTTATGTTCTGCAAACGTTAAAGATAAATAGCCGGAACACGCCTCTCTTAAACATATTTCGACAAAATTTTAATTTTTTATTGATTTTTGGAAATTTCCCTCTATAATTATAATATCACAAAAAGGGAGTTCAAAACTTATGTCTGCTAAAAAAAGCAAAGGCAAAAAAGCCAGAAAGGTGCTTGGAACAACTGTCATACTCTTAGTACTCTTCATTGCCGTAACAGTCGTTATAACGCTTATCGGCAACAACGCAAACCTCAAAAAAGCAAACTCATTTGAAACGGTACAGATTGAAAATCAGCTTATACCGGAAAAAGATCAACACGGCAACTGGACATTCACCACTGACGAGGATTTCAAGGTGTTGCAGCTGACCGACATACATATCGGCGGCGGTTGGATGTCACTTGGCAAAGATGCAAAGGCACTCAACGCTGTTGCCGCAATGGTTACGGCGGAAAAGCCCGATCTTGTAGTCGTAACGGGCGACATCGCCTACCCAGTTCCGTTCCAGGCAGGCACGTTCAACAATCTCAGCGGTGCAAAGATATTTTCCGCTCTCATGGAAAAACTCGGCGTTTACTGGACGGTAACGTTAGGCAACCACGATTCTGAAATTTACAGCTACTACAACCGCGAAAAAATTTCAAACTTTTATGCAAACAGCAATTTTAAGTACTGTTTGTATCAGCCGGGTCCCGAAGATGTTGACGGCTATGGCAACCACGTAATCAACGTCAGAAACTCTGCAGGAAAAATAACCCAGTCGGTATATATGCTTGACAGTCAGGCATACACAAAAGATGACCCCCTCGGCTTCAGATGGCTTTATGATAATGTGCACGAAAATCAGGTTAAATGGTACGAACAAACAGTAAAGCAAATCAACAGCGATAACGGTTCTCCTGCCAAATCAATAATGTTTATGCATAT
Source organism: Acutalibacteraceae bacterium (assembly GCA_045536955.1). GTDB lineage: Bacteria > Bacillota > Clostridia > Oscillospirales > Acutalibacteraceae > UBA8612. The sequence goes on from JAZSOM010000069.1 coordinate 49,608, forward strand.
TCCGCTCACCGAGCTTAAAGATGCGTGGTTCGAATACGCCGACAACGGATACAACGACACCGAAAACGTCAAACTGTTATACGGAGTTGCAGGCGAAAAGGACGACATTGTCTACTGCGGTGTCGGTGATGACAGTCTGTTCGAAACAATGCTCGAGCTTGATTCAACAAAGGCAGTATTCTTCGGACACGACCACAAAAACAACTTTGCTGCCAATTACAAGGGAATTCAGCTCAGTTACAGTTACAGCATCGACTACCTTGCGTACATCGGAATTTCAAAAGAGGGTGCTCAGCGCGGATGTACTGTAATCAATATCAAGCCGGACGGCACGTTCACGTCAAAACTTGAAAACTACTATCAGGACAAATACGTCACGCGTTATGAAAAAGAGTCTGTAACAATGCAGGAAATTACAAACGGATAATATAAATTGGGCTGTTTCACAAGTTGGAGCAGCTCTTTTTATGTATTTTTTATATTGTTATACTTATTTTTATTTGATATAATTAAAGATAAAGTCAATCTCGAAAGGAGCTTGAATAAAATGAAAAAAACTTATTGGTACAAGGACGTGGTCTGCTATCAGATTTGGCCCCGCTCATTCTGCGACGGCAACGGCGACGGCATCGGTGACCTTGAAGGCGTTCTTTCAAAGCTTGATTACCTTAAGGAATTGGGTATTACGTGCATATGGTTCTCCCCTCTTTACTGCTCACCCAATGCCGACTTCGGCTACGATATTTCCGATTACAGAAACATATCTCCTGACTACGGTGACAATGAGCTTTTTAAGAAAGTTCTTGACGAGGCTCACAAGCGCGGTATCAAGGTTATAATGGACCTTGTTGTCAACCATTCATCCGATGAACACGAATGGTTCAAGCAGGGTATTGACAAAAACAGCAAGTATCATGACTATTACATCTGGCGTGACGGCAAGGGAAAGAAGAAACCCAACAACTGGTCTTCCCTTTTTGAAGGCAAAGCTTGGGAATATAACGAAGAGAATAATCAGTATTATCTTCACCTTTTCTCAAAAAAGCAACCCGATCTCAATATGGATAACCCCGCAGTCCGTCAGGAAGTCAAAGACATTATGCGTTTCTGGCTCGATATGGGTGTTGACGGCTTCCGTGAGGACGTTATCACCTTCGTATCAAAGCGCGAAGGTTTGCCCAACGGTTTCCCCATCCCCCAGGCATGCGGTATGGAACATTATATGGACGGTCCGCACATTCACGAATATCTCAAGGAATTCCGAGAGGTGCTCAACGAGTATGATTGCTTCGTAGTTGGCGAAGCACCGATGATGACACCAAAAAAAGCTCTCAAGTACATCACCGAAGGCGACAATATGGAGCTTGATATGATGTTCCACTTCCAGCATATGGAAGCCGACTGTCTCTTCACAGACTTTATGGCTATGCCGTTCAGCCTCAAGAGACTTAAGGGCGCATTCTCAAAGTGGCAGGAAGGTCTTTACGGCAAATCCTGGAATGCACTCTATATGGAAAACCACGACCACCCCAGAATCATTTCCCGTTACGGAAGTGAAAAATACAGAAACGCAAGCGGTAAATCCATCGCAAATTCATATATGCTTCAATGCGGTACGCCCTTTATCTATCAGGGTCAGGAAATCGGTATGGTAAACATTCACCTGCCCACCGTCGAAGACTATCAGGACGTCTTTGCAATCAACAACCGCAAAACTCTCAAGATGCTCGGATTCTCCGACGAAAAGGTTGAACAGCGTCTCAAAACAGCAAGCCGCGGCAACGCTCGAACACCCGTACAGTGGGATGACAGCGAAAACGCAGGCTTTACAACAGGTACACCCTGGATGCCCGTCAACCCCAATTACAAAGACGGCATCAACGCTAAAGCGGAGATGGCTGACCCCAACTCAATCTTCAACCACTATAAGGCAATCATCAAATTCCGCAAAGAGAATCCGATTGCAGTATACGGCGCATATAAAGAATATTACAAGTCCAGCAAAGACCTCTATGTATATGAGCGCACACACGAAGGCAAGAAAATGCTTGTCATCTGTTCATTCACGGAGAAGGCTGTTAAATTTGCTGCTCCTGCAGGCTATGACCTGACAAAGGGCAAGGCAATTCTCTGCAGCCACGAGGACAATCCGCTCACAGGCAACGGATTCACAACAAGACCATACGAAACACGAGTTTACTTCTTCGATTGATATGCGTGAGCTGACTGTAAGAGACGACATCACAACACAGCTGATATTCATCAGGCACGGTGAATCCTACGGCAACCTCGGTCTGCCGACACCTGAAGGATACGACGAAGAGGACACCCCTCTGACACCGTACGGAACAACCCAGGCTCAAGCACTTGCCGACTACTGGTTTAACGGCGTTGAGATTGCACATATATATGCAAGCCCTTTCAGCCGCACGATACAGACGATTTACCCTACGGCACAAAAGCTCGGCAAAACAATTGAGCTTATGTCCGACCTGCTCGAATACGGTTCAACCACCGCTGGCTGTGAAAAAGAAAAGATTGCAAAAAAATTTCCGCTCGCCATACAATGCACAAGTGAGCAGAGCCCCACAGGCGCTCCGATGCGGTTGCCCGTGCCTGAAAGCTATGAGCAGGCACAATCAAGGGCAAAACGTTTTATCGATTACGTCAGCAGTATTTATCACAGCGGTGAAACGGTAATTGTTGCAACGCACGGCACTTTTTTCAGTTATCTCGTAAGAGCCGCTCTCAATGCAGAGAGTAAAGAAGCTTTCAATTCACAGATAGATAACACCGCAGTTACCGTTGTTGTGCTCCGAGACGGAAAGCCGCCGCTTCTCAGAACAGCAAACAACACCTCTCATCTTCACACTAAATAAAATCACCGCCGCAGAAAGCAAAATGCGCTTCTGCGGCGGTATTGTTTTTGCATTTTTTATTGTGTAAACCAAGCCATCCGCTTTTCACCTTACGTTAATCCCCAAAACAACCTGTAAAGTTTTATAGCTTTACGAGATGGCGTTACGTCCCCTGAGTTAATATCGGCGGATAAACCAAGTTTTCCTGAGTCTGAAATAAACCTGTTATATACTTGCACAAAGCTGAAACAGTTTCTCGAGGTTTTCGTCGGAATACTCAATCTCTGATGAATACATCCTTGCAGCTTCTTCTATGCCGAATTTTGCTGAAAGGGTGAATATTATCCTGCTGCTAAGCACTGAAAAAGCCAATTTCGACGAAATATCACCATCATATAGTGCTGACGGCAGATGGCGGAACAAAAAATAACACAGCAAATTTTCTGCCGCAAGTTCATTATTGCAGCTTTCCGCCAGTTTTTCCTCTTTTGCAAGTGATTCAAGACAATCGTTCCATTTCGTGTCAAGCCGCTCAAGTGAGCCCAAAAAAGCCGACCATTCCGACGGTGAAAGTTCCGGAAGGTTTACCGAAAAAATATTGAGCAAGTTATTAATTCTTTCGGCAACCGTAAAGCCTCTATCCTTTACAGTGTTAAGAGCACTGTCCCTGATTGAAATGAGCTCAAGCTCATCTTCATCAGAAAATCCTTCGCCCGAATCCTCACCAATAACCGTGATTTCAAACGGCACCTCACTCTTGGTTATAAGTTTCGCTGCCGCTTCACAGCATAAGCCGAGACCGATTTCGATTCTGTCTGAAAAGAAATTGCGAAACCTGGGATGGTCCGCACAAATATTGCATAAAGCATCCTCACCGCAGGAAATAATTATATCGCATAAGCCGTCACCATTAAGAAACGGACAGCGTTCACCGTCCTCCAACACAAAATGCGGTGTTTCATCCGTTGAAATGCAGGATCTCAGCCTCTCACCCAGATTCCCGCCCAAGGTTTTATAGAATTTATAGCTTTCATCGTCAATATCAATTTCCCAGCCCGTACAACAGGTGTGCTTGCATTCAGATGCAGTGCATGAAAACTCATTATAATAAACAGGCGCATATATTTTCATTTTTAATCACCTGTAAAATTATACTTCATCCGTTGTTCAAAGTCAATTCTCCCGGTTCTTTCAGACCGCTGCACTCAAACAGTGCGCATACAAACAAAAACGGATCTATACCATCTACGCAAAGGTGAAGGTAATCGTGCAAAACGTTATCATCAATCATTTGGCAAACCTCGCAGGGCGCAAGACGCAGCGTAACACCGTCAATCTCCTCATCAGACACAGCAATATCAAATTTTTCATTTTCGCTAACACCGCCGCACACCCTGATACTTGCACCGTATTCATCCATAATCTTGATGCTTGCATCAAAATATTTTTCAGGTTCATCCGTGACAACCGTTATCTTCGAAGCGCACGGAACGACACACTCCACGTACGCCGCAAGCAGACCCTCTCTGTCAGCAATCAGTATGCTCCTGTTCAGTTTTCCCGAAGCTGAAGCAGAAGAAGCAATGGTATTAAGCAGAATAAGTGCAGGCAAAACACAAGGCACAAATTTCTCAATTCCGACAGTGAGCGGAATCTGCACACCGTCGGGCACAAGCATAAACCTGCCGCTTGCTCCGGCCGCCTGAGCAACCTTTTTCCAGTCTATCCCCTTTTTGCCTGCCGTAACGTTTATAACCTTATACGGCGCTCCTCCACGCACGGGACTTAGCAACATTTCAACCGTACACTTTCTTCTGCCAAACAAACTTTTCTTTGGCTGAACCACATTCAGAACAGAAAACATATAAACACTCCGAACATATAAATTTATTTAAAGATATGTTTACGGACATAAAAAAATCCGCCTTTGTAAAAAAGCGGATTTTAAAACTGTTATTTATTTTCTTCAGCCTGTTGTTTTTTTCTCTTTTTTGCATCGGTAAACGCAAAGCAGAACATACCTGTCAACGCACCGCCTGCACCGAGAATGAAATCCCACATAGTGTCGATCAGACCTTCGTTAGTAAAGGGACTTGACACCTGAAGATTGAAGCCGTAAATCTTATCCATTGTGAACTCATAGAACTCCCAACCGACAAGAATGGCAACAGCCATTGCAAAGCCTGCCATTGCACCAATTGACGGTGCCAACGGAATCTTCTTCTTTTCCTGCATAATTATAAGCAACCTTGCACTCCAGCCGGAAGCTATAAAACCGGCAAAGAAATGGGTTACAACGTCGGAATACGTGAAATCCGTGCGGTTGTTGAGCGTTGAACCGATGCACACACCCAAAGTTATGAAAAGAGTGAGATGCGTTTGAAACTGCCACGGAAGCTGAGTGATAAAGGATTTGCCGCCAAAAATCTGGAACATATCCCAAAGATGAGTAAAAGCAATGGCAAATATGCCCTGTAAAAATTCTGACGTATAGCCTCTGAACAAACCGTTGATACCCCAGATAAGCAGTGCCGCGCGGCAAGCCCACCAAAGCCCTATCGTCTTGTTCGGCATACGAGGAATCGGATTGAGTGTTTTTTTCTTCATTATTTGTCCCTTACGCCATTCCTAAATATTCTTCAAGTGTTACGCCTGATGCTTTAATTTCCTTTGCAGCCTTAACACCGACATAACGCCAGTGCCAAGGTTCATAAGTAATCTTTGTTATGGGCTTTGTATCGCTTTCGTAACGGAGAATAAAGCCGTAATCCGCTGCGTGCTCGCTAAGCCATCTGAAAGCATCAGTATTTGCAAAGTTCTCATCAAGCGTATAGTTGCCGTTTGTGCCGAAATCCATCGCAAGACCTGCGTTATGTTCACTTGTACCCGGCATAAGAACAATCTCGGAAGCAAGCCTTGTTGCCTCAGCCTTATTGTAACCAAGATTGGTATAATATTTAATCTTACGCTCAAAATTGGTGTGCTGACGATCATAAGAACGATAACCGGAAACCGGGATAAGTGATATTCCGTCAGCCTCCGCTGCAGTTACCATATCGTTGTAATAGGGAACTACGCGCGAATCAAGTGACTGACCGCCACCCTTCACAGCGGCAGTTTTAACACTGAAGTTATCAGGAAGAATATAATCCTGATTTACAAGCAGCAAATACCACTTTTCGCTGTTTATTGTTGCAACGGACGGGTTGAAGCCTGCATACGCATACTCATACTCTGACCCTGAAACCGGCTTATTTGTTGTCGCGGACTGTTTGGTTGTTTGCACTTCCGATTGATGTGTTGCATCTGTTGTTTCGGAGGGCAATCGGATATTCGAACCGTGTTCTGACGCGGAGTTGACAGCGGTTGTTTCGTTTCCGTCAGACGGATTTTCATCTTTAGAGCCGATAACGAGCCAACCTGCTCCGATAACCGCAACGACAATACACACCACGGCAATTATGATAAGAGAGCGTCTGTTCAAAAAAATCAGACCTTCCGGGTTAGATTAATTAATCAGCAACCACCTGAATAGTTGGGAGCTTCCTTTGTGATATAAACGTCGTGAGGATGGCTCTCTATGAGACCTGCGCCTGTGATGCGGACAAACTGTGCCTTGTCCTGAAGCTCCTTGATTGTGTGACAGCCGCAGTAGCCCATACCTGAGCGAAGGCCGCCAAGAAGCTGGAAGATTGTGTCGGAAAGAAGTCCCTTGTAAGGCACGCGTCCCTCAACACCTTCGGGAACGAGCTTACGGTTGTCCTCCTGGAAATAGCGGTCCTTGCTACCGTTTGCCATAGCACCAAGTGAACCCATACCGCGGTAGACTTTGAACTGTCTGCCCTGGTAGATTTCTGTATCGCCGGGAGATTCCTCACAGCCTGCAACAAGTGAGCCGACCATAATACAGCTTGCACCTGCAGCGAGAGCCTTTACGATTTCGCCCGAATACTTGATACCGCCGTCACCTATTACAGAGATACCGTGCTTTGAAGCTTCTTCTGCAGCATCGAAAATAGCTGTAATCTGCGGAACACCGATACCTGCGATAACACGTGTGGTACAGATTGAACCGGGGCCGATACCAACCTTTACACAGTCAGCACCTGCGTCGATAATAGCCTTTGTACCTTCGGCAGTTGCGATATTACCCGCGATAAGAGAAATATCGGGGAAAGCAGCCTTAACTTTTGAAATTGAGTTGAGAATGTTCTTGCTGTGTCCGTGAGCAGAGTCAAGAATAAGCGCGTCTACACCTGCACCGACAAGAGCGCTTGCTCTTTCGAGAACATCGGATGTTGCGCCGATTGCTGCTGCGCAGAGAAGTCTGCCGCTTGAGTCTCTTGCGGAATTGGGATACTGAACCGCCTTCTCAATATCCTTGATTGTGATAAGACCTTTGAGATTGCCCGCTTCATCAACAAGAGGAAGCTTCTCAATCTTGTGCTTCATAAGGATATCCTGTGCCTCACTGAGGGTTGTGCCGATGTGAGAGGTAACAAGATTCTCGCTTGTCATAACTGCACCGATCTTAACGTTGAAGTCGGTCATAAAGCGAAGGTCACGGTTTGTGAGAATACCGACAAGCTTGCCGTCCTTACAAATCGGAACACCGGAGATACGGTAGCGCTGCATAAGGTCGAGCGCATCGTGAACCATATGCTCGGGAGAAAGGAAAAAGGGGTTGGAGATAACGCCGTTTTCAGAACGTTTTACCTTGTCAACCTCTTCTACCTGTGCCTCGATAGGCATATTCTTATGAATAACGCCCATACCGCCCTCTCGCGCAATGGCAATAGCCATACGTGACTCCGTAACGGTGTCCATGGCAGCGGTCATGATAGGCATATTGAGTTTAATTTTTTTTGTAAGCTGAGTTGAAACATCAACATCCTTGGGCAGAACGTCCGACTCTGCGGGAATAAGCAGAACATCATCAAAAGTCAGACCTTCTTTGCAGAATTTCTGTTCACGGCTCATCATAATTATCTCTCCCAACTTATTTGTAGTTATTAGGGTTAATTATAGCAAGCGCGAAGCAAAATATCAATACAATATTCAAATAAAAATTAGTAAAATATTTGCAAATTTATCGAGCGCTATTTGTTGAAAAAATCAATAATAGCGATGAAGTGCAACAACCTTACCGAGCACAATTGCTTCTTCAACAATAATCGGCTCGTAAGAATCGTTCTCGGGCTGAAGCCTGAAGTGGCCTTTTTCTTTAAAGAAGCGTTTGACGGTTGCCTCATCTTCAACAAGGGCAACAACAATTTCGCCGTTGCGCGCAACGGGTGTGCGCTCAACAACGACAAGGTCGCCGTCAAAAATTCCCGCGTTAATCATACTTTCACCCTTAACGCGAAGCGCAAAAAGCGATTTATCCTTTGAAGCATAACCCGAATAGGGTACATAGCCCTCAACCTGCTCAACAGCGAGAATCGGTGCACCTGCGGTAACCGTACCGAGGATAGGCACCTGTTTGATGTTGGCTGTTTCCTCCTGGCCCACAATGCGGATTGAGCGTTTGAGAAGCGGATCGCGCGAGATGAAGCCCTCACGCTCAAGCGCGTCAAGACAAGCCTGTACCGACGAGGTTGATTTGAGGCCGACATAAGCGCCAATCTCTCGAACCGAGGGCGGAACACCATCCTGCAGCCTTTCAAGCAGAAATTCATAAATTCTTCTTTGGGTATCGTTTAACATAAGAGTTAGCCTCCCTGCAAAATTTCACACTTTTCTTGTTAGAACATATGTTTGATTAGATTATAGCACAGTATTTTCAAAAAAGCAAACATTTGTTTGTTATTTCTCAAAAAAATTATTTTTTTTGCTCTGTAATTAAAAAAACACGATGTTTTAACACTTTATTCATATAGAACGCAAAGGCAACTGATATTATGAAATTGCACTTGAGAATAATAAAGCCGCATTGTTATTCTCACAAAAGTGCTTTTTACCCCCCTAAAATTTGTGAAAAAACGCTCGGCGTTATGTCGGGCGTTTTTTCCGTTTGCTTGTATAAATTCTCTTTGTGCAGACAAAAATAGCTGTACGGAGGGATAAAAATATGGATATAAAATTCAAAAAAGTGAGCAAATTTTCACTTCTGAAAACGGGCATTTACACGATGCTGGCAATCTGCGTTGCCGCATCCGGCATAGGCACGTACTCATTCATCAAAAAAACCTATGAAAACGTTACGGAGCCCCTGACACAGATTGATTGGGATAATCAGGGCGGCAAGCTCGAAGCGGATGTCCCTGCTACAAAAGTGACTTTTCCGCAAACTTCACAGGGAACTGAAGAAACAACCAAAAAAACCGATAATCTGCCGTTTACGGGCAGTTTCGCATTGCCGCTCGGCACCGAAATTCTCAAGGATTATTCCGACGGAGAAATGGTAAGCTCAAAAACAATGGGAGATTGGCGGGTGCACAACGGCATAGACTTCACAGGGCTTGATTCTGCTGAGGTTTTCGCCATTCAGGCAGGAAAAGTTACTGACGTTTACGACGATGCAATGTGGGGAATTGTTGCAGAAATTGACCTTGGAAATACAATGACCGCAAAGTACTGCGGACTCCAAAGCGGCACAACGGTCAAAAAAGGTGATACCGTACAAAAAGGTGAGGTTATAGGTAAGCTCGGCACAATTCCGATTGAGCAGGCTGACGGACCGCACCTTCATCTTGAAATCACGGTTAACGGGGTTATTGTTGACCCGCTTGCTGCGATGAACCGAGCTTCATAAATAAAAAAGCGGCACCCTTAGCAATAAAGGGTGCCGCTAAGCTTTACGTATTGTTATTCGCTGTCAATATCCGCGGCAGGTATCAGGCATCAGTTTTTTTCTTGCCGGATTTCTTCAGACCGATTTCCTTGCGGAAGTTGTTGACAAACATAAACAGTGCCAAACCGATAACGACAGCAACAATCGCACAAATAAATTCAACCACCAAACCCAATATACCTGTGCCTACATTTAGTGTGGCCTGCAGCTCAAAATCACCGTCTGCTATCAAAGAAGTAATTAAAGAAATTGCAGATGATATCGTACCGCTGATACGGTCAGCAACAGTAATTGAAATGTACGATACGCCGATAAATTTGAACATATCGCTGACTTTTTTAGAGGCGAAGAAAGCGAACACAAAGTACACTATCATATTGAGGCAGAAAGATAGCCAAGAACTTGCACTGTTGTAAACTATCCAAAAGACACTATAAATATCGTATCTGAAGCCAAAAACATCACATATAAACGGACCAAGCACATTCATCAAGCCGGGTACAAGAGGCACAACACATGTTAACAAAAATATACATACCGCCAGAAGAATGTACGGAAGTGTCAGGAGCTCCCTGAACTTGCTTTTTTTCTTTTTTACGGGCGGTTCCGGAGCGTCGTTGATGTTTTCGTAAGGCACGTAGTTGTAGTTTAAATTATCTTCCATAACAGCACAATCTCCTTATACTATTTTGAGTTATTATATAATCTTGACTGCCGGGGTGTCAATACATCCGCAATAAAAAGCAACAAATACTTACGTATATCGGCTCCGATGCGTTGAGCCGCAACCAGGCACTGACCTACGTTTATATTCCCGAAAGTGTAACAACCATAGGACATCACGCATTCTGGGACGACATATATAAAGAGAAAAATCAGTTTTGCGGGCTGGCCCAAATCGATGTTGCACGAAGCGAAGAGGAGTTTGAAGCCAACGCACAAACAGGTGACAGGCGAAAACCGCAGTACGACCATATGCTGTTCAAGAAAAACGTTGACGTTGTATATGCCCGGACAAAAAAGCCTCTGCCTTAAACAAAACTAAACCGACACAACAAAAATCACCGTCTAACCTCAAGCTTTGACGGTGATTTCTTTCTTTTGTTTTATCCTAACAGCACGTCCGAAACAAGCATCAGACAAAAGCCGACAAGCAGTGCATAAGTTGCGCCGCGCTGATTACCGTGCGCGTGAGTTTCGGGAATCATTTCATCGCTGACAACGTAAAGCATCGTACCGCCCGCAAAGCTGAGCGCAAACGGCAGAATTGCCGCAGAAAAGCTGACGGCAAAATAACCTATCAGTGTGCCCACAACTTCTATCACACCCGTTGCCGCCGCACAAAGAAAAGTTTTTTTCGGGCTGACACCCGCAGCAAGCATAGGCGCAATTATAACCATGCCCTCGGGTATATTCTGAAGCGCAATACCGCCGGCAATCAGCAAACCCTGCGCCGTATCACCCGAGCCGAAGCCAACACCTGCCGCGATGCCCTCAGGCAGATTATGTATGGCAATTGCAGTTACAAAGAGCAGAACCTTGCTGAGATTCGCGTTATTGTGCTTTTCATCCTCAGCTCCGACAAGCTTATGCAGATGAGGAACAAGCCTGTCAATCAGATTCAGACAGAGAGCACCGACAAAAACACCTGCAACGGTAATAACAATGCCGTATTTACCGCCCTGCTCCAGCGACGGCACAATAAGACCGAGCACTGCGGCAGATAACATAACACCTGCGGCAAAGCCGAGCACAATATCTGAAAACTTATGCGATACTTTTTTGAAAATAAATCCGATTATCGAACCGACGAGCGTTGCACCGCCGACTCCGAGTGCAGTCAACAAAACCTCTCTCACAAGCTCCACCCCCATTATCAGTTATTTTTTACCATTATACCACCATAGAAAGATTTTGAAAAGAGAAAAAACCGATGCAGATGCATCGGTTTTTTTAAAGCGCCGTTTTACACAGACCGTGCTTATCACAGTAGGCGTAAACTGCGGTAGGCTTTTCATCGCAAAGCGCAAACCGTGCAACAGGCTCATCGCCTGCGGCGAGGCACTTGCGCTGACCGCCTCTGTCCGTCTGCATATAAAACCACCGTACGCCGTGATTTTCCCGCGGCAGACAGTTATCTTCGTTGAAGCTTACGCGCACCGAGCCATCACTCACATCCACATTCGGGATACAACATCCTTTTTCTCCCATCCGGGGATCAAGATGCGCCATCTCCTCACCGCAGCAAAAGAGAGAAACACCGGTGCCGTGGATAAGCCCTACCAGATTGCCGCATCTGCCGCAGATATAAAATCTTGATTCACACATATAAAACGCCTCCTTACACCTTCAGTATGTGCAGATTTATAACGTTTTATTTGTGCCCAACGCGCACCGTTTTAAAAAACTCATCAGATTATGACTGTTTCGCCACAGGAAAGATAACTCAGCCGCGGCATATATTCTGACATAAACTCAAAATGTTCAACACCCGTGCAGTGGCAGGTATAAAAATCAGTTTCGAACGACCCGAGATATTCTGCACAGCTTTTCAGCGTTTCGCCGAGTTCAAGCTTCGAATAGTGGAAACCGCCGACAAGAACATCAGGTTCAAACCAGCTCACAATATCCATAACACCCTTATGCGAGCAGCCGCTTATAAGCACACGTTTACCGTCTTCCTCAATCAAAAGATATTGCTCATGAATAAAATCGTCGGCAACAAAATCACCGCCCGATTTTTTATTGAGCCCGAAGGAACCCAAATAGCGCGGTCTTTCATTTGAGTTGCAGGAATAAAGAGTAAATCCGTCACAGATTTTCATTTCATCTCCGACTGATACCACCCTCTCATTCTCACGCAGAGCTTTATCAAGACCAATGTATTTATCCGTACCGTTGTAATAATCGCCAAAAGCATAGCGGCTCAGATATACGGGTGCGGATTTATTAAGCCGCAGAAAATGCCCAAGCCCACCGCCGTGATCATAGTGCCCATGTGAAAGCACCGCAAAATCGACCTGAGCCAAATCAACGCCGAGAGCCTTTGCATTGACGGCAAACAACTCTGTCTGCCCCATATCAAAAAGAATTTTTTTGCCGTTTGCTTCGATATAAAGGCTGAGCCCGTGCTCGGCACAAACCGTTTCGTTCACTGCCGTGTTTTCAACCAAAGCGGTTATTTTCATTCCGATTTCTCCTGTTTCAAGTTTTGGCTTCTTTATATTTTTCTGCCTGAAGGTTAAACATATATGCATATTTGCCGTTCATCGCCATCAGCTCTTCGTGCGTACCGCTCTCGACAATCTCACCTTTCTCAAGCATATAAATGACATCAGCCATAACGGTTGTGGAAAGACGGTGGGAGATAAATATAACCGTCTTATCCTTTGCAGCTCTGGTCATAGATTCATTCAGAGAGTATTCGGAAACAGGGTCAAGATTAGCGCTCGGCTCATCGAGGATTGCAAAGGGGCAATCCTTATAGAAAGCTCTCGCAACGGCAACCTTCTGCGCCTCTCCGCCGGAAAGCGAAACGCCGTCATCATCAAATTCTCTGAGCAGAATTGACTCCGTACCGTCCGGCAATTCTTTGTTAAAGCTACTTTCTTTCAGCGCAGCAAGAACCTTTTCTTTATCGGGGCAATCCTCCATAGCAACGTTTTCGGCAAGCGTTGCACCGAAAAGCGAGAAATCCTGAAAAACCGCAGCATAGTTTTCGTGATACGATCTTATGTTCCAGTTTTTTATATTTTCGCCGCCAACCGTAATCTCACCCTGAGTTACGTCGTAAAGGCGGAGAATAAGATTTGTGAGTGTTGTTTTGCCGGCACCGTTATAGCCGACGAGCGCTATCTTCTGATACGGCTTGATTTCAAGGTTAATGTTTTTCAGCGCAGGCTTATCCGTACCGGGATAAGTGAAGGATACGTTTTCAAGCTTTATCACAGCCGGCTCATCCAACTTCTTTTCAAGCCCGCCATCCTTGATTTTTTCTTCCGAAGACATAAATCTCTTGAACTTTTCAACGTAAAGTCCGTTCTCACGGAAGGTTACCGCAAACCAGGTTGTAAGCGCAAAAACACTTGAGCTGACAACTGTAACGCCATTGAAGGTGGCGACAAAATCGCCCATACCGATTTCACGTGTCACAATAGCCCTGTAACCCATATAGAGTGTTACACCGAGGCTGATAAGCAGCGACAGCGGTAGGCTGTCCTGCGAAAAATAAAGTATCCACTGTTTGAAGAGAAAAGGTGAAATAGTCTTTAATCGGTCAAATATATTCGCTGTATATCTGCGCTCAATCATCTCACCTGCCGGGTTAAGACGAAGCTCCTTGGCATAATCCTGAAGATAAAACACACGGGAAAAATACATATTTTTGCGGTCAAGCGGTGTCATCGCCTGCTTTTTGCCAACGTTTACTTTTGCAATCGCCCTGCCTACCGGCACCATTACCCCAACGCAAGCAAGAACAAAAAGAAGACTTGTCGGGTCAATCGAAGCTACAACCGCAGTAATTGTGAAAATCGAAAAGAAGTTATTGAAAATATGATGAGTACAGTTGATTACACTTTCCGCTCTGTCGCTCATCGAATTCATCGCAAGCACGAAATCGTTATAAAACTCCGGGTCGTCATACGACTCAAAATCCATCTTTGCGGCTTTTTCGTATATTGCGGTGTAAAGCTTAAGGTGCAGCTTTTCTTTTTGCTTCGGGAAATAAATCTCGTAAAAAATTGTATTATAGAGGTTGCCGCCGATAATAAGTACGGCAAAAATCAAAAACGCTATAATTATGCGGTGGTAACCTCCGCCCTGCTCATAAACATCTATTACATACTTTAGCAGCACTACGTTTGACAGCAGCCACGGCAGATTAGTCAGCATATCGGACAAAATATAGTGCACCAGAAGGAAAGGCGACTGCTTTATGATGAAGCGGAGCATAAACAGATAGTTTCTTATGCTGTGTGATTTTTCGGTATGTTTTTTATTATTCCTCATCCTCTGCATCCTCCTCTCTGTAACCTGAGGCCTGCAAGGTGAACATCTCGCAGTATTCTCCGCCGTTTTTCATAAGAAGCTCGTGCGTGCCCTGCTCAACAAGCTCACCGCTTGAAAAGACAAGTATACAGTCACTCTGAGTTGCGCTTGAAAGGCGGTGAGAAATATAAATAACCGTTTTGCCTTCTGTACCTTCCATAAGGTTATCGTACATCTTCGATTCGGCAACCGGGTCGAGCGCAGAAGACGGCTCATCAAGAATTGCTATATCAAAGCTCTTTGCAAACATTCTCGCGATGCTCACTTTCTGGCTTTCACCGCCCGAAAGGAGCGCACCCTCGTCATCAAACTCTCTTGTAAGAAGATTATCAACACCCATAGGCAGGGTTTCAATTTTTTCATAAACACCGCTTTGCCTGAGCGCCTTACGAGCACGCTCGGCGTTACGGTCATCGACCTCTTCAACAAGCACATTTTCGGCAACCGTCATCGCAAACACCCTGTAATCCTGAAAAACGCTTGCGAATTTTTCGCGATATTCAAGCAAATCATATTCTTTGATATTTATGCCATTGTAAAGTATTTCGCCTTCACTAACATCATAAAGACGCATCATCAGCTTTGAAAGCGTCGTTTTGCCGGCACCGTTATGGCCGACAACAGCTATACGGTCGCCCTTACAGATTTTAAACGAAACGTTTTTGAGTGTGTAATCTTTTTTCTCGTTATATCTGAAGGAAACATTTCTGAATTCAAGGCTTTCAAATTCACCCGGTGCAAGCGCACCGCCTTTTACCTTCGGTTCATACGCAAGAAACTCGCGCATATTCTGCACCCACAGACAGTGCTTCTGCTGCATAGTGAAATAATAGGCAAGCTGATTGAGCTTGTTACGGCAATTTGTAATTGCGGAAACAAGCACGGAGAAATCAGAAACAGAGAGGTTTTCTTTTACAAAAAGGCGGTAACAGCCGTAACCCAGACCGCCGGCAACGGGAATAACCTCACCGAAAAAGTCGCTGAGCGACTCAAGTATCGCGATACGCCAACCGTACTTTTTGATAACACCTATGTTGTTGTTAATCGCCTGAACAAAGCGCCTTTTGACAACAGTAAAAATGTTTGTTGTTTTGATTTCCTTTGCAAAATCCTTGAGGAGTACCGTTCTTTTCGTATAATCCTTCTGGCGCTCAAAAGGTGTCATTTCCTTTTCTCTTGCAAACTCAACCTGATTGCGCTTAACTCTGAAAATAATAACGATAAGCGGACAGAGAATAAATGCAATGAGAAACGGATCAAGGCTGTAAAGATATGCGGCAAGGAAAATGATACTTACCACACTGCCGAGTGTCCAGCCCGTGCCCTCAATAATGCGCTTGAAGCCACCCTTTTCGACAACCCACGTTGCTCTGTTGTAGTTATCGAAAAAGTCCGGATCTTCGTAACAACCAAGCTCAACCTGCTGTGCTTTTCTGAATATAAGCTCGTTGAGATAGCTCTCACATTTGATTTCAAACTTTTCTCTGACGGGATGAAAGGCATAATAAGAAAACAGGTCAATGGCAACTTTGCCGAAAATAATCAGACCTATTTTAATCGCAAACTCTCTGAACGTACCGTTGCCTTCAATAATAGAAAGCGCTGTCTGCAAAAACATAACGTTAAAAACGACGGAGTAGTAAACGTTTTCTGCAATATATGCAAGATAGATTATAAGCACCGACATCGGAGAACACTTAAGGCCGCACTTAATCATAAACCACGTGTTGCGAAAAACGTGCGCCTTCGCCTTAAAATCAACCGCACCTCTCATCTAACCACCTCCTCAAAAATAAACATACGTCAACAAATAACATACTATCAACAAAATTACCGCAATGCAAGACTTGTAATCAAATAATTACTGTGTTATAATGTTTATACAGAAAAAACGCGCTGCTTTGACAACCTCAACAAGCAGCGCGTTTTTTATTCAAAATAACCGTTATATTTTATGTTCAGCTTACTGTCGGGGAAAAGATGCGCATACAAATCAACAAAGTAATCATCCGTCATACTTGCGATATAGTCGGCAACAATCTGCGCAGGGGCATTTTCATCATAAGGAACACCCCGTGAATAATGCACCTTGCTCAGAAAATCGATATGATGGGTAAACACAGGCGAATCCTTTCTTGCGCTCATAAGGTCGTCAAGCAGGCGCTCATAAAGCTGAGCCATCATAGGTTTCACCGTGCTTTCAATCTTCTCTCTCACACAATCGTCTTTGTAAATATACAGATAATTTTCGTTCTTGGCTTTTTTCAGCTCGGCAAAAACATCATTATCCATCTTGATATACGGTTTGCCGTAACTGTTTTCAACTATATTCACACTGAGGTTGTTGATAATTTCCGCATTTGTTTTACCGAGTCTGCCGCCAAAGAAAATATCATTTGCAGCAATTTTTGCCCTGTCAGCATCCTGCCTGTCTTTACCGAGGTAAGCAATTATATCGGAAATGCGCACAACGCATCCCTCAAGCGTGCAGGGCACGAGAAGGCGCACGTTGTTTTTATCGAGATAACACTGCTCAATCTGTTTGTCAAACTGCGCAAAACTGTCAAGCGGTTTCGGTCTGTACTCGCAAAGCTCCATCTCACCGTCGTGAGAGGCAATGCCATTGAGAGTCTGTAAAGTTATGTTAAACGGAAAAATAACATCAAGCACGCGCACCGAATGAATATTGTGGCTGAAACGTCTGCCGCTGTTTTTTCGCATAAGCTCATCAAGATATTCTTCGCCTGCGTGGCCAAACGGGGTATGACCGATATCGTGACCGAGAGCAATTGCTTCAATAAGCTCAAGGTTGAGCCCGAGCGCTCTGCCGATTGTGCGGGCAATACGTGAAACGAGCTGGACGTGAAGTGCACGGCGCGTTATATCATCGTTTTTGTAGAATGAAAAAACCTGTGTTTTGTCCGTGTAGCGGTTGTAATAAGGGCAATGCATAATTTTGTCTATGTCACGGATAAATGCAGAACGCAGAATGTTGGGCTTGTCGTGATTTCCGTTGCGGCGCAGAGCATTACTGTCGCTGAAGCCGAGCGAAGGCACTGTGCCGTTGATTCTGTCGCGGTTTATTCTGAGTTCGATTTCGGGCGAAAGAGTATCGTACCTGAGCATAAAAACACCTCACGCACATTATATCATAAACAGACAAAAAAGCCAAACCTTGACATAAGAAAATACAGCTAATATAATGTTACCATAAATTTACAAAGGGGATTGTTAATGCATGAAAAGAATTATAGCTTTTCTTTTGACCGCGGTTTTGCTTTTCATTGCTGCCGTGCCTGCACTTGCAGCAGAAGATGTGACAGTAGAAAAAGGCTCACTTTTTGATTACAGGTTCAAAATTATCAACAATGATGAAGCAGAAGCAATCGCACAGGAAATTGCACAGATGAGTTGGTATGAGCCTCTGTTTCTCGAACCTGACATCGAATCGGTAGTTATCAGCGTGGATCTTCGTGCCTACCCTGAGCTGAGCAATCTCAAGGTGCTCGTCAAAACATCCCGTGCAATTGTTGACCGCTCAAAAGAGTTTCTCACGCACACAACCACCACCGTTGAGCTTCTCAGCTACTCACGCTTTGCGGGTGAGCTTTCACTCCACGTGCTTGCACTTATGCTGATTGACCGTGCTGTTGAACTCGGTCTTATCGAGGACCCGTCAAGCCTTTACGAAACTTTTGAAATTGCAGATATGAATCTTGACGAAAGCCGCATATCTCCCGAATTCATCAACGCCACCGGCATAGTTATAATGAACATACTCGGCATAATATTCTGATAAAAAACAACGGCAAGCATCAGCTTGCCGTTAATTTTTTATTTATCTTTTTTCTTCTCTTTTTTTGCTTTCTTTTCTTTGGGCTTACGGGGAGCCGTTGCCTTGTTGAGTATAACGGTAACTACAACTATGATTGATGTAACAATAAAAATACCGAGCATACCCTTGCCCATAATCGGGAGAGAAAATTCAAGACCTTGGGGAGTGAAGCCGATGCTGTGTTCAACAGCTGTTGTTTCCACTGTGGTTGTTTCAGCACTTGCTGCTTCGTCAGCAGAAACACCCTCACCCGAGGTAAGCTCCGGGGAAGTGAGCTCTTTTTCATTGTTTATTGTTTTTGTATTCATTGCTCAAACCTCCTTACAGATTTAATTCGCCTTTGGCGAACGTGAGAATAAGACCGCCTGCAACAACGGAAGCAATCTGACCGGAAACGTTAACACCGATCGAATGCATAAGAAGGAAGTTCTGAGGATCTTCCGCAAGACCCATTTTATGAACAACACGTGCCGACATCGGGAAAGCGGAAATACCGGAAGCACCGATCATCGGGTTTATCTTGTTTTTCTTTGAGAAGAGGTTCATAAACTTTGCAAGCATAATGCCGCCGAAAGTATCGAAAACGAAAGCTACAAGACCGAGACCCATAATGAGAAGTGTCTCGGGTTTGAGGAACTCATCAGCAACCATTCTGGAAGCGATTGTAATACCAAGGAAGATTGTGATGAGATTTGCAAGAACGTTCTGTGCAGTTTCGGAAAGAGAGTTGAGAACGCCGCACTCACGGATAAGGTTACCGAACATAAGAAAGCCGATAAGAGCAACCGCATCGGGAGCAAAGAGACCGACAATAATTGTAACAACAATCGGGAAGAGAATCTTTGTAAGCTTGGAAACCTTCTTGCCCTGGTACTTCATACGGATTCTGCGCTCTTTCTTGGTTGTGCAGAGCTTGATGATGGGCGGCTGAACAAGGGGAACAAGTGCCATATAAGAGTAAGCCGCAACCATAATTGCCGAAAGATAGCTTGAATTGAGCTGTTGAGCAACAAAAATAGAGGTCGGACCATCTGCTGCGCCGATAATTGCAACCGAAGAAGCATCCTCAACACCGAAGCCGAGGATTGAAGCCATAGTCAGTGTGAAGAAGATACCGAACTGAGCTGCAGCACCGAAGAACATAAGCTTCGGGTTGGTAAGAAGCGGCTCGAAATCAATCATCGCACCGATACCGATAAACAAAACGAGCGGCATAAGCTCATGAGCTTCGTTACTGATACCTATATCAAACAGGTGATCTATGACTGCCTTAGCACCGGAATTGGGAAGATTGACGAGTATTGCTCCAAAGCCCATAGGCAGAAGCAAGGTGGGCTCCATTTCTTTTTTGATTGCGAGGAAAATCAACAAACCGCCGATAATCCACATAGCGAACATTTTCCAGTCTTCGGCAAGATTTATACCAAGAATATTACTGAAAATGTCCTGAAAAACGCCGGTAACCCACAAAGAAAACATTTTCCAGTATTCGGCAAGATTTATGCCGGAAATATTATTGAAAATGTCTTGAAAAAATGCGATCAATTTATACACCCTTTCTCAAAGCAATATTCTTTGACATTGTATCACTTTCGCAATCCACTTGCAACAGCATATTGCAAAATTCATACTTTTCGTCATTATAATTCAAGTACAAAACTTAATTTGGCATTTTTTATGGAAAATGAACACGATATGTGTTATAGTATGTTCCAGAGACTAAAAGGAGATAACAAATTTGAGCAACTCAATCACAAACAGAATAAGACACGAGTTTACTGAATACAAAATACTGCTCAGGTCAATACCTGCAACGGTGGTCACGCTGTTCGTGGTCAGCGTTATATGTATGAACCTGCTTGCGAACAAAACTCTCATTCAGCTTGACTGGATTGCGCTTGACGGCGGTATGCTGATATCGTGGCTCTCGTTTATGTGTATGGATATCATCACAAAACATTTCGGTCCTAAGGCATCGACAAGCATATCCGTGCTTGCCGCGGCAATAAACCTGCTGACCTGCCTCATATTTTTCGTTGCAAGCATAATCCCCTCAAGCGCAGATGATTACACCGCCTTCGATTCAATTTTCGGCGGCACGTGGTTTATACTGCTCGGCAGTACGACGGCGTTTCTCACTTCCGCCGTAATTAACAACACTCTCAACCAGATAATCGGCAGATGCTTCAAAAAAAAGCCACACGGAAAAGCGGCATACGCAGCAAGAACTTATACTTCAACCTTCATCGGTCAGTTCCTTGACAATTTCATTTTTTCAATAATAGTTTTCGTTGTATGTGCCCCTATCTTCTGGGATGGATTTCACTGGACGGTGCTTCAATGCGCAACCTGTGCGCTAACGGGCGCGATTGCAGAACTGGTAATGGAAATTGCCTTTTCCCCCATCGGCTACCGCATCACCAAGAAATGGCGAAACGAATCAGTCGGCAAAGCTTATTTTGAATTCATCGGAAAGGGAACAGAACAATGAAAGTATTGATAACCGGCTCATCACAAGGCATCGGAAAAGCAATTGCACAGCTTTTCATTGACGAAGGACACAGTGTCACGGGCATTGACGTACAACCTGCAAGCATAACCCATTCATCATACACACACTTTGAGCAGGATATACGTAATACCGAAAACCTGCCTCAGATTGACGGAGTCGAAATACTCATCAACAACGCCGGTACGCAAAACGAACAGGATATTGACACAAACCTCAAGGCACTCATATCGGTAACAGAAAAATACGGTATTCAGAAAAGCATAAAATCAATTCTTAACATCGGCTCTGCAAGCGCACACACCGGCTCGGAATTTCCCGAATACTGTGCGAGCAAGGGCGGTGTTATCGCCTACACGAAAAATGTTGCAATGCGCATTGCAGCTTACAAAGCAACCTGCAACAGCCTCGATCCCGGCGGCGTGCTGACTCCGCTCAACGACTGCGTAATCAACGACCCTGCGCTGTGGGAACAGATTATGGACGAAACGCCTCTCAGACGCTGGGCAACCCCCGAGGAAATTGCGCAGTGGGCGTACTTCCTGACAGTAACAAACGGATTCTGCACAGGTCAAAGCATCGTGGTAGACGGCGGCGAATCAATCAAGCACAATTTTATATGGAAGGATTAAAAAAAGTCACCCTGAGGGGTGACTTTTTTATTACAATCACAGTGTTATTCTCACTGTTTTGATTTCCCACGGTCTGAATGCGAGTTTGCCGCCATCAAGCTTTTCCGTAACGTTGCCGAGCAAATCTGTCTGCGCATCAACAGTGCCGACAAATGTCTTCAGTGTTGCCGCAACAGTCTCATCGGAATAGTTGCACATACGCGCATAAATGTATCCGTTTTCCGTATAAAGCGAGGTAAGAATTACAGCGGGCGTATCACACTCAAGCTCTGCGGCAGTAAGGGAAGATATATCGCCCTCGCCGGCTCTGATAATTGCAGCCTCAGGCTGATAAGCATAGGAAAGAGCCTTTGAATGAAGCTGAGCATCGCTGATACAGCCTTCAAACGGGAGAATCGAAAACTCATCCTCAAACTCACCATCAAGGATTCTTGTGCCGCACATATATTCGTTTGAGTAGAGAAGCGGAATCAGCATACGATTGCCCTGAATTGCAGAGCCCATGCAGCCGCGGTTAAGCACGGCAAGGCCGTTTTCGCTGTCTCGCAGGCAGAGCCAGTAAATGCCGTGCATATAGGTTGTTGCAGCAAACGATTCCTCGGCAGGCACTTCGGTGTCCACAAGAATAAGATCGTTCGGATACCAGTATTCCTCGGTTTTAAGGAGCGCACCGTTCCAATCAGAGATTGAATAAGGCAGATCGCGCACCATCTTCCTGTCATTATCAAGGCAGGCGTTCATAACAAAGCAGAGTTTATCCTCGTGATGATGACCGTTTCGCGTGAGGGGCACGGGTCTGCCCTGAGTAACGTCCGTTCTGCCGACAAGCTGACCGTTCATCTTAAACTCAGCACGGCAATCTATACGCTCGTCGCTGTCAGTAAGATGCATCTCGAATTTATAGCCGATTGTACCAATCTTACCTGTCTGAATCGCAACAGCACTGTGAGCGTTTATTTCAACTTTCCACTCACCCTGTGATACACGGTCTTCACCATCAACCCAAGCCGTAAAAAGAGCACCCCGGGCATTATCAAATATTCTTCTGCCGCACTTATCCGCAAGATAAGCAATACCGTTTTCATTGAGGCTGAGTGTGTAGAACGGTGTTACAAGCTCACCTGTATCGCAATTCCACGAAAAATCGGATTTTTCGCAAGTCTCGGCTTCGCGAAGAGAATACCTCTTTGCTGTAAGGGGAGAAAGTTTTACTCTTACTGAAAGCTTACCCGAAACGTATTCACTGTCGATTACGGTATCACCGTCATAAACGCTGTACGGTTTGTTACATTCAACCTCAATCCATTCATCAACAGCAAAGGAATGAAGATTTGTTACAAGAATAGATTCACCTTCCTTGTCGGCAAACCGTTCAGCAACTGCGCACAGCGACTGCGCTTTTACTCCGTCAGAAAGCTCAAGCGATTCAGGAATAAAGCGGCGCGAAAGATCAAGCAAGCCGCAGATTGTAACATCGTGATGCTGTGCGGCAAGAGAATATTTCCACGCATCCTCGCTCTGTTTTTCAAGCGATTCACCGCCAAGCATTACACTTAGAGCATTCAGCTTTTCTGCCTGCACCGCGGCAACTTCACTTGCACGGACACCGTTAAAAATCTCATTGCCGCAGTAACCCCACGGCATCTGCACGTGAAAATCGTTGTCAGTTGTCGCAAGCACCTGAGTCGCCTCACCGTAAAGCTCGGGAATATCCTCTAAAAGCACGTATTCGTAATTTTCCTTGCTCTCAACATATTCCGTAAGCCTTTCAATCGGCTGACAGACATCATCGTAACGTGAAGCAAGAAGCGGCTTATACTTTTTAAAAATTTGTTCAAAATCCTCAAGTTCATATCCGGCTTCGCCCTCTGACCAGCGTGAAAGTATCCAGTTGTCAAGAGTTGTGCAATTGTAGCCTCTGCCCTGATCAGGATAAGTCGGCACAGCAGGAACCGCCGTTTTGTCTTTGCCGGTCCACAATCCCCACGCACAGTCAAAATTCTTCGGGTAACCGTAGCCCATAACGTGTGAACGCAGCATCGCAGCATCGTAGCCACACTGACTGATAAGTTGCGGTGTCTGATTATGAAGAGCAAACTCAGATATGCTGTAAACGTTTGGAGTAACGCCGAAATAGTGAAGATTTGTCCTGACCGCATAAGAAAGCTGGCGCGCGTTAGACTCTTCCGAAACAGTCAGTGCAAGCGGCTGGCCGTAAGTTGTGGCGCCAAGACCCACTCTGCCCGGATACTTTTTGAGAAGGCGTCCGACAGTTTCGACAATCTCCGGGTCACATCGTGTATACTCATCAAAAGTAAAAGACTCATAGTCAAGACCTATTTTAAGCTTAGGATACTTTTCAAGCCACTGCTCAATGTTCTTAAGTCTCGGCTTAAGCCATTCACCCCAGAGAACGTATCCTCCGTGCTCATAAGTAAGGATATACAGTTTATCATCCATAAATAGCTTCACCTCCGTTATTTCTGTAACAAATAATACCACCTCAAGTTACGGATGTCAATTTCTACCGGGCATTAAACAGCAGTTATTATGTGTTTCTTTAACCGAACAGATAAATATATTTTCTATTTCGATTGACGAAAAATGATAAATAATATACAATATATTTTACATACAAAATCAGGAGGTCATTCACGCGATGAAGAAAAGATTTTTGCGCATCATTTCTGTTGTGCTGTGTTTTGCTCTTTTGTTTACCGGCTCAATGCTCGGCTCAAGCGCAGCTCAGCCGCAGGAAGAAAGCGCAGTAGGAACAGCAATCGAAAAAGGCTTTTACAACACTCTCAACGTTATCGTTGAAGGACTTGTAAAAACAATCTGCACAATTTACTTAGACCCGAACGACTGGGAGCATATCGACAATTATGACTCCGAAGAAATCGGTTTCCTGCCCGGCAGAGACACATACCAGACCGAGGCAGCGGAAAACGCCGTCTGGAAGCTCGGCTACGCAAAGAAGAGCATTGTGCCTGACGACATTGACAGCGGTAAATACAACCTCGGCAGAGATCTTCTCAACAAATATGCCAAAGGTGTTTACGACGACCAGTGCATCCGCGTTTCGGCAATTGACGACAACAGCGGCGAAGGCATCGTAATTCTCGGCGCGGTCGACTCACTCGGTGTTACTTCAACAGACACACGTGCAATGCGCAAAGCAATCCTTGAATACTGCGAGAGCAAAAACATCAAGGTTGCAAGCATCAACATCAGCGCAACTCACGCTCATTCCGCACTTGATACACAGGGTGTCAGCACAGAATTCTTCACAAAGCTCCTTGCAGCTTTCTGGGTAAATCTTCTCGGCCTTGATATCACAATCCCCGGACTTGAAACCGCCGAGGCATTCAAACAGCACTTTGTTGACACTTCTGTTGAAACAATCAAAGAAGCAATCAACGATATGGAAGAAGGCAGCCTTTACTTTACTCCGATTGATATGAGCGAATTTTTCAAAGATAAGCGCGGACTTATCTCCAAGGAAGACCTGCCCGATACCGCAAGTTTCTGCTTCATCCCCGCTTCAGGCAACGCTCCTACCTATATCAGCGACATCACCTGCCACGCAACTTCTTTCAGCGCAAGCAATGAGCTTGTCGGCTCGGACTATATCTACTACATCGACAAATACATCAAAGAAGCAAACGGCGGCAACTTCATTATGGTGCCCGGTGCTGTCGGTCAGGTATCACGTGACATCAACGTTGACACAACAGGTATGACAGAATACGAAGAAAAAGGTGCTGATGCAAAACACCTCGGCACAGAGCTCGGTAAGCTCATAGTTGCTGCCGACTACTCAAATGAGCTTGAGCCTATCATAAATGTCAAGCACAGAGAGCTTTTCATAACTCCTGAAAACAGCATCCTCACTCTTGCCTGTGAAATCGGTCTTGTAAACAATAAGGTTTACTACAAAAATTCAGGCTTCAGCAGAGAATACTGTATGGCAACCGAAATGGGCTATCTCGAATTCGGCAACGAAGTTGCGCTTGCCCTCTTCCCTGCAGAGCTTTACCCCGAAGTGTTCTGGGACGACGAGATTACCGACGGCACAAACTGGGACGGTACACAGTGGCCTTATGACAGCCTTGCAACAGCAGTTGAAGGTATTGACACTTATGCCGTCAGCCTTACAAACGATGCTATCGGCTACGTTCTCACAGATAACAACTTCGCATTTATGGGCCATATCATCGGCGAGGAAATTGCTGACGAAACTCTTTCCGTAGGCAAGCACACAGGCTCATACCTTGTAACAGAATATCTTGAGCTTATCGGTTCGCTTAAATAATCACGGTTACACAATAAATAAATTCAGTCGGGTGTTCCTCACGGACACCCGACTGTTTCGTTTTCTTGTGACATATTTTGTTGCTCATACGTAATTTCTTGCTCCGTATAATAAGCAAAAACACAAAATCCGAGAGAAAAAGCGCTTTATATACAATGTTTGTTTGTAAAGTTGTTCAACTTTACTCAACAACATTTTACACGTAACAAGTCTTCGGAGACGTTGATATACCAAGGCTTTTTGCACTATGCGCATCAAAGCTGATTTCGTCAACAAATGTAAAGCCGTTACACTTTACGCCTTTTTTTAGCTTTAATTGTTGCAGCGTATGCGCTGTTACAGAGTCCGAGCACGGCAGAGAGGATAAACAGAAGCTCTATGCCGAGTGTTTCCCATATCCAACCGCCGCAAAGTGCAATAAACACGGTAATAAGATGATTGATTGAAACACCTGTTGAGATTGTTGCCTTAACCTCTTCCTGATTATCGGCAAGGTCCTGCACATAGATATTAGAAGCCATTGAAGCAAGAGAAATAATTGAATCGAGAACATACGCAACACAGCAGATAACAAAAGCGACATCGTGCGAAAAGATGTGATGTGCAAAACCGTAGAAGAAGCATACGATTACAAGCAACAAAGTATCTGCAACCATAACGGTTTTATAGCCTATGCGATCTATTATCCTGCCCACAATCGGAGAGGCAATAAAGCATAAAACCGCCGAAACAGCAAACAGCAGGCTGATTTTTGCGGCATTGGCCCCGTAAAAACGTATAAGCACGTATGGGCCGAAGGTAAAGAACACCTGCTTGCGTGCACCGTAAAACATTTCAAGCATATAGTACTTGGTGTACTTCTTATGAAAATAAAACCTGCGTTTGGTTGAATCCGTTTCGCTCTTGCCCGTGATACCTAAAGACAACACTGTGCTTATAACAGCAAGTGCTGCAGCAACGGCAAAGAAAACCTTGTAAGTTCCTGCCGTGCCTGCAAGAACAGAAAAAGCCACGACGACCGCAATATAGCCGACCAATGTACCGATCTGCGTTGCCGCATTCTGTGCACCGAGAGCGGCGCCGCCGCATCCCGAACGCGCATATTTAAGGGAAAGCGTGTTTTTCATTCCTATCTGGATATGTTCGCCCATAGAATACATCGTAATTGAAAGGATGACGAGCACCTTACCCGGCGGCAGAATTGCCATCATACCCATACCGACAAGAAGAAATAACGCACCGACTTTATAAAGAGTTTCGGCAGAAAGCATATAGAAAAGTGCCAGTATCAGCACAAGCATAACACCGGGAATCTCACGGAAAAACTCCGCAGCACCTCTGCCCATTTCGCCAAGATTTACAATCTCCGAAAGGTAGTTGTCAAGCATTCCCTTATAAAGTCCGTAAGACAGACCGGTTGTAAGAATAGAAAGCAACAGAAACTTATAATTCTTTCCCTCAAAAAAAGTTTCTTTGAGGTTTGGTATCGGCCTTGATTTTTTCATTGAAAAGTGCCCCGTTAAAATAAAATTCAACTGTAAATTTATCACAAAAGAAACAAAAAAACAAGTCCGACCGAAAACTCTGCAACAAAAAAGCTCATCTTTCACAGCATTAAGTGAATGATGAGCTTGGGGAGTTTTTATCGGAATACTTTATTTTTTCCTTTTCTTTTTTCTGTCAGTCGTTTTTGCCGTTTCAGCCGCTTCTTCAATAAGCTTGGCATCTTCTTCGTGCGGTGTCCAGATGGTATATACTACCGACGATTCTCTTTCACCCGCAAATCGCTGACGACTGACAGTCAAGAATTTACCGTTCACCTCTGCCGTATACGGACGGCGGCAATTATCCGCCGTTGAAATTACAAGCGCACGCTCCTCAAGCCACTTGTATTGACCGTCGAGACTTATCTTACTTCGCAGTGAAACCTTTTTTTCGGGCTGTACGTAGCTGAGCGCCGTTACACCGTCTCCCCTGACGCAGAGGTTAGGCGACGTGCCGCTGACGTTGAGCATATGAGGCAGACTCCATCTTGAACCCATATCATCCGAATATGAAATAAACAGCTCTCCCTGTGAGGAGAATATGCAGATAATACGTCCGTTCTTTATTTTAGCGCAGCTTACCTGTGAAACCGTACGTCCGCCGGGAAGAGAAGGCACAGAGCCACACCTTGCGAATGTCTTACATTTGTCTGTGCTTTTGTATGCTACTGCCGCACCGTCACACTCACCCATCCACAAATACTCATTGTCAGAAATTCTGATTGCGCCCTGCGTTATGTTACAGGGAGCTTTTCTGATTTCCTGCATAGATGTGCTTGCGTCGGGGAGGAGCATATAATATGTTCCTCCCTGCTTTTCTTCAGCCGAAAGCTGAGAATAAAGCTGTGCATTACGCTCAGTCAATGCCTTTGCCATTTCTTTTGCGATACCTGAAGGGATATGCAGCTTTGAAGGAATCTTCGTGCGCCAGCTTATAAGCAAACCGTAAGGCGTTGCCGTTGCCGTGACATTTCCTATCTGCATAGGTGAATCAAAAAGGAAGATGCGTTTTGACGCATACATCTTCTGCGGATTCTCGCTACGCGAAATACACAGCGAATAAACCGCCACCTCGTTGACTATACGGCTGCACGCAAAAACAACCGCCAACTTACCGTCAGCCTGCAAAGCAACGGAGGGCGAACCGCAACCGCCGGCAATGCCAAGGCTTTTGCGGCAAACAAAGCCCTGACCCTCCAGCTTGACCGAAGCCGCTTTGTCGGATTCCGCAAAGCGACGCACAAAAGTTATAACCAGCGAGACGATAACGGGTATCATCTTACTCGGAGCTTTGAGAGCCTTGATAAAATTCAATATTGTTTTGATTGCCTTTTTATCCATCAGCGCACCCCAAAAAACATATTCAACCACATAATATCATTTAATTATCAACTTTTCAACATATTATTTTTCCAAAAGCCGTCAAAAAAACAAAAAAGACGCCGTCCCGTAAGACAGCGTCTGATTTTGTTTTAAGCTGTAATTATGCGAGCTCAGCGAAGTACTTGATTGTACGAACCATCTGGCTTGTGTAGCTGTTCTCGTTGTCATACCAAGAAACAACCTGTACCTGATATGTGTCGTCATCAATCTTAGCAACCATTGTCTGTGTTGCATCGAAGAGTGAGCCGTAACGCATACCGATAACGTCAGAGGAAACGATCTGCTCCTCGTTGTAACCGAAGGACTCGTTAGCAGCAGCCTTCATAGCAGCGTTGATGCCGTCAACTGTGATGTCCTTACCCTTAACAACAGCAACAAGAAGAGTTGTTGAGCCTGTGGGTGTGGGAACTCTCTGTGCAGAGCCGATAAGCTTGCCGTTGAGCTCGGGGATAACAAGGCCGATAGCCTTTGCAGCACCTGTTGAGTTGGGAACGATGTTTGCAGCGCCTGCACGTGCACGGCGGAAGTCACCCTTTCTGTGGGGACCGTCAAGGATCATCTGATCGCCTGTGTAAGCGTGAACAGTTGTCATGATACCGCTCTGGATAGCTGCGTAATCGTTGAGAGCCTTAGCCATGGGAGCAAGGCAGTTTGTTGTGCAGGAAGCAGCGGAGATGATTGTGTCCTCAGCTGTGAGTGTGTTCTCGTTTACGCTGTAAACGATTGTGGGAAGATCGTTGCCTGCGGGAGCAGAGATAACAACCTTCTTAGCACCTGCATCGATGTGAGCCTGTGCCTTTGCCTTGGAGCAGTAGAAACCTGTGCACTCGAGAACAACGTCAACGCCGATCTCGCCCCAGGGGAGCTCTGCTGCGTTAGCCATAGCATAAATCTTAAGGGTCTTGCCGTCTACTGTGAGAGTACCAGCTTCGTCATCTGCAGAAACTGTGTGAGCGTTCTCACCGATGTAGCCGCAGTAACCGCCCTGAGCTGTGTCGT
>JAZSOM010000033.1:0-2578 GCA_045536955.1 Acutalibacteraceae bacterium
GTTATGCGTCAAGATCCCTGTATTAAAGAAAACCGATTATGATGAAATGTGTGCGTTGATTAAAAACGCGACCGAAGAAATAAAAGCGGTAATAGGAGAAGAATTTACTACTTTTATTACTTCTTTGAAAACCCCTATTCCCAAACACCTAACATCTGTTCCCGAACTTTTTAGATACATGGAAGCAACCGCTTATTTTGTTATGTCCATTGTACGTGAAGCGTATGATAACGGATTGCATCTAAAGGATGTAGATTGCTGTTGTCCTCCCGTAGTATTGGTGTACGAAGAATAAACTTCAAACTACATACCGCCGAGAGCAACCAAATGGTCACTCTCGGCGGTATACTTGTTTAATTCTTTACAACACAAACGGCTGGTTTTTCTTTATTATGAACTTCCTTCAGCCACCCCATACCAAATAATGCGTTTACCAAGTTTTCAATAGAATTAAATCGGTAAACAAATGCACCAACATACTCAGCTGTTTTGCGAATATGTGTAGGAGCAAGATCTGCTGTTACATTTGCGGAAATTTCAGAAGTTTTGCGATTCAGTTCTGATACAATAGAAGTGCATTCGCTTAGAATCTTACGAAGCTTATCGTATTCTTCAGCTATCCACACGGCGAAATTCGCTTTTCCGTTATAAGCGTATCCGAGCTTAGTAAGACGTTCTTTCCAATCCTTTGGCAAATAATCAAAGCAATCAAACGCTGTGCAAACTATAGGATCAGTCATTTGTCCTTCAAAGTGCTGTGCATTTAGTGTTTGTCTAAAATTCATTGCAATCACGCTACCCCGACCATCACCAGAGGGGGCACCGTTATAAATGCCTTGGATTCCTCTTGGAAGTTTATCACCTACAACGTTCTCTGTACTCCTGCCCCAAATAATGCCACTTCCTCCACCACCGTTTACAAGAGAATAAGGGCCATCATTAGGCAACTCTCCGTAGTTCGTCGACAAATCGTTTTCGGTATCAATCAGAGACCAATGAAGACACAAGAGAATCTTTTGCCAACGAGCAAGATTTTCATTAGAAAAGCGTTCTCCGAAACATGGCTCAAATTCATCTGCCACTGAGATAAACCTCTCAGCAGTGACCTCGGTAAGTTCTTTCAGCTTTCCGTCAATGGTTTTCGTGCAATCAAGTGTGAAGATAGGGATGTTTGTCAGATACCTTCCGTTGTTGCAGACAAGATACTGTCGGTCAATGAGCAGTTTGATCTCGTCTTCAAGATAAGGAAGAGCAACACCAAGTTCAATACTGATCTCTTGAATTGTTACAGGACTGTAATATGCCGCAAGCAAAATGTTTCCTTTAATCTTTCGTTTTTGAAAATCGCGATATTCGCGGTCATCTCCCGCTTTGGTTCCCCAAAAATCAATTTCAAAGATATTAGGGAGATAGCTTTTTTCTCCGTATAATCTTTCCATGTTCATACCCTCTCTGATAATTTTTCTTGCACGGAACAAATAATATTTCACCATTTCCGTGCTGATCTGCAATTTTTTTGCTACTTCGGAGCAGGAGAGGTTTTCAATGTAGTATAAAACTGTTGCATCGCGGTATTGCTTTGATAATAAGGACAGTTCTCTGCGAAGCAGATTTAGATCCTCTTTTTTGATGATTTTTTCTAAAGCGGACTCCGTTTCGTCGGCAATATTTTCGTCAAGTTCCGTAGTTCGATTCGTGATTTTAGATCTCTTGCGAAGAAAGTCCACATAGACATTCTCTGCAATTTTCCACATAAAGCCGTAAAAGCGTTCTTCCTCTTTTAGGTTTTTCGCAGATTTTATGATCTCATAGAGAATATCGCTTGCAAGATATTCGGCATCAGTTACATTGCCAAGCCTTGTTAGAGCAAAGCCGAAGATTGACTTCATATTCTCCGTTATCAATTTTTCAAGTTTTATACTATCCATTTGTTTCCACACTTCCGTTTCAGGCGCCTTCATACATATAGTCGTTGAAAAGATAAAACGGTTAAGATGATTTTTTGAGTTTATTAGAAGTATTATATCATAAATTTGTTACAAAATATATTTTCCTTTGTATTCTCTCTGGACTTCGCAAGTTTTAGGAGCATGAAAAAAGCTAAACACCATAATCCTTGCACTTTGCACCTCAAAGTAATTATTAAAAAGGGGCTGTAAAAAAACAGTCTAAAAAATCCGAGGTTCACGGTAATCCGTGAATCTCGGATAATTTTTTCATTAAAAAGATATATTTAGAAAGAAAATTCGAAAAAATCTAGTTTTTAGGGTACAAAAACCAGACCGACCTGTTTTGTCGGTTAATTGTGTTAATAACTTTTTAGTTTTTGTTAAGCTACAAGCTGTTTAATTCGGCTCTTTAAGTGGTACTTATGTAGATTAAAACCGCAAGAAATCATTGAAATTTCCAAAAGTACACTTTTAAGTCCTTTTCTGCGCACTCTAGAGTATGCTTTGTTCCACTTAATCGTACCAAACGCTCCCTCAGCCTGTATACTTCTGTTCATTCGGAGTAATGCACCGTGAACACTGTTAAGATTACTTAAAACTTCTTTGTGAAATCCTGTTAATTCCTCATT
>JAZSOM010000029.1:0-46817 GCA_045536955.1 Acutalibacteraceae bacterium
GATTGCGGGACAGCCTATCTTCATACACATTTTACAGCTCTTACACTTATCCTTGTTGACCTTGAGAGGAGGATTATGCTTAACTGTCTTGAGAAGTGCGCAAGGTCTTCTTGAAATAATAAGTGAAGGCTCATCCACTGCGAGTTCTTCGTGAACAGCATCTCTTGTTTCCTTGAGATTGTAAGGATCTACAACCTTTACTCTCTTGATACCTACTGCGTGAGCGAGAGCTACGATATCAACCTGAGTTGCAGGATCACCCTTGATATTTTTACCCGTTGTGGGATTCTGCTGATGACCTGTCATACCTGTGATTGAGTTATCAAGAACAATAACCGTTGATGCACTGTTGTTGTATGCAATATCAATAAGTCCCGTTACGCCTGAATGAATAAATGTTGAGTCACCGATAACTGCAACGCTTTTCTTTGCATTTTCGGGATTTGCCTTATTTCTTCCGTGAAGTGCAGATACAGATGCACCCATACAGATAACGGTATCAATTGAGTTCAAGGGCTGAAGAGCACCGAGAGTATAGCAGCCGATATCACCGCTGACTGTTACCTTTTCCTGCCCAAGAGCATAGAAAAGTCCTCTGTGAGGACAGCCTGCGCAAAGCACGGGAGGACGGCCGGGAATATCGAGGTCAGTTGCGATGCTGTCTGTTTCCTTTCCGAGGATTACCTTTGCAATAAGGCTCTGAGAATACTCGCCCTGAACGGTAAATGCTTCCTTGCCGATAACGTCAATGCCGTTTACCTTGCAGTGCTCCTCGATGAACGGGTCAAGCTCTTCGAGCACGTAAACTTTGTCGCATTTTGCGGCGAAATCCTTGATAATATTTACAGGCATCGGATAAACACAGCCGAGTTTGAGGTAGGATGCGTTTTTGCCGAGTGCCTCTTTTGCGTACTGGTAGCAGACACCTGAGGTTATAACACCGATTTTTGTGTCATTCATCTCAACTTTGTTGATGTCGCAACTCTCTGCCCATTTTGCCTGGTCGAGAAGTCTTTGCTCAACAACAACGTGTCTTGATTTTGCCATAGCGGGCATCATAACGTATTTCTGCGGATTTTTAACGTATTCTTTAACACCAATGTCGTTTCTTTCGCCTGTTTCGACAAGGCTGCGTGAGTGAGCAACTCTTGTTGTAAGACGAAGAATAACAGGGCAGTCAAACTTTTCTGAAAGTTCAAAACCTTTTTTGGCAAACTCAAGGCACTCTGCTGAGTCTGAAGGCTCAAGCATCATAACCTTTGCAGCCTTTGCATAGTGGCGTGAATCCTGCTCATTCTGAGAGGAGTGCATACCGGGGTCGTCTGCAACTGCGATAACCCAGCCTGCATTGACACCTGTATATGAGCCTGTAAAGACAGGTTCTGAAGCTACGTTAAGACCGACGTGCTTCATACCGCAGAATGCTCTTGCACCTGCAATTGCCGCGCCGAGTGCAACCTCTGCGGCGACCTTTTCGTTGGGTGCCCACTCTGAGTATACGTCATCGTATGTAGAAATAAACTCTGTGATTTCTGTGCTGGGAGTGCCGGGATAGCTTGAAACTACACGTACTCCGCCTTCATAAAGGCCGCGTGCAACAGCATCGTTGCCTATTCTGAGCTCTTTAGCCATTGTATCTTTCTCCTTATTTATTCTCTTTTCTGAGGTCTATTACTCTTTTTGCCTTGCCTACAAAGCGCTCAATTGTGCCGTGCTCAACAATGTTTATCTTGCACTGGATTCCGAGCACTGTCTGAATACGCTTTGAAATGTTTTTCTGAAGCTCCTGGATCTTGCCGTAGCTGTCAAGCAGGCTGCTGTCGACAAGCTCAACCTGAACCTCAAGCGTATCGGCAAAGCCTTCTCTGCGGACAATAAGCTGATAATGGGGACTTACCTGATCCATACCGATAAGGACGCTTTCAATCTGTGACGGGAAGATATTTACGCCGCGGATTTTGAGCATATCGTCGCTTCTGCCCTGAACCTTTTCCATACGCACGTGCGTTCTGCCGCACTTGCAAGGTTCATAGTTGAGCTTTGTGATGTCGCGTGTTCTGTATCTGAGAAGGGGAATGCCCTCTTTTGTGAGTGTAGTAACGAGAAGCTCGCCGTATTCACCCTCGGGTCTCGCCTCAAGAGTGTCGGGGTCAACGATTTCGGGAAGGAAGTAGTCTTCATTGAAGTGAAGACCGCAGCGCTCCTGACATTCGCCCGAAACGCCGGGACCCATAAGCTCGCTCATACCGTAGTTATCTGTTGCGAAAAGCCCCCAACCGTTTTCAATCTGTGTTCTCATTTCGGGTGTGCAGCCCTCGGAGCCGAGCAGACCGAGGCGGAGCTTATAGTCACTCATCGGATATTCGAGGCTCTTTGCTGTTTCGCACATATACATGGCGTACGAGGGTGTTGCAACAAGTACGGTTGTGCCGAAATCTCGCATATACATAAGAGCTTTTTCTGTATTACCGCTTGAGTTCGGGATGACGGTGGCGCCTATTTTTTCAAGACCGTAATGCAGTCCGAGTGCACCGGTGAACATACCGTAACCGAACGAAATCTGAACAATGTCTTCGTTTGTTGTGCCTGCTGCGGTACAGAGTCTTGCCATACAGTCTGACCAGATGTCAAGGTCGTGCTTCGTATAGCCGACAACAGTGGGTTTACCCGTTGTGCCGGATGAAGCGTGGATACGTACAATCTCCTTCATCGGCTTTGCGAAAAGACCGAACGGGTAATTGTCACGAAGGTCAGCCTTTGTCGTGGGCGGAATGTACTTGATGTCGTCAAGCGATTTGATTTTGTCTGCCGTTACTCCTGCTTCGTCGAGCTTCTTTGTGTAGAAGGGAACGTTTTTGTAGCAGTAGTCAACAGTCCATTTTAGTCTCTCAAGCTGGATTTCTTCAATCTGCTTACGAGACATTGTTTCTATATCTTTTTGAAAAAACATATCTTAAACCTCCGTTAAGCTTATTCTTTTTCGATAGTGCCTGTATAGAAGAAGGAGTTGTCCTCCGTGTGCTTTTTGTCAAGTTCGGTAAACACAATGCATACAAGAATTGATGCAATCATTGCCGCGCAGGCAAACGTCGGACCCTTTGCCGCAATGTCGACAAGGGTTTCATTTGCGACTCCGAACAATGTAATTATTTTTGCAACTGCGGGCACAAGTGCAATGAAGAAGCCGGTGAGTATACCCTTCCACGCAGCCGCGCGGCTGAGCTTTTTGTAATAGAGAGCCAGTACATAGGGCGCGAGGAATGAACCTGAAATGATACCCCAGGAGTAGCTCATCATATCGAGAATAGGTGTGTTTGTGTTTGCGACAATGTAAGACAATACAACAAACACGGCGCAAAAAACCTTCGTGAGCACTGCCGTCTTTTTGTCCGTCATACTTTTGAGGTTTGAGCGGAGAAGGTCTATTGTTACGGTTGAACAAGCCGTAAGTGAAACCGAGCAGAGAGTTGAAACGGATGCCGAGATGAGAAGCACGAGGACAATGCCGAGAAGAATTGCCGGCATATTTGCCAGCTTGAGCATATTGGGTACGATGTAGTCCTGTGCAGGCATTGAGTCTGCCGTGAAAAATTTGTGGCAGAGTGAACCGATGAAGTATCCGCCACCTGCGACGAGAAGCGCAAAAAAGGTTGAGATGCTGATACCTCTTCTTGCTTGCGCATCGTCCTTGATGCCGAAGTATTTCTGAACCATCTGCGGAAGTCCCCAAGTTCCGAAACTTGTCATAAGTACTGTTGCCCAAAGCGAAATCCATTTGTCCTTGCCCATCGGTGCAAAACCCCAGTCTGATTTTGCATATTCGATGATGCCGCTGATACCGCCGACCTTATCACATCTGATAACAAATATGATAAGAAGCGTGATGCCGAACATCATAACGATGCCCTGAACAAAGTCAGCTCTGGCTTGAACAAGGTAACCGCCAAGCAGAAGAAGCGCGAGCGCCACAACTGCAATGACAATCATACAAATGGTGTCGTCAACGCCGAGGAGCACCTCTGCAACACTTGCAAGTCCCTTATATACGGATGCGGAATAGGGGACAAGGAAGACGAAGATGACGACAGCCGCAAAGGTTTTCATCTTTTTTGAGCCGTATCTTTTTTCAAGAAACTCGGGCATAGTTTTGATTTTGAGTCTTGAAGCAACGTTTCGTGTGCGGCGCGCAAGCACCTTCCACGCAAGCCAGGAGCCGAAGATGCAGTTGCCGATGCCGGCAAGCACGCCCCAAAGACCGTAGTTGAGTCCGGTGCCGCCGGCATAGCCGACGAACATAACTGCGGAGAAGTAAGCTGTTCCGTAAGACAGGGCGGAAAGCCACGCGCCTGCATTACGTCCGCCTACGGTAAGGTCGGCAATGCTTTTGGATTTGCGCCCCTGAACGATGCCGATGAGGAACATTGCAACTATGTATAACAGAAGCGTAACCCACAGCGTAAGATTGGGTGTATCTAAAATTGATTTGACAAGAGCGGAAGGTTCCGCGTTTGTCAATAATGTCATTTTTTCCATAAAAGGTTCACTCCGGTTGCTCTTTTGCGATTTAAAGCTTCACCGCTTTTACTCGATAAATCGCACAGGCAAAATATATTGGCAGTACATATCGCATAGCGACATATACGACCATATTAGCTATTCTACGCCTTTTTTAAAAGATAGTCAATAGTCATATTGCCGATTATACAATATATTACGCATTATTGCTTGTAACTTTTATATATTTTAATCATTGTATATTGTCTGTATTTGTGTTACCTTATTAGAGTTGTTACTTGCTAATAAAGAATAGTAAATCAACAAAGAGTTAACATTTTGAAAATTTTTAAAAAAATGTCACATTTTGCGCTTTTCAGTTGTTTTATTTTAAGGGGGTAAAAACGGCCCATTAAGAAAGGAAGTGGGGAAAGTGGGTATCAGGTCCAAATATGACGCTGAGCTGCGGCATATCGAATATGCTGTCGAAAAATACAGCCGTATGTTGTTCCGTGTATCTTACTCGATCCTTTCAAATGAGCAGGATGCCGAAGATGCCTTACAGGAAACCTTTATAAAATATATGACAAAGGCTCCTTTGTTCCGCGATTCCGACCACGAAAAAGCGTGGCTGCTGAAGGTTGTGACAAACGTCAGCAGAAATATGTTGCGTTTCAAAAACCGGCAGAATCTTCACAGCCCCGAAGAATTTCAGAGCATCGGCATTGATGAAGAAAACCGAGGTGTTTTTGAATTGATAATGCAGCTTCCGCCCAAATACCGCGTGGTGCTCGATTTGTATTACATCGAAGGCTACAAGGCAAGGGAAATATCATCAATAGTCGGTATTTCTCAGGTGGCGGTACGTAAACGGCTGCAATACGCACGCACACTGCTTAAAACGGAAATGGAAAGGAATGGCCTGGAATGAAGCGTAAATATATAGATAACTACGTCCGTGTGATGAAAGAAATCGGACTCAGCGATGAGGCTAAACAACGAATCTGCAAAAATTGTGCGCGTTACAGCACGCTCAATAGGATAAAAAGCGGACGTTTCGTGATAACCGCCATTAAGAAAGAAAAGACAACGGATAATTGATATTTTTAAATTTAGAACTGAAAGAAAGAGGAGGAAGTAAAATGAAGGAACCTAAGCTTTACAGATTTGTAAGACCGGGACTTGCAGCTTTATTCAAATTAGTATACAGACCGAGAACACTCGGAACCGAGAACATACCCAAGGATGGCAAGATAATCCTTGCAGGCAACCACACTCACGTTCTCAACTGCTTCAGTGTTGCGGTTGCAACAAAGCGAGTTGTCCACTTTGTCGCAAAGGCTGAGCTTATGAAAGGTATAGGCAAATACATTTTCCCCGGTCTCGGCATTATTCCCGTTGACAGAAGCACAAACGGTAAGGCTGCCGTTATGTCGGCGGAGCAGTACCTTGAGGACGGTAAGCTTATTGCCATATTCCCGGAAGGCACAGTGAACCGCACAGACAAGCCGATGATGCCTTTTAAAGGCGGTGCGGTCAAAATCGCCTGCGATACGGGTTGTGATATTGTGCCTTTTGCAATAACAGGCAAGTACAAGCCCTTCAGAAAGGGTCCGACAATAAAGTTTATGCCTAAAATAACGGTGGAGAAGGGTTCGCTCAAGGCGACGAACAAGCTTCTTGAATCAACCGTACTTAACGAAATCACCAAGGAAGGAAACATAAATAATGAAGAAACCTGAAGACAGAGAGCTGGGTTACAAGCTCTTTATGCCTTTTATGCGTGCTGTTTTTAAGCTCTATTACAATCCGCAGATAATCGGAAAAGAAAAAATACCCAAAGAGGGTGCAATAGTCATTGCCGGTAACCATAAGCACATTATGGACCAATGTCTGACGATTATCGCAACAAAGCGAATGATTCACTATATGGCTAAGAAAGAATATTTTGAAGGCAAGTTTGCCTGGTTCTTCGGTGCTATGGGATGTATTCCTGTTGACAGAGCAACCGTCGACATCAAGAGTGTTAAGTCGGCAATGAAGGTGCTCAGAAAAGACGGTGCAATCGGTATTTTCCCCGAGGGCACAAGAAACCGCACAGATGCCTTCCTGCTTGAGTTCAAGCCGGGTGCTGCCACACTCGCCAAGAAAACAGATGCATATCTCGTGCCGTTCGGTCTTACGGGCGAATATAAGTTCCGCAGCAAGACGCTTGCTGTGCGTTACGGTGAACCGTTCAAAGTTGAAGGTATGACTGCAGAGCAGGCAACAGAAAAGCTCTATAAGGAAGTGGAGCGACTGATGCGGGAAGGACTTGAAGCGGAAGAAAAAATGAAAAAGTAAAAAACGGGGATTATGGAAAATGAGAATCGGATTGGATGTTGGCTCCACAACGCTTAAATGCGTTGCGGTTGACGATAATGAAGAAATTGTTTACAAATCATACGAAAGGCATTATTCAAAAATAGCGGAAA
Organism: Acutalibacteraceae bacterium; assembly: GCA_045536955.1. Lineage (GTDB taxonomy): Bacteria > Bacillota > Clostridia > Oscillospirales > Acutalibacteraceae > UBA8612. The sequence continues at coordinate 6,969 of JAZSOM010000029.1, forward strand.
TGAGTGCGAAGATGCTCGGCGAAATTCTCAAAGAGCATCCTGAATTTTCAAAATCAAAGCTTACCGTTTCCGGATCTGCAGGTATGGGCTTTGCTCAGACGCTCGGATTGGAGTTCGTTCAGGAGGTTTATGCTACGAGAGTTTCGGTATCAAAGCTCCTTCCGGGCACTGATGCCGTTATTGAGCTTGGCGGCGAGGATGCAAAAATACTTTTCTTTACCGGCGGCACAGAGGTGCGTATGAACGGCTCCTGTGCAGGCGGTACGGGCGCATTCATTGACCAGATGGCGTCTCTGCTTGAAGTTACTCCTCTTGAGCTTAATGAGCTGGCAAAGCAGAAGGAGAAAATTTACTCGATTGCATCGCGCTGCGGTGTTTTTGCAAAATCGGATATTCAGCCTTTGCTCAACCAAGGCGCGGCAAAAACCGACGTTGCGGCAAGCATATTCACGGCGGTTGTCAACCAGACTGTTGCAGGTTTGGCGCAAGGCAGAAGAATAGAAGGTAACGTTGTTTACCTCGGTGGTCCGCTTTACTTCCTTTCAGAGCTTCGAAAAGCATTTGACAAGGGCCTTAAAACTACGGGCAAGTGCCCCGAAGAGGGACTTTATTTTGTTGCCCTCGGTGCCGCTTTCTGCTCAAAGGGTGACGTGCTTGACATTGAAAAGGTCAAGGATGAAATTGCTTCTTGTGTAAACAGTGGCGAATATCTCAGCGCAAAGCCCCTCTTTGCAAATGAAGCGGAGTATAATGAGTTCGTTGCGAGACATTCGTCAAATCGCGTTGAAACAAGTGAGAGTGTGGCAGAAAACGAAAAGATATATATCGGTATCGATGCAGGATCGACAACCGTTAAAACAGCAGTTATCAATTCTGCGGGTGAGCTTCTTTTCAGCAAGTATATGCCGAACTCAGGTGACCCGGTAAGACTTGTCAAGGGCTTCCTTACGGAGGTTTATGAAAAGTTTGACGGTGCGGTAATCGGCGGCAGTGCCGTTACCGGTTACGGCGAAGATATTATCAAGAACGCTTTCGGTATCGATATTGGCCTTGTTGAAACTGTTGCCCATTTTACAGCCGCAAAGAAATTCAAGCCCGATGTTGATTTTATAATCGATATCGGCGGTCAGGATATTAAGTGTTTTAAAATAAGAAATAACGCAATTGACAACATCTTCCTTAACGAAGCTTGCTCATCGGGCTGCGGCTCGTTCCTTCAGACGTTTGCAAGCGCGTGGGATTATGATATTGAGAGCTTTTCGAAGCTTGGTCTTTTTGCTGACAGACCGGTTGACCTCGGATCAAGATGTACCGTGTTTATGAATTCCTCCGTCAAGCAGGCTCAGAAAGATGGCGCATCGATCGAGAACATTTCGGCAGGACTTTCAATCAGTGTTGTCAAGAATGCTCTTTATAAAGTTATCAGAGCAGCAAACGCTGATGAGCTCGGCAAGAACATTGTTGTTCAGGGCGGCACTTTCCTCAATGATGCCGTTTTGCGTGCTTTTGAGCAGGAGATAGGCAGGAATGTTGTGCGTCCCGACATTTCGGGTCTTATGGGCGCTTACGGCGCGGCTCTTACGGCTGTCGCAAAGGCTCCCGAAAAGAGCACAATTATCAGCAGCGATGAGCTTGCAAACTTTGAGCACACGGTCAAAGCCGTTATGTGCGGAAAGTGTAGCAATAACTGCCGCCTGACCGTAAACACATTCAGCGGCGGCAGACGCTTTATCGGCGGCAACCGTTGCAGTAGGGCATTCTCTGACGCTGTAAAAGAAGATACGCTCAATATGTTTGAATACAAGCGTCAGATGCTTTCAAAATATGCACCCGTCAGCGGCAAGCGTGAAACGGTAGGTCTGCCGATGGGACTGAATATGTTTGAACTTCTTCCGTTCTGGCATACTTTCTTCACAGAGCTCGGCTTCGGTGTTGCACTTTCGGAAAATTCATCGCGTGAGCTTTACGTAAAGGGTCAGCACACCATTCCTTCGGATACGGTCTGCTATCCTGCCAAGCTGCTTCACGGTCACATTGAGTCGCTGCTTGACCAGGGCGTAAAGCACATCTTCTATCCTTGTATGACCTATAACATTGATGAAAAGCTCGGTGACAACAACTACAACTGTCCCGTCGTTGCCTACTACCCGGAGGTTATCCGTTCAAACGTTGCAGGACTTCAGTCTGTAAACTTTATCAGTGATTATCTCGGTCTTCACAGACCTAAGGACTTTGTGCCGAGGATTCACAAAATTCTTGTCAGAAACTTCGGCGAGTTGTCACTCAGTGATGTGCAGTCTGCATCCGATAAGGCATTTGAAGAATACAAGCAGTATATGAACAATATCCACGTTACGGGTCTCAAATTCCTTCATGAAGCGAAGAAAAAGGATATGCCCGTAATCATACTCTGCGGCAGACCGTATCACCTCGATTCGGAAATTAACCACGGAATTGATAACCTTATCTGCTCATGCGGTGCGGCTGTTATTACAGAAGATTCGGTCAGTCCGCTTGTTGAGAAATTCCCGACAAACGTGCTCGATCAATGGACATATCACTCGCGCCTTTATGCTGCGGCTAAGTATGTAGCAGACAAAAAGGATGACGACATCAATATTGTTCAGCTTGTTTCGTTCGGTTGCGGTGTGGATGCTATCACGACGGATGAGATGCGCTCCATCCTTGAGGACGGTAACCGTATTTATACACAGATTAAAATTGACGAAATTTCAAACCCCGGTGCGGTTAAGATAAGGCTCAGAAGCTTGTTCGCCGCTACGGGAAGATAAGGGGAGGCGAGAAGAATGAATCCTGAAAACAGAGTTGAATTTACCAAGGATATGATGGATTACACCTTGCTTGCGCCCAATATGGCAGATATCCATTTTTCCATCCTTCTTAATATTTTTGCCGAATACGGCTACAAGGTTGAACTGCTGAAAAATGATGGCAGGGCTGTTGTTGATGAGGGCCTTAAGTACGTTCATAACGATACATGTTATCCTGCGCTTCTTGTTATCGGTCAGCTTATCGATGCACTTAACAGCGGCAAGTATGACGTTAATAAGACTGCGCTTATGATAACGCAGTCGGGCGGAGGTTGCCGTGCGTCAAACTATATTCACCTTCTTCGCAAGGCGCTCAGAAAGGCGGGCTATCCTCAGGTGCCCGTTATATCTCTCAACCTTTCGGGTCTTGAGAAAAACAGCGGATTCAAAATCAGAGTTTCAATGGCTCTCAAGATGCTTTCTGCTTTGATTTACGGTGACCTGATAATGCTGCTTAAAAATCAGGTTGAGCCTTATGAAGTAAAGAAAGGCGCTTCAAACGAGCTGACACAGAAATGGATTGACGACATTAGCGAGATGTTCCGCCACCGCAAAGGCTATTCGATGAAGGCAATGAAGAAAATTCTTCCCGAAATTACAAAAAGCTTTGCCGAAATTGAGGTAAAAAAAGAGCCTAAGGTTAAGGTCGGTGTTGTCGGTGAGATTTACGTCAAGTATTCTCCGCTTGCAAACAACCACCTTGAAGAGTTTCTCTTCAGTCAGGGCTGTGAGGTTATGGTGCCCGGTCTTCTCGGTTTCTTCCTTTTCAAAACCGATAACAGACTTGAGGATATAAAGCTCTACGGCGGCAAGAAAATTAAAAAGATTGCAATGCAGGTAGCGATATGGTACCTGACAAAAATAGAGACGGAGCTCCGCAAGGCTGCTGCGGCGTACGGCGATTTCTGCGTGCCAGAGCCGTACAGCCATATAAAAGAAAAATGCACCAAGATTATCGGCGCAGGCTGCAAGATGGGCGAAGGTTGGCTTCTTACAGCAGAAATGATGGAGCTTATCGAAAGCGGCTACGGTAATATCGTTTGTGCTCAGCCGTTCGGTTGTCTTCCTAACCATATTGTCGGCAAGGGTATGATAAGAAAGCTCAAAGAGCTCTATCCCGAATCAAACATTGTGCCGATTGACTATGACCCCGGCGCAACAAGGGTTAATCAGGAAAACAGAATCAAGCTTATGCTTGCTGTCGCACAGGAAAATCTTGATAAATAAATAAAAAACAGAGGCAGAAGCCTCTGTTTTTTATTTGCTTATTTTTGCTTTTCTGCGGCGAGCTCTTCAAGATACTCGTCGTATGTCATCTTCTTGTCGACAAATGCGCCGGGTGTTACGTCGATAAGTCTGTCGGCGATTGTCTGTATAAACTGATGGTCGTGTGAAGTGAAGATTACGCTCTCCGTGAATTTTGTAAGACCTTCATTGAGTGACGCAATCGATTCAAGGTCGAGATGGTTGGTAGGCTCATCGAGGAGGAGCACGTTTGCACCGCTGAGCATCATCTTGCACAGCATACAGCGCACACGTTCACCGCCCGAAAGCACCTTTGCCTTTTTTGTTGCCTCCTCGCCGGAGAACATCATTCTGCCAAGCCAGCCTCGCACGTCGGTTTCGAAAACGAGGTCGGAGTAACGGCGTATCCAGTCTGTGAGGCTGTCTTCAACGCCGTCGAAATAAGCACTGTTATCACTGGGAAAATATGAGCGTGAGGTTGTAACACCCCACTTGATTGTGCCCTCGTCGGGTTCTATTTCTTCAGCGAGAATCTGGAGAAGTGTTGTTTTTGCAACCGTATCGGAGCCGATAAGCGCAACCTTCTCACGCGGAAGAATTGTGAATGAAACGTTGTCGAGCACCTTTTTTCCGTCTATTGTTTTGCTCAGGTTTGTAACGGTGAGCAGCTCGTTGCCGATTTCGCGGTCGGGCTTGAAGGCGACAAACGGGAATCGACGGGATGAAACGGGGATTTCGGCAACATTGATATTGTCAAGCAGCTTCTTTCGGCTTGTTGCCTGTTTGGATTTGGATGCGTTGGCGCTGAAGCGTGCGATAAATTCCTGAAGCTCCTTGATTTTTGCCTCAGCTTTCTTGTTTTGTTCGCGAAGCTGACGCTGTGCCATCTGTGTGTATTCGTACCAGAAATCGTAGTTACCTACGCTCATTGTGATTCTGCCGAAGTCGATATCCACAGTGTGAGTACAGACCTTGTTGAGGAAATGTCTGTCGTGCGATACGACGATAACCGTGCTGTGCAGGTCAATAAGGAATTCCTCAAGCCAGTGAATCGCATCTACGTCGAGATGGTTTGTGGGCTCGTCCATAAGAAGAATATCGGGTTGACCGAAAAGAGCCTGGGCGAGAAGTACCTTAACCTTGATGTCACCGGGCAGGTTTTTCATCAGCTCGTAGTGATATTCATTTGTAACACCCAGACCGTTTAGGAGGATTTCTGCGTCACTTTCAGCGCTCCATCCGTCCATCTCTGCAAAAACTTCCTCAAGTTCGCTGATTCTCATACCGTCTTCTTCCGTGAAATCTTCCTTTGAGTAGAGAGCCTCTTTCTCATCGATAATTTCGCAGAGCTTTTTGTTGCCGAGAAGGACGGTGCGGATAACGTCGCAATCGTCGAATGCAAAGTGGTCCTGCCTGAGGATTGAAAGACGTTCACCGGGTGTAATTACAACCTCGCCTTTATTGGGCTCGATTTCGCCGGAGAGAATTTTGAGGAACGTGGATTTACCTGCGCCGTTAGCACCGATTATCCCGTAACAGTTTCCTCTTGTGAAGGTAAGGTCAGCGCCCTGAAAAAGGGTTCTGCCGCCATACTGAAGCGTAACGTTTATTGCCTGAATCAATTTTTCTGTTTCCTTTCTTATTCAGCTTCCCAGAGCTTTATCATAATTTTTCCTGCTTTATATATGTCACCGCAACCGAGCGTGATTACAAGGTCACCGCTTTCTGCGTTGTCTACAACGTACTGTGCCACCTCTTCAAACGTGTTGAACCATACGCTGCCGGGGATTTTTTCGGCGAGCTGAGAGGTGTAGACACCAAGCGTGTTTACCTCTCTTGAACCCATAATTTCTGTCATAACAACTTTGTCTGCAAGGCTGAGCACACGGGCAAAATCATCCATCAGCAAAGATGTGCGTGTGTATGTGAAAGGCTGGTGGACCGCCCATACGCGCTTGTACTGCATCTCTTTGGCGGCTCTGAGCGTAACCTCAAGCTCTTTGGGGTGATGAGCATAGTCATCAACAAGTGTGATTCCTTTGAATTCTCCGATTTTTTCAAATCTTCTGCCGGCACCGCCGAAGGTTTCGACCGCAGCGGCACAATCTTTGATATCAATACCGCTGACGTATGCAGCCGCAACGGCGGAAAGTGTGTTGAGCACGTTGTGCTCGCCGGGGACTGCAAGCTGCACCGTGTATACGTTTTCTCCCTTGTGGCATATATCGAATTTTGCATAAGCGCCGCGTGTGTAACTTATGTTTTCGGGATAAAAATCGCAATCCTTTGAATATCCGAAGGTTACAGTCTGCTTTGCGTCTGCGTTTGCGACGGCTTTGAGTACTTCGGGGTCGGATGCGTTTATGACGAGCGTGCGTGTTGTAAGGTTGCAGAACTTTGTGAACGAAGCAATCAGATTATCCATTGTTTTGAAATAATCCATATGGTCTTCATCAATATTGAGTATTACTGCAACGTCAGGAGAAAGATCAAGAAAAGTATCAACAAACTCGCAGGCTTCGCAAATTATGTTCTCTGTTTTACCGACCCTGCCGTTTGTGCCCGTGAGCGGAAGTCTGCCGCCAATTACCGCGCTCGGGTCCATACCTGTTTTGATGAATATATGCGTGAGCATAGAAGTTACGGTTGTTTTGCCGTGCGTACCGCATACACATACCGCGTTGTTGTAAATTCTTGTGATTGCACCGAAAAGCTTTGAACGCTCAAACGTGGGGATGCCTGATGCTTTTGCTGCGCACAGCTCGGGGTTGTCGGGCAGGAGCGCAGCTGTATAAACAATCATCTCTGCGCCGTCAATATTTTCTGCTTTCTGAGGCATTGCAACGGGAATGCCGAGCGCGCGCACTCTTGCAAGTGTTTCGCTCTCGTTGACATCGGAACCGCTTACCTCATAGCCCTGTGCGTGAAGAATTTCGGCGAGGGGACACATACCGCTGCCGCCGATACCGATAAAATGAACACGCTTTATTTCTTTTAAAAGTCGGTCAATAGTTTCCAAAAACTGTCACCTCTCATTTTTATCTTACTCACAACTTCTTATTATATCACATATTATGTCACAGGGCAATTTGTTTATATAATATTTTTTCAACAAAGCGGAGGCGGTCAAATGAAAAAATTTCTTTTTGTCGGCGGTGATAAAAGGCAGAGCTATGCGGCGCGATATATTGAAAGGATGGGGGAACGTGCGGAATTTGCCTTTACCTACCCTCAGCTTCGTGAACTTATAGGCGGCACAGATTACGTTGTGCTTCCCTTGCCTGTCAGCCGCGACGGAATTCACGTAAGCTCGTTACCGGATAAGGGGTTAATAACGTTGGAAGAGCTGCTTTTCGAGCTTAAAGAGGGTATGACGGTGCTTGCGGGGATGCCTGATGAGAGTATCGGGGAAATCATAAGGCGTAAAGGTGTAAAGCTTTACGATTATTACAAAGTCGAGACGCTTTCACTTCTCAATTCAATTTCTACTGCCGAGGGCGTTATTTATGAACTTATAGGTGGCAGCAAAATCAACCTGCATGGCTCGAAAACCCTTGTGACAGGCTACGGTAAGGCGGCTTCGGCACTGGTCGGAAGGCTTGTAGCGCTCGGTTCGGATGTGACGGTTGCGGCACGCTCCGATAGAGATAGAACAGCAGTGTTATGCGCCCGCTGCAAAGCAATACCACTTTACAGCATAGAGGGCGTTGCGGGGCACTTTGATTTTGTGGTGAACACTGTGCCTGCAACGGTTATTGATGAAAAAATAATATCAAAGCTCAAAAAAAGCTGTGTCGTAGTTGAAATTGCATCAGCGCCATTCGGAATCGATTTTGATTCAGCCGAAAAACACAGTATTAAGGTAATAAAAGCTCCATCATTGCCGGGCAGGATTTCACCTGTCAGCGCAGGTGAGGCAATAGCGAAAACAATACAGAGCATAACAGGAGGCAGGGTGACGGAAAATGGCTAAAGCAGAAATAGGGTTTGCACTTTGCGGCTCTTTCTGTACTTTTGATAAGGCAATTGCCGTGATGCAGGAGCTCGTGTCTTGCGGATATTCGGTTACACCGATTATGTCACACACGGCCTATTCAACGGATACGCGGTTTGGTAAAGCTGCTCAGATAAATTCGCATATTGAGAGTATATGTTCGAAGCGTATCATTCATACCGTTGACGGTGCGGAGCCGATAGGTCCGAGGAAAATGTTTGACTTGCTTGTTGTTGAGCCGTGCACGGGAAACACGCTGGCGAAGCTTGCGTGCGGCATAACGGACACTTCCGTCACAATGGCGTGTAAGTCGCATCTTCGGAATTCAATGCCCGTTGTGCTTGCGGTGTCAACAAATGATGCGCTTGGAAATTCGGCTAAAAACATCGGTCAGCTTATGAATTACCGCAACATCTATTTTGTTCCGATGCGTCAGGATGATTGTTTGGCTAAGCCGCGATCGGTTGTGGCTGATTTTATGCTGACGCAAAGGACTATTGAAGCGGCACTGCGTGCCGAACAGATTCAGCCGATATTTATGGGGTGACGGAAAAAAGGCTTGCAACGGCATAACCGCGCAAGCCTTTGCTTTTTTTATGTAATGTTACTGCTCGTCCTCAAGTCCTACAAGCCAGTTTATGCTGACACCAAGAACCTTGGCAATTGCAACAAGCTCAAAATCCGTAACATAGCGAAGCTGACCTTCGAGTTTGGATAAGCCTGAGGCGTTGAGATCGATACCGTTTATCTGGAGCTGTGTAAGTAAGTCCTTCTGCTTGAGTCCGATTGCTTTGCGTTGCTGCTCAACTCTGGCACCGATGATGTTTCTGTCGCCAAGTGATTGCTTTCTTACTCTCATTGTATAGTCCTCCCAAATAAATTAGGTTTACAAGCGGTATATTTAATACTTGGATTATTTATCTCACAGTTAAAAATCTCAACTATGATTATAACACCGCAGAATGAAAAGTCAATTGTTTTTGTCGGTAATTTTTTATACTAATGATTATAAGTGGGGCGAACGGTTCGGGATATTGTATACTGAAAGTATATAGGACGTAAAATGCTTCGGATTTTAAAAATTTGTTGTAATCCTTGATGATTGTGTTATAATGTCATTAATATGCATTTTGTCAGAATTTGTATCTATTTATCTACTGGAAGGTGGTTTTTTATGTCTTTTAAGAGAGATGGTGAGCGAGGCAGAAATCTTACGGCATTGATGGATTTTTACGAACTCACTATGGCAAAGGGCTATTTTAACAACGGCTTTGAAGATACGGTTGCGGTTTTTGATATGTTTTTCCGCCGTGTGCCGGATAGCGGCGGCTTTGCAATTATGGCAGGCGTTCAGCAGTTGATTGAATATCTTCAGTCTCTTGTGTTCACGGAAAAAGATATTGATATGCTCAGAAAAAAAGGTTTTGACGAGAAATTTCTTGATTATCTCAGAAATTTCAAGTTTACCTGTGATGTATGGGCTGTACCTGAAGGTACACCGATATTTCCCGGCGAGCCGATTGTTACCGTAAGAGGTCCGGTTATTCAGGCTCAACTCATAGAAACGATGGTGCTTCTCTGCATAAACCACCAAAGCCTTATCGCAACAAAGGCAAACCGTATTGTCCGCGCGGCAGACGGCAGGGCTGTTATGGAATTCGGCTCACGCAGAGCTCAGGGCTTTGACGGCGCAATTTACGGTGCAAGAGCTGCGTATATCGGTGGCTGTGTCGGTACAGCTTGCGCAATGAGCGAGCGCGATTTTGAAATTCCCGCGCTTGGAACTATGGCACACAGCTGGGTTCAGATGTTTGATACGGAGCTTGAGGCTTTTTGCACGTATGCAAGAGAATATCCGGACAATTGCACCCTTCTTATTGATACATACAACGTAACCGAAAGCGGCGTTCCCAATGCAATTGAAGCTTTCCGCCGCGAGGTTCTGCCCCGCGGTTTCCGCCCGAAGGGTGTGCGAATTGACAGCGGCGATATAACTTACCTTTCCAAAAAAGTGCGCAAGATGCTTGACGAGGCAGGCTTTGAAGACTGCGCAATTGTTGCCTCTAATTCACTGGATGAAATCATTATCCGAGATATGCTTATTCAGGGTGCAAAAGTTGATTCGTTCGGAGTGGGTGAGCGTCTTATCACAGCTTCGTCTGCACCGGTGTTCGGCGGCGTATACAAGCTCGTTGCAATTGAGCGTGACGGCAGATATATCCCGAAGATCAAAATAAGCGAAAACGTTGAAAAGATAACAACGCCCTGCTTCAAGAATCTTTGGCGACTCTATGACAATTCGACAGGCAAGGCAATTGCCGACGTAATAACGCTCGACGGTGAAACGATTGACAGCTCACAGCCTTATGAACTGTTTGACCCTGTCTATACGTGGAAACGTAAGACGGTTACCGACTATACGGCAAAGCCGCTTCGCAAAAAGCTGTTTGAAGGCGGAAAGTGCGTCTACGAATGCCCCGACCTTAAGACTACGCAGCAATTCTGCAAAGAGCAAGTTGCAACTTTGTGGGATGAGGTAACCCGCTTTGAAAATCCGCACAAGTACTACGTTGACCTTTCTCAGGCTCTCTGGGATGAAAAAAATGCGCTTCTCAGTTCTAAAACGAAAAAATAATTAAGATTCAGGAGATTTAAATTATGGTTAATATTCCCCGTGCTGAATATCCTCGTCCGCAGTTTGTACGTGACAGCTACATCAATCTTAACGGCGAGTGGGATTTTGAATTCGATTTCGGTGTCAGCGGCAAGGCTCGTAAAATGTATGAGCCTGAGGCTGTATTCACAAAGAAGATTATCGTTCCTTTTTGCCCTGAAAGTGAGCTTTCGGGAATAGGGTATAAAGATTTTATGAACGCGGTCTGGTACAGACGAAAGGTTGAGCTGAAGAAGGGTGAGGGCAGAACCCTGCTCCATTTTGAGGCTTGTGATTACGAAACAACCGTATGGGTAAACGGCGTTGAATTTCCCAAGCATATCGGTGGATATACAGGTTTTGTAATCGATATTACCAAAGCTGTCAGCGACGGTGAAAACCTTATTGTAGTCAACGCGGTTGACCGTCTGCTTCCCGGCACTCAGCCGAGAGGCAAGCAGAGCGAAGAGTATTTCTCGCACGGCTGTGACTATACAAGAACAACAGGTATCTGGCAGACCGTATGGATTGAGCAGGTTGCGGATACTTATATTTCAAATTCCAAAATCAGAACAGCCGATCTTTCCGGTATAATCAACTGCGATGTATACATAAACGGCAATATCAGCGACACGGAGCTTCAGCTTACCGCTTACTATGACGGCGAAGAGGTGGGTACGGCTGTTGCGGATGTTACGTGTAATACTGTCAACCTTTCAATGGCACTTAATGAGGCGCATCTCTGGGAGGTCGGTAACGGAAGACTTTACGACCTCAAATATGAGCTCATAAAGAGCGGCGAGGTTGTGGACACGGCAAATGGCTATTTCGGTCTGCGTACGGTTTCCCTCAACGATATGGCAATCTGCATCAACGGCAAAAAGGTTTTTCAGCGTCTTGTTCTCGACCAGGGCTTCTATCCCGATGGTATTTATACCGCTCCCACGGATGAAGCGCTTGTAAAAGATATTGAGCTTTCTCTTGCTGCGGGCTTTAACGGTGCAAGACTTCACCAGAAGGTGTTTGAACAGCGTTTTCTTTACCATTGTGACAGACTCGGCTATATTGTTTGGGGCGAATACGGCAACTGGGGCACAAACCATACCGAGCCTTATTCACTCGGTCAGTTTGCTTCTCAGTGGCTTGAGGAGATTGACCGCGATTACAGCCATCCTTCAATTGTCGGCTGGTGTCCTTTCAACGAAACGTGGGATATGTTCGGCAGACAGCAGTGTGACGATGTGCTCAGGAACATTTACCTCATCACAAAGGCTGCTGATAACACACGTCCGTGTATTGACACAAGCGGTAACTACCACGTTATGACCGATATTTACGACATACACGAGTATGAGCAGGATGTTGAAAAGTTTACGGCGATGATGGCTGAAAACGATCTTGCCGCAGGTAAGGTTCACGAACCGCACCCGCACCGCCAGAGCTATGGCGGTCAACCTTACTTTGTCAGCGAATACGGCGGTACGTGGTGGGCACCCGGCGAAGCCGGCTGGGGCTACGGTCAGACTCCTAAGACGGAGGATGAGGCTGTTGAGCGTATCTGCGGCCTTACAAAGGCAATTCTTGACTGCGACCAGTGCTGTGCATACTGCTACACTCAGCTTACAAATATTGAGCAGGAGCAAAACGGCATCTACTACTATGACCGCACAATGAAGTTCAGCGAAGAGAATTTTGCCAGAATCCGCGCGGCATTTGCAGGTCCCGCAGCGATAGAAAACTGATAACAGCATTAAAGAGAGCCAAAGTGAATTTTGGCTCTCTTTTTATGTAAGCAGCGGATTGTACCGCTGCCATTTTGTTTTATACCGTGCCTGTGATTGTGAGTGTGCTTACACCCGGGGTTGTTATCCATACGCCTGTTGTCGGATCCTGGGTGAAGGTTGCCGCGGGCACCGTAATAAGACCTGCTACGCTTGAAAACACGCCGCTTGTTTCGTCATAAGTGTAGTCTGCCGGCGAAGTCCACGTTTCGCCGTTGAATGTGACGGTAAGATTTGAAAGTGTGGGATCAAACGTATCGGTGATTACTGCAAGGTCGTCTGCCGTTGCGGGTGAGTTGCCTGTGTTCTGAATTACGAAGGTGTAGGTGAGCGTGCCGTTTTCGGTTACGGGTACGGGGTTTATTGATTTTGTTACCGAAAGCTGAGGCTCCGATGCTGACGTAACTGTTTCTTCAGCTGTGAAAGGTGTGATTCCGCCTCCGCTTACCGTTACTTCGTTGGTGATTTCGGCGCCTGTTTCAAGCGGCGCAAAGCGGTTTGTGCTGACCTCATAAATAATGATTGCGTTGCCGTCTGCCGGTACGTTAATACCGCTGAAGACAAGGGCTGTTCCGCTTGAGGTTACCGTAGGTGCAGGTTGGAGGTTGCCGTTGATATAATAGTTAACCGTGCCCTCGTTGTAGGTGAGCGGAACAAGTGTGCTTGTGCCGAAGGTGTATGCGCCAAGGTCATCCGTTACGGTGAGCGCGTTATAAGGCGTTGTGCCTGAGTTTACAATGGATATAACGTAGGTCAGGTTGCTGTCGGGTCCGTAGGTGTTGCTGACGGCTGTTTTTGTTGCGGAGAGAACTTCAAGGATCTCACCGACGGCTATATTCGAGCTTATAACAGAATCGTTGTAAGCGAGCTGAGCCTGATTGGTAAACTGTGCCAAAACAAATCATCTCTCAAATAAAATTGAGCTTTCGCTCTCTTTTATACTATGGTAACTTGTCTGTTTTGGTGAGTTGGAAATTTGTTTTATTCGCCGCTCTGCTTGACTATTCACAGATGATAAAATATAATAACTGTTTGGAATGATGCTTTGTATTTTGGTTTGGAGGCGATACCGTGCTGAAAAAGACTCTTATTGCTAAAACGGATGCTGCGGCTGACAGCTCACAGATATTTACGGGCGAAGGTTGGCGTGTGACTTACCTCACTTCACGACTAATCCGCTTCGAAACCGGCAGTTTTACGGATTTACCAAGCTCTGCCGTATGGTTCAGACGCTTTGAGAGCGGTTTTATGAATGTTGAAGTAAGCGGCAAGAATATCACTGTTGAAACAAATGAAGTTGTTTTTACCGTCAGAAACCTCAAGCCGTACAGCGTGCGCTTCAAGGAAAGCGGAAACACCGAGCTTTTTTCAAGGCAGGATAACTTCAAGGGTACCTGCCGTACACTCGATATGACAAACGGCAAAGCTAAGCTGGGCGACGGCTTTATCACAAGCGGCGGCGCATATATGTTTGATGACAGCACCTCGCTTCTGATTGATGAAGGCGGTCACTTTGTCAGACGTGAGGGCGGCGGTGATGACTGTTATCTTTTTGCTTACGGCAAGAATTACAGAGAAACAATAAGAGCTTTTTATACTATTTCTTCGCGTGTGCCGCTCATTCCGAGGTTTGCGCTCGGTGTGTGGTGGAGTCGATATCACGCATACACCCAGCAGGAATATCTCGACCTTATGGTAAGGTTTAAGAATGAAGGCATTCCGCTTACTGTTGCGACGGTTGATATGGATTGGCACTGGGTGAAGATTAAAGAGAAGTTCGATATGAAATATAACGGTTGGACGGGTTATTCCTGGAATACGGATCTGTTTCCAGATTACAAAAGCTTTCTCAAAGAGCTTCACGATATGAATCTTTCCGTTACACTCAACCTTCATCCTGCTGACGGATTCCGTGAGTTTGAGGATATGTACGAGGATATGGCAAAGGCTACGGGCATTGATCCGAAAAGCAAAAAGACTGTTGAATTCAGCTGCTCAAGCGATGATTTCTGGAACGCTTATTTTGATATTGCTCACAAGCCGTATGAGTATGACGGTGTCGATTTCTGGTGGATCGATTGGCAACAGGGGACCAAGAGTGACGCGCAGGGGCTCGATCCGCTCCTTGCGCTCAACCACTATCATTTTCTTGATAACGCCGAAAACGGTAAGTTGCCGCTAATTCTTTCGCGTTACAGTGGGGTAGGTGCTCATCGCTATCCGCTCGGTTTCTCGGGTGATACGCTGATAACCTGGAAATCACTCGGCTTTCAGCCTTATTTCACGGTAAATGCGGCGAATGCGGCGTATACCTGGTGGAGCCACGACATCGGCGGACACATGTTCGGCATAAGAGATGATGAGCTTTATATCCGCTGGCTCCAGTTTGGCGTCTTTTCACCGATTATGCGCCTTCATTCAAGCAATATGCTTGCTCTCGGTAAAGAGCCGTGGAAATACAGCGGTGAGGTTTGCCGTGCGGCAAAATACTGGCTGAATTTACGACACAAAATGATTCCCTATATTTACACGATGGACCACCGTACACACAGCGACGGTATTGCGCTGTGTGAGCCTATGTATTATTCGTACCCTGAATGTGAGCAGGCTTATGAAGTGCCCAACCAGTATATGTTCGGTTCAGAGCTTATGGTTTGCCCGATAACAAGCCCCAATGATAAGAAAATTCTTATGGGTAGTGTTGAGGCGTGGATACCGAATGGCAGATGGACTGATATTTTTACACTGAAATCATATACCGGTAACAAAAAAATTGAGCTTTTCAGAGAAACGGAAACTATGCCTGTTCTTGCAAAAGAGGGTGCGATAATTCCGATGTCAGCGGATGCGGGCAACTCATCCACAAACCCCGAAAGCTTTGAGATATGGGCTTTTTCGGGCAACGGCAGTTTCACGCTTAAGGAGGATGACGGCACGGTCGGCTTTGCCGAACACACCGCTTCAACCCGATTTGAAATAAACTATGCCGACTCAAAGCTCACTTTTAAAGTTAATGCTGCCGAGGGTGATGCTTCGGTTGTGCCTCAAAAGCGTAACTACACCGTCCGGGTGCGCGACCTTGTTGTTGACGGTAAGGAGCTTGTGTTTGAAATCAAGGATGCTTCTGTCGGTGAAAGCCATACTGTTTGTGCAGAGAACGCACAGCGCATTGCCGGTGAAAGCTTAAACGAGCGCGCAATACGCATTTTCTCACGTTGGCAGGGCTTTTCGCTCAAGAAAGAAATCTGTTGCCGTCTACTCGGTGCAGACGGTGATATAATGAAAAAACTGAAAGTTTTGCCGTTGCCTCATTCTGTCAGGTCGGCAATTAACGAAGAATTGGAAAGTGAATAAGCGATATGAAAGAAAAGGAAAAGGGGGAAAGCCGCATCAAGCTGCTTTGTAAGCTGTTTTTGTCATTTGCAAAAATCGGCGTTATGACGTTCGGCGGCGGTCTTGCGATGCTCCCTATGCTCGAGAGAGAGCTGGTTGAAAACAGGAAATGGGTAAAAAACGAAGAAATACTTGACTATTATGCTGTCGGTCAGTGCACGCCCGGTATTATTGCGGTAAATACCGCAACTTTCGTCGGTTATAAGCAGTCAAAGGTTCTTGGTGCGATTTTTTCAACAGCAGGCGTGGTTTTTCCCTCGGTTGTAATAATTGCCGTTATTGCTGCGGTGCTCTCTAACTTTGCGGATATTCCTGCCGTACAGCACGCATTTGCAGGTATACGAATTGCGGTTTGTGCGCTGATTACAGCCGCCGTTATCAAACTTGCAAAGAGCAACGTCAAAAGCATTGTTCAGATTATAATTGCTGTTGCAGCATTTGTAATAATCGCTGTTTTCGGCGCAAGCCCCGTTGTTGTTGTTATCGGCTCTGCTGTTGCAGGGCTTGTGCTCGGCAAATTCGGGCTTTTAGGTAAAAAGAAGGAGGGCGAAAAGAAATGACACAAATTCTTATGACTCTCCTCACACTTTGCTTTGAGTTTTTAAAAACAGGTTTGCTTGCCGTAGGCGGCGGTCTTGCAACACTTCCTTTCCTGACGGAGATTGCAAATAAATATCCCGACTGGTATACGCACACTGAGCTTGCCGATATGATTGCGGTCTCAGAATCAACACCCGGCCCCATAGGCGTCAATATGGCAACTTATGTTGGCTTCCGAGTGATGAGCGATTACGGCTTTGAGTGGAGCATACTCGGTGCCGTACTTGCTACGGTTTCGCTTGTGTTGCCTTCGCTTATCATTATTGTCGTCATCGCAAAAATGTTGAGTAAGTATATGGAGAACAGATTTGTTCAACGTATGTTCAGTGGTCTGCGCCCTGCGGTAACCGGTCTTATTGCCGCAGCAGGTTGGAGTGTAATTGAGCTTGCTCTGCTTGACCTGACAGATTTCAATATTATGCGTTTTTGGGAAGCAATCAACATTCCGGCGGTGATAATTTTTGCTGTTGTGCTTTTCTTTGCGATGTTCAAAAAAACGAAAAAGCTTCATCCTATTGTTTTCATCGGTGCTTGTGCCGTGCTCGGAATAGCGCTGAAACTTTAAAATCTAAAGGCTGCCTTGTTTATAAGGCGGCCTTTTTGCTTGCTGTCGACAGATTTTTACAGTTTTTATACTTGGTTGCGTTGTATTTTTGTCAATCATACTATTGGCAATTTATGTTGTATGGTATATAATATTTATTTAGATTTTAATAAAATTTCAGATACGGAGCATTAAAGTATGAGCAGAGAAATCAGAAATATCGCTATCATCGCTCATGTTGACCACGGCAAGACAACGCTTGTTGACGAGCTGCTCAAGCAGAGCGGAACGTTCCGTGAGAACGAGCAGGTTGCCGACAGAGTTATGGACTCCAACGACCTTGAGCGAGAGAGAGGTATCACAATCCTCTCCAAGAATACTTCCATTCACTACAAAAACACAAAAATCAATATCGTTGATACACCCGGCCACGCCGACTTCGGAGGTGAGGTTGAGCGAATCCTTATGATGGTTGACGGTGTGCTTCTGCTTGTCGACGCATTCGAAGGCTGTATGCCTCAGACAAGGTTTGTTCTCAAAAAGGCTCTCGGTCTCGGTAAGAAGGTTCTTGTTGTTGTGAACAAGATTGACCGACCCGGCGCAAGACCGGCTGAGGTGCTTGACGAAGTGCTTGACCTGTTTATCGAGCTTGGCGCGGATGATGACCAGATTGAATTCCCTGTTGTATACGCAAGCGGACGCGACGGCTTCTCATCTCTTGAGCCTGACGTGCGCGAGGGTGATATGCGTCCTCTTCTCGATGCAATACTCGAGTACATTGAACCTCCCAAGGGTGACCCGGAAGCTCCGCTTCAGATTCTTTTCTCATCACTTGAATATGACGATTACGTCGGCAGAATCGGTGTCGGCAGAGTTGAAAGAGGCAGAGTAAAGAAAAACCAGATGGTTACACTCTGCAAAACTGACGGTACACAGACTAACGAGCGTATCACGAGACTCTATCAGTTTGAGGGACTTAAGCGCGTTGAGGTGGAGGATGCTCAGGCGGGCGACCTTATCTGTGTTTCGGGTATTCCCGACATCAATATCGGCGAAACTGCCTGTGCCACAGACTGTGTTGAGCCGTTGCCATTCATCAAAATTGACGAGCCGACAATCTCGATGAACTTCATTGTCAACGACAGCCCCTTTGCGGGTCAGGACGGCAAGTTTGTCACATCGCGTAACATCCGTGACAGGCTTTTCAAAGAGGTTGAAACAAATGTAAGTATGCGCGTTGAAGAAACCGAAACAACAGACACGTTCAAGGTTTCCGGCAGAGGTGAGCTTCACCTTTCAATCCTTATTGAAACAATGCGCCGCCAAGGCTATGAATTTCAGGTTTCGCGTCCGAAGGTAATTCTAAAGGAGATTGACGGTGTTGTATATGAGCCTGTTGAGCTTCTTATTGTTGAAGTGCCTGAGCAGTACGTGGGTGCGGTTATTGAAAAGCTCGGCTCACGCAAGGCAGAGCTTGAGAATATGGGAGTGCGTGACGGCGGCTCTACTCACCTTGAGTTTAAAGTGCCCTCCAGAGGTCTTATCGGCTATCGCTCCGAATTCCTTACGGATACGAACGGCAACGGTATTATGAATCAGCTTTTCCACGGCTATGAGCCTTATGCCGGCGACATTCAGACACGTGAGCGCGGCTCAATTGTCGTTCACGAAACAGGAGAGTCAACGGGCTATGGTCTGTTTAACACACAGGACAGGGGCAGGCTTTTCATTGGTCCGGGCGTACCCGTGTATGAAGGTATGATTGTCGGCGAATGTGCAAAGAACGAAGATATTGTCTGCAACGTATGCAAGAAAAAGCAGCTTACAAATACACGTGCTGCAGGCAGCGACGATGCGCTCCGTCTCGTTCCTCCGTCAACACTCAGCCTTGAGCAGTGTATGGAATTTATCAAGGATGACGAGTTGCTTGAGGTTACACCGAACTCGCTCAGACTCCGTAAAACAATCCTTTCAAAAGAGCTTCGTCTCAAGAAGCAGTTCAGAAAATAAAAGTACAGCCACGTTCCGAAGAACGTGGCTGTTTGTTATATGGACGTTTATTATAAGTTGAAGTACTTGTCGAACTCTGCGGGATGAGGAATAGCGGAAAGCTGGCGGCACTCATCGCGCTTTGTCTTGATGAAGTTTTTGATAAGCTCCTCGGGGAATACGCCGCCCTCTGTGAGGTATGCATAGTCTGCCTCGAGTGCGTCGAGAGCTTCCTCAAGCGATGCGGGAAGACCCTGAAGCTTTGCCTTTTCTTCCTCGGGAAGGTGATAGAGATTAACGTCGTAGGGACCCCAACCGTTTGCGTGAGGATCAATCTTGTTTTTGATACCGTCGAGACCGGCCATAAGGATAGCTGCATAGCAGAAATAGGGGTTGCAGGTTGCGTCGGGATTACGAAGCTCAAAGCGGCGCTTGTCCGGGCTCTTTGCATAAGCGGGGATACGGATAACAGCGCTGCGGTTTGAGGTGGCGTAGCCTACGGTTACGGGTGCCTCAAAGCCGGGAACAAGACGCTTGAAGGAGTTTGTGCTGGGGTTGGTGATGGCACAGAGTGAGTGGATGTGCTTGAGAAGACCGCCCATAAAGTAGTGAGCAGTTTCGCTGAGATGTGAATATCCGTCATCGTCGGAGAATATGGGCTGTCCGTCTTTGAAGAGAATCATATGGACGTGCATACCGCTGCCTGCTTCGCCCCAGACGGGCTTGGGCATAAAGGTTGCAGCCTTGCCGTATTTGAGGGCTGTGTTGTGGATGATGTATTTGATCATCATCGTAGCATCTGCCATATGCACAACTTCGCCGAGCTGAGGCTCAATTTCAAACTGGCCGGATGCGGCAACCTCAGGATGGTGATAGTTGATTTCAATGCCTGCGTCCTGCATAAGCATACACATTTCGCTTCTGCACTCATAAGAAATGTCAAAGGGCTTTGCGATGTGATAGTTCTTCTGCTTGGGAACAACAACGCCGAGACCTTCAACGTCGGAGTTCCAGTAGGATTGCTGTGCGTCAACGTCAACGGCAATCTGTCTGCCCTCAACGTTCCAGGTAACGTTGTCAAACAGATAGAATTCAAACTCGGGCAGAATCTTCATTTCGTCAGCAACGCCGCTGGCTTTCATATATTCAACAGCAGCCTTGATGATGTTACGGGGATACTGAGCGAGAGGACGGTTTTCCGGGCTGTCGATAATCATGGCATTACCCGTCATTGACAGAGTGGGAATTGAGCAGAAGGGGTCGATAACCGCTGTGTCGGGGTCGGGGATAAAGACCATATCACTCTTTTCGACAACTGCGTAGCCGTAGTTGGAAGCATCAAAACCGATGCCGCTTTTCATTGTGTCTTCTGAAAAATTCTGTGCAGGGATTGTGACGTGGCGGTACTGACCATTGATGTCAACCATCTTGAAGTCGACCATCTGGATACCGTTTTCTTCAATCATTGCAAGAATTTCTTTAACGCTCTTACTCATTGACGATACCTCTTTTACAAGTTTATTGGTGATTAAATAATACAATATCTTACTTCAAATGACAATAAGCAAAATAAAAATTTTCAAAAAATCTCCAGGTAAAATATGAAGTTTGCAACATAAAGAGGGTTATGGTATTATATTTATTATAATGCCAGTGTGCATGGGAGGTGAGAGGCTGATGAACGAGAGAATAAACGGCTTTCTGAGCAGGCATAACAGAAGCAGAAACGTGAATACGGTAACGTTTATAATGTTTATACTACTTGCTGTTGAAAAGGTAGCTTCTGGCGCTACGATGCGCCTTGCTGATGGCAGAACTTATTTCGATTTCAGCTTTTCTCTGTCAGATGTACTGCAGCTGCTTATTTACATATCGATGGCGGTGTTGATTTCGCAAAAGGTCAACCACAAATATTTGCTTTTTCCTGATTTTGTGCTGTTTGGTATAAAAGTGTATGCTGTTGTTACGGGCTTGATAACGCTTTTGGGTATACATTACAGCAATGTACTGAGTGAGCTGTCTGTGTTGGAAAAAACGGTTGAAAGCATACTTTTTGCGCTGTTCCTGCTTTTTCTTTTTGTAGGCAAGCTTATTCATCGCGGACGGTTGCCCGCTGTATGTCCGCTGTTATGTCTTGGCGTGCTTTCTTTTTGTGTGCCGATAACTGTTGTGTTTGAGGTGCTTAAGGTTATGGCTGAAGAGCAGATGAATTATCCGTTATATGCGGAAGTTTTCTTTTTCCTCCGGGGTGTGCTCAATGAAACTTTCCTCGATTTGCCGTATGCGATGCTAATATTGCTTGTGTTCTATTGTCATAAAGACGAAAAAACGGCGCGAATTTTGTGATTATATACAAACAATTTTGAAAATTAAAAATGAGCAAATGATATGAAAACGCGAGAAAAAACGAGAAAAACGGAGCTTGCGTTTGCTAAATTAATTTTTTTGAAAATAAGTGTTGACATGGGTTTGCACTTGTGATAATATAATCGGGCGAATGAAATTAAAGAATCTATTTTTGGAGGTAAAGCTATGTCAACTTATATGCCCAAAGCAGGCGAAATCAAACGCAGCTGGTATGTTCTTGACGCCGCAGGCAAACCTCTGGGTAAGGTAGCTGCACAGGCTGCAGTTCTCCTTCGCGGCAAGCACAAGCCCGTGTTTGCTCCCCACGTTGATTGCGGTGATCATGTAATCATCATAAACGCTGAAAAGGCAGTTCTTACCGGCAACAAGATCAATCAGAAGATGTACTACCATCACACAGGTTACATCGGTAACATGAAAGAGGTTAAGTACAGCACTCTTATGAAGACAAAGCCCGAGTTTGCTATGCAGCTCGCAGTTAAGGGTATGCTTCCCGATTCAACACTCGGCCGTAATGCTCTCGGTCGCCTTCGTATCTACAAGGGCGCAGAGCACAAGCACGCAGCACAGAAGCCCGAAGAGTGGGCTCTTTAATTGAAGGGAGGCAAATGAATAATGTACGATACTAATCCTTATTTCTATGGCACAGGCCGCAGAAAGAAGTCTGTCGCTCGTGTTCGTGTCTATGCAGGCACAGGTAAAATCATCATCAACGACCGTACAATCGACGATTATTTCGGTCTTGATACACTTAAGCTCATTGTTCGCCAGCCCCTCGAGCTCACCGGTACAACCGAGAAGTTCGACATCGTATGCCGTGTAAACGGTGGCGGTGTAACAGGCCAGGCAGGCGCAATCCGTCACGGTCTTTCCCGTGCTCTTCTTCAGTACGACGAGTCTGTTCGTCCCGTACTCAAGAAGGCAGGCTTCCTCACTCGTGACCCGAGAATGAAGGAAAGAAAGAAGTACGGTCTCAAAGGCGCACGTCGTGCACCCCAGTTCTCAAAGAGATAATTTATCCCGAACGGGTATTATCAAAAACCCTTGGAATCTCAACGGTTCCAAGGGTTCTTTTCTTTTTCGGAATAATTCAAAAATCCAAAATGTCAATATTTTGTCAATAATTAAGAAAAAACACAGCTTTTACAGCACGAAGGTGTTGATATAAACCGATTCTATATTCCCACAAAAGGTACAGCAATGTAATTCGTCAAATTCCAATTTGTCAGTCTGTTTTAATATTGTTTAATTTGCACCGAAGCAGATTCTTGAGCAAAAATGTAAAGTCTTTTTATCTTGAATTTGATAACAAACCGTTTCTTTTTCACAAAAAAGCTAATGTTGACATCAGGTTCTGGCAGAATTATAATTATCTTACACAGATACAAAGGAGAAAAATGATGAGTACTTTTGATAATCTTTTCAGCAGAAAATCAATCCGCACATATAACGGAAAAAACATAACCGAATCCGAACTCAATCTGATTCTCAAAGCAGCTTACGCATCGCCTGTTGGCAGAGCTCTTTTTGATACGCTTCACCTTACGGTCATCAGCAACCGTGAGTTTCTGAACAAATGGGAGGACTACTGCGAAAGCGAAAGCGGTCACAGACCTTTCTACGGCGCACCGACTGTTATTCTTGTTTCATCGCTTATCCCCTCAACCGACCTCAAGAGCGTTAACGTGAACTTCTCAAACGCTGCAATTCTTGTTCAGAATATGGCAATCGCCGCTACCGAACTCGGCATAGGCTCCTGCCACATATGGGGTGCGGTCAGATTTCTCAACGATAACGAGGAGCTTCTGAAAGAACTCAACCTCCCCGAAGGAATGGTCCCCTGCTGTGCAATCATTCTCGGTCATACAGACGAGAAATACGAACTGCGTGATATCCCCGAAAACAAAATCAAAACCGATTTCATTAAATAAACACAAATGCTCCGCAGAGATTTTTTGTGGAGCGTTTTATGTTATAAACCTGTGCGTAAGGATTTCTGATTAGTCATAAATGTGTAAAGTGTAAATCTCACCGAGCACCTTGACTTTCTCCTTATATACGGTGAAGTCTCAATATGCATATACGATAATTTTGGGGATCTTCATCATCTCAACGAGATCCGCCGGGAATACACAGCCATCCATTTCAGCAACTCGCAAAAGTGAGTTGATTTTATTCCGTTGACAAATTTCTGCTTTCGTATTAAATTGTAAGTATGGAATTGGAGGAATCAATATGAAGAAAACAATCAAAGCAATATCAGTTGTTCTTGTCCTTACTCTTGTTATGAGCGTTACGGCTTTCGCTGAGCCGGGCTTTGCATACAAGGACGAAGTGCTTACAGAGTTTTCACCGATATGGTCACAAATACAGGCTGATAACACGGTGATTTCCGTTACACCGGGTGCCGCAGTCGGCGAACTCCGTTTTGCTTGGCTGTCAAGCTCAACAGACAGCAATCCCGCTTTTATGGTTTCGGAAAACAGCGATATGTCTGACGCCGAAGAGTTTGAGGTCATTACTGCCGACGCTATAGAAAACCTCAGGTCAAACAAGGTTACCGTAACAGGGCTTGAGCAAGGCAAAACCTACTACTATTCATATACTGAAAACGGTGTGTGGAGCGAAGCCCAGCCATTTACGGTTCAATCTGCGGATGAATTCACCGTTCTCTACGTTTCCGATGCACAAATAGGACGTTCCGGCGAAGAAACACTTGAAGAAATACTTATCCGTGACACATGCGGCTGGAATTATACGGTTGAGAAAATGCTTACAGCTTACCCGAATGCCGCTTTTGCAATTTCAGGCGGCGACCAGTTTCAATCGCCCGACAGCCTTGTTCAGATGAAGGCTTACCTTTCTCCCGAAGCCTTACGCGCTCTGCCTGTTGCCAACACCATCGGCAACCACGATGCTGATTCTACGCTTTACGGCGAAATTTTTAACAACCCGAACGAGGTTGACGAACTTTTGCCCAGTGAAGCCGGAACGGGATATTATTACACCTACGGTGATGTGCTTTTTATTACAATCAACTCAAACAACAACTTTATGTTTGACACCGCAAAGGTTTTGCGTGAAGCAACACAGGCTTATCCCGACACCAAGTGGAGGGTTGTCACAATGCACCACAACCCTTATTCAGCCTCATTAAGCGACGATGATTTTTCAGAAGAACGGCTTTTCTTCTCTTCTCTATATGATTTGTACGATATTGACCTGTGCCTGAGCGGACACGACCACTTTTATTCACGCACAGACACTATGTACGCAGGTGAAGTAACAGACGGCGAAGGTACGGTATACGTTCAGTCTTCCTCAGCTTCCGGCAGTAACTATGACCCGCTTCCTGAATCAACCGCTTCGTTTACTGTTTCCGCCTTTGATGTGCGTGTGCCCACCTACACAGCGTTTACGTTTACCGATGGTGCGATTGTCGGCTCGACCTATCGCACCGACACGGACGAAATCATTGATTCTTTTGAGATAACCGATAACACAACGGATTCAGATGTCAATTTTTTCACTGTAATAATTTCATTCTTCAAAACTCTTTTTTCTATGGTATAAAAAAACAAGGTCAATCCTATGTATAACGAAAATTAACCTTCCGTCAAATCGAAAAGCCCAGCTTTCGCTGGGCTTTTTATAGTTGTATAGAAAAAGAGCCCTGATTCAAAATCAGAGCTCAAATTGATTGATGTTACACAGTCTTATGCTGCTGCATTAGAATTTATTCTGTCAATTATCTTCCTTATGCCGTTCCAGACGGTGATATCGGTAAAGATTTCTACAATGCTGCCCTTATCCGTAAATGGAGTTTCTCTGAGAACAGATAGATCTTTCATCATACCGTTATGGACAATATACTCAACAATCTGGTTTACAAAATAAATCTGTCTGCTGTCGAGATTTGCATTGTTCAGATATTCAGCGAAGGCTTCCTTTGCAGCGTTCATATCAAGACCGACAATACTACGAACAAATTCACCCAGCGGCTGTGAACCGTAAGTTGCTTCGTATTCTTCCTTTGAACCTACCTCGCTCCAAAGGATTTTTTCAAGTGCCTTAACATCTTCGGCGTTAAGCGGAACATTGCTCTTGAGTTTGGCAATAACCTCATTATCCTGATGCTGACGGACATAGTATTCCGCCTTGGCTTTATAATCCTTCAGATCGTCGTTCTCAAGCTCGGATTCGTGCCATTCAACTGAAATTATTTCATCATCCATTGTTGTGTTATAACTAACTCGTTCAATCGGGATATACTTGATAAGATCACGGAGATTTTCACGGATATGCTCAAACTCATTTATGCCTGCGGTTTCAACATAGTCGGTATGCAGGATTTTGTCTATAAGAGGTTTCTGAACATCGATTTCGGGAATAGATGAGATATTGCCAAGTGCACCAACCTTTTTGAAAAGATCGGTTCTTGCCTTTGCGTACTTTTTACCTACGAGGTAAGCCAGCTCAATTCCGTAAATCAGCGCATCAAAACGCAAAGCCTTTGCATCGTCTTTATCAGGAATGATAAGCGGTGCAATTTCTTCTTTTATCTCAAGAGTGTTTTCATAAGTGAGTGCGTTGTAGCTTTGTTCATCGGAATATCTCTCAACATAACGAAGGTGCTGTTTTACGGCAAAATTATCCCTGTTGAGTTCCCTTACCTTACAAACCAAATCTTCAACAATCAGCTTGCGGAAAGCAACAAGCTGTTCGGTCTGGTAATCCATATCCTGAAGCTTGAAGGCAATCTGTGCCTTGAGGTTGAAGATTGCGCCCTGAACAGCAAGCATATTTGCGGATTCTGTCGGTTTACCACCTGTGCGGAAGAATTCAAAGTTGCCGCAGAAATCGAATATGTAGAAAATCTTTTTGTCTTCACCGTCGAGCAGTTCGGGGCAAAGACGTGTGCCTCTGCCTATCATCTGCCAGAACTTTGCCTTGCTCATAACCTTTTTGAAGAACACGAGGTTGAGTACTTCGGGCACGTCAATACCGGTGTCGAGCATATCAACTGAAATTGCAATCTGCGGCAGCTTTTTCGGGTCAGAAAAATCATCGATTGCGCTCTGTGCATAGTTAGTGTAGTTATCTATAACCATAGCGTAGCCGTTGAGGTGCGGATATTCCTTGTTGAATACTTCAAGTATCTCTTCGGCGTGGCGGTGGTTCTTGGCAAAAATAATAGACTTGCCGATTTTGTTGCCGTAATCAATCTTGATTCCGTTTGTCATTAGCACATTGAGAACTTCACGGATTGTGTCTTCGTTGAACACCCATTCATTGAGTGCAGAAGAATTGATTCTGTCGGGCAGTTCACCGTTTTCGTTTTCAAACGTGTCCTCATACTCGGCTTTGTCTTCGTCGGAAAGTTCGTCGTAAACAATACCTTCCTCAATGAATTTCAGCTTTGTTTCAATTGACATATAGTCAACGAGGTAGCCGTCTGCAACAGCCTGTGAAAGCTCATAAGCATAAGTCGGCACACCGCTCTGGAGTTCAAAAATCTCATAGGTGTTCTTTTCAACTTCATCCTTGGGTGTTGCGGTAAGACCGACAAGCGGAGCATCGAAATAATTGAAAATGTCCTTATATTTGTTATAAATCGAACGGTGTGCTTCGTCGCAGATGATAAGGTCAAAATGGCCGCAGGTGAAAAGCTTTCCGTCTTCATCCTTAATTTCATCAATGCAGTTGAACATTGTCTGGTAGGTCGAGAATACACCGTGTGCGGTATAATTATCCTTTTCCTCGCAAAGGTTGGTGACGGAGAAATTCGGCATCAGGTTGACAAAAGCACGCTTTGCCTGAGTTACAAGCGAGTTTCTGTCCGCAAGGAAAAGAATATTTTTGATCCAGCCGTGTTCAAGCAGAACCTTAGTGAGCGCAATAACCGTTCTTGTTTTACCCGAACCTGTAGCCATAACAAGCAAAGCCTTGCGGCGGTTTTTGGTGTCAAAGCTGTCGCATACGGCGCGGATTGCACCCTCCTGATAATATCTGCCGGCAATGGTCGGGTCAACGGTTACGTTCTTAAGGCTTGTACGCATTGTGCGCAGATTAAACAGCTTTTCAAGGTCACGCTTTGAGTAGATTGAGGAAACCTTTCTCTCCGGGTACTGACCGTCAATAATGCGTGTTTCAAAGCCGTTGGTGAGGAACATAACGGGACGTCTGCCGTACTTCTTTTCGAGCAGATCAGCATACAGCTTTACCTGCTGACGGCCGACAGCAACATCCTTGCAGGCACGTTTGGCTTCAATAACAGCAAGTGCCCTGCCATCATCACCGTAAAGCACATAATCAGCATAGCCGACACCTGCGCTATTGGGCATACCGACAAGCTCAACCTCGTTAATCCAGTTTTTGCCTTCAACCCAGCCGGCATCGAGGAGCATTGCATCAATATAAATCTTGCGTGTTTGATATTCGGTGAGGTCAAGCGGCTTGGGCACATAAGCCTGCTGCTGTTCATTACGGCGGGCGGTGAGTTCTTCTTTGAGTGCCTTGTTTTCGGCAAGAAGCTGTTCAAAGTTGATTTCAACAGCATTATCAATAAGAGTTTCGGTGTGTTTATCGAGCAGAGAAGCATCAAACTGCTTTTCTTCATAATCCTTGGCGTAGCAGCAAGCAATAAAATCCATAAACACAAAGAGGTTTTCAAGGCAGAGCTTCGCCTGCTCGGCAGTAATGACCTTACCCGTGTGGGCAGCATTGTTGCCGAGCTTGCGGATTAAATCCATCCTGCGCCATACATCGTCGCTTACAATCTGGCGGAATTCATCCGTATTCATAAGGCTGACGAGCGTGTCCTGCCACGGCAGGTCAAGCTCCTTATCAACGGAATACATCCACTTGACCGCAAACTCCATAGCACGGCGGCAGTTGATAACACAAGCCGCAGCATCGATATGTAAAATCTTCTCCGCAGATACAGCAACCGACGAAAACGTATTAAATTGTGAGTCCTGCGTTAAGAAATCAAAGTTGGTCATAATTTCACCTGCTTTTTATTGATAAAACTAACATTCTAAAGTTTCAATTCTTTGTATTGTGGAATTATCCAAATTTATTCGATAAATAACAACAATACAATCATAAAATATTTCTTTAAAATAATAATTGTGTTTGCTTTTTGATGATTTGCAATAATCTAATATTTTTTTTGCAACTTCAATTATTGAGTTATCTAATGAATAACAGCATGTATTTAAGTACAAAGAAATATTTTCAGGATACTTATATAATCCTTTATTTAGCTTAATTGCCTTTTTGTCTATGTACTCAAATAATATTGAGATATCAAAATGTGAAGTTGACGCAGGCTTACTAAACGCTGATATTTTGTTGTTTTTTTTGTCAACTATAACATCTCTTGAAGATTTTCTGAATTTTTCAAGTCCCTTGGCAGATATTTCATCAATCTTTTTACCCTTCAACTCATTATAGAAATAAGAATCAAGCATCATTTCTTTTTCAACAAAAGGACAGACCACCTCTATACCAAACTTTTGAATGTTATCCTGCAAATCAGGGCAATCTGATAATTCAAGGTGTTTAAATTCATCGTTCCAAACCTTTTGTAATACATCCAACGCAAACGATTCATAAGGTCTGATATTATTTTTATCGTTCATTTTTATCCTCTTGGCGTATTATTTATTTTTGTTGCAAAATACAACTTGAAAAACAAGGAATATAAGAAAAGCAATCGCCATTGAACTTTTCCAAACTTCAACTTTCGATTTGTTTTTTAAATATAATTCTATTCATCCGAAATATTGTTGCATTAAGCTATCAAACAGGGTTTGTGCTTCATCAAGAGCTTTTTGCACAGCAAATTTTGATTTGTCGACTTGTTCTACGAAGGTGGCAAATTGATTTTGCAACTCTAATGGAACATCATAAACCAACATTTTTTTTAGTCCAACAATTGTCAATGCGGAATACGCTGTGCCTGTTGACATTTCTTTTTTGTAATTATCTATCAATTCTCCCAACAAATACTTCATAAATATAGAATTAAAATTGTTAGAAGATTTGATTTGAATTAAGTTTCCATCCTTGAAATAAAACTCAAAATCACCATTTACAATCCAAATAACACCAATGGTACCAACTGCCGAAATAAGCAAATCGTCTTTTTTAGGAACACCATAATTCTCTTTTAATAAGTTGAAATGTTCTTCAGATATATATAATTCTGTGCTGATTTTATTTCCTTTTGAAAGTTCAACAATTTCTTTAGTCCTAAAAAACGGTATTCCCTTTGAAACATAATCCTTTTCAAAGACTCGTTTGCTCGAACCTATTTCGCAAATATCACCCAAAGTTAAACGGGGCCACATTTTTTCGTTAGTTACTGGGTCACCAAACAGTTCGACAAATCGGGCTTTAACTAATTCATCAAACTGTTGAAGTTGTTGTTTGCGATTTTCTATCACTTGATTAACCTTATCAAGAATCTCAACGATTTTGTCTTGTTTGTGCATTTCAACAATAGGCATTGTCATTTTCTTTAAATGACTTGGACCATAATTAAGTTGTGCTGATCCTGTTATATACACAGATAACTGAGTTTTAAAATCTTGTGATTTCAGATAATACATAAAATATCTTATATTTAACTTTTTTGAATCTAAAACTTTAAAACGAATTGTACTGGTATTCATACATAATGGCAACATTGTACTATCAACAAAACCCATCTTTTTATCGATATATTCAACTTTAATTCCTGAACTTGCAACTACAAAGTCGCCATCATCACATAAAAAATGTGAATATTTTCCATAAGCCTCATCAGTTGATATGTATCTGTCTGATGTTGATAAATCAATGTATCCATCTACCAAATTAGCAACATTTAATAATTTTACGCCCGATGTAGTATATTGTGTATTTCTAACACCGGGACCTTCTTGAAAAAATAAAACATCTGATATTTTTACTCTGTCCCTAATCATATTCATCCCTACAAATCCGAATTTGTTTTATAAAAACTAAAAAAATCAGTTCAATCCGAGCATTTTTTCAAGTCCATCCATAGCTGACCCGATTTCCATTTCAAGTTCACGGATATTTGCCATAATCTCGCTTGTGGGCGGATATTCAACGGCAACATACTCAGTCTTTTTATACTTGTTGATAGAAAGGTCATAGTCGTTATCAACAATTTCCTGCTTGGGTACAAAGAAGGACTGCTCTGTTCTTTCTCTGTCGGCTTCTTTATCGAGATTATGGAAACGCTCAATAATATCAGGAATATCATTTTCTGCAATCTCGGAACGCTTATCGTCAAGGCTGAAGCCGTCAGCCTTCATATCATAAAACCATACCTTATCCGTACCGCCGTGACCTGTTTTTGTGAACACCATAATCGCGGTGGAAACACCTGCATAGGGCTTGAACACACCGGAAGGCATTGAAACAATCGCTTCAAGGCGGTTGTTTTCTATTATCTCCTTGCGGATTGCCTTGTGTGCTGTTGATGAGCCGAAAAGAACACCGTCGGGAACAATACATGCACATCTGCCGCCGATTTTAAGCATACGAAGGAACAAGGTGAGGAAAAGAAGCTCTGTCTTCTTCGTTTTACAAACCTTGAGCAAATCAGCCGAAACGATATCATAATCGAGGCTGCCCTTGAAAGGTGGATTTGCCAGAACAAGGGAATATTTATTTTTGTCCGAATTCTTATCAGAAAGGCTGTCACGGTATTCGATAGTCGGGCTGTCAATTCCGTGGGTCATCATATTCATCGCGCCGATACGGAGCATTGTTCTGTCCATATCGTAGCCGAAGAACATATGGTTCATATAGTGGTCCTTTGCAGCACGGTCAAAGAAAATTTCGTCCTTGCGGTGCTCCTTGAGATAATCTCCGGCAGCAACAAGGAAGCCCGACGTACCGCAGGCAGGGTCGCAGATAATCTCGTCTGCCTTGGGGTCCATCATCTCAACCATCATTTTGATAATGTGTCGGGGTGTTCGGAACTGACCGTTCAGTCCTGACTGTGCAATCTTTGAAAGCAGATATTCGTATGTATCTCCCTTTGTGTCGCCACCTTCAGCAACAGCCATAAGCTCATAAATCTCATCAAGGGCGTTGACAACCTTATCAAGCAGCAACGGAGTCGGCAGCTTGAATATAGCATCACTCATATATTTTGAATAGCCGCTGTTTTTATCGGCGTGGAGGTTTTTGATAAACGGAAAAACCATTTCCTGCACAACGGAATACATTCTGTCCGCAGGGTAATCACGGAACGTTGACCACCTGAGCTGCTTGCCGTCAACCTTACGGTCGCCGATTTCAACCTCGTCGGCAAAAATGCTTTCGTGAGGCAGACCGAGCATAAGGCTCTCTTTTTCTCTGAGCTTGTCCGCATCGTCAAGGTCACGGATAAACATCAGGTAAGTAATCTGCTCAATAACATCAAGCGGATTAACAAGTCCGCCTGCTGCAAATATATCCCAAAGGCTGTCAATTCTGTTTTTAAGTTCACCTGTAACCATGGTAATACCGTCCTTAAAAATTAATCTACTTATACAGAATTTATTATATTACAAGTAATGTCAAAATGCAACAAAAAAGACTCCGACTCCCCTGTAGGGTGGGGGTAGAGTCCGTAATTGCGTACTGTGGATTTAAGGCTTTCATAATTTATTACTAAAAGCTTTTTTTCGTATAAGATAAGGAGCCGGGAGTTTTATGCTTTCGTTTATAATCCGAATTTCTTTCCGGATTTAACACCCCGATTTGAATCGAAAATTCATAACATCTCAGATGAGCTGAAAATCAAATTCCATTGTAAAACCAATGTGAGAATTGCATTCAGAATCAAGTTTGGGAATCGGATTGCACAGAGCAAAACCACCCTAAGGGTTGAGCGGACGGTTAACGAATATTCTGAAAGTGGGCATAGACAAAACTGAATAGAAACCTCAGGTAAAGGAATGATTAAGGTTTGCTTTTATTATCAAATGATACTGAATTATTTTTTTATATACCTCTGATTTCTGCTGTTTGGTTTATCCGGTTCGGTCATAACAACCAAGCCGCTTTCAATAGCCGGGTTCAGATAATTCTTTCTCAATGTTTCTTTGGATTTTAAGCCAAGCAGAGCAAGAATTTCGTTTGACTTATAAGGTGTGTCATATTCCATAACTGCAAGAAGTCTGCTCACATATTCGGTAATATTATTTGCAGGAGCAGTTACAGAAAAGGATATTTTATCAAGAACGGTGTCGATTTGTTCAAGCATAAATTCAATAAAAACTGTGCCGTTGCCGTTTGCGTGGCATTTTGCGATCGCTTCATAATAACCGTTCTGAAATTTCTCAATCTGACTTTCGATGGGAATGAACTCAAATATTGGTTGCCATTTTGAAAGAATGGCTGTGTGCCACAAACGAGCCATTCTGCCGTTACCGTCAGTAAACGGATGTATAAAAACAAATTCATAGTGAAAAACAGAAGATAATATCAGCGGATGAACAGTTTTCTTGTTCTGGTTCATCCAGTTGAACAAATTTGCCATCTCCTCGGGAACAAACTTTGCAGGCGGAGCCATAAAAATACATTTGTCACCGTTGAAAACGCCTTCTTCTCCGAGACGGAAATCTCCGCTTATTTCAACAATATATTTTGTCATAATGCCGTGCAAACGTTTTAACTCTTTCAGACTGTAAACATCAATTGTGGAGATTTCTTCGTAAGCGGCATAAGCATTCTTAACTTCTTGTATTTCATTTTCTGCACCGATAATGGTTTTGCCGTTGATGACATCTTTGACTTCGCCCAAAGAGAGTGAATTTGCTTCAATGGCAAGTGATGAATAAATCGACTTGATTTTATTACTTCTTTTAAGATGTGGTTTTGAATCAAGATTACTGCGCTCAGTAATTCTTCCGACTTTTTTCTGAAATTGATGCAACAAGGCTTAATATTTTATCGGTGATTATATACGGCGGTGTGTAACCGGACATAAATATTCCTCCTGCCATTCTTGCTTATTATCTTGCTTATTATCTTACACAAAAAATCCGTATTATCAACAGCAATATAAACATTCGTCAATATATTCCAATTAGCTCGACAAATTGGAATTTGATGATTACATCGGTGTTCCTACTTCAATTAAGTTACCATCCAAATCGTAGAATCGAATTACTCGTTGGCCCCAACTATGTGTCATAAGATGATTTACATATTCAATCGTGGGGTATAGTCTTTCTAATTTTTCAACAAATGATTCGATATCCTGCTCCTCAAAATACAATTCGCAAGAGTTGCTCTTTGGAACAATATCTCTATCTAAAAACGCTTTCCATATTTTCTCGTCTTGAAGAACAAGACCTTCTGTTAAAATCATATTGCCGTCGTTATCAAGCACCAAGTCTATACCAAATAAGTCGTGATAGAATTTTTTCGATTTTTCTATATCTTTAACAACAATCAAAATGTTCTTCAATCTCATATCATTTCTCCGTCAAATTCTTATTTATCTGAACAAATCTATCGTATCACGGGCGGTTTTGGATGTCAACTTAATGCTGTTACCGTATGCTCCGACAAACCTGTTGCAAAGAAACTCTTTTGTGATATAATGTATCCATATATTTCAATGATGGGGCTGATAAAATGGTTCTTTTTCGTTTTTTGCTTGTATTGCTGACGGTTTTCGGGACTTTGTTTCCTGGTGCAGGTCTGAATTTTGAATATAAGCATCTGCCGATTGAGTTTGAGATTGAGTCTGTGAGCGATATATATGTTCCTGCGGATAACAGCGCAAACGTGGTTGAATATCCCTCAATCATAAAGCTCCGCTATCAGAAGAACGAAGCTGATAACGGCAAATTACTTGCAACTTTTGAAAAGTGGGGCGACACATATCCCATTTATGAAAGTAACGATGATGCCGAAACGTGGCAATACGTCTGCACGGTAAAAGATAACCTGAACGAGGGTTACTGGAACGAATGGATGCCGTTCCTTTATGAGCTGCCTGCAGATATCGGCGATTTTGAAAAGGGCACAGTCATTCTTGCCGCAACGTCAATATACGGCGAAGGCATAACAGACAGTACAATTACCCTTTATTCCAGCAACGATGCGGGTAAATCGTTCAACGCTTTCTGCAACGTTGACAATGCCGGCGGGATTGAATGGGGCGTATGGGAGCCTTATTTAATTTATGAGGAAGAAACCGGCAGACTTTTTTGCTTCTATTCAGACGATTCCGACCCCGAGCATTCGCAGAAGCTTGTTTATAAATACACAACCGATCTTGTCAACTGGAGCGAGAAGTTTGAGTGCGTCGCCTGCTCCGATTCTTCGCTCAGACCGGGTATGGTTTCAATTACAAAAATGGGCAACGGTGAATACTTAATGGTTTATGAGATGGTTGGTATTTTCATGAATCCGATTTATTGCAAGAGAACGACCTCTCTTGATAATTGGGGCGACGTTTCGGATTACGGCAAGATTGTTTCTGCAGGCGGAAAAACCTTCGGCTCATCTCCTTGCGTTGCGTGGTCACCCGTCGGTGGCGAATGCGGAACACTTATTGTTACGGGTCGACACGCCATCAGAGGCGCAAGTGACACGGGCGCAGATATGTTTATCAGCTTTGATTACGGCAAAACCTTTGCGCCGATCGACAATCCCATTCCGTATCCGACCGGAGATCCTTTCGTAAAATGCGGTTACAGTCCGTCACTTTTTTTCTCGGAGGACGGAACAACTCTTTACTACATTAACAATCCTTCGTGTTATGAATCAACCTACAAAATAACGGTTGCAAAAATCAGAATTTCAGAGTGATTTCTCTGCAAAAATGTCAGTAATTAGGAAAAAACACAGATTCGGTGGTTGAACCGAATCTGTGTTTTTGAGTTTTAGCATTTTTTATTTTACGGCTTTATGTAATCCGGGAATTCGCTTTTGTGTGACGTTCCGTAACAGCAGTGTATAGAAACAAGAATGTGGGGTCATCGGGCAACTTGAGTGCACAAACGGATTCGGTCTGCGGTGATTCGGGTAAAAACACCGCATCAACAAAGCCAGAAATTCAAGCGGACGAAGTATTAACACTGTTCACGATGCTTGTTGATAACTTTATCTGTTTGTGCTACAATAAGTCTGTGTTATAACTAAAACGGAGTATTTATATGGCTGCACTACTTATTGTTATCTACATTGCATTTGTTTCGCTTGGTTTCCCCGATTCGCTTTTCGGCGTTACGTGGCCTGTTGTTCACGTTGAATTCGGTTTGCCCGAAAACTTCGGCTCGGTTTACAGCGTCGTTACGGCAGTTTCCACGGGTGGTATCGCATTCATTGCGGGTCCGCTTCTGCGAAAATTCGGTACGGGCAGAGTAACGTTTTTCTCAACTCTCCTCACCGCACTCGGACTTGTCGGAATCAGCTTTTCACCGAATATCGTTGTGATGATGATTTGCACTATAATTATGGGCTACGGTGCCGGTGCGATTGACACGGGTCTGAACAACTTTGTTTCGCTTCACTACAAAGCAAAGCATATGAACTGGCTGCATTGCTGCTGGGGTCTCGGGGTAACAATCAGCCCGATAATAATGTCTGCATTTCTCGGCGGTGACAGCACCTGGCGTAACGGCTACCGCGTTGTCGCACTCATTCAGTTTGTGATTGCGCTTATAATTCTTGCATCTCTTAAGAAGTGGAACGTTCGGCCAAAGGAAACCAAAGAAGAAGCAAAGACAGAAGTGCCGAAGAAAAGCTTTTTAGACTTGATGAAGCAAAAGGGAATGATAACGAGTATTCTCTCGCTCGGACTTTACTGCGCGGGTGAATTTACGATAGGCACATGGGGTGCAACCTATGCGGTCAACGTTCTTTCTGTTTCACCCGACGAAGCTGCAAAATGGATTTCGCTGTATTTCGGCGGAATTATGATAAGCCGAATTGTTGCAGGTTTCCTTTCCGAAAAGCTTTCGGATAACACGCTTGTAATGGGCGGTATGGTACTTGCCGCAGTCGGTATGGTTGTAATGATGTTGCCAATAGGCAAAACCGCACTTGTCGGTCTGCTTTTAGTCGGTATGGGTTACGGTCCGGTGTTTCCGAGCGTACTTCACAGCGTGCCTGCAAGGTTCGGTGCAGATTACTCGGCTGATATTACGGGCTACCATATGAGCGGTGCATACGGAGTAGGCTTTGCGATTCAGTTTGCTTTCGGATATATCGCATCTGCAACAACATTTGCAATTATGCCGTTTATGTTACTTGCATTCGGTCTCGGAGTGATTGGCGCAACGGTTATTACGCTGCGAAAGCTGAAAAAATCAGAGTGATGATATATAAATGCGCTTACGGGGAAACTGTAAGAAATGCCCTCTGTGATGCGGTTGTACGTGTTGCGTTTGGTATAATGGTCGGCGCTATTGAAACCGTTGGCACTGAGATTAAAAATGCAGTTATAAATGGAATGTATAATTGAGAGGTGATACTATGCCGCTGCAGATTATCCGACAGGATATAACGAAAATGAAAGTTGATGCCATTGTCAATACCACCAACGAAGAAATGGTGGGTTACAGCGGTGTTGATTTAGCTGTGCACGAGGGTGCAGGGGTTGAACTTGACAAGGAGTGTCAACGGCTTGCACCGCTCGGGCTCGGTACGGCGAAGATTACAAAGGGATATAACCTTGATGCAAAATACATAATTCACACTTCCGGTCCGATATGGCATGGAGGCTTGGCAGGAGAGAGCATAATCCTGAAATCCTGCTATCTTGAGTCGTTGAAGCTTGCTGTTGAAAACGGCTGTGAATCCGTTGCGTTTCCGCTTATCTCTGCAGGTGCTTACGGCTACCCGAAGGATAAGGTGCTGAATTTTGCAGTTCAGATTATTACGGAGTTTCTGTTTAGCCACGAGCTGACGGTTTATCTCTGCGTTTTTGACCGAACTTCTTACGAATTCAGCAAAGAGCTTTTCAATGAAATCAGCGAATTCATAGACGATGATTACGGTTTTGCTCGCGAATTCAACCGTTGTGCCGCTAATCTCAGGCTCGATATTTGCGAGGACGAAACATTAACGGCAGATTTTTCTGAATGTGATGTTTTGGAAGAATGTGCGCCTGTTCCGAAAATGATGCCGTGCGCTTCGGTTCCGATGGAATACGGCAACGTAAAGAACAAAACTCTCGAAGAATATATGAAGGCGATGGACAAATCCTTTGCATACAAGCTGTTTGATTATATCGACAGCAAGGGAATGACCGACGTTGAATGCTACAAAAAAGCTAACGTTGATAAGAAAACGTTCTCCAAAATCAAGTGCAATCCGCAAAGCTACAAGCCATCCAAACAGACCGCAGTTGCCTTTGCAATAGCACTTGAACTGACCCTTGACGAAACGCAGGATTTGCTGTCCTCTGCCGGTCTTACACTTTCTCGCAGCTTCGTGTTTGACAAAATAATCCGCTACTTTATCCAAAAGGGCAATTATAATGTTTTTGAAATAAACGAAGCGCTGTTTGAGTTTGACCAGGTACTGTTGGGCTGCTGAATAATTTTATTTACAGGAGTGTTGATATGATTACATTTATCTGTTATCCGAAATGCACAACTTGTCAGAAAGCAAAGAAGTGGCTTGATGATAACAAGATAGAATATGAACTGCGCGATATAAAGCAGCATAATCCCTGTGTTGAAGAGCTGTCCCGATGGTACAGAACAAGCGGACAGCCGCTTAAGAAGTTTTTTAACACAAGCGGATTGCTTTACAAATCTATGGAGCTGAAGAATAAATTGCCGTTAATGAGCGATGAGGAAATGCTTTCGTTGCTTGCAACTGACGGTATGCTTGTGAAAAGACCGCTGCTTATCTGTGATGATACCGTGTTTATAGGGTTTAAAGAGCAGGAGTGGGGAATTCTTCGTAAATAAGCGTATCGGTAATAAGTCTCCCGACAAGCGACCAATTGAATAAATTTAATCGCTATAATGTGGTTGTAAGGTTAAGAAAGCCTTACGGCCACATTAATTTTTTTAGGAGTGTTAAGCGATGAAAGAAAGAATAAGAAACAACGTTACGGAGCTTGTGTTTATACTTGACAGAAGCGGTTCTATGTCAGGACTTGAGGCGGACACAATCGGCGGTTTCAACGCTATGATTGAAAAGCAGAAAAATCAGGAAGGCGAATGTTACGTTTCAACCGTGCTTTTTGACGACGAAACGCAGGTGCTTCACGACAGGGTTCGCTTAAGCGAAATCAAGCCGATGACACAGGAGGATTACACCGTACGAGGTTATACGGCGCTGATTGATGCGCTCGGCGGAGCAATCCATCACATCGGTAATGTTCACAAGTATGCACGCCCCGAGGATGTGCCCGAAAACACAATGTTTATCATTACAACAGACGGTATGGAAAACGCAAGCCGTAAGTATTCGAGCGAAAAGGTAAAAGCGATGATTGAGCGTCAAAAGGAAAAATACGGCTGGGAATTCCTCTTCATCGGTGCGAATATTGACGCTGTTGAAACTGCTTCAAGATACGGAATCGGTGCCGACAGAGCGGTGAACTATAACGCCGATAAAGAGGGAACAAGCATTGTTTATGAGTCGGTCGCGAAAGCTGTCTGCAATGTCAGGGCAAAAGCTCCACTCTGTGCCGATTGGAGCAAAGAAATCAACGAGGACTATATTCACAGAGGTAATAAAAACTGAATACGCAGCAAAACCGCCCTGAAATGTGAATAATATCTGCAAAGCAAGGGACTTTTAGGTTTGCTGTGTATTCGGATGTAAGAATAAAAAACACCGTACAGCCGTCAAAGTGAACAGGTCCAGTAAAAACGGACAATGAAAAAAAGAACCTCCTATGGTAGAATTAAACTATCATAGGAGGAATTTTTATGCCCAGAAGTTACAGACACATAAAAGATTACGAGAAAGAAATATTAGAATTGAAAAAGCAGAGATTTGTATGACAACAGTATTGTTGCGTATAAGACCGGGACAGAGCAAAACATAAATCTTGTGTTGAGTACAATAAGAGCAGCCAAGAAAAAAGAGAAGGTCACCGCAGAGTTGCAGCTCCACAGTGACCAAGGCTTTCAATATACCTCGCAGGGATATTTTAAGCTAACACAATCATACGGTATTACGCCGTCAATGTCAAGACGGGGAAATCCATATGACAACGCTTTAGCTGAAAATTTCTTCTCCATTCTCAAAACCGAGTGTATTCATCGTGTGAAACTGCAAACTTTTGCTGAAGCTCGGCAACTTATCGATGAATACATATTTTTCTACAACCATCAGCGCATCCAAACAAAAACAAAACTGACTCCGCTGGAAAAACGAAGTCAGTTTGTTGCTTAAAATTTAATCTTTCCTACCACAGGGGTCTTTTTTGTGCTGTCCGCACAAAATGGACCTGTTCA
>JAZSOM010000070.1:0-4432 GCA_045536955.1 Acutalibacteraceae bacterium
GAGACCGACATCATCATCGTCAAAGGACTGTCTGAGGTCGATTTCGTTTCTGTCGCCGTCGAGAACCTTGACATCAAGACCAAGGGACTGAAGTTCCTTGATAAGAACCTTGAAGGATTCGGGTACGCCCGGCTTGGGAACGTTGAGGCCCTTGACGATAGCCTTGTATGTGTTTACACGGCCGACAACGTCGTCGGACTTGACTGTGAGGATTTCCTGAAGTGTGTATGCAGCGCCGTATGCTTCGAGTGCCCAAACTTCCATTTCACCGAAACGCT
The DNA here is from genome assembly GCA_045536955.1 of Acutalibacteraceae bacterium. Taxonomy (GTDB): domain Bacteria; phylum Bacillota; class Clostridia; order Oscillospirales; family Acutalibacteraceae; genus UBA8612. Next base: position 279 of record JAZSOM010000070.1, read on the forward strand.
GGCCGCCGAACTGAGCCTTACCGCCCAGAGGCTGCTGAGTGATGAGTGAGTACGGGCCTGTTGAACGGGCATGAATCTTATCGTCAACAAGGTGGAGAAGCTTAAGGTAATACATAATACCGACCGTTACGGGATTATCGAACTGTTTACCTGTTCTGCCGTCTCTGAGGATCGACTTACAGTCGCTGCGCAGCTGGAATACATCCTCTTCTCTGAACTCTTCGCCGTTCTCAAGAGCTTTGGCTCTTGCAGCTTCCATAAGTTTTTCATTTGCCATTCTGAATGCTTCGATAATATCGCCTTCGTCTGCACCGTCAAATACGGGAGTCATAACCTTTACGCCCATTGACTTGGCAGCAAAACCGAGATGAACCTCAAGAACCTGACCGATATTCATACGGCTGGGAACGCCGAGGGGGTTAAGAACGATATCAAGCGGTGTGCCGTCGGGAAGGAAGGGCATGTCTTCCTGCGGAAGAATTCTGGAAACAACACCCTTGTTACCGTGACGACCGGCCATCTTATCGCCGACAGAAAGCTTACGCTTCTGAGCGATGTAGCAGCGGACAACCTTATTAACACCGGGAGTGAGTTCGTCACTGTTTTCACGTGTGAATACTTCAACGTCAACAACAATACCGTACTCACCGTGAGGTACGCGAAGAGAAGTGTCTCTGACCTCACGTGCCTTTTCGCCGAAGATGGCGCGAAGGAGTCTTTCTTCAGCGGTAAGCTCAGTCTCACCCTTGGGCGTAACCTTACCAACAAGGATGTCGCCCGAGTGTACCTCTGCACCGATTCGGATAATACCTTCCTCGTCAAGATCCTTGAGCACGTCTTCACCAACGTTGGGAATATCTCGTGTGATGTCTTCCGGTCCGAGCTTTGTATCGCGAGCCTCAAGCTCGTATTTCTCGATATGGATAGACGTATAAACGTCGTTACGAACAAGCTTTTCGTTGATAAGAACAGCATCTTCGTAGTTGTAACCTTCCCAGGTCATAAAGCCGATAAGTGCGTTCTTACCGAGGCTGATTTCGCCAAGGTCAGTTGCGGGACCATCAGCGATAACCTCCATATACTCAACCTTCTGGCCTGCTTTGACAACAGGACGCTGGTTGATACAGGTGCCCTGGTTGGAGCGCTGGAACTTAATAAGCTCGTAAGTGTCGATCTCGCCTTCGTTGGTGAGAATCTCAATCTTATCGGCGCTGACATAGGTAACGGTACCTGCATGCTTTGCTACAAGTGAAACACCCGAGTCGACAGCAGCCTTATATTCCATACCTGTTGCAACGATGGGAGCATCCGTCTTGAGAAGCGGAACAGCCTGCTTCTGCATGTTGGAGCCCATGAGCGCACGGTTGGCGTCATCGTTCTCGAGGAAGGGAATCATAGCTGTTGCAACGGAAACAACCATCTTGGGAGAAACGTCCATATAGTCGACTCTGTTGCTTTCGATGTCAAGGAACTCGTCACGGTGACGAGCATTGACTCTGGGATTCTTGAAGCGGTTATTTTCGTCGAGAGGCTCATTAGCCTGAGCGACGATATAATTATCTTCAACGTCAGCTGTCATATAGACAACTTCGTCGGAAACAATGCCGGTCTCCTTATCAACCTTACGGTAGGGAGCTTCGACAAAGCCGTAGTCGTTAATTCTTGCAAATGTTGCAAGGTAAGAGATAAGACCGATGTTAGGTCCTTCAGGAGTCTCGATGGGACACATACGGCCGTAGTGGCTGTAATGAACGGCACGAACCTCGAAACCTGCACGGTCACGTGAAAGACCGCCGGGGCCGAGAGCCGAAAGACGACGCTTGTGTGTCAGCTCTGAAAGCGGGTTGGTCTGATCCATAAACTGTGACAGCGGTGAAGAGCCGAAAAACTCTTTGATGGCTGCAACAACAGGACGGATGCTGATAAGTGACTGAGGAGTGAGCTTGTCACTGTCCTGAGCCTGAATTGACATACGCTCACGAACAACTCTTTCCATTCTGGTGAAGCCGATTCGGAACTGATTCTGAAGCAGCTCGCCTACGCAACGGATACGTCTGTTGCCGAGATGGTCAATGTCATCCTTACTGCCGAGTCCGTTTGCGAGGCAGTTGAGGTAGTTGACGGAAGCAAAAATATCCTCGCGGACAATGTGCTTGGGGATAAGGTTGTCGCACTCTTCGAGAAGCTTTGCAAGAATCTCCTCATCGGACCAGCCTTCTTCTGCTGCGGCATCAACGATGGGCTTGAGAGCTTTGAAACTGACCTTTTCGTTGATTGCTGCGTCTTCAAGCTGTTCTTTTGTGAACTGCGGGAAATATGTGTCGATATCAACCATACCGTTTGAGACGATGCAGATGCGCTGACCGTCAACATCAACGTAAGCCTTGCTGACACCTGCCTGCTCAATCTCGTATGCTTTCTCTTTTGAGATAAAGTCGCCGGGCTCTGCAAGAATCTCACCTGTTGCCTCGCTGATAATCATATCAGCAACCGTACAGCCTGCAAGTCTGTCAGAGATAGCGAGCTTTTTGTTGTACTTGTAACGGCCTACGCGTGAAAGGTCGTAACGGTGTGGATCGAAGAAGATATTGTCAAGGTGAGTCTGAGCTGTCTCGATTGAAGGCGGCTCGCCCGGACGAAGCTTGCGATATACCTCAAGAAGAGCCTCGCCGGCATTCTGCTTCTCATCCTTTTCAAGTGTAGCGTTGATTCTGATATCGTCGCCGAACATATCAAAAATATCTTCGTTTGTGCCTTCGCCAAGCTCTGTTCCGCAGAAAAGAGCACGGATAAAGGTTGTGATATAGATTCTCTTGTTCTTGTCGATTCTGACGTAATAGAGGTCATTCTGGTCGGTCTCGAACTCAAGCCATGCACCTCTGTTGGGGATAATCTGAGCCTTGTAAAGCTCCTTACCAACCTTATCGTGGTCGATGTCGAAGTATACACCGGGTGAACGTACAAGCTGAGAAACAATAACACGCTCAGCACCGTTGATAACAAAAGTGCCGCTCTCGGTCATTATGGGGAAATCACCCATAAAGACTTCATTCTCTTTGATCTCGCCTGTTTCCTTGTTGTAAAGACGTGCTGTTACACGCATGGGTGCAGAGTAGCTTGCGTCACGCTTTTTGCACTCGGCAATTGTGTACTTCGGCTTGTCTTCCATACGGAAGTCAACGAAGGTGAGGACAAGGTTGCCGGTATAGTCCGTGATTTCATCGATATCGCGGAAAACCTCTCTCATTCCCTTTTCAAGGAACCACTGATAGGATTTCTTCTGGATTTCGATGAAGTTGGGCATCTCCATGACCTCGTTGATCCTGCTGTAGCTCAATCTTTCGATTTTGCCGTGCTTGACCATTTGGGCTGCTTTTGCCATAGGCAAATCACTCCATTCTTATATAATAATCGTGGGGAGAAAATTAAACGAAAATCAGGCGGCTTTTTGTGCACCTTGCACAGAAATTTTTAACCAAATTTATTTAAGCCGATACATTTCCATTTTAATGGTGATTAAGTATTTTACAGTATTTTTTACTGCTTGTCAAGCCTTTTTTGAGCCGTTTTGTAAAGTTTTTTACTTTATTTTCGCCTTTTTGTTCCAAATTCGCAAAATAACCGCCATTTACCCAAGCCAAGCCAAAAAGCACACTTTGCCCTTATATCGCCGTTTTCTTGCGATACACGAGGGTGAGTGTGCTTAAAATTATTCTGTTAATATTTGTTTAATTTGCTTAACTGCCCTTATCCGATATGATTAAGGAATGCTTTTGTACGCACAGATTTCGGGTTGACGAGCACTTCTTCTGGTGTGCCCTCTTCCTCAATAACGCCGTCCGCCATAAAGATAACCTTATCGGAAACGTTACGTGCAAAATCCATTTCGTGCGTTACAACAACCATTGTACAGCCCGAATCACGAAGCCCCTTGATAACGTTGAGAACCTCAACGGTAAGCTCGGGGTCGAGCGCAGAGGTAGGCTCATCAAAGAAAAGAATCTTCGGATTGAGCGCAAGAGCACGTGCAATTGCAACACGCTGCTGCTGACCGCCTGAAAGCTGACATGGATAATAATCTTCTTTATCATCAATGCCCATCTGTTCAAGAAGATTTCGTGCATCTTCTATTGCTTCTGCTTTATTGCGTTTTT
>JAZSOM010000035.1:0-54230 GCA_045536955.1 Acutalibacteraceae bacterium
CACTTTTACAACAACGAAAGAATCCAATTAAAAACGAAACTGACTCCGCTTGAAAAACGAAGTCAGTATGTCGCTTAAAATTTAATATTCCCTACCATAGGGGGCTTTTTTGTACTGTCCGCACAATTTGGGGCAGTTCAAAACGCCCTGCTTTTTTTGTGCAATGTTGAAATAATTGAGCGTTTATGGTATAATCAACATAACTATCGCACGAAATGCTCGGAATGGTGGAATTTTCTTATGAAAAAACGGTTGCTTTTTGTTATGGAATCGATGAAAAGCGGCGGCGGTGAACGTAGCCTGCTTTCGCTGCTTCAGCTTATCGATTACAGAAAATACGACGTCGACCTTATGCTGTTTGAGCCGTCAGGTCTGTTTTTCGATATGATTCCCGAGCAGGTCAATATTGTTTCACTCGGCAAAATGTACGATGTTTTTACAAAGCCGTTTGTTCAGAGCATAAAAACGTTTCTTTTGCGTTTCAGACTCGGTATGGCACTTAACAGATTGCGGTACACACGCACCGTAAACCAAAAGGAAGTTCCTGAGCTTGAGCGCGACCAGCGCGCGTGGAAATATCTGCGCCCCGTTTTTGCAAAACCAACAACGCGGTATGATGCGGCGATAGGTTACCTTGAAGGAAAACCGAATTTTTTTGTTGCGGATTGTGCGGATGCAAAGGTGAAAATTGCCTACATTCACAACGATTATTCCAAGCTCGGGCTTGATGCGTCGAATGACGCGAAGCTGTTCCGTAAGTTTGACAGAATAGTAACTGTTTCTGATGAATGTAAAAACGTTCTCAAAGAAACCTTTCCGGAATTTGCCGAAAAATTCTGTGTGGTAGAGAATATAACGTCTCCGAAAATTCTCTCAAAAATGGCTGCGGATTTTCCTGAAGAATTTAAGAAAAAAAGCAACGAAAAAATCATACTTACGGTCGGAAGAATTTCTCAGCAGAAGGGCTATGATACAGCAATAGATGCGGCAGAAATTCTCGACAAAAAAGGTTATGATTTCAAGTGGTTTTCAATCGGAAAAGGTGAACTCCGCGAGGAGTTTGAAAAAAGAATTTCAGAAAAAAATCTCGAAGGAAAATTCATCTTTCTCGGCGAAAGAGCTAACCCGTATCCGTACATTGCAGCTTGCGATATATACGCACAAACCTCGTATTATGAAGGGAAATCGATTGCGATTGATGAGGCGAAAATTCTTGCAAAGCCGATTCTTGCGACGAAGTTTTCAACCGTTTACGATCAGCTTGAGGATGGCGTTACTGCGCTGCTTGCCGATATTGATGCGGCAAGTGTTGCAGAAAAAATGGAGCTGATTTTCGCCGAAGATTTTTCGAAAAAGCTTTCAGAAAATCTCAAAAAAATCAAGCTCGGAAATGAAGAAGAAATTGAAAAATTCTATGCAGTTTTAGGTGAATAAATATGTTGGAAATTCTGCTGATTTTTGTCAGCCTTTTGCTGGCTGTCTGTCTTTGTGTTTTCGCGGTTGATGTCGTTCCGATTTTTTTGAATTGGTTAAGAAGAATTCACATCGGCAGATATAACGATAAAAAGGTGTGGCGTGATGCCGTTGAAAAAGTTGCCGAAAAAAATTTAAAAAAGATGCCTCCCGTTCCGACGACGGACAGAGTTTATTATACTCTTATTCCCAAACTGAAGGGCAAATATTACAACTTTTATTTCAATACGTGGCAGGTTGCCGCGCTTCTTTCTTCAATGAGTGAAAATGCCGGTGCACGCAATTGGGCACATCGCTTTTTTGAAAAGGAGGACTGGAAAAACAGGAGCTACAAAACAGGCGCGGCAATGCTTTTTTATGCAATGCTCGGCAGCGGCTTTGAGGATGATGAAAAGCTTAAAGCGGCAATGACGGATTACGTTGCCAAGGTTTCGGCTGCTGCCGGTAACAAGACCCTGCCCTATGTTCTCGAAAAGAAAGAGCACTATGTTGATACGCTCGGTATGGTGTGCCCGTTTCTGATCAAGTATCATCAGACATACGGCTCACCCGAAATGTTTGAGCTTGCAAAGAGGCAGTTTGATGAGTTCTACGAACACGGAATAAACGAAAAGACAGGTCTGCCGATTCATTGCTTTAAGCCGGACAGCGGAATGCCACTCGGCACATACGGATGGGGCAGAGGATGCGGCTGGCTTGCGCTTGCGCTTGATGAAAGTATAGGTCTGCTTGACGGCAGGGACGAATATGCCGATGTTCTCAAAGACAGGGCGGAGCAGCTGATAAAAGCGTTGCTTCCGTGGCAGAATGAGGACGGCAGCTTCAATTCTCTCATCGGTGTTGCTGATTCGCGGCACGAATCTTCCTCAACCGCAATGATAGGTGGTCTGCTCTGCCGTATGGGTTACCGCAAGGAGGCTGAAAAGTGCCTTTCTTACCTTATGAGCGTTACCCGACGCAACGGAGAAGTGGATTTTGCTCAGGGTGATACAATGGGCATCTGCAACTATTCGCAAAGGTTTGAGCCTATGCCTGCCGCACAGGCGTTTGCCCTTTCTCTTGCAAAAAAACTCGGTTAACTATATAAAACATAAACAAGGTGGTGAGTTGATATGAAGTACGATTTTTCGTTTCTCAGCGTAAGCGCCGTAGGTGAGGCGGCGGAATATGCACGTGAACTTTTCAGTGAGGAGCTTGAGCTTCGCGCAGGTTACAGACCTTTTGAAGACGGTGAGCCTTGCGTTGAGCTTGTGTGTGATGACGGTATTGCCTGTAAGGACAGTTACCGTATCGAGCAGGACGGTTCACACCTGAAAATAAGCGCCCGCGGAATAAGAGGTCTCATTTACGGCTACTCCTATTTTCTGCGCAAATGTGTTTTCTGTTCAAGCAAAATTACGCTTATCAAAAATATTTCGGGCGATTATTCACCCGACAAAAAGATAAGGGGTCACCAGTGCGGTTATCGTACTATCCCGAATACCTACGATGCATGGGGACCTGACGAGTATTTCCGCTTCTACCGCGATATTATGGCCTTTGGCTGTAATACCTGTGAGCATATCCCGGGTGGCAAAAAGGACGAAAAAAATCCGCTGATGAAATATCACCCGCTTGACGTCGCTGTTTGGGCAAGCGAGCTTGCGGATAAACTTGATATGGATGTTTCTTGCTGGTACCCGAATAATGATGACGAGGATGAGGAAACGGCGCTTGCCTCAAGGCGCAAGGTTTTTGAGGCTATGCCGAGAATCAATGCGATTTTCCCGCCCGGCGGCGACCCGGGAGAAATGGACGGCGACGATTTCGTCAAGCGCTGCGTGGAAATATCGCGTGTCCTTAAAAGCATAAAGCCCGATGCGCAGATGTGGCCATCTGCTCAGGCGCCCCACTCAAACATAACCTGGCCCGAAGATTTCCTCAGCGAAATGAACAAGCTCCCCGATGAGATAAACGGCATAATCACGGGCCCGAATCACGCTTTTATGATGGATGACCTGCGGCGCAAGCTTCCCGCTAAATATCCCATCAGGTTTTACCCCGATATTACCCACAACGTAAGGTGCGAATATCCCGTGCATTTTGACAGGGATGACTGGCATTATGCTCTTGCTTCAACGCTCAGCCGTGAGAGCGTCAACCCGCGACCTACTGAATTCAGACTGCTTCACAGGCTTACGCGTCCTTACGTCATAGGCAGTGTCAGCTATTCGGAGGGCACAAACGATGACGTCAACAAGGCTGTCTGGAGCGATATGGATTATTTCCCCGATGTTTCGCTTTACGAAACACTCTGCGACTATTCGAGATTTTTTATCTGGCAGGCGGATGCATCAAATATAGCAGACGGCATTCTCGGACTCGAGAAAAACTGGGAAGGCGACCCTGCGGAAAATCCGCACATAGAACACACGCTCAGAATTTTTGAGACCGAGCTTGAAAAAGCACCGTCGCTGATTGATAACTGGCGTTTTGTTCTTCTTCTCTTCAGGGCAAGGTGCGATGCACTCGTCTATCGCAGAAGGCGTTTTGAGCTTGCGCTGATTGATGAGGCAAGAAGTTTTGCTTCCCGCGGCGATTTTGCTTCGGCAAGAGCGGAGCTTATGACGGATTACGATGCCGCATACTACGCCCTGCGTGCGTCACTCGGCAAGCTTGCTGATATACTGTTTGAGCAGATAGGAATTCAGCTTGACGTTGAAAATTACCACGCATCAGGCTGGGAGAGGGGCGCGACCCTAGATACGATAGACCTGCCCGTAACCGACAGAGCTTGGCTTCTTAACAGGTTTGAGGCGGCAGAGTCTATGCCGGAGGGAGAGCGTGAAGCCTTCCTGACACGCGTTTTTAACCGAAACAAAATCAGCAAAGGAGAATATTATTTCTCCCTTGCGGAGCACGGCTTCGGAGTGCTCGGCGAAAGACAGAGGGGCGAGTTCTATATCGACTATCAGGGTGACCGCCGTGATGTCAACAACGGCTCAATCCCGATGTGTATGTTAAAGGCGTTTGATAACTTCACCTTTGTCTGCAAGCTTGCAGGCTTTGAACCGGATACGGATTATAAGCTCCGTGTCACCTACAAAAAAACCAATAACGATATGTTTAACGGTTTCTATGTCAAGGCAAACGGCACCGAAATCTACCGCGGTAAATTCTACGGCGGCGAAAAAGATGAGCAGTTTGAGCGTGAGATGCTTCAGGAACGCTTCACCTGCGCGGTTTATGATCTTCCCGCATCGGTTTTTGAGAACGGATGTATTGCACTTGAAATCGGTGAGGAACACGTTGGTGTAGTTCTCAGCGAGTTTAAAATTTATAAAGGACAGGAGAGTTAAATATGGAAAAGATTCTTACCAAAGGTAAAAGCTTTGTTGACGAATACGGCAGAGAAAGAATTTTTAACGGTGTAAATCTCTGCGATAAAGGCTGGCCCGACGAAGAGGGTAACCTCTGCAACGTGTATGAGTACGATGAAAAAATGTACCTTACACTTGCCGAAAGAGGCTTAAATATCGTGCGTCTCGGTATTACGTGGGCTGCTGTTGAGCCGCAGCCCGGTATGTATAACGAAAAATATATCGAGGCTGTACGCAAAATGCTCGACAAATTCCACGAGTACGGTATATACGTATATCTCGATATGCATCAGGACCTTTTCTCAAACTATTGCTATCAGTGGGGCGACGGTGCTCCCGAGTGGGCTTGTATGATGAACGGCAAGAAGCAGAAGAAAATCAAGCTTGTCTGGGCTGAGGGCTACTTCTGGGATAAAGGCATCCATAGAGCGTTTGATAAGTTCTGGGATAATTCTCCCTATGAGGGTAAGGGTCTGCTTGATTATTTTGCTGATATGTGGAAGTATATTGCCACCAAGCTCGGCGATCATCCTGCCCTTTTCGGCTTTGATATGTTCAATGAGCCTTTTATGGGCAAGGATGGCGGCAAGGTTTTTCGTCAGCTTATCAAAGGCCTTGTCAAAACAACGCTTACAGACAAGCGAATCGACAGATGCAAGCTCATAAAAGACGCCGTGAAGCTCGACATTCCTGCTGTGCTGGATCAGTATAACGGCGATATTCTTCACGATGTTGCGCTCGGCGCGGCAGACCTTGTTGAAAAGTTTGACGTTGAGAGATATACTCCTTTCCTCAACAAGACGGCAGGCGCAATTCGCTCCGTTACCGATAACGGCATAATGTTTATCGACAACTGCTACTACTCAAACCTTTCAATTCCGTGCAAGGCAGGCCCCATCACTTACGACGGCAAGCCTGAAGAGAAGTCCTGCTTCTCGCCCCACGGCTATGACTTCATGGTTGATACGCCCCTCTATAAGCACGCAAGCTCATCGAGGACGGATGCGATTTTCGGCGAGCACGCAAACACGCAGAAGAGGCTCGGAATTCCCGTTCTTGTCGGCGAATGGGGCGGCTATTCCGAGGGAACGGAGTGGTATCCGCATATTTACCATTTGCTCAATTTCTTTGATGAGCGCAAGTGGAGTAATACCTATTGGGCTTTCCACGAGGGGCTTATCGGTGACGGTATAATGGAAATCCTCAACAGACCGTATCCCAGAGCCGTTACGGGCGAAATAAAAGCCTACCGCCACGACAGAGAGGCAAACACGTTCACCCTTTCATACGAGCAGACCGCTGCTTTTGATGTGAAAACGGTTGTTTACGTGCCGTCAGAGCCGAAGGCTGTTGAGTGCGACGGTGAATATGAGGTTATTCCCTGCGCTTACGGCGGATATACGGTTGAAATCGGCACCGATATCGGCACGCACGAAATTGTTATAAGCCTTTAAGACTAACGAAAAAGAGCTGCCCGACCGGGCAGCTCTTTTTTATCTGTCAAATTCGTCGCGGTTTATGTAGTAGCCTACAATAAAACTCTTCGGGTCTGCAACGGCGCTTATGCGTTGGTATTCGTAGCGCCTTGCCGAGTCGGGAGTTCGGTTATAGACGTAAATTTTCCCTTTATAGCTTTCAACTGCGAAGGCGTTGATCGGTGAGAAGAATTTTTTTCCGGTCCACCGGAATACGATTCCGCAGAAGCCGGGCTCAAATTTGTCGCAAAAGCTTTGATAATCTCTGTCCAGGTTAACAGGAAGATAGTGTGATGAGAAATAGCGGAATACACGTAGCGGATGCACACCGAAAATGCCGAGCGGCGAAGCGGCTTTGATATAAAGCTCGCGCGCTGTGTCGGCAAGTAAGGCGGGTCTGTTAAGCAGAATCATAAGGTTGTAGACGGCTATAATACCGCTGCCGACAGAGTCGAAGCGTTTTAAGCCGAATCTCATTTCCGAAACCTTGTTGCGTTTGTGTCCGTTTACGATGGAGTAAGGCTCGCCGATTATTTTGTTGTGCTTGTAATTGGGTTTTTCGAGCATCAGACAAGTTCTTCCTTAAAGTTAATGGTTAAATCGTCGTGGTCGAGCTTGATTTTTGTCAGCTTGACACCTGCTGCCGTGAGCATACGCTTTGAGGCGCGCGTGCCCCACGTGTCGGCATATTTATCTGAGAGGTAGATAACTTCGCTGATGCCGCACTGGATGATGGCCTTGGCACATTCGTTGCAGGGGAAAAGGGCAACGTAGATTTTACAGCCGTTGAGGCTGCCGCCTGCGTTGTTGAGGATTGCGTTAAGCTCAGCGTGACATACATAAGGATATTTTGTGTCATAGTTGTCGCCCGAGCGCTCCCACGGAAAATCCTCGTCGCTGCAACCGAGCGGGAAACCGTTGTAGCCGACAGACATAATCTTGTTGTTTTGGTTAACGATGCAGGCGCCGACTTGTGTGTTGGGGTCCTTGCTTCGCTTGGCGGAGAGCATAGCAATGCCCATAAAATATTCGTCCCAAGAGATGTAATCGCTGCGTTTAGGCATAGGAAAAACCTCCCAAATTCAAAAATTCATAACGCAATAATTATACAGTATCGCACGTGTCTTGTAAACACTGTGCGGTATTTTTTTGTGCAAATCCGTCTTTTTCGCTCCTTGCATCGAGGGCGGACTGTTGTTCGGCGCAGCAAAAACAGCTTGTTATTATTCGAAATAAGCATATATTTGTTAATTTTTTGTAAACTTTGCAAAATTCGGGTCGGAATCGTGGGCAAAAAACGGTCAGAAAAGGGACGAAAAAAGGTAAAAAATCGGGTAAAAAAGGCGAAAAAAAGGTAAAAAAAGCGGGTGAAAATCGAGTAAAAAAAGGCGAAAAAAACGGTAAAAAAAGAGCAGAAAAAGAGCGGAAATAAGGCGAAAAAAGTAACGGAAAAAGGGGTGGAAAATGAGCAAAAAAGCTGAAATTTGGCAAAAAACGGCGCGGAAAAGAAGTTTTACGCAGGCTTCGGGCGCGGAAAAAAACGGCAAGATTTTTAGTTCCGAGCCGTGATACGGAACAGTGCGGAGCTGACAAGTGCAAAGCGGCAAAAACGGCTGTATATCAACAAAAAATGGCTGATCACAGGCAGCGCAAATGGGCTCGGAGAGCATCACTTTGCGGCGGCGGAAAACAGCTTGGCGATGACGTTGGCGCGACGGCGGTGCTTGTGCATTGGTGACAGTTGAAGCGGCGGATATTCGTCAGCCTGCACAAAGTTGAAAATAAAACGCGTAAAAGTGTGTCAAAATGTTGACACAGAGCGGAAAAATTGGTATAGTTAAGGCGTATCACTATATATATATCTATGTCTTGTATTTTGTGAAGCCTTGATACACAATATGTTGATTTTGCCGTTTTCCGAGTCTTTGGCGGAGCGGAGGGGAATCACCGTTTTGGAGGCTTCACGGTGCGCAAATCGACCTGACGGGTGGTCAGACGGAGGGTTGACGGTTGCGGATGCAAGTCAAAAAGCTTCGCTGCACAAGGTGCGGTTGCCGGCGGTCAGGTCGGCAAGGGCGCTGCGGCTGTTTTCCGGTGGCGGCAGCGGCGAAGTTTCTCGTAGGGGATGGGTCTCCCGTCCCGAGCGGACGAAATATCAATCGGAGCGGGGGACGTGTCCCCTACTCGCACCCTTGCGGTGCAGATAGTAAAGCACATTTTGTGGCCTATGCCGCATTTACCGTCCCTGCGAAATTCAACCGGAATTTTATCGCAACCCCTTAAGCCGGTTCCGTGCCGGCAACCCATTCGGTCAGAGTGGGTATGCAGTCCTTGCGGATTGCAAAATTTCAAACTATTCTCAAGGAGGAAATTTCGATTATGAGAATAACGAAGAAAATTCTCTCATTGCTTCTCGTTCTTTCGATGATGGCATCGTTTGCGGCGATGACAGGCTTTGAGGCGAGTGCGAATCTGCAGAATCAGCAAAAAACAGATTTCGGCATTCATTTCGACGACACAACACGTAAGCTCAAAGTGCTTCAGTTGCCCGATATTCAGACATCGGTCAGCGGCGGCTCTATCACCGAGCGTACGAGAGAGACTATCCGCTTGCTTATGCAGCGCTACAACCCTGACGTTATCTTGCTTACAGGTGACCAGACTCAGGGCGGTAGCTCATCTACAAAAGCACAGTGGGAGAGTGCAATCAACAGAGCATATAACACGTTCTCTCCGTACATGAAGTCCAGCTGTAAGGTTATCGCAATGCCCGGTAACCACGAGTACGACTTCGGTTCACTCAACCACCAGTATGAGTACCAGACAGACAGATACTCATACTTCGTCGACTGGGATAACAACTTCAGTACCATCGACCTTGACGGTGCTCCCGGTGCAGGTAACGTTACGGTCAGCGCAAGCTCTACCAACAAGGCTGTTGCGCTTAATCTCGCCATCTTCAACTCAAAGGGTGATGATGAAGAAGGTTACCTCCGTCCCGGTGGAGATAACGAGACGGCTTATCAGCAGATTGTCAACTGGTACACCGCTATGAACAACACCCTTGCAAGCAGCCAGTACAGCTACAAGGCACAGGTAACAGGTCAGGCTTCCGCCTATGTTCCCTCCTTTGCTGCACAGCACGTTATCCTGCAGGAAATTTACACCACAGGTGCAATTATTGCAGGTGACGCTTCAAACGGTGTTGCTGTACTTTCCAGGTACGACTCACTCAACCAGGGTAAGGCTTATATCCGCCTCGACCCTGCTAACAACCCCAGCGGTGCTATGAATGAGCCGCCCTGTCCGTCAACACTCAGCAACGGTGCAACACGTGCTCTTTACGATGCACTTAACAACCCCGGTAACTGTCTTGGTATGACTTTTGGTCATGACCACGATAACTACTTTGACGTTGTTGACGATAACGGCTTCCACTTCTTCATGGGTGGTGCTCTTACTCAGGAGAACTACAACACGGACCAGAACCCCAAGGGCCGTTACTTTGAGTTCACACTTAACGACGCAACAGGTGAGGTTGACGTTGTTTCAGAGGTTAAGAGCTATACTCAGCTCTCTGTTACAGCCAGTGCAGACGTTGACGAAGACCGTGTTGAGGTTATCAACGGCGACGGTGTTCAGCTTGTCAACACACTTTCTGTTCCCAAGACTATTTACATCGGTTCAGCCGAAAACCTTGCTGACGTACGTGCAAAGCAGGAGTTCGGTAACGTTGTTCAGACTCAGCTGCTCGACTATAAGACCAAAACCCCGTACGATCAAGACCTTGCGGTCAGCTACTGCCTGCCCGCAGGTGCAACGAACGTTTCGTTCAGTGCTCACAGAACAGTGGGTAATACACAGGCAACCCTGACAAACCTCGGTACCGAGACTACAAGCGAAGGTGTGCTCTATAAGTACGCCATCAAGGGTGAAAGTGTGCTTACCGCAGGTGAGTATATCAACTACACCGTAACCTATACATACAGCGGTGTTGAGTATGTAATCTGCAATGCTTCTGTTGTTGAAAACATCAAGCAGCCTGCCGGTTATAACGACTGGTTCCGTGGCTACCGTGAAAGAAACAGTTCCATCCACTATGTTGACCTTGCGTATATCAGTACACTTTCCGGCCCCGGCGCATACAGTGTATCACGCGATACTTCAACCAATACTGGTGAGTTCAACTCCAACACATACTATAATTACTCACTTATGATTGCTGACGTTGACCAGTCTTGGTACAACAAGACGGGCGATACACGTTTCAGTATGTTCCGTTACAGCCCCAGCCGTCGTGAAGTTACAGGCGGTCTTGTTTCACAGCGTGCTATTTACGCTTCTCCCAGAACTGATATCTACCTTGATGCTTCTGCGCTGCAGAAGGTTTCCACAACCGACAGCAGACTCGATACAGGCGTCAGCATCGACTTCTGGATTCAGAAGGACCTTGACCGTGGCTTTGTCGAGTACATTTCAGGTATCGGTTTCTATGCCGGCGATCAGGACTTTGTTCCCACCGGCGCAACCATCGACTGGGATGGAGAAGTCAGATACGATAACTATAACGCAGCTATCAGTGCAGAAAATGACTCAACAGGTTCAGGCGGTACAATCGACGAAGCTAAAGTCTTCTTCTACAACACATTTGCCCGCCAGGAGAAACTTTACGGCCTCGGCACAACACACGTCAACGGTAACCTCCTGCCCGACAATAAGCTCGGTAATATGGCAGGTCAGTACAAGGGTTATCCTCTTGTTGTTGACAGTAAGGCAGATGCACTTGCTCTTAACGGCAAGGCTATGACAATGTTCACAGGTGTGCGTAATAAGGGTAGCTCCGACGGCGGTTACCGTATCCTCCTTTATGCCGTAGCTCCGTACTACCTCAACTTCCACACTTACGACAAGGGTGCACTCCGTGAGCTCACAATGGCTGAGCTTATGAACCCCCGTAAGCAGTCCGACTACCCCAATGCTACACAGCAGATGTGGGATGCTTACATGTCTGCTTATCAGAATGCTCTTGCCTGCTACGTACAGACACAGACAACGCAGACAGATATTAATGACTTCAATACAAGACTTCAGAGTGCTATTGCAGCCCTGCTTAACTCTAACAAGGGTAAGCCGGACGAAAGCAACCTTCTTAAGGGCACAAGCAACTTTGCATTAATTGATGTTCCGCCCATCATTTATGTAAGCGGCTCAACAATCCAGACTGCTGCACCTTACACAGATCGCGTTATCAAATACGACGTTCCTTCGGGCGCAACAAACATAAGCTGCACAGTTGTTAATGCAGATAACGATAACGTTAACTCTGCTGTTACAACATCTACAACAAACAGCGGTACTCACTACGAGACTACCGTTACAGGCGGTACTGCATCCGCAGGCGGCAGTATTTATTATAAACTTTCATATACCCTTCCGCAGGACCTTAACAAGGACGGCCAGAACGATACTTATACCCAGTATGCTGCATCCTATGTAAAGGGTGTTCCTAATACGGAAGGTATGTGGATTCAGCGAGTTTACCGTCAGAGAGCAGCTATCGACTACAATACTGCTATTTACCACAAGAATACACTTACGATGGATAACAACATCTTGGCGTCCCGCGGTGTTTCCGGTATTATGTCCCTCTACGGCGGCGTTCAGGGTGATTCATTCGACCAGGCAAGAACGGTAGCTAATATGGCGGGCGATTATACCGGTCATCCCAGTGGTAACAACAGCGGTATTTACTGGTCAGTCGGTACCGCTCAGCAGTGGCCCAGTTCCAACAGCTATGCTGCAGCCGGCAGAGTTGTATTCTACAACGACCGTGCACGTACAAAGAACAACGGTGATCCCTCGTACTGGAACGGACTTTACCCCGATAAGATTGATGGCGATGGTACTATCAACACAATGGGTAACGCATCCCACGAGTACATTGTCGCAAATATCTACTTTGACCCACAGGCTACGGGCGCAACTGTACAGCCGCGATTCAAGTACATAATCCAGCCAACGGATAACGAATGTAACAACCCCACAATGTATCAGTACTGGGATGCAAACAACTACCGTGGCGTCAGATTCGGTGGTGACTATTCAAGCAAGTCTCCCGATGTTGCAACCGGCGGTATGTTTACCCGTACGGCAATATCCGGCATATCAAGCTGGGCAAGCAACAGCTCCATCACTCTTGGTGACGGCTCAACCTACGGCTTCTATCTCGATGCAAATAAGCCTCTTAACCAGTTTACTGAAACAGAGACTTACTGCCGTATGATTATCCACGGCGAAAAGCAGAATAACCGTTGGAACAACGCTATCGTCGGCTTTGCTTTTATCTTCAACAGAGTTGACAGGTCGGTTGCTCACCAGACAATTAAGTGGGTCAGCGGTGCGGAACCGGTTTCACCCTCTGCTGTCTTTGTTGAGTCAGAAATGGATCCCGCATGGTGGAGCCAGTGGCGTTCCGAGATTATGAAGGCTTATACCGCCTGCGGTAATCTCTGGGGAAGCGACTATGCTACAGATGCCTTTGCTTCACCTGTCGTCAACCTCTGGCAGAACCCTGTTTACAAGGATGCTGATTACAGCAAGCTTGTAAATACACTTAAAAATATCGCAGGCGATGCAGTTGTAAACGAAAGCATTGCCAACTTCGATGCACTTACATTTGCAGTTGCAAGCGGTGACGACCAGCGTTATCAGGGACAGAGATATGCTAAGGATATGTTCTACAACAACGCTGCAGACCTTATTTCAACTATCAAGAACAGAACAACTGTTTACGGTGAAGTAGATTCAAACGGTATTGCCGCAAGTGATGCACAAGGCAACCTTCACGATGCTCACCTTGACGTTCGTTTCCAGAAGTACATCAACGACTACGCTGATGACCTTCAGGAGTCATGGGATAAGCTTCGTCTTGCCCCTGCAGACTATACTGCATTTGATAAGTATAGTAATTATTATAGTGTTGAGAATGATACCATTACGTTTATGCGTGACGAATACGCCGGCTATCATAACGACGGCGCAGCAAAGAACTACGCAAACGAAAAGGCACTTGCAAGCGGTATATACACATATTCAACTTATACTGCTTTCAAGAACTCGCTCAACATCGACAGAACTCTCAAAAAGCCCAGTGAAAATGCGGTTGTCGGCTCACTGCCCAGACTTTATCCGCAGACCTTCACTTACAAGAACGTAGCTTCACCCGCTGTACCCGACACAACAAACTGTCTCTACAACACAGCCCGTGATGCTTACGAGGCTCTTGAGTTCCGTAAGGCAGGCGAGTATTACTCCGCTGACGGTACTTACACCGAGGGCGGCATAACCTACTACGCAAACTACAACAAGCAGGATAGGGGTGCAAGCTACCTTTACACACCCGTATTCAAAACAAGCTATAACTCACTTTCAGCCGATATTGTTAACGCAGGTTACGTTGTTACAGACGCCAAAGTTAAGCCCACATTTGACAATGGCAACAGCGGCGACACTAACGAAAACGGCAAGTACGATGAAGGCGAAATCTGGGTAACAAACGGTGCAGGCGAATACGTTAAGCCTATCAACCCCTGGACCGATGCTTCATGGGGCGACGTTGGTTACGGCTTTGCTGACGCCTATGATAAACAGATCGCTGACCCATCAAGCACATATCAGTCAACAAAAAATCAGGCAGACTGGATTCTTGCCCTCTTTGTTGAGAGAGATATCCTGCCCGATATCGCTGACGTTGACTACTACTACGAAATGCTCACACCCGCAAGCTACGATATGAGCCAGCTCGAAATCCAGAAGACCACTCCTGCTACATACGAAAGTGGCAGCACGGATTACGACGCACTTGTAGGCTATGTCATCTATGATGAAAACGGCAACGTTCTTACAGACGGAGCACAGTGGTACACTGCCGACACATGGGCAAGTTACTTCACCGTCAAGAACGCACAGCCCGGCATCATCAACGGCGCAACTCTTACCGAAAATCAGAATGCTATCAACGCACTGACTCAGGAGATCTATAAGAGGAGAGCTGCTCTCCAGCTCAGAACAATGGAAGAGTTCAGAGTTAGCGAAGAGAACGCAATCCTCGGCAAGACAGATTTTGAATCAATCAACGCAGAGGCGGAAAGATATTACAACATCGTTAACAACAGGAAGGTTCAGGTGTTCAGCCTCAGAGCCGACGACCCTGTAAGCTATGCAGCTGTTGCAGGCAACGAACCGCTCTTCAGGGACCATCCTTATTTCACGGAGGCATACATCACCACACTCGGCGGTCTTCTTGATAACGATGCAAACACAGGTGTTAAGGACTTTGCAGGTAAGCCCATGGCTACAAGCATTGCGGCATACACAGCTGCAGTAAATGCTTTCATGGCAAAGTATAACGAAAGCACTGACCCTGCAAACATTAACAAAGCTAACACATTAACACTTCAGCTCCTCCTCAACAAGACCTGGATTCCCATGTACGATAAGTACGGCTCAGGCAACTACAACGCCGGTAAGTGGCTCCTCGGTGAAGAATTTGACGGTTCAGACTGGTACTCCAACTGGGAACAGTACGAAAATGCAAGACAGAACGCTCTCGAATTCTTCGACTCAACAGGGTATGACGGCGAGAAGGTTGCCGTAAACCTTACACATTACGGTAATCAGGTTCCCGCAGGTGATTACTACGTTAACGTACAGGGTGCACAGTTCACAATCGATAAAGATCCCAATTCACCCACATACCGTCAGCCCATCGCTGTTGACGGCACTTCACTTGAGGGTACCGTAAATAAGGCTGCTTACGACCTCGTTGTTGCTTATTACAGCCTCCAGCACAAGAAGGTCAGCGATTACATCGGCACACTTGCAGGCGTTACGGGTACATATAACGAGATCAACGTTGCTCTTGACGCAATGCTTGCTGAAAAGCTGGGTGAGGACGTTGACGTTGTTATCCTCGACGAAAACGGAGAGCTTAAAACAGTTCAGAAGTCTGTTTACGGCGAAGACAAGATCGAAGAGTTGCAGTCACTTGCAAACACAATTTCAGGCTATGCAAACGATAACCTCGGCGACAGGTATAACGATTATGTTACAGCCGTAAACGCATACAAGACAGAAATTGATAAACTTGAACCGGTTCCCGTTTACCTTGAAGGTTGGAACGATATTTTCGCTCACCTCAACGAAAACGCAGGCGATACAGCTTCAATCGCTGACTCCGGTACGATGACAGCTTACTTCAACGCTGTTTACACAGGCTTCAATCCCGATGCAATTTATTCAAAGGCACAGGGCGCCCAGTCCATCAACAGCATCTTCTCAACAAAGGCGATGTACGATGGATTCGGTCTTACAGCTAAGCAGGGTCAGACCCAGTACAACGCACTTATCACAAACCTTTATAACGAGCTCAAGTCTGCTGCCTTCGTACCTGCACAGGTAACAAGCGCGGGTATGGATGCTACGGCAAAGCTTTCACAGAGCTCACAGGTTGCATACGACCCGATTCAGCTTAACGGCAGAGCTAAGGTACAGGGTATCTCCAAGTATTCACCCGCTTCCGTTACTGCAGCTACAAACCTCGTTACTTCAGTAACCGGCACAAAGGTAACTCTTTGGGATACAGACCCGGCAGTTACAGGTTACAACAATAACGCAGGTACTGTTGTTGACGGTACACTTGCTGACGAAATCTGGGCAGCAGTCGGTCTTACAAATGCATCAGGTACAAAGGATTACGAAGGTGCAGACCGTGACGAGAGATACCTCCTCGTTGAAGGCGGTCAGTTCACAGACGCTCTTGACGATGCTATCGAGTACGCTAAGAGTGAACTCTATGAGGACGACGGCGAAACTGTAAAACAGTTTGAGATTCTTGCAGGTGACGGTTCATCCACTATGAAAGCAATCTTCACTGACGATTCTGTCGAGCAGCTTGTTGCAGCTCTTGACGCAGCAGTTGTTACAGACACAACTACTCAGGCTGATATTGACCAGTGGGTATTCGCTATCCTCGAAAACACTGATATCGCTAACACAATCTTCCTCCTTGCTGAGGACGGCACTTTCTATGGTACACTCAACAACGTAGCAGAAGATGAGGGTCTTAAGTATAATCCCGCTGACTATTCATGTCTCGACGCAGAACTTGGCACAGCTTTCGAAGGTGACTCCGAAGGTGCTCAGGTAATCATCGATATGGTATGGATCGACAACGGCGACGGTACTTTTGCACTCGATAACGCCAACGGTTCCAAGTACTTCACATCAGATACATGGACACCGTACTACAACAACTACATCAACGCTACTAACGAAAACATCGTTTCCAGAGAGCTTACAGCTAAGGATCAGGATAAGATCAATACTTATACAACAGGCATTTACGAAACAAGAAATGCTCTTGCATGGAACGGTATTGATGACAACACATGGGCACAGATTACCGATATAGGCAATAAGATCGGCAACCTTGAATCTCAGACCTTTACTGTTTTCACATTCACAAACAGCGAGGTTCAGATTCTTGAAGACGGCACACGTGTTCTTACAGCCCCCGTTGTAGGTGAAAAGAGCGTTTCTGCTTACGGTGACGTTTCACACATTCTCTCACTCTGGGCTACATTCAATGCTAACTATCTTGAGCAGGAGCTTGATATCACAAAACAGGCAGAAATGCTTGAAAAGCTCCAGGAAATCAGAGATATTTACGACTCTCTCGAAACAAAGAGATTTGATACAGATGAGAGCAATGAATTCACAGAAGGTGTAAGAAACCTTGTTGACAGCTTTATCGCAGGTACTTACACATTCAACGGCTTCTCCTCCAGCGACGGTATCGGCACATATACTCCCGACTACCAGGCAGTTGCTGATGGCACAGTTCCTAATGCAATTGAGAAGCGCGCCCGCGATGAGCAGCGTGTCTTTATCCAGGGCAAGCTTAATGCTCTTTATACAATCATCGGCTCAGGTATGGAAGCCGGCGATGTATATATAGATAATGCGAGCGGTAAGCCGTATGATACAGCAATGGATGCTGTTAACGCAATCGCAACCGAGCTTTACGATTACCTTACAACAACTCCCGCTCAGTATGCAGGCTTCGGTCTTGATTTGAAAAAGCAGATGTACGATTACCTCTCAACAGAAATTGAGGTCAAGGTCGATTGGAGATATGCTGCTGCGAATCCGCTCTATACAAAGAGCATTCCGCTGTTCAACCCCGATATACTCGAAAGTGCAAAGGCTGTGCTTGAAGGCGACGGCACAGAACCGGGCGTATTCGGCGAACCTGCAAACTGGCCGACAATCAGCCAGCTTGACGACACGGTCGGTATCGAAATCACAGACAGCACAGCACCGAGTGAGTTAATGTTCAATATGGACGGTGCCGATATAGGTGTCGGTGACCAGATTGTTCTCTTCGCAGGCGCTTATTCCTACCTTTGGAACGAGGCTCACACTAACCCCTCCAACCACGATGCGTCTGCACTCGAGTGGCTTTCAAATTCAGCAATTGTTGACACCGGCGACGGTATCTATGTTCTTGCCGATACAAACGGCCCCGTAGATATAGCAGGTGACGGCGCACTCTTCTACTACACAATGGATAAAGGAGTCACCAGAGACGGCGATTGGTATACGAAGGGTAAGGGTACTGACCTCAATCAGGATGAGACAAGATATTACCTTGCAGCACATCCCGATAACTATGTAACCGGCAGCAATTACGGTGGCTGGTTCAAAGACAGCACATACGAAAATGTTTTGATCACGAGAGATGAAGTCGCGCAGTATATAGATTATGCCGGCTATCAGTTAGGTACAGCTCCCAATGCAGACGAAGTCCGTATGGGTGTCGAAAACTCCGCAACGGATGACGGTGCATGCTGGAGCGCAGAAAACAGAAATGCATACCTCGATGCAATTATGGAAGATCAGGAAGAGATTGATGACGCAGCTTCAAGAATGTATCAGGCAATTTGCGGTCTTGAACTTCTGAAGGCAACAGATGCTTACAGATACGTTGCAGGTCTTATTTACGAAGCTCTCGGTCTGATTCCGACTTACAACGAGGATAACCTCACTGATATCATCATTCCGCTCGAGGATGAAAACAACCCTGTCGGTAGCCTTGAAGAAAATATACAGTATGGCGGTCGTCTGTTCAACATCGACCTTATCGATGAGCTTGCACAGTATGAGATAGTTGAAACTGAGGACGGTGAGATTTATTACTCAACTCAGCTTCCTGACAGCTATAACGGCGGTTCCGGCGCTGTAAAGGCTATCCTCGATATTCTCCAGGAAGAGATTGAAAGTGGTGAGGGTATCGTAACAATCGATAGGGCAGATGAAGTTATCGCTGATACAAACAGCATTAAGGCAACGGTTGTTGCAGCGCTCGAGACTCTCCAGCTCGGCAAGGCAGACCTGAGCCGGATCACTTCTCTTACAGCCGCATTCCTCTTCAATAATCCTGCTAACTCAAATGCACTCGGTTCGTATGATATGGAAGACGGCGATGTAGGTCAGCGGTTCTTCGAATCAATTCATACAGACCTTGGTGCCGTCGGCACCAATGCCGGATCTTACAGAGAAAGCTCGATCATGAAGATGGAAGAGCAGTCAGGCATATACCATAAGAGCGGTTTCTACGATTACACAAAGTACAATGAAACTCAAATCTCACAGGTTATTGAATTCCTCAAAAATAATAACATTATCACTGTCGCAACTCAGGCAGAAGTAAACGCACAAATCAGAGCAGGCGAGGATACAGGCTGCAATATTGTATTTGATCCTGAGAAACACGGTGGCACTCTTTATGACACACCTGCAACACAGCAGGAGATCGTCGAGAGTGTTTACACAGAGCTTGTAGCATTAATTAATGCTCTTGAGCTTAAGAAGGCAGGCACGGATGTACTTAAGTCATACATTGCCGACGCAGAGGCAATTAAGCTCAACGAGGATATTTATGACCATGAAGCTGTCAACAACGGCGGTCAAAACATCTGGGACGAGTTCCTTGCAGCTGTTGAATACGCTAACCTGTTCACAGACGTTACCGTTATCAACAACAATCAGGTGTCTGCGGCTGAAGACAGACTGGATAAGGCTATCAGAGCGCTCAAACTTTATATTGATACCTTTGGTCCTACCGTAACTGTCCACAACACTCAGAACGATCTCAGTAAGTTCTATGCAGAACATGAGACTGAGCTCAGCAACACAATTGCTTCCGCAGATGATATGGTAACAGCTTCTTATATGGAGGCAGGCCTTGGCGGATATACGCTTTACGTATACACCAACAAGCTCAACCCGCACATCGTTGTTACTCTTAAGGACACAACAACCCTTCTCAACGAAGACGGTTCAACAAGAGATGTTTCAGCCTCCAAGCCTGAAAGGTTCAATATCATCGGAGCTAAGACTACGAACGGTGTAACTGCAAATGTAATTAAGCCTGTGCTTGATGTAACAACAGGTATGCCTCTCAGCTCACAGAGTGTTGAAATTGACGAAACAGTCAGCGATACTAATCCGGTAAGCGCTCAGACTGCAAAGAACAGCGAGGGTTCATACGATGCGGATTCTTCTGCATATATCATCCTCAATCCTCAGTTCAGCGATGTTGATGGCACACAGCAGGCTGTTGCTTACTACATCAATGCACATGACTCCGCTGTTGTTAAAGAAGAAGGAACTACCGAAACCATCGATAGCTTCAACAACGTTTCAAACATCAACTACTCAAGTGATCCTGAGCTTGCAGAAGCAGAGAAGGATTCAAAGAACAATATCACAGTATTCGTTTACTATATGAACTCTATGCCGGCTGACGGTTCTGACAGCGGTTTCGCAGCAGACGGTACAGCTAACGGTTCATCAATTCTCACTTATGCTGAGAACAAGGGCCTTGCAGCTGATGAGTGGAATTCAACATACGGTCTCCTCAGAAAGTTCAACAGCTCAGTAAGAAACTGGGAGTTCAGCGAAAGAAAAGATGAGCTTAACGACCATGCACTTTACATTGATCCCACGTTCGGTGAGAACAACTTCGGCAGCTTCATCTATAAGCTTGATCCCGCAGCAGCTCCCGGCACTCTCGATTACGAGATAGCAAAGATCTACTTCGAGGAAGGTGCAGATGCTGCCAAGGCTGCATTTATCAGCGCACTCAATTCGAACGTAGAATATATCAATGCATTTGATGCAGAGAGTAAGAATCCCAACTCAACCAAGTATACATCGTTCGGTGCATACGATAACTACGACCAGCATTTCGCATTCATTGACAACGGTACACTCCTGTTTGCTCACGTTGCAGACCGCTTCGGTAACGTATGTAACAGAATTATCGAGGTCAAGAATTACGATCAGATCAAACCTGAGCTCACAGCCGAAGGCGCGGGCGCTGTTACTGTTACAGAAGACGGCGGTTCAGGTGTAGCAAAGATTGACCTGTTCAACTACATGGGTACTCAGGGTAGCTCGCTCTACATTGACTACCTGTTCGAGATGCTCCACGTTAACGATTTCACATACGTATCAGAGGATAACACCTTCACAATCAAGGCAGGCGCTGCAAGCGCAGGCAAGCTCTTCACTGTTGCTGTTACGGATAAAGCCGGTAATGTCGGCTCCGTACCCGTAACTGCTGATGAAAACGGTGATATTGTCGTTACGGTTGTTGAAACGTTCGAAAACGTTGCTGACTATGCTGCAAACTCCACTAAGGTCGACGTCAATGCAGGCGAAGACCTTGAAGTAATTGAGTTCGTATTCAACAGCAACGAAACAATCAAACTTAACTATGTTGAGCCCTCTTCAATTGTTAAGGCAGGTCCTGACGGTAACGTCTTTGCAAACAAGAAGAACGTACCGCTTAACATCACAACCAAGTCTGAAGTCGAAGCTGTCAAGCTTTACAACGTTGGCACAAAGACAGAGGAAATCTGGACGGCAGACAACGCAACCGTAACAGACAACGGCGACGGCACAAAGACATGGACAGTCAAGTACACGTTCACAGAGGGTGAACACAACTATATCGCAACCGCAAAGGTAGACGGCAATTGGGAGACATTCGGTGTTGACTTCAGCTTTGAAGCTACAACAAAGAGCGTCATCGTCAAGCTTACCGTTGCAGGTATCGGTAAAATCAGATTCGGTTACAACGAAGGCAACTACTCCAACGTCCCCGTTATGTCTCAGAAGACTGTACCCTACGGTTCAGTTGTAACTCTTGAGGCGGTACAGACAGAGGAAGGCTCTGACTTCTACTACTGGATCAACAACAGCTCAAACAGAATCATCAGCGCAGCTGAAACTTATACGTTCACAGCCGTTTCCACAATGGATCTCACAACTCAGTTCACGACAAACGAATGCTTCGATAACGATAAGAGACTTGTTGTTTATGTAAATAACGCTGAAAACGTTATCGAAAACTTCGAGCTTGCAGACGGTGAGGACTATAAGGTTCCCGCTGCTCCCTCACTTCCCGACCACGTCTTCAAGAGTTGGAGCATGACTAAGGAAGAGGTTCTTGCAAGCGACGAAATGATGCTTGTTGTAAGACCCGTTTACTCACTTGTTGTTAAGAACACAGTTACCCTCACCGAGGGTAACTGGACAACAACAGGCGCAGGCGTTTACGAGACAATTGACAACGAAAGAGCTGTTGTAACGATCAGCGCTTCCGCTACGGATAATGCAGGTGCTGCATTCCTCTACTGGCTTGACGCTGAGACAGGCGACATCGCTTCCTACAACAGAACTTACAGCTTCCACGCTATCAAGGATACGGAGCTTACACCCGTTTACGGTGATGCTTCCGCTGTTGTTCCCGCTCCTGTTGCAAGAATTTCAACAATCAAGTATGATGATAGCTCCAAGAAGGTCAACTTCTATGCAGAGCGTTCGATTCCTGCCGGTTATGAGCTTATTCAGACAGGCGTTATCGTAACAAAGACCGCTTCTGTCGGCACAGATGAGGCTGCATTTGTTCTCGATGCTGCCGGTGTAGGTAAGGGCGTTTCAAAGAGCACTGCATCTAACGGTTTCTACACAGGTGCCGTTGCGGCAACTAAGGGTACAACCGTATATGCAAGAGCTTACGTCATCTATATGAACGCAGACGGCGATATCATCAATTCTTACAGCCCCATCGCTTCCTACACAGCATAAGCGACAAGGCAAAACAAAAAAGCAGCTCATCCGAAAGGGTGGGCTGTTTTTGAGAGAGGAGAATTTCTTTGTACGAATTATCATTTTGGGTAAAGCTGTTTTACGGCTTTTTGAGATGGTTTATCGCTCTGATTCTTGGAATCAATATAGCAACTCCGTTGCCCGCCTATAATTTTGAAGAGCCTGAAGGCGAAACGATGGACGTTACGGTTATGAGCTTTAACGTTTATATTGCAGGCGTAGGCAAGAAGTCCCCCGAAAACAGAGGCGCGCTTGTTGCGAAAACATTGCGCAGCGAAATGCCTGATTCATTCGGACTTCAGGAGGCTGACAAGGCTTGGGTAGACCGCGTCAGCCTGGCAATGCCCGAATACGCCTGGGTCGGCGTCGGCAGAGACGACGGTGCTGAAGGCGGCGAATATTCACCCGTCTTCTATCTCAAGGATAAATACAGCGTTGTTGACAGCGGCACTTTCTGGCTCTCGGAAACTCCTGATACCCCCTCAAAGGGTTGGGACGCTATGTTTAACCGTATTTGTACCTGGGCAATTCTTGAGGATAAGGAAAGCGGCGAGCAATATGCTCATTTCAACGCTCATATGGATCACCTCGGTGCCGAGTCGCGCGCAAACAGCGCAAAGCTTATCGCTGAAAAGACCGCCTCGCTTGATATTCCTGTTGTTGTAACGGGCGATTTTAACACAGATGAAGGTACAGAGCCTTACAACACAATGATTCAGAACGGATTTATGGATACAAAGTATGCCGCAGACGAAACAATGTCTATGGGCACTTACCATAATTTCGGTATGAAGAACGTTACAAAAGAGGGAGCTTCTCCCATAGATTTCATCTTCACAACCTACGGTAAGGCAAAGGTTGACAGCTATAAGGTGCTCAGTGATAAGGTTGACGGCGAGTATTCGTCAGATCACTATCCCGTTGTTGCAAAAATCAGATTCAGCGAAACACCCGTCGGCGAAACAGGGCTGAGAGTTATGTCCTTCAACCTCCGCTTCAAAGAACCTCTTAAGCGCCTTCAGGATCTGACGGACGTTATAGCTTCCTCTCACCCTGATATAATCGGCACTCAGGAGGGCACTCCCGACTGGATGCACATACTTACAACCGAGTATGAAGGCGTTTACGGACACATCGGTGTGGGCAGAGATGACGGCAAAAACCAGGGTGAGCATTCTGCGATTTTCTACCGCCTTGATAAATATAACGTTCTCGACAGCGGCACCTTCTGGCTTTCTAAAACTCCCGACGTGCCTTCAAGCGATTGGAATTCGGCGTGTAACCGTATCTGCACGTGGGCTGTCTTTGAAAGCAAAGCAGACGGCAGGCAGTTTGCTGTGCTCAACACTCATCTTGACCACGTAAGTTCGGAAGCACGTGTTGAGCAGATTAAGCTTGTAAAAGAAAAAGCAGACAGCTTTGATATTCCCGTTGTCATCACGGGTGACCTCAACGCAACGGAAGAAGATCCTGCAATCACAACACTTTCTCAGGGCGGATATACGGATTCCCGCTATGCGGCTCCCGTTACAGATGATTCAGGTACTTACAACGGCTATGAAAAGGGCAGAGATGATTACGAGCGTATTGATTACATTTTCTTCAACGGCGGCTTTGAGGTAACAGAGTATAACGTTGTTGACGGTATCTTCGCTTCAGATCACTTTGCAATCTATTCTGACCTTATGTTTGCGGAGGATCTCAATTGAGTAATCTTATTTTAGCATCGGCTTCGCCAAGACGAAAGGAATTGCTTTCGCTTGCCGGTTTTAATTTTGATGTGATTACAGCAGATGTCGATGAGGTGCTTGATGCCTCGCTTTCACCGTCACAGCTTGTTATGAGCCTTGCTTTTCAAAAGGCGTCTGCTGTTGCGGCAGAGCACAGGCAGAGTACCGTTATCGGCGCAGATACGGTGGTTGTGCTCGATGGTAAGGTGCTCGGCAAGCCGCACAGCACCGCTGAGGCCGCGGCAATGCTCACCGGCCTTTCCGGCAGGACGCACGAGGTTTATACGGGTGTATGCCTGATAAAAGGTGAGAAGGTGCACCGCTTTTTTGAATGCACAAAGGTCACCTTTTATCCGCTTGAAAAAGAGCTTATTGAAAGCTACGTTGCAAGTGGCGAGTGCAATGACAAAGCAGGCGCGTACGGTATCCAGGGAAAGGGCTGCGTGCTTGTTAAAGGTATTGACGGCGATTATTTTAACGTTGTCGGTTTCCCTGTTGCACGCTTATGCCGCGAAATAAAAGCTTTCGCTTGACAAACCGTATAAAAAAATATATAATTCAATCCGTAATTTGAAATTGAGTTTCAGTTTCAGATTGCGGATTTTTTTATTGGAGCTTAAAAATGTCAGAGTATAACACGAAGCAGCGCGAAGTGCTGTTGAGATTTTTTAATGATAATAAGCATCGCCATTTTACTGCTGCCGAAATTGAGCTTGAGCTTGTAACCCGAGGCGAAAAGCTCGGCAAGGCAACACTCTACCGAAGGCTTGAAAGGCTTGTTGACGAGGGCGTCGTGCGTCGTTTTGTTGCGGATGATGCAAGGGTCAGCTGCTATCAGTTTGCCGGTGGTGACGATTGTAAAAATCACTATCATCTCAAATGCCTCAGGTGCGGTGAGCTGCTTCACGTTGAATGTGATTTTCTCGATGAAATGGGCAGTCACGTGCTGGAGCATCACGGCTTTGTTGTCGATACACAAAAAATAACTATCTGCGGAGTGTGTGAAAAATGCGCAAAGGCATAAAATGTTTATCGCTTATTCTGTGCGCGGTGCTGCTTGTCGGTTTTGCCGCCTGCCGGAGTGATGTCAGTAAAACCGAAAACGGTAAGCTGAGTGTTGTATGTACGCTGTTCCCGCAGTATGATTTTGTGCGTGAAATAGCAGGCGATAAGGCTGAAATTACCTTGCTTCTTACACCGGGTACAGACAGCCACAGCTACGACCCCAGCCCTGCCGATATGGTGAAAATAAACGGGTGCGATCTGTTTGTCTACACGGGTGAAACCATGGAAGCCTGGGCAGGCAATATTGTCAGCACGCTTGATGAAAGCGTTGTCGTGCTCAGCTTGCCTGAGCCTGATTCCCACAAAAATCACGCAGAACACGAAGGTGCGGCTCACGATCATTCGGCGGATCCGCATATATGGACGTCTCCTGTAAATTCAATGGAGATAGTAAGGCAAATTTGTGCAAAACTTTGCGAAATTGATGCTGAAAACGCATCTTTTTACAAATCTAATGAACAGACATATCTCGATAAACTTGCCGCGCTTGATGCCGAATTCAGGGTTGTGGCGAGCTCTGCGGAGCACAAGACTGTTGTTATGTGCGACCGTTTTGCAATGTTTTATTTCTGTGAAGAATACGACCTTAACTATATTGCGGCGTTCGATTCGTGCACCTCAAACACTGAGCCTAGCCCTGCCGTAATTGTAAAAATTGTCAATGAAGTCAAGAGCAAGAACATTCCCGCTGTTTTCTGCGCGGAGCTTTCCAACCGCAAGGTTGCGGATGCAGTTGCTGAGCAGACGGGCGCCGAGGTGCTTGAGCTTCATTCGTGCCACAATCTCTCCGCGGACGATTTCAGCGCAGGCGAAACGTACCTTACGCTGATGGAAAGAAACCTTAAAAATCTCAAAACAGCACTGGGTGTTGAATGATGGAAAATTTAATTGAAGTTAAAAACTTAACAATGAGCTATGAGCGCGAGGAAGTGCTTCATTCGGTCAGCTTTTCGCTGCGCGAAGGTGAATGGCTGAGCATTGTCGGCGAAAACGGCTCCGGTAAAACGACCCTGCTGAAAGGTATTGCGGGCCTGCTTCCTCTCAAGGGCGGCAGTATTGATTTCGGCGGTGGACTTACACGCAAGGGTATAGGTTATCTTCCCCAACAAACGTCGGTTCAGCGTGATTTTCCGGCATGTGTGCACGAGGTTGTGCTCTCGGGCTGTACGGGTGGTGCGCGTCTTCTCGGTATGCGCTCACGCTCGGATAAAAAACGTGCACACGACGCAATTCATACTCTCGGAATAGAACATATTCACCATAAACCCTATTGCGATTTATCGGGCGGTCAGCAGCAACGTGTGCTTCTTGCACGTGCGCTTTGCGCTACGGAAAAGCTTCTTATTCTCGATGAGCCGGTAACGGGACTTGATCCGATTGTTTCAGCCGAGCTTTACGAATCAATAGCAAAGCTTAACCGTAATAATATTGCTGTTATTATGGTGTCGCACGATATTGCGGGTGCGGTAAAATATTCTGATAAAATTCTGCATATAGGCAGAGGCGTTGAGTTTTTCGGTACAACACGGGAATATCTTGCGTCCGACCTCGGCAAGCGCTTTGCAGGTAAATAACAAAAAGGGATGTAACGCAGGTTACATCCCTTTTTTGCTGTATTTGTTTAGTTTTATCGGGCGCTGAACATAAGTATAATTGCTTTTTCCTCATCGGGCAGATTAATTGTTATGCCGTCGCTCATAAGTTCCTTGCCCGAAAAGCTGTATACTGTTTCGGGAGAGTCAATATCATAAACTGTATACGTTTCTGAGGGCACAAGTCCGTTCAACCTGGCGGTATATTCTGTGTCAGTAACGTCCGCTCGCCTGTAAATAAGCACTGTGCCGTTCATAGCATCACGTGAAGAAAACTGCATTGCCATCATTCTGTCTCTGTCGAAGCTGCCGAAATCGAGCGGATAATAGTTGTCCGTCATCAATTCTCTCTGCTCTTTGTAGTAGCCGAAATCGGGGCTGAGGTGAGCATAAAAATCCATAAGCACAAACGGCATTATGTCGGATCTTGCCGCATATTCATTCTGCATATAAAGTGAAGAGCCGTGAACGGGCAGCCAAAATGAAATTCCGTAAGTGTGAGACTGCGTTGCGTTAAATAAATCGGGATGGTAGCTGCAGTTATAGTCGCTTCTCCAGAACGGAACACTGCGATAAGTCATCTCAAGGTCGAGGCGTTTTCCTCCGGAGGCACAGTTGTCGATTATAAGACCGTCAATGTTATCCGTCAGGTAATCGAGGAATTTATAAAGGTTAGTTACATAGTGATTTTCGCAGATTCCCTTTCTGCCGTCGTATAATTCCTTGTCTGCCTTCTCCCAGTATTTAAGCGGAGCAAAATTGAAATCCTGACGGTACACGGTTGCTCCGTTTTCGATAAGAGAATCAAGGATATATTCGCTTAAGTATTGTGTGGCTTCGTCATTTGCAAGGTTGAACATTGAGTCGTCACTCTTTGTGTGTATCAGCCAGCCTTCGTGTTGTGATCCTTCCTTGTAAAAGGCTGTATCTTCGCGCACTCTTTCGGGTTCATACCACAGAACGGTGCGTATGTCTTTAGCCTTTCCGTAGTCCGAAATCTCGGATATTCCTTCGTCATAACGTGATTTGTCGGGTGTCCAGTTTCCAACACCGTCGTGCCAGCCCTCGTTGTATTCGTACCAGCCTGCATCCATCCAAAAAAGGTCTGTCTGTTCGTAAACGGATTCATCTATACCGTTGAGAATATCAAATATTTCGTCTGTTGTTAATGTTGATTCGGGACCGGCAACCTGCATTGCGGTATAGGACTTTTCGGTAACGTTTTCGGGACACACACTTTCGGAAACCCAGTTTCTGAAGAGATTAAAGCCCTTAAGGGTATTGTCACATTTATAAAAGCTAAGAGAAATGAGCGGAGAGCGGATTTCCTCGCCCGGAATAAGGTATGCCCTCAGAGTTTCCTGCTTAACGGTGATGTCGGTTTTGCCGTTAAGCTGAGAGAAAGCAGCTTTCCACTGTCCCGTCCAACCTATGCCGAGCACTGCGCTGAAATCCTCACCGCTGATATTAAAATAGGGCAGGTAGTTTTCGGTAGGTTTGCCGTCAACACCCGAAAAAGTTTTTTTGATACCCGTCAGCTTTTTCTCTATAAGAGAGAAGTCACTTGCCGCCGAGTTGCTGCCCATTGAATAGTACAGAGTGGATTTTCCCGTAGGCAAAAAAGAATCAATCGCACAAAAATCGCTTATAACACCGGAGTTGCTCTCACCGGTATTCTTTATGTAAACAGTCCACTGGCAGGCAGCGTTTTCGGGGAATAAAGTTGCCTCAACGGTAACTTCAAGATCTTCGCTGCTGTTTGTAAGGTTAAGATATTTTGTTTTGCCGCCGCGGTAAACGGAGCCGAAATCAGCCGTATCATCAAGCTTCTTTTCCCATGCTTCAGGGTTCAGCCTTTTACCGTCGATCTTAAATGTGAAAGGGTAGCTTTCTGCCTGAGCCGAAAGGTTGTTTTCGAACCAAGTTTCGCAAAGCGCTTTTTCCTCATCGCTGAGCTTTATTTCTTCCGCACTTATGCTCTCAAACACAATGCCCTTTTTGGATTCGTATGTGTTAATGTAATTCTCGTCCAACGGAATCAGACCTCCCAAAGAAACGATGTAGTACAAAAAAGCAACAAACGCGCTGAAAATTCTTAACATAAGCAACATCCCTTAAATATGATTTTCAGTAAATTATACTATACGGGTAGTAAAAAAACAAGTGTGAGCAGTTTAATAAGATAAAGCCCCCGATGCTGTCGGGGGCTTTATCTTTATTTCTTTACGAAAGAGTTACAGTCAACACACTGCGGCTCAGTTGGGTTAGCCTCGTGGGTGCCGATTGAAACGGTGTCAAGTGTGCAGTAGTTGGAAGTGTTACAGTGATACTTGCACTGTGAAACACTGCAACGGATACACTTGTTTTCATTGTTATTGCATGTCATTTTTAATCACCTCCGCACCTTTAGTTTTGCCGCGCGGCGGTGATATATTCAGTTCTTTTGCGAGTCGAAAGAATTTGTCAGCGCGCTGACGGTAACCTTTTCTTTGAAAAAACCGATTGTGCCCGAAAGTCGGTCAAGCGACGTCGGATTCCAATGGGACGCAGGCGCGGGATTTATGCCGATTTTGTTCAGCAGGGGGGTTATTGCTTTGAAACGTCGCTCAAAGCTGCGGTAACTGAGATTTTTCTTTTCGCTCCAGCCGACTTCGGCAACAGCCGCAAAGCGCGGGAAAAGCATATAGCACAGCTTGTCAAAATCGCAGATGTATTCTGTCCAGACGGGCACCTCAACGCCGATTACGTGCTTTTGCATTATAGGTGCAATTCCCTTAAGTACAGGGTTGAATCCGTAAGTCTTTTTAAGCGGAGTCATAAAGTAGGGATAATCGCAGTAGTAGTGGTAAAAATCGCTGACGATAACTTTACCTGCGCGGTTTGCGTGGCGAACGCTGTGCTTTTTTCTGTCCATCCACATCTGTGCGGTTGTGTCGCGGTCGGTGTCGCCGCCTGCAAGGCTTTCGTTCCATACGGTTACTTTTTTGCCCCTGCTTTTGAGGTAGGCGGTTACCTTTGCTGTGAAGTCTGCCTGAAGTGCGGCGTAGTTATCCTTGCCGAGTGTGCGGAGCTTCTCGCTGCAAACGTGACATTCTTTCCAACGGCTGAATCTTACCTCGTCGCCGCCGATATGAAACCTTTCCGAGGGGAAAAGCGCAATCACTTCATCGAGAAGCTCGTATACGAATTCAAGTGTTTTTTCGTTACCGACGCAGAGCACATCTTCAAAAATTCCCTGCTTTGTCTGCACCGGAATCTGCTCTTTTCGGCAGGAAAGGTGAGGGTAGGCGCTGATGATTGCCGAAGTGTGTCCCGGCAGGTCAATTTCGGGCACAACGTCAATAAACCGTTCTTTACAGTAGCTGACGATTTCACTTATTTCTTCCGCGGTGTAATAGCCGCCGTAGCGTACCCCTGTGTGCATCGAGCCAAAATCGTCACTCTCGCGCCACGAACCTTTTTGGTTTAGAAGCGGAAATTTTTTGCTTTCAATTCTGTAACCCTGGTCGTCGCTCAGATGCCAGTGCATCGTGTTGAGTTTGAGCAGTGCGGCGGCATCGATCAGCTTTTTGATTTCGCAGATTGACTGCATATGCCTGGCGCTGTCGAGCATAAAACCGCGATAGGAAAAGGCAGGTACATCTTTAATTTCCATACACGGGACCGAAGAATAAAGCTTAAGCTGTTCGAGTGTTTTTTCTGCGTGGAAAAGACCTGCGTCAGTCTGAGCGCTGAGCGTGATGCAGTTGAGTGAGACGTTGATTATGTAGCCTTCATCACCGAGAGAGGCATCGGTTATCTTTTCTTTTTTTATTTCTGCATTTTGTACGGTGTTGCCGTCATAATAAGTTATACGGCTCGGAATCGGCACGATATGCATAGATAAACCCTCCTTATGTATGGGGATTTGAATCCCCGTGTTAAAAGCCGGGTTATTCGGCTGAGTCATTGTTGTTTGTGGTGACAATCGTTGCACCCTCCGCATCTGTGCGGAAGAGCAGTGAGATGCACCAGATACCCGCAAGGGCAACAAGCGTGTAGATAATACGGCTGGCAATTGCTGCCTGACCGCCGAAAATCCAAGCTACAAGGTCAAATTTGAAAAGTCCTATGCTGCCCCAGTTGAGTGCGCCGATAACTACCAGCGCAAGTGATATTTTATCCAACATTTTACTCACCCCTTTTTACCGTTTGTACGGTCGGTATTATCTTAACCGCGGATGAGTAAAATATTCAAAAATTTTTATGCGTTTGCCATCGCTGAGACGGCTTTTCTCAGCAGGTCGACCGGCTCGTCGCCCGGCAGAATTTTGATTGCGATATAAGGCTTGGCACCTTTTGCAACAATTGAAGCGCGCTTGCTCATTGTTGTGATGAGTGCGGCAACTTTGCTCATATCCGGTCGCTCAAGATAAAGGTGGAGCACCTTCATTTTCTGACCGATTTCGTAAATGCCAAGTTGTGCGGCGGAGTTGCGAAGCAGAGAAACGTTGATAAGCCCCGTAACGCTCGGCGGCGGATCGCCGAAGCGGTCGATAAGCTCGTCAAGTACGTCGTCTGCGTCTGCTTCGTTTTTGATGTCTGCAATTCTGCGGTACATCGCAAGCTTTTGCGGCACGTTTGAAATGTATTTTTCGGGAATGTGCGCATCAACCCTCAGGTCGATAAGACATTCCTTCGTCGGTTCGGTCGGCTCTTCGCCCTTTTCTTCGCTGATTGCTTCGCCGAGCAGTTTTACGTACATTTCGTAGCCGACAGCCTCCATATATCCGTGCTGTTGCGCTCCGAGCACGTTGCCTGCGCCGCGCAGCTCAAGGTCGCGCATCGCAATCTTGAAACCGCTTCCGAATTCGGTAAATTCTCTTATCGCTTCAAGTCGGTGCGTTGCAATATCGCTGAGCTCCTTGCCGAGAGAGAAGGTGAAGTATGCGCTCGCTCTGCGTGAGCTTCTGCCGACACGTCCTCTTATCTGGTGAAGCTGCGCAAGACCCATACGGTCAGCGTTTTCGATTATAAGTGTGTTGGCATTAGGGACGTCAACGCCTGTTTCAATTATCGTTGTGCACACAAGCACGTCCGCTTCGCCCTCAATCATTTGCTGCCATACGTCGCTGAGTTCGTCCTCGCTCATCTTGCCGTGGCCGATTACTATTTTTGCATCAGGAAGAACGTCGTGCAGTTTTGCCGCACAGCGCTCAATGTCGTCAACCCTGTTATGCAGGTAGTAAACCTGACCGCCTCTGCGGATTTCACGGTCTATTGCCTGAGCGATTATGTCAAGGTCGTATTCTATAACATAAGTCTGTACGGGATGTCTGTCCATAGGTGCTTCTTCAATCGTGGACATATCCCTGATACCTGACATTGCCATATTTAGGGTTCGCGGAATGGGCGTTGCGGAAAGTGT
This sequence comes from Acutalibacteraceae bacterium, assembly GCA_045536955.1. Classification (GTDB taxonomy): domain Bacteria; phylum Bacillota; class Clostridia; order Oscillospirales; family Acutalibacteraceae; genus UBA8612. The sequence goes on from JAZSOM010000035.1 coordinate 32,341, forward strand.
GAGCACGTCAACGGCAGGGTAGAGCTCTTTCAGCTTTTCCTTCTGCTCTACGCCGAAGCGCTGTTCTTCGTCGATAATTACAAGACCAAGGTCTTTGAATTTTATATCTTTTGAAATAAGGCGGTGTGTGCCTACGATGATTTCAAGTGAGCCCCTGCGCAGGTTGGCAAGAATTTTTTCCTGCTCCTTCGGTGTACGGAAACGTGATATCATATCACAGTCAATCGGGAAAGTATCAAAGCGTTTTTTGATTGTCTGGTAGTGCTGCATTGCAAGAAGCGTTGTCGGCACGAGAATTGCGCACTGCTTGCCGTCGGCAACGCACTTAAATGCCGCACGCAGCGCAACCTCTGTCTTGCCGAAGCCTACGTCACCGCAGAGCAGTCTGTCCATCGGATGCGGCTTTTCCATATCGCGTTTGATTTCGGCAATGCAGCGAAGCTGATCTTCCGTTTCCTCAAACTCAAATCTGCGCTCAAAATCGTTCTGCATATCAATATCGGGCGAAAATGCATGCCCTTGGATGTTCAGACGTTTTGAGTAGAGATTGATAAGCTCCGCTGCCATATCCTTAACGCTTGAGCGGACCCTTGAGCGTGTTCTGTTCCAATCGTCACTGCCGAGCTTGTTGAGCGAAACCGTTTTTGTTTCGCTGCCCGGACCGATATATTTCGTAACAAGGTCAAGCTGTGTGACGGGCACGTAAAGCACACCGTCTTTGGCATATTTTATCTTGATATAATCCTTTATCATACCGTCGGCATTGAGGCTGTTTATGCCGTCGAAAATGCCTATGCCGTGTGTTGCGTGAACAACGTAGTCGCCCCTGTGAAGCTCGTCAAGGCTGTTAAAGGTCTGCCCTTTGTTTTTCTTCTTTGTCTTTCTCAGCGATCCGAGATTTGCCTGACGTGAACCGTAGGTGATTACAAGTGCTTTTGCGGCATTGTATTCAAATCCGAACGAAAGACTGCCGTTGATTACGCTGACGCAGCCTGCCGGATATTCCTTGGGCTCAACGGGAAAGTACATTGCTGTTACATCCTCGTCCTGAAGCTCCTGCGCGAGCGACTTTGCCGCCTTTTCCGTGCCTGCAAACACAACCGCACGGTAATCCTTGGCTATTGCGGGGCGCACGTCTTCTATGAGGTCGGTGAGCTGACCCGTCCAGGGCGGAAGCTGGCGCGCCGAAACGGTTACAAGGTTTTTGACGGGAGTGTCGAAGCTTCCGCGCGGAAGATTGTCAAAATAAATCGCGCGCTTTTTTTCATATATCGAGGTGAGCTCGTCAAAGCTGATGGCAAACCTGTCCATACCCTTGGAGAGTACACCCTCCTCAAACATCGCTTTGATGTCCTCGTGCAGAATTTTTTCGCTTGCCTGAGCGTGAGTTTTGACCGCTGACGTTTCGCAGACGATGAGCATATAACCCTCCGCGTGCTCAAACACCGTTGCTCCGCCGTTGCCTAACAGAGGCATATATCTGTCGAGCGATTCTATCCTGATTCCGTTGCGGATTTTTTCAATATCTTCGTCAAGCAAAGCCTTTGCCTTGGCTGCGCCTTTACCGCGCAGAGTTGCTTTATGCGTTTCGATAATCCCGATAAGCGATTCGGGGCTTTCGTACAGGATGCCCGTTGCCGGTGTGATAAGCACCTGACCTATCTGCTCAGTGCGGCGTTGCGTGTCGGTTTCAAAGTATGCGATGCTGTCAACCTCTTCGCCCCACATCTCGATTCTCACGGGGCTTTCCAGCGAGGGCGGAAAAATGTCGATAAGTCCGCCTCTGATTGCAAACTGACCTCTGCCTTCAACAAGCTCGCACCTTGTGTAGCCTGCGGCAACAAGGTCGTCCGAAATCATATCCAGCGGAATTTCGCTGCCCACCTCAATAACCATAGTGTTTCTGCGCAGTATATGGGGCTCGATTGTCAGCTGAAGTGCTGCCTCAACGCTCATTACAACAGCGTCAACCGTCTGCTGCGCCATTGATGAAAGCACGCCGAGCCTTCGCTGCTCATAATCGCGGGAATGAGCCTGAGTAGGGCGGAAGCTGAAGTCGCCCGCAGGATACAAAGCGGCAGCAGTGCCCATGGAGATAAGGTCGTCCCTTAGCTTTGTTGCTGAGTTTTCGTCCGGCGTTATGATGAGCGCACGGCGCTTTTTTTCTTCGCACAGCGAATGTATAAAATGAGCCTTGTGGATATGCGAAAGCCCGAGCACACCCATTGGCAGCCGGTTTGTGTCAACTGCACGTGAGAGCTCGTCATATTCAAATAATCCTTTTGTAAACTGTGTGATGCCTGACATTTTTCCTCCTGAAAAAACGTAACGGTTTTGTCCTTGTTGAACGGCGAAAGGCAGGGAATAGTGTTACCTACCCCCTGCAATGTGTTTTGTTTTGCGGATTAGTGGCTGAATTTGCTCATCGCTTCGTCAATTTTTCCGCCTGTCATATAGCCGAGTGCGTCGCAGGCTTTTTCCATTGCCTGCTTCATAAGCGGAATTTCATCCTTTGAAAAGCTTGAAAGCACATAATCGGCAAGGTCAAAATCGGCGTGCGGTTTGTCACCGACACCGAGCTTGATTCTGGGAAAATTGTCGCTTCCCAGATGCTGAATAATGCTTTTGATTCCGTTGTGTCCGCCTGCGCTTCCCTTGCGTCTGATCCGAAGTGAGCCGCAAGACAGTGAAATATCGTCAAAAATTACAATAACTTTTTCGGGTGGAATCTTGTAAAACTTGCAGGCTTCGCCCACTGCCTCTCCGCTGAGGTTCATAAACGTCTGCGGTTTCATAAGCAGACAGCGGTGGCCGCCTATATCGGCTTCGCCTACCGTTGATTTGAATTTGATTTTGTTTATTTTTGTGTTCAGCTTGTCTGACAGCAGGTCCATACACAGCCAACCTGCGTTGTGGCGCGTTGTTTCATACTGTCTGCCGGGGTTGCCTAAACCTACTATCAGGTATTCAGGGCCGCCGGAATAAGCTTTTTTACCGAATATCATACCTTGTTGTTTTCCTTGTCTTCTTTTGTCTTTTGTTCAAGTTTTCTCAACCATTGCCTGGCGGCTTTGAGTGTGTAGAAGGTGTGCATTTCCTCTCTCGGGAAGCGCGCCATATAGCTGAGTACTCTGTTTCGCTCTGCCTTGGGATAATTCCACGTTCTTATCAGCTCGTCACGGCGTATGATTTCGGGGCAATCCTCCGGCATATCGGGACGTTGCTTGGAGTGGTATTTTATACGTCTTTTTGCAAGGTTTGCAAAGCAGGTCGGGCGTGAAATGTCCATAAATATCACGCAGTCCGCTGCAAGAAAACGCTCCTTAAGCGTTGAGCCATAGTTGCCGTCGAGAATCCATTCGTCGCCCGAAGAAAGCGTCCTTACTTTTTCGAGCCATTGCTCGCGCGGTGTGCCGTGCCATCCCGGCTGCCAGAATTCGGCGTCAAGATGTGTGAGCGGCAGACCGAGAATTTCTGCAAGCTTTGTTGCGAATACGGTTTTTCCGCTGCCGCAGTTACCGATTACAATAATTCTTTTGCAGTTTCTTACGCCCATAAAAATAACCTTCTGTTCCCTTTTGTTTTGTGAAGCAGGGGGTTCGCGTTTTATACGTTGAATCTGAACAGAACGATGTCACCGTCCTGCATAACGTACTCTTTGCCTTCGCTTCGTACAAGGCCTTTTTCTTTTGCGGCTGTCATTGTGCCGCAAGCCATAAGGTCGTCAAATGCAACAACCTCGGCACGGATGAAACCTCTTTCAAAATCGCTGTGGATTTTGCCTGCTGCCTGCGGTGCCTTTGTGCCGCGCTTAATTGTCCAGGCTCTGACTTCGGGCTTGCCTGCCGTGAGGTAGGAGATGAGACCGAGCAGGTTGTAGCTGCGCTGAATGAGAAGGTCGAGTCCGCCCTGCTCAATGCCGAGATCGGAGAGGAACATCTCTTTTTCTTCTTTGTCGAGTGAAGCGATTTCAGCTTCAAGCTCTGCGCAGATGGGGAGCACCTCGGAGCCTTCTGCCTTTGCGATTTCGCAAACCTGAACATAGCCTTCGTTTTTGTCAAGTCCGTCGACAAAGTCCTCCTCGCTCATATTGCAGGCGTAGATTACGGGCTTTGCCGTGAGGAGTGTTGACTGAGAGAGAATCTCTTTCTCGTTTTCGTCGCACTCGATGTTGCGTGCGGGTGTGCCGTTTTCAAGTTCTTCCTTGACGCGCTTGAGGAATTCAAGCTCGCCTGCAAGCGTTTTGTCGCCCTTCATAGCCTTTGCCGTGCGGTCGATACGTCGCTCAATCATCTCAATATCGGAGAAGATAAGCTCAAGGTTGATGGTTTCAATGTCGCGCATCGGGTTGATGCTGCCGTCAACGTGAATAATATCATCGTTGACAAAGCAGCGCACAACGTGAACGATTGCGTCAACCTCGCGGATGTTTGCAAGGAATTTGTTGCCGAGACCTTCGCCCTTTGAAGCGCCCTTTACAAGACCTGCGATATCGACAAATTCGATAACTGCGGGTGTGTATTTGTCGGGGTTATACATTTCGGCGAGCTTGTCAAGCCTGCTGTCCGGCACGTTTACAACGCCGATGTTTGGCTCGATTGTGCAGAATGCATAGTTTGCCGACTGTGCACCGGCGTTTGTAATTGCGTTGAAAAGTGTGCTCTTGCCTACGTTGGGTAGACCTACGATTCCGAGTTTCATATTAGGTTCACCAAGCTGTCCTTTGTGACAGTCCTTTCTCTGTTGAATATTATAACCGATACAATTATAAACGAAATTATCATTATACAGAATGTTCTGTATCCGGAAGCCCATACCGTCGGCGAGAATCCCATAAGCATTCTTGACGCCATACCTGCTGCAAGTACGGTGAAGGCTTTTAGTGTGAGCAGCTTATCATCAAGCAAACGTGCGACCGTATAAAGCACGCATATCAGCACGATTACGAAGAGAATATCCGCCAAAGGCGAGAATTTGTAGGTTGCTTTGTTCATACGGAAGTTTTTTATGCTTTCAAAAGGTTTGATTACGTTTAAAACAGGGCAGATAACCGCAAAGGCTATCGGCAAGACTGAGGTGATACGTGCGGAAATATGTGCCTTCCTTTTAAAAGCGACAACTGAAATAAACACAGTAAATGCAAGAAACGCAACCAATGCTAATCTTAAATCGACTGTAAGGCCGTGCATTGTAGAAGAAAAACCAAGCTCGATTTTTTGAAAAACATTGAGTTTATCGAAGTCAGGGAAATAGCGTGCGGTTTCACGCAGCATACGCGAGCTGTCCTGGGAGGTGTTGCCGAGATAGGCGTAAAGTACGCCGAAGGCACTGACGGCAAGTTGAATAATGGGGTAGATATGAAACTTCTTTTTTACAAAAAACAGATATACGCAACCGATAAGCAGTGAAGCGGTGAGCACAGCTGACATCTGCTCCATATTTATTGCGTAGACAATGAGCGGTATACCCAGAATGAGCACATAAAAAGGGACCTTTGTGTTTGCTGCAATGTTCTGAAAAATTAGCAGAGAAATCAAGCCGAAGGTTACGGGCCAGAGGTAATTGACGGTTGTCGCAATAAAGCCTGCGTCAACTATTACCATTGTCGGGAACGTAACAGCCAGACATACAGCATATTTGATGCTTTTGTTGTTGACAGAAAGAAGCTTTGACAGCGTTGCGGCAAGCAATGTCAGAACGACGGGGTTGAACAATCGCCACAAAATATTGTACTTGTTGAATATGTATGTCATTGTGTCGGTCAGGATTCTGCTGCTGCCGTAAAGGAATTCGCTCAAAGGTAAACCGGCTTCAGCGCTGAACACCTTGTCATCGCCCCAATTCAGCGGAAGAAAGAGATGGGCGGCAAAGGCGACTATGAAAAATATAAAGAACGGATTACTTCTTTTGAGAAAGCTTATCACATATCCACCTCTTCCGTATACTTATCCACTATAACTATATAATTATATATGCTTTTAGGTAAAAGTTCAAGTGCATTTTAATATTTCACAAAAGGCCGCAGCATTGACAAGACCCCCGATGAGTATTATAATAATTAAAATATGTCGGAAAATCAGGAGGGAAACAAATGAAGGCGCGTAAGGAACTTTTTGATAAGGCAGTAAAGCTTGTTTCGGAACATCCTGCATTTTCAGGCGTCCAAGAAGACGCTTTGCGTTACGTGCTTGCAAGTGAAGATGTTTTGCTCAAGGAATTTTCCAAGGGTCAGCAGGTTTTTCCCTGCCACGGGGTAAAAAAGGCTGTCGGGCTGATTCTTACGGGTGGTTGCCATATCTGTAAGGACAGAAGAATTGTTGAAACAAAACCCGACGGATATATTTTCGGCGTACAGACACTTTATTTGTCGGAGGACTGTGAAATTTCGCTTATGGCTGCACAGGACAGCAAGATTGTTTTTATAAAAAAATCGGCTGTCGACTGGCTTTTGCAGGATGATTTTTCGGCAGTGAAAAGCTATCTTGAGTTTCTGTCGGCTGAAATAAAAGGTACGTCGGCGCAAAGTGCCGTTATTAAAAAATCCGGTGCCGAAAGCAAGCTCGCGGAATATCTTCTCTCGCGTCCCCGCAACTCGAAGGGTGAAGTTTCGTTGCCGCAGGATATGCTCAGGCTTGCCGGACAGATAGGACTTGATAAAAACACACTTTTCAAAGCGGTTGAAGCGCTTAATTCCGAAGGGGCAATCGTGTTTAACGGCAATGCCGTGTGTATCGCGGACGAGGAAAAGCTTAAAAAACACGCATAAATTTACATTGCCGACATCAAAACACTTTATTTTTATTAAATAATAGAGTATAATGTAATTTCAGATGCATAAGTTTAACATAAGGAAGGTAAATCAATGTCTATTTTTACGAAAATATTCGGCGACTACTCAAAGAAAGAATTAAAGAGAATCACTCCCCTTAAGGATAAGGTTCTCAGCCTTGAGGAAGAGTATTCCCGTCTGAGCGATAAGGAGCTTCAGGCAAAAACGCCTGAGTTTAAATCAAGACTTGAGAAGGGTGAAACACTCGACGATATTCTGCCTGAGGCATTTGCTGCCTGCCGTGAGGCTGCGTGGCGTGTGCTCAAGCAGAAGCATTATCCTGTTCAGGTGCTCGGCGGTATTGTGCTCCATCAGGGCAGAATTGCCGAAATGAAAACGGGTGAAGGTAAAACGCTTACAACAACTCTTCCCGCTTACCTTAATGCGCTCAGCGGCAAGGGTGTTCACATTGTTACGGTTAACGATTATCTTGCTCGACGCGACTCTGAGTGGATGGGCAAGGTCTACCGCTTTATGGGGCTTACGGTCGGTCTTATCGTGCACGACTGCGACAATAAGCAGCGCCGTGAGGCTTATGCCGCCGATATTACCTACGGCACAAACAACGAGATGGGCTTTGACTATCTGCGTGATAATATGGTTCAGTATAAGGAACAGCGTGTTCAGCGCGGACACAACTTTGCCATTGTTGATGAGGTTGACTCAATCCTTATCGACGAGGCAAGAACTCCGCTTATCATTTCCGGCAGAGGTGAAGCTTCAACACAGCTTTACGACCTTGCCGACAGATTTGCAAAGAGCCTCAAGGTTAAAATTGTGCGCGAGGTTGACTCCAAGAAAGAAACCGTTGAATCAGTCGGTGATGACGGTGACTATGTTGTTGACGAAAAGGCGCGCACAGCCACACTCACAAAAAGCGGTGTAGAAAAGGCAGAGCGCTATTTCAACGTCGAAAATCTTATGGACGGCACAAACCTCACGATTCAGCATCACATCAATCAGGCTATCAAAGCAAACGGCGTTATGCGCCGCGATATAGATTACGTTGTTAAGGACGGCAAGGTTCTTATCGTTGATGAGTTTACAGGCCGTATTATGCTCGGCAGACGTTACAACGAGGGCCTGCACCAGGCTATCGAAGCCAAGGAAGGTGTTAAGGTTGAGCACGAAAGCAAGACTCTCGCAACCATCACTTTCCAGAATTATTTCCGTATGTTTGACAAGCTCTCCGGTATGACGGGTACCGCAAAGACGGAGAGTGTCGAATTCCAGGAAATCTACAACCTTGACGTTGTCGAGGTCCCCACAAACAAACCGATGGCAAGAAAGGATAACCCCGACGTTATCTACAAGACCGAACCGATCAAGTTCCGTGCAATCCTTGACAGAATTGAGGAGTGTCACGCAAAGGGACAGCCTGTTCTTGTCGGTACAATCTCAATTGAAAAGTCTGAAATTCTCAGTTCGCTTCTCAAAAAGAGGGGTATCAAGCATCAGGTGCTCAATGCCAAGTTCCACGATAAAGAGGCTGAAATTATCGCTCAGGCAGGTAAGTACGGCTCGGTTACAATTGCTACCAATATGGCAGGACGCGGTACGGATATCAAGCTTGGCGGTAACGAGGAATATCTTGCCAAGAGCGAGATGCGCCGTATGGGATTCACCGAGGAAATGATTGCCGAGGCAACGGGCTTTGCAGAGACCGACAACCAAGAAATTCTCGACGCACGCAAGACGTATACTGAGCTTGAGGCAAAGTATAAGGCGGAAATTGCGGACGAGGCGGAGCAGGTCCGTCAGGCAGGCGGCCTTTATATAATCGGTACGGAGCGTCACGATTCACGCCGTATCGACAACCAGCTCAGAGGCCGTTCGGGCCGTCAGGGTGACCCGGGCGAAAGCCAGTTCTTCCTCAGCTTTGATGACGATGTAACACGTCTTTTCGGCGGCGAAAAGGCACAGATGATGCTTGAGCGTCTCAATGCGCCCGAAGATATGCCGCTTGATACAAAAATATTCTCCAATATTGTTGAAAACGCACAGAAGAAGGTTGAAAGCAACCACTTTGCAATGCGTAAGAACGTTCTTCAGTATGACGACGTTATGAATCAGCAGCGTGAGCTCATATACAAGCAGCGTAATCAGGTGCTTGACGGTGAGGAGCTCAAAACAGCGCTGATGAAGATGGTTACCGACAGCATCAACGATGCGATTGACCTCTATCTGCCCGCAGATGCCGATCCCAAGGATTGGAGCGTAGATACTCTCAAGCAGTATTATATGGGCTGGCTTGTCACAGAGGATGATTTTGCCGACTGTGCAGACGACCGTGACGAAATCAGAATCACACTTGTTGAGCGCGCGGAAAAACGCTACGCAGAAAGAGAAGAGGAACTCGGCCAGCTTATGCCTCTGCTTGAGCGTAAAGTTCTTCTCGATAACGTTGATGCAAAGTGGATGGATCACCTCGATGCTATGGAAGAACTCAAACGTGGTATCGGTCTTCGTGCATACGGTCAGAAGGATCCCATAGTTTCTTTCCGCTTCGAGGGCTACGAGATGTTTGACGATATGACACGCCAGATCCGCCAGGATACGGTCAGAATGCTTCTCACCGTTCAGGTAAGAACGGAAGACGACACAAAGCGTGAGCAGAAGGTCAAGGAAGTTGCAACCAACGCCGGCGGTGACGGTACGGACAAAAAGCGTCCCGTACGTAAAGCTGCAAACGAAAAGGTTGGCCCGAACGATCCTTGCCCGTGCGGAAGCGGCAAGAAATATAAAAAGTGCTGCGGTTCACCTGCGGCACAGGCTAAAAAATAAATAATTGGTTTTTGTGAAGAGGTAAATCAGGGTTTACCTCTTCATTTATCAAATTACGCAAAGGGAATTTACTGTTATGTATCAGGGTTTGATTGATTTTTTCAAAGATAAAAATGTTCTCATTCTCGGCTTGGGCAGAGAGGGCAGGGCAACTTTCAGCTTCATCAGAAAGCATTATCCGGATATGCACCTTACCGTTGCCGACAAAAACCCCGTTAATATTGATGATGGTAACGTGACACTCATCTGCGGTGAGAATTATCTTGACTGTATAAACGATTTTGATATTGTTATGCAAAGCCCGGGTATTTCGCTGCGTGACGTTGAGATAAAAGAAGGTACAACAGTAACGGGTGAAATGGATTTGTTCCTGCGTTTCGTGCCCTGCCGCAAAATCGGAATAACGGGCACAAAGGGCAAGACAACCACGACAACTCTTATCTACCGTATGCTTCAGGCGGACGGCGTTGAGTCAATGATAATGGGTAACATAGGTACGCCTGTTTTTGAAAGCCTTGATGAAATCGAGGGCAAGATTGCGGTAATTGAAATGAGCTGCCATCAGCTTGAGTTTTCTCACGCTTCGCCCGACGTTGCCGTTTTCACAAACGCTTTTCCCGAGCATCTTGACCATTACAACGGCTTTGAGGGATATATCGGTGCAAAGCTCAACATAGTCCGCTATCAGAATGAGAGCAACCTCTTTATTTCAAACGCGGACCAGCCGCTTGAGGATATTGTCGGTGACCTGAGTTTTGTGCGTTCACGTATGGTAAGGGTCAGCCGTAAGGCATACGAAAACGATGAGTTTTTCAGAAAACTCACAACCCTTACCGAGGCACTTCCGGGTGAGCTTCAGTGGCAGGATATTTTCTATGCCGCAACAGCCGTGCGCGAATTCGGTGTAAGCGATGCGGCGATCGAAAAAGCGGTTAGCGATTTTGGCGGCATTGCTCACAGGCTCGAAAAGTTTGCCGTCAAAAACGGCATCAGCTTTTACGATGATGCGATTGCAACAATTCCTCACGCGGTGCTCGGCAACGTCAGAGCGCTCGGCAACGTCGGCACGCTTATTGTCGGCGGTATGGACAGAGGCCTTGATTATTCCGATTTCGTCACAGAGCTTATGACCGCACCGATTGATAACCTCATCTGTATGCCGGAAACGGGTTACAACATCGCTTCCGAGCTTGAGGCAAAGGGATGCAAGCTCAATATCGTGCGTTGTGAAACGCTTGAAGAAGCGGTTGAAAAAAGTTTTGAGTTGACCGCGGCAGGTAAGGCGTGCCTTCTTTCTCCCGCGGCAGCAAGCTATAACCGCTATAAGAATTTTGAAGAAAAGGGTAACGCTTTCAAAAAGCTGGTGGCTGATTATGAAGGCTGAAATCCTGATAGAAAACGAAAGAGAAACAGGGCTTAAGATTGATTCGCTTACTGCTGAAAATCCGCAGGCGGCGCTTGAGTTTGTGCTCAGCTTTCTCAAAGAGAATGAGGAGCTTTTTTCTCACTCGCGCGCGGCGAGTGCCTGCGTTGCAAGGCTAGTAAGCCGCTATCTTATGCATCGCAAAAACAAAGACAATATGGTGCGCGTCATAACGGAAAACAGATATCTTCGCTCGGTCTACTTCGGCAGATTGAACACGTATAAGTATTCGCTGATTTTTACCGCAAAGCGCGTTATGCGCAAAGGCGATGTTGAAATCAGCAGAGAGATAATCGAACTCATAAAGAACAACCCCTACCGTGACGATACGGCAGAGGATTACAGCGAGCGTTTTTCGTGGAAGTTTATTGCAAAAAAAATCCTCGATTCACAGGAAGAATACCTGAAGCTCAGCGACGAAATTGTTGCTTTGCTTAAAGATTGACAATCCTCCGTCTTTTGCTTGGCAAAATCCACCTCCTTCAGAAACATAGTCGCATTGCCTTCCTTGGAGCGTCGGCACTGCTCCTTGTTTCTTCCTCTCAGCACCTCACTGTATCCGCCACAGGCGGCGTTTCGGTGCTTCGCCCTTTCAAAAGGAGGTTAAGCTATAATTAACATCGCTGTAAATTGCTTCGCCAAAAGCTCCCTTTGAAGGGAGCTGTCACGAAGTGACTGAGGGTTGCTTAAAAAAGAGGCAAAAACTTTCCTCGGTGTCTCAATGTGCGGTAGGGAATCAACTTAACTGAGGTATTAAAAGTAAAGACAGAGGATAACTCTTTCCTTGGTGTCTCGATGTGCGGTAGGGAATCAACTTAACTGAGGTATTAAAAGTAAAGACAGAGGATAACTCTTTCCTCGGTGTCTCAATGTGCGGTAGGGAATCAACTTAACTGAGGTATTAAAAGTAAAGACAGAGGATAACTCTTTCCTTGGTGTCTCGATATACGACAGGGAATCAACTTAATTGAGGTATCAAAAATGCAGAAGATGATGAGCCATATGCGCTCAGCTATGGAAAAGTACAATATGGTATCTGCGGGTGACAGAGTGGCGGTCGGTCTTTCCGGTGGTAAGGACAGCACGGCTATGCTTGTTGCTCTTGCAAATATCAGGCGCTTTTATCCGGAGCCGTTTGAGCTGGTTGCGATTTCGCTTGACCCGTGCTTCGGCGGTGAGGAAACGGATTTTTCTTCGCTTGAAAAACTATGTGCAGAGCTTGAGGTGGAATATATTATCAAGCGCACTGAACTCGGCAAGATAATTTTTGAAAGCCGCAATGAAAAGAATCCCTGCAGCCTGTGTGCAAAAATGCGCAGGGGTGCTCTGCACGATGCGGCAAAGGCGGCGGGGTGTAACAAGGTTGCTCTCGGCCATCATATGGATGATGCGGCGGAAACGTTTATGATGAATTTGCTCAACGGCGGTCACATAGGCTGTTTTTCGCCCGTGACCTATCTTTCACGTAAAGATATTCACGTTATCCGTCCGATGATATTCTGCCGTGAGAGTGAGCCTGCACGTATTGTTCGCAGAATGGAGCTGCCTGTGGTGAAAAGCAGATGTCCTGCCGACGGTACGACGGAGCGCGAAAGTATGAAGCAGCTGCTTTCAGGTTTTGAGAAAAAATACGGTGATATCCGTTCTAAGATAATCGGCGCAATGCAGCGCAAAGGAATAGACGGCTGGGGGTATGAAAATGAGGAGGATTGAAGCAATTTTATTCGATATGGACGGAGTGCTTGTGGACTCTGAGATTCCGCTTATGAAGTGCTGTATCAAACATCTTAAGGAAAAGTACGGTATTGAAGCAAAGTTGGAAGATTTCAACGATTTTGTCGGTATGGGTGAGGATGCCGCAATCGGCGGAGTTGTTGAGAAAAACGGCGGCACGTACCTGCCGCAGATGAAGGATGAGTGTTACGAAATTTATATTCAGCTTGCAGGCACTATTGTTGATGCCGCACCGAATATGAGTACCGTTCTGCCCGAACTCAAGAAAAAATACCGCCTTGCAGTCGCATCCTCTGCCGACAGACGCAAGGTTGTTACAAACATAAACGTGCTCGGTGTTGAGGAAAGCGTTTTCGATGCTGTTATCACAGGCAGTGATATAACGCATAAAAAACCTGATCCCGAAATCTATCTGAAGGCTGCCGCGGCGGTAGGTGTTTCCCCTGAAAACTGTATGGTTGTTGAGGACGCTGTTGCGGGTGTCGTTTCAGGCAAGGCGGCAGGCTGCTACGTTGTTGGTGTCAAAGGCAGCTTCTGCGAGGAAGAGCTTATTGCCGCGGGTGCAGATGCGTATGTCGACACAACCTGCGGCATAGTTGACATACTTGGTTGATTTTGTTAAAATTATTTACAAGAAAAAAGCAAAGGAGAATAACACTTATGAAGAAATTTATTTCGGTGGTTCTGGCAGTTCTTATGTTGTTCGGCACCTGTGTCGGTGTAAGTGCCGTTGATCTCAGACCTCAGGTTGGCAATCTCAGAGAGCAGTTTAAAGAGGGCGAAGGTCCTGTTGCGGGTGATTATTCAGTCGAGTATATGTATTTCTCACCCGTAAAGAATGACGATACAAAGAAGTATCCGCTTGTTATCTGGTTCCACGGTATGAGTGACGGCTCATACAACGGCGAGCAGGTTAACGAAAACTACGTTGCATTCTGGGCGAGCGAAGAATTCCAGAGCAGATTCGGCGACGCTGACGGTGCGTTCATTCTTGCACCCCGTTCGCGTGAGGAACATCTGAATTATTGGGGCACATCAATGGTTCTTCCCACACGCGCTGCAATCGATGACTTTATAAAAAAGTACGGCGATAACATCGACCTCAGCCGTATCTATATCGGCGGTTACTCAATGGGCGGTAAAATGGTTTACAATATGGCTGTTGCATATCCCGATATGTTTGCTGCTATATTCCCCATCTGTCCCGCAATGTCACCCTCGACAAGCCAGTTTGAGCTTATCAAGGATATTCCCGTATGGCTTACGTCAGGCAAGCCTGACCCGATTGTAAATTACAACGGCAGTGTTGCTCCCGGTTGGGAAAGACTTTGCAACACAACGGCAGTTGCTTCCGATTGCCGCTTTACAACACTTGAGAAGGTCTGCTTTGCCGACGGTGAACCCTGCCCGAGTGCTCATTACGCATGGTTTGCCGTAAACAGCGATATGTTCTCTTACGATGACGGCGCATATCCCTACGCTTCAACGGTTGATGCCACAGGCAAAACGGTTGAGCTCAAGAGCCCCGACGGTATGATTTCCTGGCTCTACTCACATACATCCGATTACGACGGCACACCTGCAACAGATACCGGCAACCTCGAAAATACGGAAGCTGCTTTCAGTTTTATCAGCGTTGTTCTCGAGTTCCTTGAGTACATCGTTAAGATTTTCAGAGACTTTTTTGCGATGTTCGGTTTTTAAGTAATATTTTACGGGGGGAATTGCGGTTTCTCCCGTTTTTTATTTTGTATTACGGTTGTCAATTGCTGCGGAAAATAGTATAATTAAATCACATCAATTTTATACGGAGGCTCAGAATCTATGATAGTCGGTAAAATTAGGGACCTTAAAACCTATTGCGGCGTATGCCCTGAGTTTGAAAAAATATTTGATTTCGTAAACGAATATTTTTCATCACCCAAGGCTGACGGCAACTATGAGCTGATTCCCGATAAGCTCAAGGCAAATATTTCAACTTACACAACGGGTGCGGCAGATACAAAACAGCTTGAGGCCCACCGCAGATATGCGGATGTTCAGATTGTGCTCAGGGGCGCAGAGCGTATCGACTGGGCTCATATTTCAGCATGTACGGATGAAATCAGCGAAGAGTTTTCCAAGGGCGGCGACATCGGCTTTTATGCTGACCCCGAATATGTCAGCAGCATAATTCTCGACGCAGGCACCTTTGTTTACCTTCTGCCGGAGGATGCTCATAAGCCTTGTGTTAACGCAGGTGCTGACAGTGCCGAGGTTACAAAGGTTGTATTCAAAATAAAGCTTTAACCAGAACGGAGTGATTTAAAATGCTCGATAAATTTCTTACCGAAAAACTCAAGTTTGCTTACAGACAGGTGTGGGGCTTCAATCAGCTCGGTACATATTTCAAACAGCTTTTCTCATTTTCACCCAAAAAGATTATTGCGGCAATAGTTGCAATTGCTGAGATTTTCGGCCTTATAATTTTTGATACACCCTTAACTCCCCGTGGTCCCGAGCTTGACCTGAGTGGTTACGAGCTTGTTTTTGAAGATGAATTCAACGGTACTCAGCTTGATACAAGTGTATGGGATTACAGAGGAAGCGGCCCGAGAAGAGGCGGTTTCAACGCAGAGAGTCAGGTCAGAGTTGAAAACGGCAATATGATTATGACAGGTGATTACCAGACTGACGGCACGTATGGCGAGGGCTGGTACACGGGTATGATCAAACTCAAGCAAAGATACTGTAAGGGTTACTTTGAAATTCGCTGTAAGGTAAATGAGGGCGACGGATTCTGGTCTGCATTCTGGATTCAGGCTGACAGCCCGTATACCGCTTCTGTTTCCAAGGGCGGTGTAGGCGGCGCGGAAATTGATATTTTTGAGTCTATCGGTACACCCACTTTCCTCAGCAGAAACTCCGTCACACAGACAATCCACTGCGCAGGTGTCGACGGCGTGCAGGAGGGCTTTCAGTCACGCATTCTCGGCGAATTCAAGGGCAACGATGTGTATGACGAATATAATACCTACGGTCTCAAGTGGACTGACGACGAGTATATTTTCTATATTAACGGCGTTGAAACAGCGCGCTCATCTTTCGGCAACGGTGTTTCCGAGGTTATGGAGGACGTTATCGTTTCGCTCGAAATTCCCGATCTTGATAAGCTTGCAGAGCTTGATAAGGAAAATTATCACACAGAGTTTATTGTCGACTACGTAAAAATTTATCAGTAAAATGTCGCCGTATAGAGCGAAGAACAAAATAAACTGAAAACACGGGCCTGCAGAGGATAAAACTCAATACAGGTCCGTGTTTTTTTGCGGATGATAATTCCGAGGTTTTAAAACTTTGTTTATTTTTAGCTGTTTTTTCCGACTCGACGTATCGCATACGCCTATCGTCGGAAGAAAACAGCTTCTTCATCTCTATCCGACGACATTATTTGTGCAGTATTTTATTTAACCTTTTCAATTATTGCATCTACGCATTGCTCTGCCGTAAGTCCCGAGCAGTTGAGGGTGACGTCGGCATATTTTTCATAAATCGGTTTTCTTTCGCCATAAAGCTCGGCAACGGTTGTGCCGTTTTTCATTGCGACACCCCTTGTGTGTATGTCGCCGAGCCTGCGCTCGATCTCGTTGAGCGGCAGATTGAGATAGACAAAAACAGAGTTTTCTTTCAGCTTTTGCATAGCCTTAGCGCCGTATACTGCGCTGCCACCGGTTGCGATAACACAGCGGTTGAATTCGCATCCGCATATAACGTCGTTTTCGATTTTCAGGAACCCGTCTGTGCCGACACTGTCTATTATGTCGCAAAGACTTTTGCCGTGTTCGTTCTGTATGAGCAAGTCTGTATCGACAAAGCTGTAAAGCATTGATTTTGCGAGCAGGACACCGATTGTGCTCTTGCCCGCACCAGGCATACCGATAAGTACGATGTTTTTCATTTTCGCTTCGCTCCTTCGTTTTCTGCAAACCATTCTATAACAACACAGCGGTTAAATCAACAGAAATAATGAATAAAACCTCTTTTTGCGATAAAAATAACTATCGGAAAAGAGGTTGTTTTTATGGATAAAAGCACTTATAAAAAACTTGTGCACGAGGCTGTGCCCAAATCGCCCAAAATAAAAAATGTATTGCTGGCCTACCTTTTCGGCGGCGGAATATGTGCCTTCGGAGAGGCGCTGAGACAGCTTTATATTTACCTTGGTGCGGACATGGATACAGCGTCAACTCTTGTTGCCGTTTCGCTGGTTGCGATTGCCGCGGTGCTCACGGCGCTTGGCGTTTTTGATAAAATTGCACGCTTTGCGGGTGCAGGTACAATCGTGCCGATTACGGGCTTTGCAAACTCGGTTGTATCACCTGCAATGGAGTTCAAAACCGAGGGCAATATCCTCGGCACGGCGGCTAATATGTTCAAAATAGCAGGCCCAGTAATAGTCTACGGTACTGCCGCAAGTGTGATTTACGGAGTTGTTTATTGGCTATACACCAAAATGTAAGGGCGGCAATCTGCCGCCCGTGTTTATTTTTTGTGTGACAGAAGCCACTCGAGCAGCTCCACGGAGAATGCCTGGTCCCAACAATCGTGGCCCACTCCTTCATAAAGCGTACATTTAGCATTAGGGTTGGTTTCTTTCAGCTTGTCAAATATATCTGTTGTGTTGCGTGGCAGAACAACATCGTCAGCGAGTCCGTGGAAAGCCCAAACAGGCATTTTCAGCACTGAGGCGCCCCAGGCCGCACCACCGCCGCAGCAGGGTGCTATTGCGGCAAACATATTGGGGTACGCCATAGCCGTGTTCCACGTGCCGTAGCCACCCATACTTATTCCGCAAAGATATACTCTGTCTGTATCAACCGAAAATTCGGCAATGGTTTGGTCAATGAATTTTTTGATGCTCTCTATTCTCGCAACCCAGAAGCTGTCGCAGGCACACTGGGGCATAATGAGGATGCAGTCTTTGAGGTTATCATCGTTTACAACGTTAGGAAATCCGTGCACAAGCACCTTATCAAGCTCTGCTTCGCCGTCTCCTCTTTCACCTGCACCGTGAAGCTGAATTATCAGGGCGGGCTTTGCGCTGATTTCGTCCGGAATATATGCAATGTAAGGGAATATCTTTTCATATCCCGTCTGTTTTATTATTTTCATAATTTGCCACCTCTTAAAGTTTGATTTTTCTTATTCTGAGTCGGTTGAGTGTGCAGCCGTCTTCCGCGCTGCCTGCGCAGTAAGCAAGGAGAATACCGTTATCTTCGGTTTCGTGAATTGCAACGTAGCAAAAGCCTGAGCGCTCATCAGTTTCAATAAGCTCCAAATCCGAAAAGTTTTTTGCGTTATCGTTGCTCAGCGCAAGTGCAAGAGGTGTTCTTGCGCCTGTCCATACGCCGTCAACCTCCTCACTTCTGCCGTTATACACGGGTATGGGATTCCATACGGCGATAACTCTGCCGTCTGTAAGCCGCTTTGTTGACAGTGGTGATACAGCGCTTGTGAAAAATGATGGTTTCGGCTCACTCCAGCTTGCGCCGCCGTCGACGGAGAAAGCTTCATACTGCCTGCCCGAATCGTTGCGGATATAACACCACAGAACCGAATTAAGCTCGAGCAGTCCCGGCTCCTGCACGCCTGTTGTGCAACCGTGCGACAGGGGGATTGTAATTTCCTTTGAAAGGGTGTACCACGTGCAGCCGTCATCGTCCGAAGCGAAGATATAAAGTTCGCCCGGCAGTATATCGTCAATCATGCTGCCGTCTGCCGAGAGAATAGTGCCGTGCTTTGCCGAAGGTACTAAAATTCTGCCGTCTGACGTGCGTATAACTCGGTCATTGTTGACTACAAAATAGCCTTTATCTCCACTGCACAGTACCGGTTCGCTCCACGTTTTGCCTTCATCCGCCGAGCGGATAAGAAAGCAACGGCAGTTTATCACCTCGGTTTTGGCAAGAAAAAACATACCGATATCGCCGTTTGCCATTCTCATAAGCGTTGTGGACATAAGCGTTGTGGCGTTCATTTGTCCATGTGTGATAAGCGGATACGGCTCACAAAAGCTTTCGCCGCCATCGGTTGAAACACAGGCGTAAATATCTGACACCGCACCGTCGTCGTCACCCTCTGCGCCATAGCGTGAATAGGTGAAAAATATTGCGCCGTTATCCAGGGTCAGGAACGAGCCCTCGCTGTTACGGTTGTTCTGCTCACTCGGGGCAAAATCACAGATTATTTTGCTTAGCATAGCTTTATTCTCCTTGCGGTTTCATCTTTTTTACACTTGTTTCAAGCAGATGCATACAAATCAGGGTGAGCAGGAAGAGCACTGCCTGAAAATACGGGAAAATTGCGGTTGTAAGAGCCTGTGCAATCAGATCGAAAAGCGAATCGGGCACACCAAGACCAATGTAAGTGCAGTAAATAACAATTAAAAGCAGTGTTGCCACAATTGATCTCCAAATAAATTATTATTCAAGCACAGGCTTATCGCAGAATTCGATTTCGGGTGTGCCTTTAATTCCGTCAGATTCGAAAACGATGATTTCGTTTTCGCCTTCTCTGAGAAGAGAAGCGGGAATATACAGCGTTTTCTGCGGACCGATTTCCCAATATCTGCCGATGTTGAAACCGTTGATTACAACAAATCCCTTTGTGAAATTATCGAGCTTCAGGAAAGTATCTTTTGTTTCATCAACGGTGAGGCAACCTCTGTAAAAAACAGATTTTTCCTCGGTTTCAGAGGCGGAAAAGCTGAGTTTTTCAAGGTTATCCATAGGCAGGGGATAGGCGTTCCAGTTGAAATGGATTCTGTCGCCGAGCAGACATCTGCCTGCGATACCCTTGCGTTTCATCATCTTCGGACCGAAGTTTGTTCTGCCCATATTTTCGCAGATTATCGTCAGCTTGTCACCCTCTTTTGCGGTAATGTCAACGCTGAGTTCTTCATCGTTTGTGTAAATTATGCCGACAAGCTTTTTGTTTATATATATCTGTGCGCGGTCGCCGATTTCGGTAAGTGTCAGCTCGCTTTCGTCATAGTCGCGGTTTAGCCTTGTCTGATAGACGATGTAGCCGTAGCCCGTGCCGTAGTACTCCATACATCTGGGCACGTCGGAATGAATCGGCGATGAAAGCACGTCAAGTGCATCAAAAAAGCCGATTGCTTCGCCGAGAGTTACCTTGCCGTATGCCTTCTTTTCGCGGTTTGCAGGCACTTCGGGCAAGGGATAGTCAATATATTTTTTGATAACCTCACGCACCGCAAAATATTTTGGCGTTGTGTCGCCGCATTCGGTCAGCGGAGCGTCGTAATCGTAGCTTGTTACGTCGGGCAGATATTTTTCGTAATGGTTTGCGCCCGATGTGAAGCCGAAATTTGTGCCGCCGATGAACATATACATATTAAGGCTGCCGCGGCTGAGCATATCGTCAACGGTTTTTGCGTAGTCCTCTGCCGAGGTTGTGTGGTGCTTGTCATCACCCCAGGCGTCAAACCAGCCGTTCCACATCTCCATACACATCTTCGGGCTGTCGGGGAAAAGCTCATCGTGTGCTTTGAAGTTTTCTTCAACTCTGCTGCCGAAATTCAGCGTCGCAAGGCAGCCGTCAATTGTGCCGTCAAGCAGGTCTTCTCTGCCTGTGCCGTCGGAAGTGAAAAGCGGCACGTCAATTCCTCTGCGGATAAAGCCGTCTTTTAGGTAGTTCAGGTAATCTTTGTCATCACCGTAGTAGCCGTATTCGTTCTCACACTGCACCATAATGACGTTGCCGCCGTTTGTGCACAGCAGAGGTCTTATTTCATCGCACATACGGTCAAGATATCTGTCAAAATGCTTTATGTATGCCTTGTTCATACAGCGTATTTCAATGTCCTCGTCAGACTGAATCCACCACGGCAGACCGCCGAATTCCCACTCTGAGCAGATGTAAGGGCCGGGGCGCACAATTGCCATAAGTCCCTCTTCGCCTGCTGCCCTGAGGAAGGAGGCGATGTCCAGGTTGTTTGAAAAATCGTATTCGCCCGGCTGCTTTTCGTGCATATTCCAGGCGCAATAGGTTTCAACGCAGTTGCAGCCCATTGCGCGCAGCTTTTTGAAAATATCAGCCCACGTGTCGGGCATATTGCGGAAATAATGCACCGCACCCGAAATAAGTTTGACAGGTTTTCCGTCTTTTATAAAGTCCTTGCCTTTTATTTCAAATGTCATAACATGCTCCTTTTACATTAATAAAAACATACTATCACATCTTCAATAAAAAGTAAATCTTATGAAAATATCAGCAAAATTATTTTCGATTTATGCAAATTAAACATTGACATACAACCTTTGCAGTAATAAAATAGCAGTATATTTTTATATGTGAGGTAGTGAAAATGAAAGCAAAAAACAACCTTCTGAAGCTTGTGTTTTCGGCTTTGCTTGCGGCTTTTGTCTGTGTTGCAACGCTTGCGATACGTATCCCTTCTCCGCTTGGCGGATATATAAATCTCGGTGACTGTATCGTGCTTGTCTGTGGCTGGCTGCTCGGTCCTGTTTATGGCTTTCTTGCAGGCGGTCTTGGCTCGGCAATTGCTGACCTTATCGGATATCCCGCTTATGCGGTTGCAACGTTCTTCATAAAAGGTTTGCAGGCGCTTGTTGCCTGTCTGATGTTCCGCTTGTTAAGCAAGATGATGGGTGAAAAGCGCAGATTTGCGGCATACCTTGTCAGCGGAATTATTGCACAGCTCGTGATGGTTGGCGGCTACTATGTTTTCGAAGGTTTCTATTATAAAAGCTTTGTTTCGGTTCTTGCCAACGTTCCGTTCAATCTGCTTCAAAGTGTTGCAGGTATCGTGGTCGGTCTTGTTCTTATTGCAATCATCGATAAAACACGAATCAAAAAAATGCTCGGTTCCGGCAAGTGATATTCGCACAGGTGTGTAACAGCCAAAGCTCAAAAAATGAAAA
This sequence comes from Acutalibacteraceae bacterium, assembly GCA_045536955.1. Taxonomy (GTDB): domain Bacteria; phylum Bacillota; class Clostridia; order Oscillospirales; family Acutalibacteraceae; genus UBA8612. The sequence continues at coordinate 54,056 of JAZSOM010000035.1, forward strand.
GAAAAATGAAAACACAAAAGCAGCAGATGCGATGTTGAACTGCCCCAAATTGTGCGGACAGTACAAAAAAGCCCCCTATGGTAGGGAATATTAAATTTTAAGCGACATACTGACTTCGTTTTTCAAGCGGAGTCAGTTTCGTTTTTAATTGGATTCTTTCGTTGTTGTAAAAGTG
>JAZSOM010000034.1:0-20363 GCA_045536955.1 Acutalibacteraceae bacterium
GATTCAAAACAGCCTTATGCAATTGAGCATATTTATAATGAAGACGAATATTATGCCTTCGACCCCGAAAATGTGAACTACGGCACTCTCAACGAAAAGCCCTGCCCCGGATATTATAACGACGGTCAGTTTGATGCTTTGATTGAAAACGGCGATGTGCTTGCGATGTTTACAGGTCACGACCACACAAATGCCTTCGGTGTAAGAAATCAGGGGATTGATATCTTTACCTCTCCCATGACCCGTTACAAAGGTCTGGCTTACACAACTCAGTACGGTTACCGTGTTGTTGAAATTGATGAAAATGATACTTCAACCTATGATACAAGAGTTGAGCGTCTTTATGATGTTTTTGATTTTGATTATATAGAAACCGCAAAAGATAACGGTGACAAATATTCAAAGAGAATTGCTTTTGAGCTTGCGGTAAAGGGCAGTGTTCAGGAAAGCTTTATGAAGCTTTATCAATCCGTTGTTGAACTCATCACAGACAGAAAAGTTACATATCCGCATTAACCGGAAATATATTAATAAAACAATTAAGGAGCAATATAGTGTGAGTGAGTTTTTTAAGTTTGACCCTGCAGTTTTTGCGGTGGATAAATCTTATCAAATTATGATGCCCTGTGAAAAAGCCGGCCTTTTCTTTGTTAAGGTTAGGGATAAATTTTATTATGATGAATCCAACGGTATTATGCGTTCAAGAAATGAGATACACAGGGTTGAGGTGCCTATGGATGAACTGGATGAAGCCGGGGAATACACTGTCTGCATCCGACCTGTTATTGAAAGAAAGCCGTATTTCACCGAAACCGAAGAAGTACTGGAAAAAAGATATAAATTCTGTCCCATACCCGAAAAGGGTATAAGAGCTTACCACATCTCTGATGCTCATAATCTTATCAAAGAGCCCGTAAGGGCTGCGGAAACTTTCGGTGATATTGATTTTCTCATTTTAAACGGAGACGTTATCGAACACAGCGGTGACCCTTCAAAATTTATTAACATATACGAAATATGCTCACTTTTAATGAAAGGTGAAAAACCCTGCATATTCTCAAGAGGTAACCACGATTTAAGAGGTGATTTTGCAGAGAAATTTGCCGATTACACTCCCAGTTACTTGGGTAATACATATTACAGCTTCCGCCTCGGTAATATATGGGGAATACTGCTTGACTGTGGCGAAGATAAGCCCGACGATCACGAAGAATACGGCTTTACCGTTGCCTGCCATGCTTTCAGGGAACGCCAGACTGAATTTTTGAAGAAGATAATCAAAAACAAAGAAAATGAATATGAGTTCAAGGGTATTAAGCATAAGCTTTTGATTTCTCACAATGCCTTTACTCACAGATATAACCCTCCTTTTGATATAGAGCAGGATATTTTCGCTGAATGGGCAAGACTTTTAAGAGAGAATGTTAAGCCTGAGGTTATGATTTGCGGCCATGCACACGAACTCAACGTCTATTATCCTGAAAATACTGAGTGGAACACTAACGGGAGTATAAGCCCTGTGGTAATAGGCAGCACAGTTGAAAAGGATGATGAAAATTATTTTGCGGGCTGCGGATATATTTTTAACCAAGATGAGATTAAGCTCATATTCACAGACAGTAACGGCAAAATAATAAAAGAAGAAACTGTGTAGCAGAACAGTCAGATCAAAAACAGCAGGAAACATCCGCAAGATGTTGCCGTAATAGAAATCTTCAATGATATTTGATATTATGTATTTCTCTGTGTCTGATGAAATATATTAGAGTACGAAATATAGAATATGTATTACCGGAGAACTGCTTGTGTTATAAACACCTGCACCACTCCAACATAAGAAAACGGGGTTAGCTGCCACTAACCAGCATTTCTAAAAAGTGGTTAGCTACAGCTAACCGTACATTTTAAAAAGCAGTTAGCCACCGCTAACTCATTTTATTATATATAAAAACCGATAAATTGTCAAGAATAATTTAAACACAGCTTTTTGTTTTTTTGACCTGAAATTTAGATTTTTTCTATCTATAAATATACTGTAAACCATTGAAAATTTAATTTTATCTGTTCAGTTTTTTCTAAATGCCAATTCATCGTAAAAACAAAATCCATTCGACAAAAGTTAATTCCGCACGATTCAGACCGATTAAAATTGACCAAAAACATAGCATCTAAATAAAACGAAATTTTTTTGCCTTCCCGATTTTTGGGAGGGCATTTTTTGATACCTAAAAAATTGTGACGGCAATTCTGCCGTCGTCCTACAGATAACACGGAATAATTATTGTAATTGTGACGGCACTTTTGCCGTCACAATTACACTTTTTGAAAATTTCTTTTCGAAAAATCACCCCAATTTGCATCTTCCCAGTGCAAACATAATGAGAGGACTTTTTGAATTCTTTGTAAATATTTCGGAATTAGGGCGTACAAATGTCTTCTCTCGGTGGGAATAAGTGAAGGGTATTTTTAAACTCTTTGTAAACAATTCAGAATTTGGGTGTGCAAATGCTTTCTCCCAGTGGGAATAAGTGAAGGCTATTTTAATTTTTTTGCAAAACACCCTACAATTTGACCTCTCCCAGTTCAATGTTTTATTACGGGGGTTATAATCTTAATTATTAAGGGGATATACTCCCCATAGTACAAATGAGCATATAATGACAAGGAGTAGTGATTATGTTTTTTGAAACAGGATTATTAAAAAATGAGTATGAAAAACGCGTTGTTATAGAGAATTTACTCTCCAAATCAGAATCAGATGATATAACGGAAGAAGAACTGCACCGATGTATTGATGATGAACTTATAAAGCCTGAAAGTGAGATGGACACAGAACTGATAGATCTATGTGCATCAGCACTCTGTAAGCTTTACGGTATAGAAATTAAGGAAACTCCAATGTACAAGCCTTGGGAAGAAGAAAAAGAGTAAGCTAATTTAGATATATTACCCATTTAGAAGTAACAAGAGTCCTGACAAATTATCAGGACTCTTATCTTTTTGTGCGCTATAGACGGCCATAATTCTTAATTCGCGTAAAACTTCGTGCGCTATAGAACGTGACGTTTGGCATTAAGATGTTTTAAAATATAGCTACAGTTTTGAGGGAGGAGGACAAGCCAATGAGTTTCATTGAAGAGTTTTACTATGGCAACATTGACCCGCAGTTGCGAAATGTTAAAGAAAACGCCTCATTTAAGCAAGATATGGGTTCACTATGTAAGATTGAGGATTCACTGCGAGAAAGGCTTACAGGCGAAGAAAAAGAGCTTTTTATTGAATATGTAAACCTTTGGGGCGTTATCTGCGGAGATTTAGAACTGTGTAGTTACAAAGAAGGTTTCAGGCACGGTGCTAAATTTGCCTGTGATGTTTTCAGCTGATACCAAAAACAATAACAGAAAAATCCACAAAAAAATCAAACAGTTTGCCGAACTGCAAAAAACGGTAAATATAAAGTTAGCCGATAACTATAAATCGGCATACCTTTCACAATTTAAATATAAGTTTCTTGAGTAATGCGTGAGTATTTGTGAGTAAAAGTGAGTAAAATGCGTGTAGAATGCGTGTAAAATGCGTGTAAAATGCGTGTAGAATGGAAAAATTCCCAAAAGTTCCCACAATTTTTATTCTAATATAGCAAATTAAAACCTCTTAAAACAACTTTTTTGAAAAAGAAAAAAGTCCCACAAACGGCTCTGTAGAGCCATTTCTGAGACTTTCATTTTGGAGGCGCCACCCAGATTTGAACTGGGGGATCAGAGTTTTGCAGACTCGTGCCTTACCACTTGGCTATGGCGCCATATTTAGTTAAAAAAAATGGAGCGGATGACGAGGCTCGAACTCGCTACCTCCACCTTGGCAAGGTGGCGCTCTACCAGATGAGCTACATCCGCACACTGCTGGTGCCTCCGGCCGGAATCGAACCAGCGACACGTGGATTTTCAGTCCACTGCTCTACCAACTGAGCTACAGAGGCATTTAAAAAAAATGGCGACCCGGAACGGGCTCGAACCGTCGACCTCTAGCGTGACAGGCTAGCGTTCTAACCAACTGAACTACCGGGCCATTTTTGGTGGGAACAATAGGGCTCGAACCTATGACCCCCTGCTTGTAAGGCAGGTGCTCTAGCCAACTGAGCTATGCTCCCATATATGCGCGCCTCATATCGGCGACGCATACTAATATACAACATTTCCGCCCTCTTGTCAACACTTTTTTGAAACTTTTTTAAATATTTTTTTCTAAAGTTTTTTCAGGCTTGAGGGCGGATTAAAAATCGTTGATTCTGCGCGGTTTACAGCGGTAATACCTCTGCTGCTCTTGTCAATATTTTTATGATATAAGTGATATACATTATTACAGTATCAATTATATTTTTTATTTTTGCAGATAAATTATTCATTGAAACATCAGAACCGGTTACACCGTAACCGGGAAGTATACCGTTGTTATCGTCAACTCCGTCATCATCTGAAATAAACTCGAGAAGGAGCGGAGAAACAAGCGCAAGAAGGAAATACTCAACCGTAGAAACACCGCCGAGCTTTTCGGTTGCAAATTTAGTGATGCTGTCTGCTATACCATCTTCATAACCAAAGGTTTTGAGTAACATATTTGCAGCGGAAAGAAGTGTATTATCGGCAATAGCGGCAAGATCGCTGCGAAGAACAAGAGCAACTGCACGAAGGAAAATTGTTACCTCGGTACCCTCAAGATCATAATTCTCGCTTCCGGCATAGTGAGCGCCGACAAGCTCCGTTGCAACGTCCCAGCAATTGTAATAATCGCTGTCCGGAATTTCAATATCGTATTCGGCAGCCATTTCCTGTATGCCGCCTTCGCCGTAAAGCGGCTTTTCAAGAACATCGGTAAGGCCCGTTACAGCGGTATAGACAAGGTTATAGAAGGGCTGACCCTCTTCGATGCCTATTTCTTCCATTCTCATACCCTTTGCGAGTCTGAACTCGATACCGCTCTTAAGGAATGCTTTGGCATAAGCACTGAAGTCCTCTTTCATCATATCGATTGCTTCCTGAGGATAGCCATGAACCGTGCTTGTGAGTGCATCGACATCAATGCTGTCAATAACCTTCTCTTCATAGCTGATTTCTTCATCTGTTAAAGAGAACATCCTGTAACTCGTGGGAGCCATTGTGAGAGATGTATTTGCAAAATCGTAGATATTGTTGCCTTTTGTGCTTGTGTAAACGGCAGCATCACTGCAGTGCTCATGACCGGTAAGAACAAGCTTTATGCCTGCATTTGCAAACTTCTCGGCTGTTGCAAGATGATTTCTGATGATAAAGTTTCTGCTGAGAACTCTTTGAACAGGCAGATGATCAAGAAGATTGTGATGCATCATAAGAACGGGATACTTGCCATCTTCATAAGCTTTTTCAGCGTGCTTGATAACCCATTCAACCTTTTCGTCGGTCATACCGTCTTCGGTTGACTTGGTAGGATCGCAGCTGTCCAGCGCAATAAGACGGTAATCGTCATTAAGGTCCGCTACGTAAGAGCAATTGCCTTCAAGGGTATCAATCGCCTCTGCATAACCAAAATCATAGTAATTTTCGATAAAGTCACTGTATTTGAAATCAATATCAGCAGTACCGTTATCGTGGTTGCCATTGATAACAAAAACAGATTTGCCTGTTTCTTTCTCAAACTTGCTTAATTTTTCCGCGACGTCGATATGCTGTTGGGCAACTATTCTGCCATCGTTAGCAAGGTCACCGGGAATAAGAACAAACTCACAATTTTCATCTTCGGCGCACTGGCGAAGAAATTCATCAATAATGAATCCGCTTTCGTTCTCAAGCTGAGCTCTGCGGTTTGCAAACCAAAAAACAGGTTCATCTTCAATGTTAACTTCAAGTTCTTCTCTCGGTACAACATAGTGAAGGTCGGAAGCGACGGCAAATTTTGTCGTTTCGTCTTCAGCAAATACCGAAAAGCCGACAGCAACACTTGAAATAATAAGTGCAGCGGATAAGAATACACCCAAAAATCTTTTCATAAATATGCTCTCCTATATTTTAATAATCGAATTTTAACAGATTAAAGAGATAATGTCAACAATCACTCCGCTTCATAAAGTACAAGTTCCGAAGCCATTTCAGCGGATATCGACACTTCCAGACCGTTTTGAACCAACTCAGCACCGTTAGCGGTAAATGTTGCACCGCTGTTATCAAGAGTTATTCTGTAATTGCGAGACGCATCTGCTCCTTTAATAAATATTCTGAAGCGGTCTTTTCCGGCAAGAGGCAAAGAAAACACCGTAACAGCTCCCCTGAGTTTATTCTCCGACGCAACCTCAAGAGCAACAAAACCGTTTTTCTCCGCAGACCGCACATCAGGTGTGTGATGATAAACCTTACTTGACGGCAAAAACGGACGAATAAAATTCTTATAAACATTTATACTGTGCTTTACAAATTCAAGCTGTTGAGAATTCATCGCCGCCGACACAGGCGAAATAACATTGAGGGACATATGGGTGAGCATTGTATTACGCAAATGCAGATCAAACGAACCGAACGAATGACACCCCATTCCCGCAAAAAGCCTGTCTACCCTCTCGGGCGGCAAAGCCATCGTCATACCGTTTGTTATATATACCGAATGAGGTGCGCACTGACAATCGGAAACCCACGTATGATTAAACGCTTTCATCATACCGAGATCCGTTCTGCCGCCACCGCCTGAGCAGTTTTCAAACACAACATCCGGAAAACGAGCTTTCACTTTTCGAAAAATCTCGTAAACGGCATTAAAATGTCTGATTGATGTACATTCCTTTATTCCGAAACCGGTATCACGAACGCCGAAATAATCCTTATAATCAACGTTACAGTCAACTCTGAGCAAATCTATCTCATATTCAGAAATAATGCGCACAAGCTCATTTTCAGCCCATTGTGCAGCATCCTTACGCGAAAAATCGACAAAATTGCCGCTTTGCTCGCCAAGACTGTTTCTCGGACGCCATTCAGAGTGTTCCGTATACTGGGGCGCAAACCTGCCTACGCTGTCAATATCAACCCAGAGGCCAAATTTAAGCCCTTTTGAGTGGCAATAACCAACCAACTCACCAAGACCGTTCCGGTATCTGTCAGCATCAGCAATATTTACACCGTTATACTCACCCCACTGCGTCTCAAGATTCGGAGGGCAAGCCCACCCTGCATCAACAATAAAAACCTCAGCACCCATTTCAGCAAGGTTGTCTATAAAGCATTTCGACGTTTCAACACTCATATCGTGCTCGGCACCCATACCTGAACCTACGAGGAGCGAAACATCCTTTAACTCAAAAACAGATTTTCTGATGTGTGAATGCATTTCATTGATTGCTTCATCAAGACCGCCATAAACAAGACCGACGTGTACCTCCGGCGTTTTAAACTTTTCTCCCGCTTCAATAACGTACATCGGATTGTGTGAAAGAATTTCCGCCTTAAAAGCAAGATGTGAAGAAGCATTTTCGGCTTTTGCGTTATAATCAAAAGTGAAACGGCAACCTCCGCTCCACGCAATCTGTGCAAACCAGATTTTACCCATAAGATTATTCTTCAGAAAAACAACGGGATGACGGAATCGGTCACGGTTGTAGCGCGTATCAATACAGGTTGTTTCATTGTTCAGAGCGCGCCATTCGAACTCACCCTCTCTTCCCCATCTGTCATCAGCAAAACAGCCGTAGGAATAGAACTCATTAACATCGCGCAATGATGTAAGGCGTTCAAAATCCATATCCTCTATTCCGCCGCTGATAAGGCTGAGCCTGCTCAGGCATATAGGCTTATCGGAAAGGTTTTCAACTTCAATATAGCGCGTAAACATCTGAGAACCGTCAAGCAAAGTGTGAATATACAGCCTGACCGGTAAATCTGAGCTATCAAGAGTAAGAATACCGTGGGCTCTTTCGTTCGTTTTATCGACGCTGAAATCCTTAAAAATCAAGCCGTAATCAACACTGCGACCATCAATTTCAACATTAAACGAATACGGCTCAGTGTAATATCTTTTGTCAAGATGAGTAGGAAAATTTGAAAGCACATCAAGCGGATACCCTGATGCGTTATATCCGCAAGAAACAAGCGCACCGTTATAAAGCTTTTCTTCATAAACCATCATACCGCTTCTGTAACAGAAATTCGGCACATCACCCGATTTATGATAGACGTCAAAGAAATTTTCGCTCACCAATACACTTCCTCTCCTTCTTTTTATATACAAGTATTGCACAAAGCACATTTTTTGTCAATCAGCCCAAAGCAACATCAAGCACCATCATAACGGCAAAACCAAGCGCAAAAAACAAAGTGTTTTTTGCGTTGCCCGAATCCTCTGAGCTTTCGGGAATAAGCTCACCCACAACAACACTTAACATTGCGCCGGCCGCAAAACCAAGCGAATAAGGAAGCAACGGCACAAACAAAAAAGACAGCAAAATTGTGAACATTGCGCCTATCGGCTCAACCGCACCGGACAGCACCCCAAGAAAAAAAGATTTGAATTTACCCATACCGCTTGACCTTAGCGGAAGAGAGATTATCGCACCTTCCGGAATATTCTGCACAGCAACTCCTAAGGACAGAGCAAAAGCCGTTGCTGCGCTTACATTTGCATTGCCTGAAACAAGTCCGGCATAAGCTACGCCGACAGCCATACCCTCGGGAAAATTGTGGAGTGCAACAGCAGAAACCAGTACAAGAGTGCTTTTGTGTTTTTCCGAGCGCCGTAAAATTCCGGCTGAGCTGAATCTCTCGACCAAACGGTCGGTTATAATCGAACACAAAACTCCCGCCCAAAAGCCAACGACCGCAGGAAAAAAAGCAAAGCGGGAGTAAGATGACGAGCTCTCAATTGCAGGAATAAGCAAGCTCCATACAGATGCCGCCACCATAACGCCTGAAGCCATGCAGTTAAGAGCGTTACCTGCACGCTGTGAAAACAGATTCTTAGTAAAGAGCACAGGCAAAGCACCCGCTACCGTGCCGAAAAAAGGCAAAAGAACGCCTATTGTCATATCCTTTAACATAAATCATATCACCACTACACAATATGTAAAAGGTTATTATCTTGACATTACCGGAAACTTTAAATAAAATGGATATACTACACAGAAATGGAGAAACTTATGGGACCGATTGTTGAACTTGACCTTTACATAATCCGTCACGGTGAAAGCCTGGGCAACGCAGGTTACGGAGGCCGCACAGACTTGACGCTTAAAGAGAGTACAGACCCTATACTGACTGAAAAAGGTGTTTTACAGGCTGATGCAGCAGGCAAATTTCTTAAAGATACGCAGTTTGATGCATTCTACTCAAGCGCAATGCTCAGAGCAGCAAGAACAGCTGTTGAAATTATCAAGCATCAACCCGAAAATTGCACGCTTAAAATTATGCCTGAACTTTGTGAAGTAGGCGTCACCCCCGAATATAAGGGCGTTGAGCTTGACGAGATAAAAGAGTTCTTTCCGGATGCCGTTTATGCAGAGGGATGTGACGTCACCGAAACAAGGATGAGATATGATACCCACGAAATAAACGGCAAGGTAAATGAAAGAGCAAGATTTGTAATAGAGTATCTCAGAAACAAATATAATAACGGAGAAAAGGTTGTGATTGTAAGTCACGCCGCATTTATAACCAACCTTGTTTTTACCATAATGGGGCTTGATAAAACATCACCCGCATTTGACATTGATTATTACAATACGAGCGTAACACGAGTAACCTATTACAAGCCGGGTACATACAAATGGGGCGATACCGTTTTCAGATACATAAACGATACATCACACTATCAGCTGATTAAATAAAGAAATTTAGCATTCCACTTGCCAAATTTATCATTAGATGGTATAATTAGTCGAATTTAATATGTTAGGAGACAGAAACATGGAAAAATCAACCGGCAACAACAGTTTTCTCAAAAAGCTCTGGGTCTTTGTAAAGTTTATTATCGTAAGTCTCGGCGCTTGTATTGTTCAGTTTGCATTAGTCAAAATTATTCCTGAGATTCCTGCCGTTAAGGAACTTTTTGATCAGGAATTTGTGAAGCTCGTTATTAACGGTGTTCCCGTTTTCAACTACCCGGTTAATACAGACCCTAAAACTAATGAAATCATCCTCGGCGGTCTCGGCTACTGCATTGCATTCAACGTATCAAACGTTGTCGCTCAGATTGTTGCATTCTTCATCAACAGAGAAAAGACTTTCAAATCAAGTGCCAACATTGCCGTAACACTTCCCATTTACATTGTTTGCACAGTTATCATTCTCCTCGTCTCTGCATGGCTTGCACCTACACTTTACAACCTCTTCCTCAGTTGGAATTGGTCTGTTGATGTTTCAAACTTTATTTCAACATTCGGATGTATGTTCTTCCAGTTTATTGCTTTCTTCCCTGTTCAGGCAATTCTCTTCCGCAAGAAGAAGGAAAACAAAAAATAATATCCACTCTGTCAGCCGTCAAACGACGGCTGATTTTTTATGCGCAAAAAAAAAACCGACTCGGATGAGTCGGGTCTTTTAATATAATCAGTGATTGAATGTCGCTGTGTCAACTTTACCTTCCATATATTTACGTACAATCTTGAGCGTTGTAGTTTTGGGGAACTCTTCATCACGGATAATCGTTTTGTTGATTCGTTTGAATGAAGCAACGGAATCGTTGAACTTTTTGATGTCATCCTTGATGCGATCACGTGCATCAGGATACTCTGCTTCATTAAGGAAAAGCTCGGCAATAATACGGTTACCATCGTCGTAAACAAGAACTTCCTGAACGTATTCGATAGTCTGGGAGAGCTTATCCTCAAGTTCCTCGGGAGAAACATTCTTTCCGTTTGAAAGACAGATAAGGTTCTTCTTTCTGCCGATCATAAACAAGAAGCCATCCTCATCGATTCGACCGTGGTCACCGGTCTTGAGCCACTCACCGTCAAATGCAGCAGCCGTTGCTTCGGGATCATCATAATAACCTACCATAACGTTTGTGCCGCGGACATAAATTTCACCGACACCATCTTCATCAGGATTGTTAATCTTGATCTCACAGCAATCAAGCGGAACGCCTACGCTGCCGGGCTTGTATTTATCGGGACGGTTGCAGGTAATTGCAGGAGAACACTCCGTCATACCGTAACCATTGTAAACGTCAATACCAAAATCACGCATACCCTGCTCATATTTGGGGTCAAGGTTAGCGCCGCCGCAGACAATCATTGAAAGATTTCCGCCAAGATTGTCAATAATAGTAGCAAAAATCTTACGGCGTCTGTCAATACCGAGCTTCATAAGGAAGCGGCTGATTTTAAGACCCTTCTTGAGAATTTCTTCTCTTCCTGTGCTTCTTGCCGTTCTCCAAATACGCTGATATATGGTTTCAACAACAAGCGGAACACCTGAGAAATTGTACGGCTTCTGATTTTTAAGGTCAGCCTGGATTGTCTTTGTGCTTTCGCAGAGATAACCCCACTCATTAAGAATATAACAGGCAAAAAGCGCACTTACCCAAGCGTAGGTGTGGTTAAGAGGAAGGAATCCGATTGCATGCTTACCGGAAAGAACACGAGTAGAGGAAGAACAGTTAGTTGCAATATTGTAGTGAGAAAGCATAACGCCCTTACTCTGACCGGTTGTACCGGAAGTATAAACAATACAAGCAAGGTCATCAGGCTTAACCTCACAGTCAACAACATACGTCTCACCGGCATCGAAAGCCTCATATCCGGCCTGTCTGTATTCATCAAACTCATCAATATGGAAATAATGCTTTATGGGCATATCAGGGTTTGACTTAAAGGCTTCTACCATTGTCTCATACTTCTTAGAGAAAACGAGAGCATCGCATCCGCAACGGATAAGCTGATCTGCAAGATTAGCCTCAGAAAGCTTGCAATCCATAGGAACAGAGATATTTCCGCCTATGAGTGTTGCATAATAGGCAATCATCCAATCATAAGAGTTGTCAGCGATAATAGCAATCTTGGCGTGATCCTTAAGACCCTTCAGGTAAAAGTACGTACCGATGCCGCACATCTCGCGCCACGTCTGGTTAAATGATCTCGACTGCTCCTCCTTGTTCTTATCGAGGAAAGCAAACTGCTTGCCGTCGCCGCCGACTTCAGTACCTTTGACGATAATTTCCTTAAGAGTTGTGTAAGTGGGAATATTGGGATTTCCGAGATTGCGGATTTTTTTAGCCATAATTTCCTCCAACCAAATTTATTTCCTTATTAGACATAACAAAAAGATTGTATTCCAAACATTTTTCACAAGTTTAAAACGTTTTTTAACAAACTGTTACGAATTTTAACACAAAATATTAATTTTTTCAAGGTTTAGTATTGAAATTCTTGTTAAAATAATGTAACATATCAAATACTACAAGTTCAAGGAGCAAATGAAAATGCAAATTTTTGTCGTATGCCTGTTAGCGTGGTTTACAGCTCAGGTACTGAAAGTTATCATCAATTCAGTCAAATACTCTGTTGCAAAGAAAAAAAGAAAAACAGCAGACAAAGTCACGATCGAAACGCTTTTCAAACTCGGAGGTATGCCGAGTTCACACACTGCCACGGTTATTGCTCTTGCAGCCAGCATCGGTTTGAAAGAAGGTTGGGGCAGCCCGGTATTCGCGGTAAGCGGTGTTTTTGCATTTATTGTAATGTTTGATGCGATCAAAGTAAGACTTCCCGTCGAAAAACTCACCGAAGCATTCAACTCACTCAAAGATATTGTATACGGTAAGGAAACTCAGGACGTCAAAAAAGTTGAGGGTCATACACTCCCGGAAATCGCGGGCGGTTTCCTCGTCGGTTTCGGTATCGCGTATCTGATGGTAAGAATTGTTGATGTATTCAGTTGGAACGTATGGAATACGATATTTGACTTTCTTGCTGCACTCAAATAATGTTTGACCTTTTAAAATCACATAAAATATAAGTCCCAAGGGATTCATGCTGTTTCCCCTGGGGCTTTTTGTTTTATTCGCCGTACCCTACAAAGCCTATTCTGCTAAAATCCTCATAATTATGTCTGATGATATAATCGATATATGACACCATAATTTTTGCGACAAGAAGATAACCTGCCGCGTTCATATGGCCGCCAAGAAAGAATCGTTTACAGAATTCATCATCAAAGACGGGACCGTATTCACGCAAATCAATAACGTAAGTGTTTGAAAACAGCTCAGCAAACGCGTAAAGCAAATCCGTCATATCCTGAGCAGCATCTCGTCTTTCATCGCGTCTGTCCTTCGGTTTATTTACAAGGAAAAACTTTGCTTCAGGCTGAATTTCCTTGTAGCGCTGGATAATCTTCGCATAATAACCCGCGAAGGTATCCGCGTTCTTATCATAATCCTCCATACAAACGTCATCGACTGAACCGACAGGCTGACCTGCATTAAACACATCGTTAACTCCCAGAGCTATTATATATGCTTTTGCTGCCTTATCTTTGTCCCAGTAACCCATCGACTGTGCAAAACTTTCACAGTATTCTTTTGCAGTCATTCCGCCACGGGAAAAATTATAAACGTTTATGCCTGCCATTCTTGCCATAAACTGACCCCACGAATATTCAAACATATCGTGGTAGGTTTTATTACCGTTTTCGTCAAGTGACTCGAACTCGCCCGACGATAAGCTGTCACCTACACAGGCAACAGTACGGAGTATGGAACAAAAACCGCCGTCACTCAAAAGTGTATCAAGTGGTTTTTCGTAATCGTTATCAAAAAATCTCGTAATATCCATAACTCTGTCCCCTTTCATCGTATGCTGTTGATTATAACAAAAAAGCTGCGATTTGTAAATAAACCATCTGATTAATACAAAATAACTTTTTTGTTAAGCCACATCAAAGCAAGCAACTAAAGAACGCCATCGCGAGTAATATTCTCACAATGGCGTTCTATTGTATCAGCCGCTATACAGCTCAGTTGACGCACGCAACACTTCAACAGAGAATGACGGGATTCTGCCCAATCCGTCAGGCCCGATATTCAGCAAATAATTGATCCCCATACCGTTCAGGCTCTTTCTGCGTTCAACTATTTCCTGAGGTGTAACCCAATTATGATCATAATACTTAAATCCCCATGAGCTGTTGAGCGTACCTGCCGTTTCATACAAGCCATACGGTGAATACTTGAATCCGTCAAGGCTGTTAGGATCGGAATTTTCATCAACCTTGAATTCGTCAGGATATTCGTTATCTCCGAGAGAAACATAGTCGTAAGCTCCGTTGCCGATACGGGAGTTAATCAGACATTCGGGCTGGTATTGCTTAACAAGATGATTAAGCTCCAGACTTTGCGCGCTTGTGATTGTATGCGGAACGTCAAACCACATAAGACAAAGGTCGCCGTAACGAGTGAGAAGTTCTTTAACCTGAGGCTTTATCTTCTCCTCAAAACAAATTGAAAAGTCTTTCTCTTCCCTTTCGGGATAATCCCAGCTGTTATCCCAACTGACACCGGAGCAACCCGAAAACTTATCATATCCGCCACCGTGCTTATGATGCCAGTCAAGCTCCTGTGAATAGTACAAGCCAAATTTCAGACCGTATTTGTAGCAGGCTTCGCCGAGCTCTGCAACGACATCTCTTCCAAAACGTGTTGAATCAACAATATTGAACTTATCAACTTCAGATTTGAACATAGCAAAACCGTCGTGATGCTTTGAGGTAAATACAAAATATTTCATTCCGCAATCCTTTGCAAGTTTTATCCACTCGTCAGCATCAAAATAGATCGGGTTAAAAACATCTGCAAGTTTGGAATACTCACTGTTTGAAATAGGCATAAAAGACTGAATCCATTCAGCATAGTCATTCACACGTCTGCCGTGCCACTCACCGCCAAGCAATGAATAAAGCCCCCAATGTGCCATCATACCGTATTTTGCCTCTTTGAACCATTCTCTGTTATTCATCGACAAGCCCTCCGCAAACCAACAGTTTACCCGATTATCGCATAAAATACAGCTGCGGTCAACAAAAAGCATATACATATTGAATTTTATCTGTCTTTCTGCTAAAATATTATGGAATAATTGAAAGGGGTCACAATATTATGAATAAAAATTACACTGTTAAGTATAAAATTGACGGTAAAATTTGCACCTCAACTGACAAAAATAACGACGTATACTCACTGGAAATAAGCGAAAGCGGCAACAGATACACAGTAACCCTTATCCCCAAAAAGCCGTTTGAAATCGTCGAATTCTATGCAGAAACTCACTACGAATTCAAAAAAGGTGACAGATTCTTCGGCAACGGCTATCAGTCCTGGACAAAGACAAGGGAGTATAAAGCCGACGAAATTATGCGCGGTGTTATCAAGCTTTCCAACATTTCAGAATACACAAAAGGAATTGCAAGAAAAACAGGCGATGAGTGGATGATCAAATACTCTGAAAAGCCGGGCGAATTCCACAGCCACTGTTACACATATATCCGCAACGGCAAAGACATAAAACTTTGGGGATCGCTCACCGAAAAAACAGGTTTTACCTATTTTAAGGTCAAGATGCAGGAAAACCGTTTTTATTTCTGCAAGGATCTTGAGGGCAAAATAATAAAAGAGCCTCTTCAGATTTTTGATATCGTATATTTCGAGGGCGACTACGAAGATGTATTTGATAATTATTTCGGAATGTGGGATATGCCCGCAACGCGCAACGGTATGATGAGCGGTTATACATCTTGGTATAACTACTTCCAGAATATCGATGAAAAAATCATTCTTCGTGACCTTGACGGTCTCGACCCCTATCAGGATCAGGTTTCAATATATCAGATCGACGACGGTTACGAAACCTACATCGGTGACTGGCTTGACGATAACCCCGCCAAGTTCCCCCACGGTATGAAGTATATCGCCGACAAAATTCACGATAAAGGCTACAAAGCCGGAATTTGGCTTGCTCCTTTCAACTGCCAGAAAATTTCAAGAATGGCAAAGGAGCACCCCGACTGGCTTATTAAAGACACAAACGGGAAACCGATGATCGGCTGTATTGCTTGGGGCGGCGCATACACGTTCGATATATACAACGAAAATGTAAGAGAATACCTCAAAAAGGTGTTTGACGTAGTTCTTAACGAGTGGGGCTACGATATGGTCAAGCTCGACTTCCTTTACAGCCAGTGTATCAAACCCAGAGACGGCAAAAGCAGAGGCGAAATCATGTGCGATGCTATGGCATTTCTCCGTGAGTGCGTCGGTGATAAGCTCATACTCGGCTGCGGTGTCCCGATAGGTGCCGCCATCGGTGTTGTAGATGCCTGCCGAATCAGCTGTGACGTTGACCTCACATACAAGGGCAAGTTTTACAGCCGCATTCAGGTTGCAAACGAAATGCTCAACGCACGAAGCGCAATCAACAACTCCATTTTCCGCCGCCATATGAACGGCAGAGTATGGATGAATGACCCCGACGTATTCTTCCTTAGAAAAGATAACCTTAAGTTTACCGACGAGCAGAAATACCTTCTCGGAAGAATCAACAACCTTTGCGGTAACGTTCTTTTCGTTTCCGATAACGCAGGCGATTACGACAAGGCTGCACAGAAGCTTCTCCGCCTTTTCTTCGAGAAGACAGACGAGAAGATTATCTCAGCAGAATACATAAGCGAGGACATAATCGAGGTTATAACAACAAAAGAAACAATAAAGTTCAACCTTGCAAAGGGAGAAATACTTTCAGATAAATCCTGGAAGAAACATTTCGAATAAGCATAAAAAAGAGCGGAATTCCCGCTCTTTTTTAATTATAAACATCAAGACGCAATCACAGCAAACGATTGCACACATTCAAACGAATACATGGAAATACCTGAGAATGAAAGCCCTTGCTTCACTGCAGATACCCGACAAGGAGTAGCAATAAGTTATAACTCAAAGCCCACAAAAAGTCAGCACAACAAAAAGCAGCACTTCGAAAGGAATGCGACGATACATAAAATATATGCAAAGCTCTATTTTAGGCAAAAATAAGTATTCACAGGTAAACTCTCTTATGAATACCCCATACGGTGCGGGTGTTCATAACACAAGTAGTTCTCCGTCAGTACATATTCACCCTTTTATACCGCATACAGTTCCACAGATACATAATGTTAAACATCGTTAATATTTTTTAACATCGTTGCATTTTTCTTAGCGGAATATAAATTGCTGCAATCAATGCCGATGCAACAAGCATAATCGGCACAGTAATATCTTCTTTGATGTAGCGGATTCCCACATTATCAAAGAAAAAATATACAGTAAAGCACATACCGAGATATGCCGGGAGTGCGATTTTTGCAAATCTTACAGGAGACATATCAAAGGCGTTTGAATCTTTTCTGAGCATATTTCTGCTTAGTATTTTAATCATAAACACACCAAATATTATTGATAATACCACGGTCAGAATTGTACCGAGAGGCTCATCATCCGTAAGTACCCCTGTGTGAACAAGAAGCCGTGCAAACCTGATACCTATTGCTCTTCCAGGCGTTACACCGAGGATGAATACCGTCAGAACAAAGTTGAAGCCGAAATTGATTTTTCGATTTGAGATAAGCGGTGACATATCACAAACATCGTCTTTCGTATGCTTTTTTACAGTAAGAGCAAGGAAAGCCATAACAAACAGACCTATGAAAAAGCCCGTAACGAATTCCCAAGTACCCCAGGTTGCAAAGCGTCTGAAGGTTTCGGAAAATTCAACTCCTTTGAAGAAGCCTGAGTCAAAACGGCTTGAAACGAGAGGAGTGAATACAGTTGTTGTAACTGCCGTGAGCAGATTCAGAACAAGCGAACCGAAGCCGGTGTATTTGTCCTTACGGAAAATAAGGGCGTATACCGAAAGAGCAATAACAGAAAGAGCGTCGGAAATATGCTCAATGCTCATATAGTAGTTTTCGAAAAACGGAATATCCTGAGTCCAGCCTCTGTCGAGAAAATGGCTCATATATGCCGCCATCGGGCTTGCATAGTTATGTCCGTATTCCTCAAGACCAAGTGCTGCATAAGCAACCTGATCGGGGTTGATAAGCTGAATTATAAAATGTGAAACCGTTGCTTTGAAAATCAGTGAAGATACCATATATACAGCTACGGCTATTATGTAGTGCTTGATTTTATATTCCTTACCCGAAAAAAGAGATGTAACAAAAAATGCAAAAAGAGGAATCAGAGTGAATGCCATAAGGAAGATTATCACAGCACCGCTGAAATGGTCAATGGGTGCATAAACATCACCGTTCGGTCCTGTAAATACAGGGTCAAGACCGTTAAGCATCTCACCCGAATAAGGCAGATCGCTCCAGACAACACCTGCAAGCTGTTCGAGAACCGTGGCGTAGCCCGTAACACTCAAGCCGAGCATAAGTCCACCCAAAGGTATCATTTCATATTTCATACCCTTTCGATTGCCGTAGAAGTGATAAATGAGGAGCATAAACATAAGTCCTACACTGTAAAGGCCCCATGATGAGCCGAAACCACCGTCACCTCTGCATCTCCACATAAATCCGCCTATGATTGCACCGAGGATAACAGAAATTACTTTCGATCCGATGCAGGAGTTGTTTTTCATAGCCAATACCTCCTTTGATATTTTTTATTTTATCATAACCTAAAAGCATTTTCAACGATTCATCTCATAAAAAAATCAACGAAAAAAGTTTTAACTTAATGATACACAAACCCTTTATAAAACTGTGCGATTGACATATATAGGGCTTACAGTATATAATTAATTTGAGCATATGCGGAATGTGCTCGAGAGAAGGTTATAAACAGGAGGATTGGTTTATGGATATTATGTCGTTTTTTAATTCTATTAATCCCCGCTTTATTATGCCGTTTTTTACGATGCTGAGCATTGTTCTGACCTCAGTTTTCTCAGCATTTGTACCTTCTGAGCCACAGGGACACATTTTTACTCCACCCGAAAAGACGGATGCTGTTACAGAGGTTTTTGAAATAACCGATGACTACGTTATTGTCATTTCCGAAAATGCAAGTGCTGCGGAAATTACTGCAGCAAATCTTCTTAAGGATACCTTTAACGCAATAAACGGAACAAACATCACTATTATCACGGATAATGAAGCTCAAACCGAAAAAGAAATCTCAGTAGGTAAGAACAACAGAGACTACGATGATGCTGTTGATTATGCCGCTCTTGGTGCTGAGGGAGTGTGCATAAAAACATCCGGTGATGACATTGTCATTACGGGCGGAGATAAGAGAGGAACACTCTACTCAGCCTATTCCTTCCTTGAAGAATATTTCGGCTACCGTTGCTTCACAACAGAATTAACCGTTATTCCCGAAGCTGAAAAGCTTCTTGTTCCCGTAAATATTGATTATACCTATGTTCCTCCCTTCATGTTCAGACAGACTGACTGGTACGGAACGACAAGCAAGGAATACAAAGTTGCAAACAGACTGAATGACGGCACTATGGCTGAAGAGCTTGGCTTCGGTGTCAAATATGCAGGTCCCTTCTGCCACACATTTTCAAGTCTTGTCCCCACTTCCCTTCTTGCAACCGAGCCCGAGCTTTTTGCATTGGGAGTTGAATCGGGTACAAGAACAGCAGATCAGCTTTGCCTTACAAATCCGAAAACTCTTGAAATTGCAAAAGCAACCGTCCGTGAGTGGTTGGCAAATACCCCCGATGCGGCTTTTGTTTCCGTAACACAGAACGATAATGCAAATTACTGCGTATGCGATGAGTGTGCAAGAATTGATGCCGAGGAAGGCAGTCATTCAGGCACAATGATCCGTTTTGTAAATGCAATAGCAGACGATATCAGGGAGGATTACCCTGACGTTCTCGTTGACACATTCGCATATATGGACGGTTACACAAGACAGGCTCCTGCTATCACCGTTCCGAGAGAAAATGTGGTTGTCCGTCTTTGCTCCATTGAGTGCAAGTTCTCTGCTCCTATGGACAGCGGATATTCCGAGGACAACGAGAGATTTATTCAGGACCTTGAGGATTGGTCAGCAATCAGTGACCACCTTTTCGTCTGGGACTACACCACAGATTACGGCAGCTTACTCAGTCCCTTCGGCAACTTCGGTGCAATTCAGCGTAATCTTCAGATTTTTGCCGAGCACGATGTTATCGGTGTTTTTGAAGAAGGTGCCAGCGGAAGAGGTGCCGACGGCGAATTTGCAGCACTTCGATGCTATATGCTTTCCCGTCTTATGTGGGATCCTTATCAGGATGCTGACAAGCTTATGTACGAGTTCTGTGAAGCCTATTACGGTGCAGGCTATCAGAATATAATTGATTTCATCAACGGAATTGACGAAAA
>JAZSOM010000072.1:0-51396 GCA_045536955.1 Acutalibacteraceae bacterium
CTAGCTTGGAGGGGAGCATTTCAGATAAGTACACGTCTTCAATGCCTTCTTCGTCTAAGAAGTAGGTCTGCAGAATGTCGGGCGGTGTGATGTTGCAAACCAGTGCGCTGTCGTTGCTGTAAAGCTCAATGTAGTTCTTACTGCCGCCCAGCACGGTGTCGCTGGCGATAGTCAGGCACTTGGTGCCGTCGGAGAAGGTAACGGTAACAGCCGCATAATCTTCCACGTCCTCGGGACGGGCGGTGATGTGGCGGTGTTCCTCCTCGCTAAGGCAAGCGGTGGTAACGCCCATGTCAGCGCTGATGCTCTTAACGGTGATGGTCTCACCCCGGGCGGCGGCTTCCTGCTGTTTCAGCCAAAGCATACCGGAAAGGGGATGGGTGCCGATACGGACCAAGCTGCCGCCGCCGGTCTTGCTCCACTTGCCGGCAACGGGGGAGCTGGAGCCCTTCAGGCTTTCCTCACCCTTCATGAAAAGCACCTTGCTCTTTTTGGCACGAATCAGCTCTGCGGCCTTCTGCACGGGGGTTGCGTAAACAAAGTTCTCTGCGTACATAAACTTCTTGTCGGTGGAATCCACAACTGCCTTCAGCGCATCCATTTCTTCCATGACCTTCTTGTACATCAGGGCTTTCTCTGTCTTGCCCACATTCTCCTCGCCGGGAGCGCCAAAGTAGCCGGTCAGGGGCTTTTCGCAGATAACGTGCTTGCCGGCATTGAGCGCCGCAATAGTACATTCGGCGTGCGCACTGTTCCACGTACAAACGCTGACAGCATCAATCTCAGGCAAAGCCCTGAGCATTTCATCCTTATCCGTAAACGTTCTCTCAAGGGGAACGCCGTATTTTTCCGCCATTGTCTTCACACGTTCTTCATTTATATCACAGAACGCATAAAGCTCCGTATTGGGGTTGTTGATGTAGCCCCTGATATGTTCGTTACTGATACCGCCTGTGCCGATAACCGCCATCTTAAGCTTTGCCATAATAAAAACTTCCTTTCGGACGTAATTTCAGTTATAACCTCTTATATTTTACAGTTTTTAAAGAGAAAATTCAATAGTTATTATAATATTCAAAAACAAAAATTTCAGACCGGTAACGCCGACGAGACTTCCGCAACCCACAGACGGAAATTCAAAGTCGAAAACTTCATAATATTAACCGGAATATTGGCGCAAAAAAAGATGGCAGAAAAAAATCCCGCCATCTGAAAAAATTACTTTTTTACTTTGTAAGTTTTATCGTATACAGCCAATTACTGTCAAGCTCGTCCGGATTGACGGTAGGGAAAACAACCTCTGCCTTACCGCCGTTATCTACGACTTCGGGCACTGTATTACATCCAAGAATTGAGGCCTTGAGTTCCGGTGAATACTCAACCTCATTGAGCACCTGAGAGCCAAACGGGAAACGGTTAATTATCGCATAAACCGCATCATCTTTCTTAGTGTAATATACGCCGTCCTGAAGCTTTTTGGTATATACACGAGTACCGTATATCGCCTCACCGTTTACACGAAGCCAATCACCCATCTGAAGAAGTCGTTCTTCCATAATGACGGGAATTGTGCCGTCCGCATCCGGGCCTATATTGAGGAGGAAATTGCCGCCCTTTGATACAAGCGAACAAAGTGTTTCAAGAAGCTCTTTTGCTGAAAGATAATCCTCGCACTGTTCTTCTTTGTTTATGCCAAACGAGTGACCAATACCTCTGCACTCCTCAAAAGGTCTGTCAAGCTCAACATCTTCAATTCGTCTGAGCTGACCCTGATAAACATCTATGATACCGTACTCCGTTGTGAAATTTCCGCCAAGCTTGCCTCTCGTCTCCTTGCCCCAGCGGTCATTAGGCACGATAAAATCCTTCACGGACGATTCGTTATAAAGCCACTGTAAGAACTCGGTTGAATGCCATACGGATGAGGGGTGTTCCCACTCGCCGTCGGTAAACAGCGTGTTGGGCTGATACTTTTCTATAAGCTCCTTGAGCATGGGATGAAGATGCTCGAGAGCATATTTTTCCGGATCTTCAAGATAGTAGGGATGCCACCACTCATAAACGGAATGATAAACGCCGAAACGAACGCCCGTGCCCTCCATAGCATTTTTCAGCTCCATAAGGAAATCGCGTTTGGGAGCACATTCAACGGAGTTCAGACCCGAGGCATACTCTGTTTCGTAGAGGCAATAACCGTCGTGATGCTTTGAAACAAAGTTTATGTACTTAGCACCTGCGCGCTTAAAGAGATCTGCCCATTTCTCGGCATCAAAACGTTCACCTTTAAAATCATTTATAAATTCATAATACGGCCTTGAATTATAGTGTTCTTTGTGATAAACCTTATATTTTTCCTGTGATTCCGTTTCACATTTTTCAAGGTTGCAGGAATATCCGTACCATTCGGCATAATCTTTTTTAGGTGCGTATGCCGGCACCGAATAAAGCCCCCAATGGATAAAAATTCCGAATTTTGCATCGGCAAACCACTCGGGAACAGGACGCGAATTGAGGGATTCCCAATTGTTTTCGTACATTGTTTTCACTCCGATTTAAAATATTTATATCACAAAAAGTCTCCCTCATAACGAAGGAGACTTTCGGATTGGTAATCTTATAAGTTAAGCAGCATTAACAAAACCAAGAAGGAAAGCAAGAAGGTCTGCTGTGTTGACATTATTAATGAAATTCTCATAGAAATCACCAATCGGGCCAAGCATCTCAAACCATTCGTTTACAAGTTCGGGTATGCTGTGAACGCCATTAAACTCGCCCTTAAAACCGAATACACCGAGAATAGCAGTAACAAAACCGAAGAAATCTTCCCATTTGTATGTTGAGATTGCGTTAACAAAATCGCTGAAAGCGGCCTTGATATTCTCAGCGGGTGTTGCTGCAAAAGACATAATGCTTGTACCTGTGAGAAGCACAACAACAGTCAGAACTGCAGCAATAACTTTTGTGAATGACTTTTTCATTATGAACACTCCTTTAATTTTATTTGTCCCATACGGAACTGAGTAAATGTAATTATATCATTCGAGACAAATAATGTCAACCTCATAAACCATTAATTTACTCTAAGTTTATCGAGGGTTCATCGGCATTTTCTTTACAAACTGCTTCGGCAAAAATAATCTTAGCGAGCCGCCCGACTGTTCTGCCTGTACCGATAAGCGTAACACTCAGCCAAAACAAACCGAAAGCTCTGCGCTCTAACCGACTAAGATTTGAAAAGAAAGCTTTTGCGTTTCCGAAACTAACGGAACGCGCAAGGCTGACGCAGCTGAGCGAAACATAAGAAAAAAGCAAAGCACAGCACCACAGCAAAGCATTTCCGATAATCAGTACCGTAAGCATAATGAGGCTGACTCCTTCCGACAACATATTTGCTGTTGTAAAAAAACAAAGAAAAGGCACGAAAAAAAACAGAATCAACCTCAAACCCGAAGCACCGTAACTCAACAAAAAGCTTTTCATAGAGCTTATCACGTCGCTGAAACCGAAAGTAATAATAATATCGGAAAAGCATCGGTAATGCCCTTCCTTTACGAGATTATACCACCTGTCCTTAACGGTACGTATGCACTCAAGCAGAACGACCGAACAAAAAAGAGCAAACACACAAACATATAACAACACCCTGCCCGCCTGCTCACGGACGAGAACGTTAAAATTTAAGAAGAGTAAAAGTGTAAGAATCGTAACAGCGCATCTGAAAAGAAAACAAAACCAAACCACCATATCGCCCAATCCACTCTTACCCAAGAGCATAATACGCGCAAGCACGCAGATTTTTTCATTTTTCAAAGCCAATCACCATGTTTATTATTGGCCTTATAAAACAAAAAAACCCTCGCGAAAGCGAAGGTTTTTTGCATCGTGATAACCGAAATTATGCAGAAAT
The DNA here is from genome assembly GCA_045536955.1 of Acutalibacteraceae bacterium. Taxonomy (GTDB): domain Bacteria; phylum Bacillota; class Clostridia; order Oscillospirales; family Acutalibacteraceae; genus UBA8612. The sequence goes on from JAZSOM010000072.1 coordinate 3,908, forward strand.
CATAGCGATGAGATCCTGAGCAGCAGCGACGATCTTGTCGATGATACCGGACTCCTGAATCTTAGCGACGATCTCCTTAACAGTAGCGATAACTTCTTCCCAGTTGATCTCCTTGAGCATTTCCATGATCTGATCCATTACAAAATTCACCTCCATTAACAGGTTTACTCTACGGATTATATCACCTATTGCAAAATTTGTCAAATAAAATTATTAATTTTGACAAAAAACAGCGCGAGCCGCAAATATGCGACCCGCCGGCAATTCGTGTAATTTCTTAAACAAAATTATGCGAAGAGACCCTGGAAGAACTCTACGATAGCGTCGATGATACCGGAATCCTTAACCATACCTACGATTTCAGCAGCCTTACCCTCGTTAAGGAAAGCAAGAAGCTCCTCTACAAATGCGAGAATCTGATCCATTATTTTCACCTCCTGCATTTTTGAAGTAATTTTATTATAAAAAAAATTAAACGTTCTGTCAACTCTTTGTGAACCATTTATTAACCATGCAAGTAACACTGAGGTAAAAACAATCGTTGCAGAGAAACAAAATAAACATTGACTTCTCTAATACCCAACAATATAATATAATTACAGAATAATGTCCGTTTACATCTGAATTCGGAGGTACTGTAATATGTTAAAAAAACTTTGTACGATATGCTTTTTCGTTGCCGGTTTGCTGCTTTTTTGCGCGGCAAATGAGAGTAACACCGCCAACGATCTGCTGCGTTGCTTCACGCTTAACGCAAGCGCACAAGAATACCGGGGCAGCTGCGGCACAAACCTGACGTGGAGTTTCAACGACGCCACGGGCAAGCTCACAATCAGCGGCACAGGCAACAAGTATGATACAAACAAACCGTGGAGTAATTACACTAACTCAATTACAAGCATTGAGATTGAAGAAGGTGTAACTTCCACTACTAATTTCAAATATTTGCCGAATTTGCGTACCGTTGTTCTTGCCGACAGCGTAACTACAATAACACGCTATGCGTTCAGCAATTGCACTTCATTGCAAACAGTCACATTCGGAAGGAATCTGAAACTTATTGATGAATTCGCTTTTAACTTGACAAGCCCGACTGCAATATACTATCCCGGCACGGAAGAAGAATTTAACAAAAACGTTACGGTCAATGACATTGAATCCAGCCAATATGATGCTATATTCACCGTACTTATACACGAATACCAGACCCCGAACGCACATTTTGATTCTTCATGGATATACACCAATCTGAATGCCACCATATATCTCGACGGTCGGATGGTCATCACGGGTACGGGTAATGAAATTGTGCAAACCTTCGACGATGAAGCAGCGCTTATCCACCACAACTATCTGGACAAAATAACAAGCTTAACCTTTCCCGAATCCGTTACCAGCATTCGGATGAGTTTACGTGATTTTACAAATCTTACCGAAATCAACCTACCTTCCGGGCTTACGCACCTGGATCTTCCGGATATTGAAAACACCGGGTTTTACCGAGACCAAAGCAACTGGGAAAACAATCTGCTTTATATCAACAAATATCTCTTACGCTCAAACGGCGCAACTGAGTTCAACATAAGAGAAGGTACCGAATTTATCGCTACCGAAGCTTTTGCTTACACCCCCCTTACTTACGTAACAATACCTGACAGTGTTAAACTCATCGACAGCTATGCTTTTGCAGGATGCAAATCACTAAGTAACATAATAATTCCTGACAGTGTGACATATATCAGAAATCACGCTTTTATAAACTGCACGTCGTTAGAACAAATTATCATTCCGGACAGTGTAACGTATGTGGGATGGTTTGCTTTCGGAAACTGTACGGCATTAACCGAAGTTTCGTATCCGCTGAGCGCTTATCTCGATACAAGAGGACCTTTCATTAACAGCGTAAACATTCAGAAAGTAACCGTTACTGCCGGCTACGGAACTCCTTATGATTACACCGGGGACGATGACGAAACAGACAAAGTGTACTTCCCTATTGCTCCGTGGTACAGAGCAAACGAAGCAGAGGTGGAATTTGCAGAAGGTGTTAAAAAAATTCCGGATAAAATTTTTCATGATGGCTTACACGTAAAAAGAATCACTATACCCTCAACGGTAGAAACAATATCGGATACCACATTCTACCGTCTCAACAGCCTTGAAGAAATATGCGTTTCCGAGCAAAGTCCTTATTTCAAAGTTGATGAATACGGCGTTCTGATGACCAAGGATAACAAAAAGATTATTTTTTGTCCGGTTAATAAGAATCTCACGGAATACGACATTCCGCAAGGAACGGAGCACATCTTCAGAAATGCATTCCGCGCTCACACCACGCTCAAAAAAATCACGCTGCCTGATTCGCTGAAAACAATCGGAGAGTATGCATTTTGCGACTGTAAAAACCTCGAAAAAGTTATTATTCCCGACAGCGTATATCTGATAGCCGAAGGAGCTTTCGGCTACTGCGAATCAATTAATGAACTGGTATTGCCGAAAGATATACAAAGCCTTGGACGTATGGCTTTTTACAAATGCTTAAAGCTAAAAAAAGTATTCATTCCGTCAAGTCTGACAAACGCAGGTAAGGACTCCCTGATTCTGCCAAAACTTACCGACATTTATTATGAAGGAACAAAAGAACAATGGGATGAGATGGCCGATAAAATAGGTGCGACATTTATTGACCTCATAAACCAAGGTACCACCGTTCACTACGGACACACTCACACCTACTCGGAAGAAATGGTGATGATGCCGACGCATACTGCCACAGGAGCAAAAAGATGCACGTGCTATTGCAGCAGAGTATGCATTGAAGATATTCCTATGCTGAAATTTGAGATATGCGACGGAATTGTTGTTGATCCCGTAAAAAAGGTTATTTACGGATTTAATCCGGGCGATACGTCTATGGATAATTACGCGGTTTTACCCGAAGGTTATTCGTGGTTTTATATGCCCGGAAAGTACGGTTACGGCACAGATGCATCAGTACATTTAACCGATGGCAGAAAAATAATCGAATCGTACGAAATTATAGTTTTCGGTGATGTTGACGGTAATGCGGTTTATGACGCAAACGACGCTTTCCTTGTAAATATGCTGATCAACGGCTTGATTACGAAAGATATGATAGGTAAAACAGCATGGGAAGCAGCAGACTGCAACCACGATGGAACAGTAGACGAAGCAGATTTTGACATACTTACGGCGGCAAGTGTGCTCCACGAACAGATACAGCAAAGCAAAAACAGCACGGACATTACACCCAATTCTCTGTTAGCCGAATACTTAGCTTTGATTGACCAGAGCGCGGGTAAGTCTGTTGAGATCACTCCCCCGCAAGAAAGTCAGCCCGAAAGCGCTGACAGCGAAATCAGCATACTTACGTTTATTATCGAGCTGATAAAAATTATAATCGGTATGTTTGCAAAAGTTTTCTGAATAACCGACTGAAACAGTCTGCGTAAAGAATTAACGCAGACTGTTTTTTTGCACAAAAAAACACAGCCCCTGTGAAAGAGGCTGTGTGTGAGCCAAAAAAATTAATAAATCGGGTATTTTTCGCAGATTTTGTTGACCTCTGCGCGGATATAATCCGCACTGTTCTCAAAATCTGTTGCGGCAAGGTGGATAAGTTCTGCAATCTTGACCATATCCTCCTCAACCATACCTCTTGAGGTAACGGCAGCCGTACCTATACGAACGCCGCTTGTGATAAAAAACTTCTCGGGGTCGTTGGGAATCGCGTTCTTGTTAACCGTGATGAAAACTTCATCAAGACGCTTCTCAAGTTCTTTGCCTGTGATACTGAAGGGACGAAGGTCGACAAGCATAAGGTGGTTATCCGTGCCGCCGGAAACAAGGTTGAAGCCCTTTGCAAGAAGTGCATCGGCAAGTGCCTTGGCATTCTTTACAATCTGCTGCTGATATGCTTTGAACTCAGGCTTGAGAGCCTCACCGAAACAAACAGCCTTACCTGCGATAATATGCATAAGCGGACCGCCCTGGCTGCCGGGGAAAATAGCCTTATCAATATCCTTTGCGTACTCTTCTTTACAAAGAATCATACCGCCTCTGGGACCGCGGAGGGTTTTATGAGTTGTGGTTGTAACAAAATCAGCAAACGGCACGGGAGAATCGTGACAATCAGCAGCGATAAGACCTGCGATGTGAGCCATATCAACCATAAAGAGAGCGCCTGCAAGCTTTGCGATTTTGCTTATACGCCTGAAATCGATAACTCTGGGATATGCGGAAGCACCTGCAACGATGAGTTTTGGCTTTACTTCAACAGCGAGTCTTTCAAGCTCATCGTAATCGATAAAGCCTTCCTCAGTAACACCGTAGGGTACGAAATTGTAAAGCTTACCGCTGAGGTTTGCGGGTGAACCGTGTGTAAGGTGACCACCGCAATCAAGGCTCATACCGAGGACGGTATCGCCGGGCTTGAGAAAAGCGTTATAAACAGCAAAATTTGCCTGTGAGCCTGAATGAGGCTGAACGTTTACGTGTTCTGCGCCGAAGAGCTGCTTAGCACGCTCAATAGCAATATTTTCAACAATATCAACACATTCACAGCCGCCGTAGTAACGCTTTGCGGGATATCCCTCTGCGTATTTGTTGGTGAGCACACTACCCATTGCGGCAAGAACAGCGGGAGAAACAATGTTTTCTGAAGCGATAAGTTCGATGTTGCGCTTCTGACGGGCAAGTTCGAGGGACATTGCGTCTGCTACCTCGGCATCCGTCTCGCGGATAAGAGAAATTGAATCAAGAGCTTTTTCAAACATAATCTAATACCTCCGACTAATTAAACATCAAGGTTTTGTACGTATTTTGCGTTCTTCTCAATAAATTCACGTCTGGGCTCAACCTTATCACCCATGAGAATTGAGAAAGTTTCGTCTGCCTGAATTGCATCCTCAAGCGTAACTCTGAGCATTGTGCGGTTTGCAGGGTCCATTGTGGTTTCACGGAGCTGTATTGGATCCATCTCACCGAGACCTTTGTATCGCTGAATATCGCAGCTGCCGCCCATTGCTTCAACTTTTTCATCACGCTCTTCATCGGAGAACGCATATTCAACCTTCTTGCCCTTGCTTATTTTGTAAAGCGGAGGCTGTGCGATATAAACGTAACCGTTATCGATAAGCGGACGCATATAGCGGAAAAAGAAAGTGAGAAGAAGTGTGCGTATATGTGCACCGTCGACGTCGGCATCGGCCATAATAACTATTTTGTGGTAACGGAGCTTTGTAATATCAAAGTCTTCATCAATACCCGTACCGAGAGCAATAACTACCGGAGTCAGTTTTTCGTTACCTATAACCTTATCAAGTCGTGCCTTTTCAACGTTGAGCATCTTGCCCCAAAGAGGAAGAATTGCCTGGAAGTTTTTATCTCTGCCTTCCTTTGCAGAGCCGCCTGCAGAATCACCCTCGACGATGTACAGTTCAGTGTTTTCGGGGTTTTTATCCGTGCAGTCAGCAAGCTTACCCGGAAGCGAGCTTGAATTTGAAAGTGCTGTTTTTCTTGCGGATTCCTTTGCTTTACGCACAGCCTCACGCACACGTGAAGCTTCGCAAGCCTTGGTGAGGAGCGCCTTTGCAACTTGCGGGTTCTCTTCGAAGTAAGTCATAAGCTTGTCGTTAACCGTTTTGGAAACAAGCTTTGTCATTTCGGTGTTGCCGAGTTTGCCCTTTGTCTGTCCTTCAAACTGAGCCTCTGTCAGCTTTACACTGATAATTGCCACAAGACCTTCACGCACGTCCTCACCGGAAAGGTTTTTGTCACTTTCCTTAAGGATACCGTATTTCTTGCCGTAATCGTTAAAGACCTTGGTAAGAGCAGTTTTGAAGCCCGTTTCGTGTGTACCGCCGTCGATGGTACGCACGTTATTTGCAAAGCTGATGAGCGTTTCGTTATATCCGTCGTTATACATAAGAGCAATTTCAGCACTTGAATCATCACGAACACTGGAAAAATGAATCGGTGAAGGCTGAATGGGCGTAAAGCCTCTGCTCTCGTTAACGTGGTTTACAAACTCACTCAGACCGCCCTCATAGCAGAAAACTCGCTCTTCCACATTATCGGGATCACGTCTGTCGGTAAATGTAATCTTGAGCCCTGCGTTGAGGAAGGCGGACTCGCGGAGTCTGCGCTCAAGAATTTCAAAATCGTAGACCGTTGTTTCGGTAAATATTTCGGGGTCTGCCTTGAAGCGTATGAACGTTCCCGTGCTTTCGCTTGTGCCGATAACTTCAAGCTCGCTTCTGATTTCACCGCGCTCAAAGTTCTGACGGTATACCTTACCGTTACGTGATACTTCAACAACAAACCACTCAGAAAGAGCGTTAACAACAGAAGAACCGACACCGTGCAGACCACCCGATACCTTGTAACCGCTGCCGCCGAATTTACCACCTGCGTGGAGAACGGTAAGAACAACGGTAACGGAGGGCATCCCCATCTTCTCATTCATATCAACCGGGATACCACGCCCGTTATCGCGCACACTGATAACGTTGTCGGGCTCGATTTCAACCTCGATATGCGTACAGAAGCCTGCAAGCGCCTCATCGATTGAGTTATCGACAATTTCGTACACAAGGTGATGAAGACCATTGGGACCGGTTGAGCCGATATACATACCGGGTCTCATTCTTACAGCCTCAAGACCTTCGAGAACCTGAATCTGATTTGCGCCGTATTCTTCATTTACGGCTGTGTCCATTTGTTCAACGGGGCCTATACCCTCTTCGTTGATTTCATCTGTGAAGGTTTCAATGTTCTGAACTTTTTCCTGATTATCCAAAACTAACTTCCTCCTGTTCTTTTTGTTACCCGTCGTTTGCTCAGCGTTGATTCAGACTGTTTCTGCTTCGCTTGAGAAGAGTTGACGGTGATATGGGAGATATATATACTGTTGTGCTGCCGTCTTTATTGCGGCAAACAACAAATGATTTCGGCAGATCGAAGCTGACGTTTACTACCCTGCCGCTTTTTGTTGCAGCTGCAAGATAATCTCTCGTTGCCTTTGAGACGGTCGTTGCCTCAAGATCGAAAATACCGAGAATTTCTTCATACGTGATTACAGTGTCTTGTCCGAGGTGCAGGTACATTTGCTCAGCTCCTCTTTTCTTTTCTTTTTCTGCTCAGCCTTACGCACACGAAGCGCCGCAAAAAACTCGGTCAGAAGTGCCGCACATTCCTCCTGCATAAAACCGCCCTCTATTTTGGGTTTGCTGTTATACGGAAGGTCGCAAAGGTTTACAACGCTGCCCATAGAGCCGGACTTATAGTCGTAAGCACCAAAAACAACGCGTCTTACCCTTGAGTTGATAATTGCACCGGTACACATCGGGCACGGCTCAAGCGTAACAAACAACTCACACTCAGCAAGGCGCCAACCGCCAAGAGTATTGCACGCCATATTTATCGCCTCTATTTCGGCATGAGCAAGCGCATTTTTGCCTGTTTCGCGGCGGTTGAAGCCTTCTCCGACTATTACACCGTTGTGCGTTATAACAGCACCGACGGGAACCTCATCGAGAAGTGCCGCCTGTTTTGCAAGCTCAATAGCCCGAAGCATTGAGTCACTGTCTGTCATAATATCCCCTTCCGTTCATTGAGTAAGGTTACTGATAATTGAAACATAGTAGTACAGCCTGACAAGAATCATCGGCACGGTAACATAGAAGCCGAGGATTTTCAGACCGATATTGAGGTTGGCATCACCGCGGTGCATCCTGAGTCCGTATTTTTTTGCAAAAATTATAAAAGCGATTATACCGACAAGCATCACAACAATGCAAGCAATCAGATAAGAGATGTTAGCAACCTCGGGCGTAACGCTTTCAAGCTCAGAAAAGAGCACAGAAAAGCCGTTATTGAGTGCGTGAATGATTATTCCGACCCACAAGCTGCGTGTGTATACAACGGCACAGCCGATTACGATACCTGCAAGGAAAGCGAAAACAATATTTGTGGGGCGGCCATGTGCAAGACCGAAAATAACGGAGCTTGAAATGATTGCAAAAAAGTCACCGTAGCGACGAAGCGGCTGCATAAGAACACCGCGGAAGATAAACTCTTCAATAAGCGGAGCCACTGCGGCAGAAACGATAAAATTCATAATTACGTCAAGCGCATTTTCAGATACCTGAGTTTCAGGCAGTTCGTTTTCCGCTCCTAAGAACGACATAATAATACCGGCTAAATTTGCAACATAGTTTGAAGCAATACACAGACCGAAGCCGGCAACAATAACCAAAAGCAGCTTTCCGAACGGTACTGGAGAGTGGAACGGAAGAGCCTTGATGTATGAAGGTCTGCCTTTACGAAGACTATACAAAAAGAAAGGCATAGCCATCGCGAACACTGTCAGCGGAAGTGCCGAAACAGCATACTGGAAAGAAAGGTTTGTGGTGAACACGTCGTTAAAACCGAACACAACCATAATAAAGACAATAACCTCTTGCAACGTGTAGCCGCCGAGAAAGCAAAGCCCGGCAAAAATGCTGTGCGAGCTGAGCGCACGATACTCCTGCCGCATACCGGGGCGCGACGGAGGCGAGGGCGGAGGCATATAAAAATGTTGCTGTGTCATATCACACCTCCATCTAAATAATAACGCATAATGTAATATAATATCTATCTATAATATAACACGAGGGTATTATAACATAAGCAGCCTCAAAAAGCAACACAAAACGTTTAAAAAACATATCATTTCAGTTGAAATCAAACTCCGAATGTGATAAACTTATATCAATTTTTCCACTGTGAGGTACGACTTATGAAATTTGTATCCTGGAACGTCAACGGGCTCAGAGCCTGTATGACAAAAGGCTTTGACGATATATTCAAAAACCTGGACGCTGACATATTCTGCGTACAGGAGACCAAGCTCCAGCTCGGTCAGATTGATTATAACCCTGAAGGTTACCATCAGTATTGGAACTATGCTGAAAAGAAAGGATATTCCGGTACCGCCGTGTTCACCAAGCAGCAACCGATAAGCGTATTTTACGGCTTGGATATCGAAAAGCACGACCACGAAGGACGAGTTATAACCCTTGAATTTGAAAAATACTATTTTGTCTGCGTATACACCCCAAACTCGCAGGACGAGCTACGCAGGCTTGATTACAGAATGGAATGGGAAGACGATTTCAGAGATTATCTCGTCTCGCTTGCCAAAGATAAACACGTTGTCGTATGTGGTGATATGAACGTTGCCCACAAAGAAATCGATCTGAAAAATCCAAAAACCAACCGCCACAATCCCGGCTTTACGGATGAGGAAAGAGGAAAGTTCGATTTGCTCCTCGGTGCAGGCTTCACGGACACATTCCGTTACTTTTATCCCGATCTTGAAAATGCATATTCGTGGTGGAGCTACCGATTTAAAGCGCGAGAAAAAAATATCGGTTGGCGTATCGACTATTTCCTTGTCAGCAGCAGTGCAGACAATCTGCTCAAAGGTGCAAAAATCCACAGCGATATTTTCGGCTCAGACCACTGCCCCGTAGAGGTTGAAATTGATTTTTAAGGAGGAACAGCTATGTCAATCGAACGAGTACGTCCTTTTCTCGCAGAGAGAGGTATGGAAGACAGAATAAAAGTATTCGATGTATCAAGCGCAACGGTTGAGCTTGCTGCACAGGCACTTGGCTGTGAGGGCAAAAGAATCGCCAAAACACTCTCCTTCATGCTCAGCACAGGCGCAATACTTATCGTCGCCGCAGGCGATGCAAAGGTTGACAATGCAAAATACAAAGCCCTCTTCGGCGCAAAAGCAAAGATGCTTACGCCCGATGAAGCTGTTGAACTCGTCGGACACGCAGTAGGCGGAGTCTGCCCGTTTGCTGTAAACGAAGGTGTGAAAATTTATCTTGACATTTCGCTCAGACGTTTCGACATAGTTTACCCTGCCGCAGGCAGCTCAAACAGCGCGGTCGAGCTTAACATACCCGAGCTTGAAAAACTCTGCCCCGATGCGGAATGGGTTGATGTGTGCAAGGCGTGGCAAGAAGAATAAAAAGCACTTTGCGGTTAGCTGAGCACATTTTCTTCCAAGCAACCCGCAATTCACAAAAAGACACGTTAAAATATTAAAAATTCAGCACCAAAAAAGGACTTTCGGTTTTTCCGAAAGTCCTTTTTCTGTTTTTACGCTTTTATGGGCAAAATATTAAAAATTTGCCTTGTATTTGCTCACGAGCTCGTTCGCGACATCAACTGTATTCTCTCTGCCGACAGCCTCACTATCGGGTGAATATGTTGCTATCCACTCTTTCTCAACTCTTGAAAGCCTTCCGCCGAACTCACTTCCGAGATAAAGATCACGGTCATACGCCTGGCGTCTCGTCTTTTCGGGAAGGCGTCTGAGTTTCTTAAAGGAAGCTGCAAGAATCTCAAAAAGTGCCCTCCAACGCAGTGCATAAAGGCTTGAAAGCATACCGCCCCACTCTTTCCAGCAGCAATCGTACATAACAGTATCCTTCACCGGTCCGAAAATACTAACCTGCGAAAGCACATTAATCTCGTAATTCTGTTTTTCTGCATCCGTACCGCCTGCATCACGGGCAAGTGATAAATAGTGCGGCAGTGAAAACTCCTTCTTAGTGAGCATAAGTCGGTCAATATCCTCGATTATGCCAAGAAAAAGGTTGGTGTTCTCTTCAAAAGCCTGCACATCTTTTTCTTTATATCCGTCAAGAGCTTTTTTGCATACAACATTTGCAAGGTCACTGAGCGACTGGCGAAGAACGTCACATAAATCGAGTTCATACTCATAAGTATTACCGTTTGCCTCAAGCAGCTTGCAAGCCGCAGTAAACACGTCGGCAATGTTATACTCTATATCATTACCTCTGTCACCTATTGAGGTGTGACGCAGAAGAGTTGTGGGACGTGTACATATTGCACTGCCGTGCTCTCTTGAGGGCTGACCGCTCATCCAGCAGCTTGATCTAAGAAGTTTCATAGCTTCAAACGCCGCTTCACTGTCTGTGCAATAACGGTTGGATACATATTTTTCAAGCCACGCATCAACGTCAACGTCACCGCTCATACAGGCAAGTGCATACTGTCTGAAAGCCTCGTTGGAATAAGCACCATCAGAAAAAGAACCTATGCCGCAGATAGCTGAATTTTTTTGTCGAAGTTCGTTATATCTGGCACCTGCAACAGCAGAAATATCGCCGTGAACAGCGGTAACATCACAGTTATTAAAACGTGTTCCGACAATCATCTCAAAACCTTCAAACGATTCATCAAAGCATTTATTGCTGTCATCAACAATAATAACTCTGTCTTTAGGAATGCCCCTGAACATCGCGGGTGTCACGCCTGAAGAGTGAACAAGCCATACACTGTTTTCGCTTTGGGCAGAGACAAGCTGATAAACAGCCGTACCAAGACCCGCTATAAAGCCCGAGTCATTCTTTGCAGGAGCGTGCGCGCCGAAAGGATCGGCAAAAAAATACTTTGCTTCACCCAGCAAAAGAGCCTGATTTTTATAGAAAATGCTTCCGATTTTGTGGAACGTTCTGTCGCGCACGGAAATCTGATACTGTGACGGAAAAAGGCACCATTCTTCAGCCTTTTTCATCCTTGCGCGCACCTTACCCTGTATGAAGTTACGGAATATATAGCCCGTAAAGCCCTGCATAACAGGTGTCATACCGAGTTCGCGTTCACGGTCAGCAATCTTTCTGCCAAGCTCAAGACGTCGGTCAACACTCTCCTTCGTTGCCTGAGGAAGGTATCCGTCAAAGCAATCGGAAAGCTGCCAGCCCCAGAACGACGGACCCGACAAACCCGCAAGAGCAAGGTTTTCGTGCATACCGAGATCGAGCATCGTTTTCAACCAAACAGCCTCGGTACCAACAACGGTAAGCGGCATATTGATGCCGTTCATCGCCATGAAATCTATTTCTTTTTCCCAACGTTCCCAATTCCACCAGCAGGAAGCGCAGGAAAACGACGTGTATTCGAAATAAGTGCGATACTTGCCCTTGATTTTGCCCTCTTTTCTTTCGGAAGGAAGAACAAATTCACCATAAGCAAGCGAATGTTCAGCGGTAAAATATCCGCCGCAGCAATCACGCATAAAATGGAAGTAAGCAACAGCAAGGCTGAGCGCACAATCGCCTTTGAGCAACACCTTGCCTTCAGACTCCTCGTAGCTGAAAACATTCTTACCGTCTTCAGCTTCAATTATCTCAAATATAAAATTGTCTGCAAGCTCGGGTGAGCAACGGCTTACAAGAGATTCGAGCATAAATCAATCAACCTCTGTTGTTCTGAATTTTTGCAGCGGTAACTGTATTCTGCATAAGCATCGCAACAGTCATAAGTCCGACACCGCCGGGCACGGGGGTTATATGAGAGACCTTATCCTTAACGGCTTCAAAATCGACATCTCCGCAACGCTTACCGTCTTCGTCTCTGTTCATACCGACGTCGATGACAACTGCGCCATCTTTAACCATATCTGCGGTGACAAACTTCGCCTTGCCGACGGCAGCTACAAGAATGTCAGCATTGCGAGTAATATCCGCAAGATTCTGTGTTCTTGAATGGCATACGGTAACGGTACCGCTTGCTCCGAGGAGAAGCATCGCCATAGGCTTTCCGACAATATTGCTTCTGCCTATAACAACGCAGTTTTTACCGCTTACGTCAATCCCCTCATACTTTAGCATCTCCATAATACCTGCCGGTGTGCAAGGCTTGAGAACACAATCGCCAATCATAATGTGACCTGCATTAACAGGATGGAAAGCATCAACATCCTTATCAGGAAGAATTGCGTTGAGAATAACCTTTTCGTCGATATGCTTCGGAATGGGAAGCTGACAGAGTATACCGTTGACACTGTCGTCAGCATTAAGCTTACCGACAAGCTCAAGCAGCTGTTCCTGCGTTGTTTCGGCAGGCAAGGCAAATTCAAGAGATTTGATTCCTACCTCTTCACAGGTTTTCTTTTTGTTGTTCACATAGGTTCTTGATGCAAAATCGTCACCGACAATAATAACTGCAAGGCAAGGCTCAATACCCTGTGCCTTCAGCTCATCCACCTGAACTTTAACCTGCTGCTTTATGTGTGCTGATATAACCTTACCGTCAATCAATTTCATTTGTATGCCTCCGAAAAAATAAAAAAAGCGGCGCAATAATAAGAATTCATTCTCTCATAATTACACCGCTGATTTGATTATTGAAAAATTAAGCTAAGAGAATATTGGATATATCTCTGTTTTACGGCTTATCAGTTGCCGAAAAGGTTCTCGATGAAGTCGTAATAGTTGCTGTTACCGCTTGCAGATTCACCTGCAGGAGTTACGGGAGCGGGAGGAGCTGCGGGAGCTTCGACAGCAGGAGCAGCAGCTTCAACTGCAGGAGCTACGGGAGCGACGCTTGAAGTGAAGAGTTCATCAACCTTCGGAGGCTCCTCAATGCTGTTTGCAAAGCCGAAACCTGTTGCGATAACAGTGATGTAAAGTTCATCATTAAGAGCATCGTCGAAAGAGAGACCCCAGATGATGTTTGCATCGGGATGTGCAGCATCCTTGATCTTTTCGCTGGCAATTTCGATATCCTCGAGACCAATATCGGGAGAAGATGTAACGCTGATGATAACACCCTTTGCACCCTTGATGGATGTCTCGAGAAGCGGGCTTGAGATAGCTGCTTCTGCTGCAACCTCGGGCTTGTCCTTGCCCTTTGCATAGCCGATACCCATGTGAGCATGACCTGCATCCTTCATAACGGAAAGAACGTCAGCGAAGTCGAGGTTGATAACACCGGGAATCTTGATAAGCTCAGAAATATTCTTAACGCCCTGAAGAAGAACGTCATCTGCCTTAGCGAAAGCATTGCTCATTGTGATTTTGGTTTCACTTGCAAAACGAAGACGCTCGTTAGGAATAATAACAAGGCTGTCAACGTGCTCTGTAAGTGTATCGATACCGTTTTCAGCCTGAGTCATTCTGCGCTTACCTTCAAAGTTGAAGGGCTTTGTAACAACACCGACTGTAAGGATACCCATATCTTTTGCAATCTGAGCAATAACAGGAGCAGCACCTGTGCCTGTACCGCCGCCCATACCGGCAGTGATAAAGACCATATCCGTACCTTTGAGTGTATCGGAAATTACGTCGCGGCTTTCTTCTGCAGCCTTCTGGCCAACCTCAGGCTTACCGCCTGCGCCCATACCGCGTGTAACCTTCTCACCAATCTGGATCTTGTGAGTTGCCTGAGAGCTGAGGAGCATCTGCTTGTCTGTGTTGACAGCAATAAACTCGACACCTCTGATACCTGAAGTGATCATACGGTTAACAGCGTTTCCGCCGCCGCCGCCGACACCTATAACTTTAATTTGTACCACGTTTTCAACTTCGTTATCGATTTCGAAACCCATATCTTGTGCCTCCCATATAAATCATTTATTTATAAACATATAGTCCTTTAGACATAATCATATATTGTAAGTCTACCATAGTTTTCCTGAAAACACAATAGTATTTTAGAAAAACTTTATTCACTTATAGGATTATTACGCTTTTACGCTGCAGTTTCTTGCTCGGTTACACCCTCTTCGTCTTGTGTAACGGGCTCGGGAATCTCTCCGTCCTGCGGAATTTCTTCCGGTATTTCTTCATCCGTAGGTTGCTGCGGAGGCTCTACTGTCTGGAAAAACGCCTTGCCTTCTGTTGAATCGAGATCAATTATACCGTACTGTTCGGGATCGTTTTTATTTTCCACCTCAATAACCTTAGCCGCAAGTGCTATTTTTTTGGAAATATTTCTCGTATCGCCGACGTCAAGCGTAATCCTGCCGTCATAAACCATAACGATATTATAAACATCGGTAATATCAATGGACGTAATACCCGTAAGATCCGATTCTCCGAATATTTCGTTCAGATCCGTTAACAGTTCGAAAGCTTCCGGATCCGTCAGAACAACCTTTTCACCCGGTGTGGCTTCAGAAAGTTCTACACCGATTATCTTAGTATATTCACCGTCAACACCTTCGACGGTATGCTCAAGCACCTTACCGTCAGCATCTACTATAACTATGTTTTCGCCCAATGCGAATGAATAGAAGCCGGGTGTCATCTCAACGGTTATAACAACCTTGCCGTTGAGAGAGCGCTTAACCGTAGCTCCTCCGATATACGGCAAAGCCTTACTCAGTTTTTCGCTTACACCGTCCGCATCGCACATAATGACGTTTTCATCAAGCGATATACCGCTGTTGGCAATTATCTCTTCGTCAGAGTACGGGAGTTCATCCGCACACTCGATTTTTATTTCATTTATTTTGAAAAATACCGTTAATGAAAGTACAACCATAACCGCCATTACGGCAATGCCGATTGCGGCATACTGAATAATAAGCCTACGGCGACGCTGAGCACGGCGCTTTTCGGCATGAATGCGACGCTGCTCGTTCGGTGAAAGAGGCTGACTGCCCTGCCGCGGCGCAGGCCTTTTGGCGCCCTGAGGTGCAGGTATGCGCTCGATTCTTGAGGCATTATGTCCGCTCACCTCTTTCGGAGGCTTCGCATATCTCGTAATGCTGGGGCCTTCTTTTTTAGGAACGGGCTCAGAAGGCTTTCTGCTGAAAAAGTTCGGTTTTTTTTCATTCCTGTTTCGTCCGGGAGTTACAGGTGTCGCAGGACGTCTGCCCCCTTTACCGCGAGATGTGGTCTGAGGCTGTTTTACATCAGGATTAGTTTTTTCGCGTCTTTTTGAATCAGAAAAAAGATCCAGATCATAATCCGCGTTGCTTCTTCTATATCCGTCGGTGTTGTCGCCGATTATAAACTTCTCGTTATTTTCGTCCATATCTTACTCCCTTCTCTTGATTTTCACACCCAGAATTTCAAGCTGTTTCTCAAATTTTTCATAACCCCTGTCGATATGATGCACATCATCAATAACCGTGATTCCGTCGGCACACAGTGCCGCAACAACAAGCGCACTGCCACCTCTCAGGTCAGGCGAAACAACGTTCGCACCCGAGAGTCTGTTCACCCCTTCAATAACCGTAACACGGTTTTCGGTGCGAATCTGCGCACCCATTTTTCTCAGTTCAGTGACATATTTGAATCTGTTTTCGAATATATTTTCAACAACGGTGCTCGTACCCTCGGCAACGCTTGCCATCACGGCAAAATCAGCCTGCGAATCAGTAGGAAATCCCGGATACGGCATTGTTCTTATTATTCCGAATTTTTTAAGATGCTGCGCACCTTTTAAGTATATTTTACTTCCTTTTATGTCAATTTTGCAGCCCGTTTTCTCAAACGGCTCAAGAACAGGCAGCAACAGCGACGGCATATTCATATCAAGTTCAAGTTTGCCGCCCGTGACAGCCGCTGCAGACATATACGTTGCCGCAACTATCCTGTCCTGCCAAACAGTATGCTCACCGGCAAAAAGCCTGCTGACACCTTCAATTCTTATAACGCTTTCGCCGGCGCCTTTGATCTTTGCGCCGCAGCCGTTGAGAAAGTCGGCAAGCTCGATAATTTCCGGTTCTCTCGCCGCATTAATCAGCAACGTTTCACCCTTCGCGGTACAAGCCGCCAGCAAGACGTTTTCGGTTGCACCCACACTCGGAAAAGAAAGCGAAATTCTTGTGCCCTTCAGCCCGTCGGGACACGAACACACAAGTTTTCCGCCCGTTTCGTCTATAACCGCACCGAGTGCACGCATTGCTTCAAGATGCAGATCAATAGGGCGCAATCCGATTTCACATCCTCCGGGTGCTGACATTTCAGCCCTACCGAAACGGCCGAGCAACGCACCGAGAAAAACTACGGAAGAGCGCATTTCTCGCATAAGTCCTTCTGTTACGGTAAATTTATCGGCCGATACAGAATCAACACATATCACGCTGTCACCGCGTGTAACGCGGCAACCAAGATATGTAAGAATATTTACAGCCGCAGTGACATCGGTAAGTTCGGGACAACCCTTAAACACGTTTTTGCCCGAGACAAGCACCGATGCCGACAGCAGCGGCAACACACCGTTTTTGGAACCCTGAACCGTAATTTTTCCATCAATTCTGTTTGAACCTTCAACCACGAAACGCGACATATCTGCACCTCACAAAGCATAGTGACATAAGCCATACTATGCCGTGAGATTAAATGCCGTTACTTTATTATGCTTTCAATAACCTTTACAATCCTTGATGTTGCATCTGTAACCGCCATCTGTTTTGCCGATTTACCCATCTGAGTAAGCTTGCCGGGGCTTTCAAGCAGAGTATCGATATGCTGCATCAGCACTGCCGGCGTGAGATCTTTTTCTTCTATGAGTATTGCTGCACCCTTATCCGCAAGAGCCTTTGCGTTATGATACTGATGATTTTCCGTAGCAAAGGGATAGGGAATCAGTATTGATGGCTTACCCATAACCTGAAACTCGCAGAGCGAGCTTGCACCTGCGCGGCAAATAACAAGATCAGCAGCAGCAAGGCAACGATGCATATCATCAATATAATCTCTGATGATAATATTCTTATTGTTGAGGTCAACGCCTTTTTCAGAAAGTTTTTCGGGGAAATCCTTGCAATCCTTGCCTGTTGCGTGCATAAAGCAGCAGTCGTTCTTTTGCGTGCGGTTTGCAATAACCTCAAGCATTGAATCGTTTATTGCCTTTGCACCAAGGCTTCCGCCCATTGAGAGAATAAACGGCTTATCGTCAAGCCCGAGCTCTGCACGAGCAATGTCTCTGTCCGTTTCGAGAAGCTCACCTCTTACGGGAAGTCCTGTTACAACGGGAGGATTTTTAGGCTGCATATACTGTGCCACGCTCTCCTCCGTAAGCATTACGGCATCAACCATCTTTGCGAGGGTTTTATTTGTCATACCGGGAAAAGCATTCTGCTCATGCACTGCGGTAGGCACTCCGAGTTTAGCTGCCGCACGTACAACGGGACCGCTTACATAGCCGCCAAAACCGATAACCGCATCAGCGTTAAACTCTTTAATGATCTTTTTTGCCTGTGATGAGGACTTGAGAAGATATGAAAGAGTTTTAATATTCTGCTTGATACCGTTGAGGTTGAGAACTCGATTGAATCCGCTTATCTGAATTGTCTTAAAGTCGAAGCCTGCGGCAGGAACAAGACGAGCCTCCATCTTTTCGGCAGTACCCACGAAGAGGATATTTGCCTGAGGATAAAGCTTGCGTATTTCTCCCGCAACAGCAAGCGCAGGATTAATATGGCCGCCTGTGCCGCCCGCTGCAAAGATAATGTTTTTTCCGTTGAGCATAAACTCGCACCCTATTCTTTTATCATATTTGTTTGCCTTGAAACAGAAAGCACCATTCCCATTTCACATAGCAAAATAATAAGCGATGTACCGCCCGCACTGAAGAACGGCAGACTTATACCCGTATTGGGGAAGAAATCCGTTACAACAAATACGTTCAGCACTGTCTGAAGACCTATCTGAACCATAATGCCGACAACAAGAAGCATACCGAATTTTGACTGACACTTCATACCGATTTTATAGCCGCGGTAAATAAGAAGTGCATAAAGCACCAGCACAAGTCCCGCTCCTATAAAGCCCAGTTCTTCGCAAACAATTGAGAATATAAAGTCGCTCTGCGACTCAGAAACGTAAAGATGCTTCATCTTCGATTCGCCAAGGCCCTGACCCATAAGACCGCCGGAGCCGATTGCATAAAGCGAGTTGTTTATCTGCCAACGTGCTCCGCCGGGGTCATAGCCCTTGTCTTTCCAGGCGATTATACGTTCCTGCTGATAATCATCGATGATTCCCATAAAATCAGGATTAACAACAAAAATTATCACAACAAGAAGAATCAGCGGAATAAGAATTCTGAACCACCATTTGTTGAAGCCGCCGAGATAAAGCATTGCAATGGTAAGCATAAAGAACAGTATTGTACCCGATAAATGATGTTCGAGGAAAACAAGCAACGTGAAAGCAACACCGACAGCGCCGAATATAACGGCGGTTTTAACAGAAGTTTTCATATCGTTGCTAACGATAAATTTATGATATTTTTCGCAACCCCATGCATAAAAGGCAATAAGACCTACCTTTGCAAGTTCGGACGGCTGAAACTGACCCACGCCGGGAATGCTTATCCAACGTCCGAATTCCTCACCGCCGCCGGGGTTTGCGCTCTCCTTGACCTTGGCAACAACAAGCGCCGCCAACAGCAAAACAACCGAGCCACCTACACCGATAAGAACAAGACGTCTGAAATAATTGTAGTTGATTTTTGATATTACAAACATCATAACAAGACCGATAACCGCATATTTTATCTGATCGCGGATATAGTCATAGCTATCCTCTTTCTTATAGTAAGCGAGTGAATAGCCGGCGGAAGCGAGCATAACAAGTCCGATAGCCAGAAGAAGAAAAACAAGAAGAAGAAAACCGACATCAATGTTACCCTTGGCTATCCACTTGTACTCAAGCAATTTGTTCCTTGTTTTTTCAAGTGCTTTGCCCAAATTCCGACGCCCCCTTTTGCAATTTATTATTCGGCGCTGCCGAACCAAACAAGTGCTATGCCTGCTGCACAGCCGATTATATTTACAAGCGTGAAAACCGCAACAATTTTCTTTTCTTTCCATCCGCTCATTTCAAAATGATGGTGGATGGGAGCCATTTTAAAAATTCTTTTTCCGTGAGTAGCTTTAAAATAGCCTATCTGCACAACGTCCGAAAGCCCCTCGATAAAGTAAACCAGACCGACGGGCAGAAGAATTAACGGGCAATCAACACTGTAAGCCAGCGCAACAACCATTCCGCCAAGGAACATTGAACCCGTATCACCCATAAAAACCTTTGCAGGATTCCAATTCCATACAAGGAAACCTGCACAGGCACCCGCAAGTGCCGCCGCAACAACGCCTGCGCCGAGATTATTGCGCATAAACGCAATGACAATAAAAGAAGCTGCCGTGGAGAGTGTAACAGAAGAGCAAAGTCCGTCGACACCGTCCGTGAAGTTAACCGCATTTGTCGCGCCGTATATGAGAACTATTCCGAAAAGGAAAAAGAATATCCCGAGATCTCCGGTTGACCCGTAAAACGGAATAAACATATACGAGCAGCCGGCCAGTTTCAGGCTGCCGAGATATGCAATGATTACGAGCAATTGCATCAGCGTCTTCTGTCTTGCAGTCAAACCGAGGTTGCGTTTTTTGACAACCTTGATATAGTCATCAACAAAACCGATAAGAGCAAGCGTAAGTGCCATTAACAGACCTGCAAAAAGTTTGGTATACATCGCCGAGCGTACAAGATTGTCACCCGTGATTATATCCGAACCCTTAAGTTTATCCGTAAAAAAGACAACGGCAACAGCAGCTAAAGTACCGATAATAAACATCAACCCGCCCATAGTAGGTGTACCCTGCTTGTTTTTATGCCATTTCGGACCTATTTCAAGAATAGTTTGCCCGAATTTTAACCTGCGAAGCCACGGCACCATAACAATACCGAGAATCGCGGTAACACCGAAAGCAATTAATGCAGAAAGACCGAAAGCGAGATATGTGTTCATTCAAAGCACCTTACCCTTACTCAGTAAAACTTTTGATTACTTCTTCAAGTTTCATTCCTCTGCTTGCTTTGAACAGTACTGCATCCGAAGATTTAAGAGTTGATTTAAGTTGTTCAGCAAGCTGATGCTTGTCGTTAAATGCCTTTACACATCCCGCACCGCATTCTTGGGCTTCTCGGGCAGCAACAGCCGCCATTTCGCCATAGGTATAAAAGCGGTCAATTCCTTTTGATGCAATAAGTTCACCAACTTCGCGGTGTGCCTGTTCTGAAATATCGCCAAGCTCAAGCATATCACCGAAAACGAAGGTTTTTGTGCCTGCCTCCATTCCGGCGAGCACCTCAATGGCCGCGCGCACAGAATCGGGGCTTGCGTTGTAACAATCTTCAATAAGCGTAATGCCGTTAAAACAACGAACATTTTGACGCATACCGGACGTGACATATTTTGAAAGTCCGTTAGCTGCACTTTCGGGCTTTACGCCAAGATAAACACCTGAGGCAAAAGCAGAAAGAGCATTATAAACATTGTGTATACCAACAGTCGGTATCGTAACATCCTGAGAACCGCCTTCAAACAAAACAGTAAAGCTTGTTGAATAACCGTTTCGGCTGATTTTAACAGCTCTGTAATCACACTCACTGTTTTCAATACCGAAGGTAACAACACGCCTGTCGCTGAGTCTGACGGTTGAAAGAAGGTCATCATCACCGTTAACGATAAGAGGTGCACCGGGCTTAAGACCGTCCAGAATTTCAAGCTTTGCTTTAAGAATACCCTCTCGTGAGCCAAGATGCTCAATATGAGACACGCCGATTTTTGTGATAATTCCAACGTTCGGCTGTGCAACAGCAGCGAGTCTTGAAATTTCGCCGAAGTCACTCATACCCATTTCAAGAATTGCCGCCTCGTAATCACTGTCAAGTCGAAAAACGGTTGTTGGCAAGCCTATTTCATTATTAAGATTGCCCTCATTTTTCAGTGTATTATATTTTTCGGACAAAACAGCATAAACCATTTCTTTTGTGGTCGTTTTGCCTACACTGCCCGTAATTCCGACAAACGGAATTGAGAACAACGAGCGATAATACGCAGCAATATCGAGCAGAGCCTTGCCTGTATTTTCAACCGTAAAAATCTCACCGTTTGCTTCCACCGGTCTTGAACATACCGCCGCAACGGCACCCTTTTCAAAAGCTGATTCAACAAAATCATGGCCATCAAAGCGTTCACCCGTGAGAGCGATAAAAAGACTTCCCTGTGTAATTTTTCGCGTATCGGTGCAGATATTGAGCACCTGTTTATCTTCACCGCAGGTGCAACCCAACACCGCGCTGACTTCTTTTAACATAAGAGGTATCAAAATTTTCCCTCGCTTCGGTTTATTTTGAAAGCAGATTTCTTACAATTTCACGCTCATCATAATGCAGTTTTTCCGTACCAATTATCTGATAGGTTTCGTGTCCCTTGCCCGCAAGAAGTATAATATCGTTTTCCTCAGCTTCATTGAGTGCAAACTCAATTGCCTGAGTTCTGTCTACAATCTTCACAACGGGAATCCTGGCATCCTTTGTGCCCTGTGCAACCTCATCAACAATTGTTTCCGGATCTTCTGTGCGTGGATTATCGGACGTAACAATCACAAAATCCGACATATCTGCGGCAATTTTGCCCATTTGGGGGCGCTTAGTACGGTCTCTGTCTCCTCCGCAGCCGAATACGGTTATGATTCTGCCGTGAGCAATTTTGCGAAGAGAGGCGAGAATATTTTCAAGTCCGTCGGGTGAATGCGCATAGTCGATAATAACGGTGTAATCCGTATCAGTCGGTACAACTTCAATTCTTCCGGGAACGCCTGCAGCTTCGGAAAGTGCCTTGGCAACGTCTGAGAATGCCAACCCGAGCTGAATCGCACACACTGCAGAAGTCATTGAATTATATACCGTAAAGCCACCGGGTATACGCATTTTGATTCTTTCAAGTTTGCCGATACCAACAAGTATATACGATACTCCGCCGGGCTTATGCTCGATATTTTTTGCTGAATAATCCGCGCTGTCACTGCGCGCAGAGCACGTAACAACAGTGCAGTCTGTGCCGCTGACCATAGCTGAGTAAGCTTTATCATCAGCGTTTACAACAGCTTTATCGCAGTTTTCAAAAAGCTTATGCTTTGCGGCAATATAATTTTCAAAAGTTCCGTGGTAGTCAAGATGGTCCTGAGTAAGATTTGTAAACGCAGCAACCTCATAATGAAGTCCGGCTACTCTCTGCTGAGCAAGAGCCTGCGACGAAACCTCCATAACGCAGAACTCACAACCAGCCTCAACCATCTGAGCAAAAAGAGAATTGAGTTCAAAAGGATCCGGTGTTGTGAGCGTTGCAGGATACTCCTTGTCACCCACAACATTCTTAACCGTACCTACAAGACCCGTCTTATGTCCGAGAGCCTCAAAAACGGATTTGAGCAGAAAACACGTTGTTGTTTTTCCGTTCGTTCCCGTGATGCCTACCAAACGGAGCTTTTTTGACGGGTTGCCGAAAAACGACGCAGAGAGAAGCGAAAACGCTTCTCTTGAGTCATTTACTATTAACTGATTTTTAACGCCTGTATCACGCTCGGCAACGATAAGCACCGCACCGTTTGAAACAGCATCAGCGGCGGCATCGTGGCCATCAAACCGTGCACCTTTGACGCAGACAAAAACACTGCCTGCTTTAACCTTACGTGAATCTTCGGTAACAAGCGATACCTCCGCATCTGTTATGCCGACAGTATCGTACCCTGCACCTTTCAAAAGAGTATATACGTTCATTTTCCTTCCCTCTTGATCGGATGTGAATATTCTCATCCGTAAATGTTAACCGTAAAGTGAATCGGATACGCCCGAATATGATTTGAAGCTGACGGTAACAACATCACCGTACTTAACCTCGGTACCGGGCGGTATATCCTGGTTGTAAGCGAGAATATCAGAGCCGCTGAACGCGTTGCCCGATATTTTTATGTTGATGCCAAGATTATTGGCACTACGCCTTGCAACAGTAAGGCTCATACCGGCAAAATCCGGTACAACTACCGTTTCTTCTTCCCTGTCATCGGTGTAAAGTATCATTACTCCCTGCTGAGGCATCATCTGTCCGTAATCCGGAATCTGACGAACAACATTTTCACCGTTGCCGATAATGCGGACCGAAAGATTTTTATCCTCTGCAATTTTTTTTGCATCAGATACCGTTCTGCCGACAACCGAAGGAGCAACAATATCAATAAGATTCTGCTCATTCTCGTTATACTCGGGATCAACGCCGAGATAACCCATTATCTCCTCAACAAGAGATGCCGCAACCGGAGCAGCTATCTGACCGCCGTTAATCTGACCGACAGGCTCATCAATCGCGATAAGGATCGCTACACGAGGGTCATCTGCCGGAGCGACACAAGCAAACGAAGCAACATACTTACCTTCACCGTCATGAAGCTTCTGCGATGTGCCCGTTTTGCCTGCAACGTGATAACCTGCAACGTAAGCGTTTTTACCGGTACCCGCGCTTACAACAGCCTCCATCATCGACAAGACGCGCTTTGACGTTGCTTCCGAAACAACCTGGCGTTTCATTGTAGGCTGTGTTTCCGCGATTACGTTACCGGCGCCATCAAGCTGTTTTTCAACAACGTAAGGAGTCATAAGTTTGCCACCGTTTGCTATTGCAGCCACAGCCGTTATCATCTGGAGCGGAGTAACTTCAAAGGTCTGACCGAAAGAGTAACTTGAAAGCTGTGAAATACCGAATCTCTCTCTTGAGTGATATGCGGCATTCACTTTAGGTTCAGCTTCACCGGCAAGGTCGATACCTGTTTTTGAAGTAAAACCGAATGCTTCAAAATAGTCGTAAAACTTATCCTTACCAATGTTCTGACCTACCGAAATAAAAAACGGATTGCAGGAATTCATAAGGCCCATCTGAAGTGTCTGATGCCCGTGGCCATCACGCTTGTGACAACGGATATAGTGACCCGGAACCTGGATACCGCCAACGCAGGTGTGAGTTGTGCTTTCATCAGCCACACCCTCTTCAAGAGCGGCGGCAAGAGTAACAAGCTTAAAAACAGAACCGGGTTCATAAGAAGCCGTTATAACGCTGTTCTTCCTCTGCTCTTTAACAGCTGCCGAAACAGCAAGCTGTCTCTCCTCCTCGTCGGTTATCTGTGAAATACGCTCGTTTTCTACCTCGGAATAAAGTGTGAACGGATCGTTAAGATCGTAATTGGGCATATTCGACATTGCGAGTATTGCGCCCGTTTTAACATCCATAACAATGCCGTAAGCAGCCTTTGCTTGCGCACTCTCGTACGCTTTTCCGAGTTCCGTTTCGAGCTTTCCTTGTATTGTTCGGTCAATTGTAAGAACAAGGCTTGTTCCCTGCTGTGCTTCATTTATGGAAGTATATTCTATCGGCACGCTTCCGCTTGAAGCGCTCTTTGCGCTTATTATTCTGCCGGGAACACCGGTAAGTATATCGTTGTATCTTGCCTCAAGTCCTTCGCGGCCAACATCCTGATCACCGGTAAAGCCGATAAGAGTTGAAGCGAGGGAGCCGTAAGGATAATATCGCGTTACGTCGGTCTGAACACCGACACAGTTGTAAAGGTTATTATCGTCAACAAATTTCATAACCTCATTACGCAGATTAAGATCAATTTCACCTTTTATTTTTTCGTAACGGGTGTTTTTCTTTGTTTTTTCAAGAATACTCTGTGCATCAAGGTCCAGAATTTCAGCAAGCTTATTCGCAATAAGCTCACGCTTTGCATTGAGATCGGATTCAATCTGCGAATCGGTTTTGCCTTTCTTGGTTACAGTTATGTTGGCGGGGTCAATATACACAAGCCACGCAGAAGCACTCTGAGCAAGGGCGTGCATATTGCAGTCATATATAGTACCTCTGAGCGCTGACACTTCACTGTCGCCGAGATAACGCTCGGCTGCTTGCTCTTTATATCTTTTGCCGTTTATAAGCTGTATATCAGCAAGCTGAACCATACTTGTACCGAAGCCGAGTATTATCAGACCGATAATCAGCTTCATTGCACGCTTGGACATTTGCTTTGTCGCACCGCGAGCCATCGTTCCGACCTCCTTATCCAAAACGACGAGAGCTAAGTTCCTGACCCAACTCCCGTCCTAATCAATATATTTCAATATAACCGAATATATGTTTATTCAGCAGAGATTATCTGATTTCCTTCATCAATATCAAAATAAACAATCTGATATCTCTCACGCTTGACCATTCCACGGCTTTCTGCATAAGCCTTTGCGTTATCGGGCGAAAACTTAGCGTTAAACACAGAGGTAAGTCTTGTATACTCACTCTTTTTTTCACCAAGCTCTTTATCAAGCTTTACAATTGCGTTATTAAGCTCGTTATCCTGAATGTGGAGAGCAACGTTTGTGCCCAAAAGAGCAACACCAATCGAAAGAACAACAGCAAACTTAAGCATCTTTGCTCTGATTGCTGCAGCCTCCGCTTTAATTTCCTGCCTTGTCTTAACCTGAGGTCTGACGATTCGGGGCTGAGGGCGCTGTTCAGGCTTGGGTTGCGGCTTGTTTGCGGGAGCGGGAGCAAACAGATCAAGATTATATGCAGCTGAGCTGTTGTTGTAATTGTATGCCAAAACAATTTCCCCCATTAATAATTATAGTTTTTCAATCGCCCTGAGTTTAGCACTGCGGCTTCTGGGATTTTCCTCAAGCTCACGGCTCGTTGCAGTCTTAGGTTTGAAACAAATTTTACCTTGCGGCGTCTTGCCACACACGCACACAGGAAACTCCGGCGGACAGGTGCAGCCACCGGTAAAGGATGAAAAAGAATTTTTAACAATCTTATCTTCAAGCGAATGGAACGATATGATTGCCAACCTGCCGCCTTTGTTAAGCGAATTAAACATATCTTTCACGGCTTGTCCGAGTCCGTTAAGCTCGAGATTTACTTCAATGCGGAGAGCCTGAAAAGATTTTCGAGCGGGATGTCCGTCGCGTCTTGCTGCAGCAGGATAAGCTCCTTTGATTATCTCAGCGAGCTGAAACGTTGTTTCGATCGGCGCTTTTTCACGTTCGCGAACAATTGCCGAAACAATCCTCGGTGCAAATTTTTCTTCACCGTAATCGTAAAGAATCCTTTTAAGTTCACCTGCCGGAAGAGAGTTTACAAGGTCTTTTGCACTTGTGCCCGTCTTGCTCATTCTCATATCAAGAGGTGCATCGTGATGGAAAGAAAAGCCACGTTCAGCCGAATCAAGCTGATAAGAGCTGACGCCGAGGTCTGCCATAATCGAATCCGCGCCGCTTATGCCAAGCGCAACGAGAATCGAAGATATGTTAAAGAAGTTGTCGTGAACAACGGTAACTCGTTTATCTGAAGCAAAGCGCTGTGTGAGAATCTGTATCGCATCGGGATCACGGTCAATAACAATAAGTCTGCCGCTTTCGTCAAGTCTTTCAAGCGCTGCGGCGCTGTGTCCGCCGCCACCGCCCGTACAGTCAACAACCACACCATCGGGCTTTATGCTGAGCGCATCTATCGTTTCATCAAAGAGAACGGATTTATGGTTGAATTCCATTGATTTATCCTCTTAATAGTTGAGATCAGGTATATTGCCCGAATTGAAAGGCTGGCTGTCTCTTTCTGCGGCTTCATAAGTGTCAGGGTTCCATATCTCAAGGCGCTTCATATTACCGATAACAAGAACTTCATCTTTAAGACCTGCGTACTTGCACATTGCAGATATAAGAGTGAACCTTCCTTTTGCGTCCATCGTGTAGTCTTCAGAGTTCTTGTAAAGGTTTCTGCGCATCCACTCAAGCTCGGGTGTGTGAGCCACTTCAGAGCTCTTGTTGTTCAGCTCCTGACAAAGCTCCTCCCAGTTTTGCTCAGGGAAGAAGTAAAGGCAAGGGAAAGGACCGGGAGCGCAGCAGGCAACAAACGTCTTACCCAGATTTTCTCGGTACTTGGCAGGGATGGACATACGGTTATTTTCATCAAGAACGGCATCAGCCATACCTTTGAAGCCAAGATAAAGCTTCTTTTCAGGATCAGCAACAGCTGTTTTTTCGATTTCCGCCAAATCCACACCCTCCTTTCGTCGGTTTACGGTGTTTCAAAACACCTAAACGTACCAATTTGTCCCTAACATTACTCATATTATAACTATGCGAGGGATATAAGTCAAGCAAAATCACAAAATTTTTTCGAAAAAATTTGGCAATTTTTTACGAACTTTTCCGTTCTCTGACAATGTGTTTTATATCTTGTGGCGAACATTTATTCGCGCACAATTTCTTTGCTTAGCAGCTCGAAATCTTCCCCCAAAAAACAAAAAAGCCGTACCGGCTTTGCGTATCAGCAAACCGGCGCCGGCGAAAACAAAAAGAAAAAGAGCCGCCCGACATTTAAGTCGAACGGCTCTTTACTTTTAAAGGATTTGTGTGGGATTAGCCCTCCTGAGCTGCACCTACGGGGCAGGAACCTGCGCAAGCGCCGCAATCGATGCAAGTATCAGCATCGATAACATACTTGCCGTCGCCCTCAGAGATAGCACCTACGGGGCAATCTGCTGCACATGCACCGCAAGCGATGCAATCGTCAGTGATTACGTATGCCATTGTGAATATCCTCCTCTTTAGATTTATGAGTCAATTGTATCACACAATTGTAAAAATGCAAGTACTAAATATTAGATTATTCAGCAGGAGCATAGAGATCCTTGAGTCTGAGAAGGTGATCATATCTGTCGATAGATGCCTTTTCAGCCTGTGCGAAGAGCTCTTCAGCACGCTCGGGGAAGGAACGTGTAAGCGAAGAATAACGTGCCTCGCCAAGGATAAAGTCGCGATAGCTGCCTGTTGCGGGCTTGGAATCGATTGTGAAGGGATTCTTACCTTCTGCCTTGAGAGCGGGGTTGTAACGGAACATATTCCAGTAACCGCATTCAACAGCCTTCTTCATCTCGTTCTGGCAGTTGATCATACCGCCCTTGATGCTGTGCATCTCACAGGGAGCATATGCAATGATGATTGAAGGACCGGGATATGCCTCAGCCTCTGTGATAGCCTTGATAGTCTGGTTCATATCTGCGCCCATAGCAATCTGAGCAACATATACGTAACCGTAGCTCATAGCAATCTCGGAAAGGCTCTTCTTGGCAATAGCCTTACCTGCTGCTGCGAACTGAGCAACCTGACCGATCTGAGAAGCCTTGGAAGCCTGTCCGCCTGTGTTAGAGTAAACCTCAGTATCGAATACCATAATGTTTACATCCTGACCTGCTGCGAGAACGTGGTCAACACCGCCGAAACCGATATCGTATGCCCAACCGTCACCGCCGAAGATCCATATAGACTTCTTTGCGAGATAATCCTTATTGTCAACGATATCCTTGCAAAGGTCGCAATCGCACTTAGAAGCTGCTGCAACAAGAGCCTCAGCTGCTGCGCCGTTCTTTGCGCCGTCGTTTACTGTATCAAGATATGCTACACAAGCTGCCTTTATCTCGTCGCTTGCCTTGTCAGACTCAGTAAGAGCCTTTGCAGCGTCGATAAGTCTGGAACGGATAGCGTTCTGACCGAGGAGCATACCGAAGCCGTGCTCAGCATTATCCTCGAAGAGGGAGTTTGCCCAAGCAGGACCCTGACCCTTAGCATTTGTTGTGTAAGGAGATGTTGCTGCAGGACCACCCCAGATTGAGGAACAGCCTGTTGCGTTGGAGATATACATTCTGTCGCCGAAGAGCTGAGTGATAAGACGAGCATAAGATGTCTCAGCACAGCCTGCGCAAGAACCTGAGAACTCAAGAAGGGGCTTCTTGAACTGGCTGCCGATTACTGTGTTGTCACACATATCAGCCTTCTCTGAAACGTTAGCAACCATATAATCGAATACGGGCTGCTGATTATCCTGAGTCTCTCTGGGAACCATTGTGAGAGAGTTTGTCGGGCAAACGCCGATACAAACGCCACAACCCATACAATCGAGCGGAGAAACAGAAAGAGTATACTTGTAAGCATCCTTACCCTTACCCTTCTTGTCAACGATGATTGCCTGCTCGGGAGCACCTGCAGCCTCATCAGCTGTGAGAGCGAAGGGACGGATTGTTGCGTGGGGACATACATATGAGCAGCGGTTACACTGAGCACACTTCTCAGCATCCCAAGCGGGAACCATAACTGCAACGCCGCGCTTCTCGTATGCGGAAGCACCGTGCTCGAAGGTACCGTCAGCGTGATCTGTGAAAGCAGATACAGGGAGAGAATCGCCGTTCATAAGACCGACAGGCTTCATGATGTTGTCAACCATCTTGACAAGCTTTGCAGCGCCGGCAGATGCCTCGGGAGCAGCGTCATCAGCAGCATCAGCCCAATCAGCAGGAACATCAATCTTGACAAATGCGCCAAAGCCTGCATCGATAGCCTTGTGGTTCATATCAACAATATCCTGACCCTTCTTGAGGAAGGATTTTGTTGCAGCATCCTTCATATAGCCGATAGCTTCGTCCTTGGGAAGAACGTTTGCAAGTGCAAAGAAAGCAGCCTGAAGGATTGTGTTTGTTCTCTTGCCCAGACCGATTTCTGCAGCAAGGTCGATAGCGTTAACTGTGTAGAGCTGAACATTGTTGTTTGCAATGTAGCGCTTTGCCTCAGCCGGCATCTTAGCGCTGAGCTCATCAGCAGACCACTGGCAGTTTACGAGGAATACACCGCCGGGCTTAACGTCGTTAACCATCTTGTAGCCCTTCTCAACATAAGAGGGGTTGTGGCAAGCAACGAAGTCTGCCTTGTTGATATAGTAGGGGCTCTTGATGGGCTTGTCACCGAAACGAAGGTGAGAAACCGTGATACCGCCTGTCTTCTTGGAGTCATACTGGAAGTATGCCTGAACATACTTATCTGTATGGTCACCGATGATCTTGATGGAGTTCTTGTTTGCGCCGACAGTACCGTCACCGCCGAGACCCCAGAACTTACACTCGATTGTGCCCTCAGCAGCTGTGTTGGGAGCTTCCTTCTCTTCGAGTGAAAGGTTTGTAACGTCATCGTTGATACCGATTGTGAACTGAGCCTTGGGAGCATCCTTTGCAAGCTCATCGTATACTGCGAATACGCTTGAGGGAGGAGTATCCTTTGAACCGAGACCGTAACGGCCGCCTGTTACTGTAAGGCCTGTTCTGCCTGTTGCAGCAAGAGCAGCAACAACGTCAAGGTAGAGAGGCTCACCGAGTGAACCGGGCTCCTTTGTTCTGTCAAGAACAGCAATCTTCTTAGCTGTTGCAGGGATAGCAGCAACAAACTTCTCTGCTGAGAAGGGACGGTAAAGGCGAACCTTGACAAGACCAACCTTCTCACCCTTAGCGGTAAGATAATCGATAACTTCTTCTGCTACGTCACAGATTGAACCCATTGCAACGATTACGCGCTCTGCATCCTCTGCACCGTAGTAGTTGAAGAGCTGATAGTTTGTGCCAAGCTTTGCATTGACCTTGCCCATATACTCCTCAACAATGCCGGGAACTGCATCGTAGTAGCTGTTGCAAGCCTCACGGTGCTGGAAGAAGATATCTCCGTTCTCGTGAGAACCGCGCATTACGGGATGTTCGGGGTTGAGAGCACGGTCACGGAAGCCCTTGACAGCATCCATATCGCACATTTCTTTGAGATCGTCATAATCCCAGATTTCAATCTTCTGAAGCTCGTGAGAAGTACGGAAGCCATCGAAGAAGTTGAGGAAGGGAACACGGCTCTTGATTGTTGCAAGGTGAGCAACTGCACCAAGGTCCATAACTTCCTGTGTATTTGTTTCAGCAAGCATTGCAAAACCTGTCTGACGGCAAGCGTAGACGTCGGAATGATCGCCGAAGATGTTAAGAGCGTGAGAAGCTACGCAACGAGCTGATACGTGGAAAACTGAGGGAAGGAGCTCACCTGCGATTTTGTACATATTGGGGATCATAAGAAGAAGACCCTGGGAAGCAGTGTAGGTAGTTGTGAGAGCACCTGCTGCAAGAGAACCGTGAACGGTACCTGCTGCACCTGCTTCAGACTGCATTTCTGCAACCTTAACTGTTGTTCCGAAGATGTTCTTTACACCCTGTGCTGACCACTGGTCAACATAGTCTGCCATGGGGCTGGAAGGTGTGATCGGGTAGATACCGGCAACTTCCGTAAACGCATAGGACACATAGGCCGCAGCGTTGTTACCGTCCATGGTTTTCATTTTTCTAGCCATGTTTATATTCCTCCTGTATTTAAATAGCAATGCTGAAAATGCACCGTCAATATATTATCACTTTTATTCGGATATGTAAAGAGGATATTTGATGTAAATAATCAGTAAAACTACAAGTTTTTGTATAAATTTACAAATTGCGGTCTCTTTAGGTTATAACCCCAAAAGCAAAAAGGATTCACAGCACAAAAAAGACAGCACAGCCAAGCTGTACTGTCTGAAAAAATTATATTTATTCATCTGTTTGTTCGTCCGCATCAGCTTCGCGCGCAACGGGCTCATCCTTTATTTCGGGGGCAAATTTTACCTCAAGCTTCATTTGCTTTGCAAAGGTGTCTTTTGCTATTTCAACTACGATTGCAGGAACAAGGCAGTTGATAAGATAAAGCGGAGCAAAGCTGTCGAAAATAGCACCTATACCGCTGAGAACACCCTCGTCAAACGCACTCACCTGCCCCGTTGCTATTACAAGGAAACCAATACCGAAAGAAGCAACCGAAGCCAAAATGCTGAATGCGCTTGCAATACGCATAAGCATAAGATCAAAGTTAAGATATTGATACAGTATCAGCGGAAGAGTTGTAAAACAACCCGCGGCGATAATAACACACATATAAAACCCGCGCATAGTACCGGTTCCGAGAAGAGCCGACACATAGTAACCCTCCACAATAGCGTTGACTATCAGCGCAATCATCATGCCGGCGCCGGCACGTCTTGCAAGAGCATAGTCTCCGCCGCCGATCTCCATATATATGGAGTTGCGGTGAGCGAAAAGGCAAAGCTCAACCGTATAGAAAACTGTCAGCAAAACACGGGCAACAATCCTCGGAATATTCTGGAAACCAAATCCCTGAAGGTTGACGGTGTTGATAAGGCTGATAGCGACAAAAACCGTCGCCAACGCAGCAGCAACACGCAGCACTGTTACGCAACGTTTACGAAACGCCTTGTTTTTAAAAACAAATTCTTTTTCCAATTTATTCATCCTTGATTACACGATATTTATCCAAAGATACACATTTACTTTTACAGTGTACCCTTTTTTACCTTCTTTGTCAACCTCTTTTAATTTTCATAAGTTCGTCCGAACCGATAAGCCTGCATTCACCCTCTGCAAGCGAACTGTCAAGCATCAGTGAACCCATTGCCACGCGTTTGAGTTTGTCGACGTGAGATCCGCAGGCAGCCGCCATTCGCTTGATCTGATGATACTTGCCCTCCCTGAGTTTGATTTCAACAGTCAATCTGTCATCGGAAAGAGGTGCAATATGCGCAGGAAGGCACTCGTATCCGTCCGCAAGAACGACGCCGTTACGGAACCTTTCAAGTTCCTCCTCCCCCATTGCTCTGTCAAGAACGGCGATATACGTCTTTTCTATATGCTTTTTTGGCGAGAGAATATCGTGGGCAAAGGCGCCGTCATCCGTAATCAGAACAAAGCCCGTTGTATCCTTATCAAGTCTGCCCGCCGGAAAAAGCCCGGGACGTTTCAGCGTATCCGGCACAAGGTCAACAACCGTTTTTTCGCCGGGAGAGCGGCTTGCACTTACAACACCCTGCGGTTTATTTAACATTATATAAATAAACTCGCTGTAACCTAATTTCTCTCCGCATACAATTATCACATCGCTTTCGGCATCCGCCTTGAAGCCGCAATCATTCGCAACCCTGCCGTTGACGGTAACATCACCGTTACGCACAAGTTTGCGCACGTCGCTGCGGCTGTATTTGCCCTGCGATGCTATTATTTTATCAAGTCGTTGCAGTGACATCCTTAGAATTACTCTCCTTTTCCGGATAAACAAAGCTGTGCATAAACCCATTTTTCTCAAGCGAACATATATCTCCGCCAATAACCCTGCCATCGAAAACAAAGATATTAATCTGAACCATATCCGAATTTTCGTAGCCGGGATAATTCTTTATTTCATAGGTCCAGCGTTTCGCCCTTTTTCCGCAATATTTTGAAAGGTCAAGGCCGTGTTCTTTTTGCATAGTGTTGTATTTTTCAAAAGCGGCATCAAATTCAGCCGGAATAATTATTTCACGTACTTCCACAGGATCGGGCTGAATTTCCCAACCGAACTGCGACACAAACGCAAGCCTTTGCGAAGCATCGGCAGCACTGTAATCAATACCGCTTTTAGCGGTTTCGACCGACGCTTCAACACTTCGCCCCGCAACATACACACCGGCAACGGCACACACAACAATCAACGTACCGAGAAGCGCCGCCTTTACGGAGGATGATTTGACAGAAAAAACAAACATATACCCACCTCATTGCACTGATTTTCATTCAAATATATGCAGTATGGGTGGGTATTTATTCTTTATTTACTTTTATACTCATCTATAAGATATTCGTCGCCTATAACGGTGCGGATATGGTCATAGACATAATCAACACTCATATTACTGTTACCGTGAGCTGCGGCAAGAGCAGGCGTATAATCGGCAAGTCGATAAAGCTTTATGCCGGAGAAACCTGCACCGTAATGAGTAATTACAATATCAAGCTGCGGCTTACTCACCGTAACTTCGCCGGTAACCTGATTTTTGGTAAATGTCAGGTTTGCCATACCGCCTACAAGACGCTTCACTTTATTCTGCGCAGAAACAAAGTTGCCGAGAGAATAAAGAACAGGAACTTCCTTGCCGTTGTTGTTTGTCAAATACTCAACGGGCTGAAGAGTATGCGGATGAGTGCCGATAACAACATCTGCACCCCAATTCACAACGTTCTGTGCAAAATCACGCTGCACATCATTCTCTTCATCGGAATATTCAATCCCCGCGTGCATCGACACAACAACAACATCCGCAACCTTCTCGGCAGCCTCAACCTGCATTCTGACATCGTCAAGCTCGTCGAGATAAACGATATAGCTTTCTTTTTCATCGGGAATCGTTATACCGTTCGTGTGTTCCGTATAAGAAAGGAAAGCAAAGCTTATACCGTTAACCGTTACGGTCTTTACTCTGTCGTATTCTTCTCTGCCGCGGAACGCACCCGCAGACGTAAGGCCGGGAGTTTTATCGATAAGGTCGAGCGTTTCGATAAGGCCGAAGCTCTGCTTATCAAGCATGTGGTTATTCGCAATAGTCAGCACATCAAAGCCAAGTTCCGAAAGCTGCGAAGCCATAACAACCGGTGTGTTAAAACAGGGATAAGTGGAAACATCATAGCTTTCAGCCATCATCGTTTCCTGGTTAATAACCGCAATATCCGCAGCAGCTATTGTATCTGCAAGGTTTTCGTAAACCGGCAAAAAATCATAACTACCGTCCGACGTACGTGCCAACGCCTGATTATAGATCGGCTCGTGAATAAGATTATCGCCGACAGCAAGCATTCTCACGCTTGTTGACAGAGGCTTCTTCTCCGTTGTGCCTGCCTGAGTCTGAAACTCTATGGCATTTTCGGGCACCCGGGAAATATTACCCAGAACAACAACACCTAAAGATCCGACAGCGACCGCTACCGCCACCAACAACGCAACAAACTGTGATACTTTCAATACTTATCACCTGCAAATTACTGCTGACCGCGGTTGCCGATTGCACTATGTATGTTTTCCTTTGTCTGACGAACGTTGGAAAGGCTGTTTGCAAGTGAGCGCTCGGTCTGACCGATGATATTTTCGACAAAGTTTGCAGCAGATGTGCAAATATCGTTAGCCCATTTTGCAGCCTGCTCCTTGGCGGCAGCTGCCTGCTGATTGGCTGTTTCAACTGTTTCTGCAGCGCTTGCGTTTGCGTTTGCAATCGTTGCATCAGACTGAGCCTGAGCCTTTCTGAGCATTTCTTCGCAATATGCCTTGGCGCGCGCAACGACCTCGCTCTCTTCAACCATCTTCTGAGCTTTTGCATCAGCTTCAGCGACGGTAAGAGCAGCTCTCTCCTCTGACTGTGCTACGTTTGTTCTTGCAATTTCTTCAGAAGAAAGGATATGCTCCTTAGCCTTTGCGTTTGCCTTGTTTATTGTTTCCTGAGCCTTGCTCGTTGCCTTGGCGAGAGTTGCCTCAGCCTGCTCTGTTGCATCGTCTATGAGCTTATTGCGGTCACGGACAATGTTACGTGCCTGGCGAATTTCATCAGGCATATTCTCGCGGATTTCCTCAACGCAGTTGCGGATAGCCTCAACATCTACCGTAACTCTTGAAGAGAAAGCAACCTTCTGTCCGTTATCGAGAATTTCCTCAATCTTTTCAAGTAAATCTTCTACTCTCATATATTTACATCCTTTCTGAGTCTTTTTTCTATATCATCCAGAATTTCGGCAGGTACAAACTCGGATATATCTCCGCCGAATTCACAGATTTGTTTGACAACACTGGAGGAAAGGTACATATTTTCCGCACTGGCGGTAAGAAAAACCGTTTCGACCTCACCGTTGAGCTTTTTGTTTGCAAGTGCCTGCTGAAACTCCGCCTCAAAATCCGATACGGCACGCAAACCCTTGACGATTGTGACCGCCCCTTTGTTACGCGCATAATCCGCCAGCAGACCGTAGTAATGCTCAACTTCAACGCCGGGAATATCCGCAGTGACACGCTTTATGAGCTCCACCCTCTCGTCAGGTGTAAACGCACTTGTTTTTTTGTGGTAGTTATACATTACAACAACTATCACCTTATCAAACATTTTTGATGCGCGCTTGATAATGTCGAGATGCCCGATTGTGACGGGATCGAAACTGCCGGGACAAATAGCAATTTTCATAACACCCATCCCCTTTTATCTATATACGGCAAGTTCTGTTTTTCCGTATTTGTAACGTTTGAACAGAGTCAGACCGCCTGCCTTCTCGGGAATTTCCTCTTTTGCCGGATACTCGCACACGATAAGAGAACCTTCAGCCATCTTACCGTCAAGCAATTCCAGCGCTTTCTGAAGAAGGCCCGTACCGTAGGGCGGGTCGAGTATTACAACATCAAACACTTCCGGTGACATACGCAGGAAAGAGAACGCATCCATTTGGGCAACAGCTGCAGAATCCGCGAGTTTTGTGTGTTCAAGATTTTTCTTCACAACCGAAATGGCTTTTGAATCTGCATCAACAAAGGTGCACTTTTCAGCACCTCTGCTTAGTGCTTCAATACCGAGCTGACCGCAACCCGCAAAAAGATCCAACACCCTCCTGCCCTCAATATCGAACTGGATGATGCTGAACATCGCCTCTTTAACTTTGTCTGTTGTGGGGCGGACTATGTCACCGCCCTCAAGCGTGGTAAGAACCCTGCCCCTTGCGGAACCTGTGATAACTCTCATAAATACTCTCCGTAATGTGCAAAATTGCACAATATGACACTATTCTTCTGTATATTATCTTTTATTATTTCAGTTTTGTCAAGTTTTTTGCAATAAAAAGACCCTATATCACTGTTCTTCTTGGCGAAAATGG
Source organism: Acutalibacteraceae bacterium (assembly GCA_045536955.1). Classification (GTDB taxonomy): domain Bacteria; phylum Bacillota; class Clostridia; order Oscillospirales; family Acutalibacteraceae; genus UBA8612. The sequence continues at coordinate 41,196 of JAZSOM010000072.1, forward strand.
TTGTAAACAGCCTGCGCCGAGCGCAAATCAACACCCTTTACAGCACAAAGCTCCTCAACCGAAGCCTCTTTTATCGCCGTAAGAGATTTAAATTGTTTCATCAGAGCGGCTGCCCTCTTTTCGCCCACACCGCTTATCTGCGTAAGCGAACTCGATATTCCCGCACTGCGTCTTTTACGGTGATATTCGATAGCAAAGCGGTGAACCTCCTCCTGAATCGTCGACACAAGGGTGAACGCACTTCGCTTTGAATTTATTGATATTTCGCCACCTTCGCCTGTTATGGCACGCGTTCTGTGGCTTGAATCCTTAACCATACCGTAAATCGGAACGTCAATCTCCAGCTTCAGAAGCACAGCCTTAACCGCATTCACCTGCATCTGCGCACCGTCAAGAAGTATAAGGTCCGGCAATCTTGCAAAGCCTTCGTCGCGTTTTTCGTCATCAGGTTTTGATTTTTCTTTAATGTATCGGTTGAATCTGCGTTCGAGCACCTCTGCCATTGAAGCACAGTCATCCTGACCGTCAAAGCCTTTGATTCTGAAGCGCTTATATGCCGCTTTATAAGGCTGTCCGTTTTTAAAAACGACCATACCTGCGACATTTTCCGCGCCTGCGGTGTGTGAGATATCGTATGATTCAATATATTCCGGCGGTGCATCAAGACCGAGCAGACGCGCAAGCTCATCGAGTGCCGCAGTATCTCTGCCTTTTCTGCCAAGGCTGAGCGCAAGCTTCTCGCTCGCATTGGAACGGCACATTTCAAGCAGCTTAAGCTGACCGCCTCTTTGCGGCACCGCAAAGCTGACCTTCCTGCCGAGTTTTTCACTCAGCCACTGTGAAAGCAGCTCATAATCCTGCGGTAACGAATCGATAAGAATACGCGGCGGCACTCTGTCACGCATCGAATAGTAACTCATCAAAAGCTCATACCGGGCATATCCGGCATCCTCAGGAGCATCGAATATAAAATGCTCCGTATCGCAAAGTCTTCCGCCGAAAAAGCGGAGCACAGCAAGGCACGCCTTATCCTGAGAGTGTGCCAAAGCAAAAACATCCTGTTCTGCGACATCGGCACTGACAACCTTTTGCTTTTCACCGAATTTGGTTATCGCCGCAATTCTGTCACGAAGCACGGCAGCTTTTTCAAAATCGAGATTTTCTGCAGCCTGTTCCATTTCAGCCTGCATCTTCTTTATCATAACAGCCGAGCCACCTTTGAGAAAATCGACGGCATGCTCGACACTTCGCCTGTAATCTGCCTGAGAAATCTTACCCGCACATGGTGCAGAACACTGAGAGATGTGGTAATTCAGGCAAGGACGTTGTTTATGAGTGACCGGAAAGGTTTTGCTGCATTGCGGCAGACGAAAAATTTTCTGCGCCTGTTCAACAGTCTGACGCACGGCAAAAGAGCTGGTGTACGGACCGATATACTCGGAACCGTCATCCACCAACTGCATTGCGGCATCTATTCTCGGCCAGGCACCCTTTGTGATTTTGACATAGTGATATCCCTTGTCGTCCTTGAGAAGGATATTGTATTTCGGACTGTGCTGTTTGATAAGGCTGCATTCAAGCACAAGCGCTTCAAACTCGCTGTCCGTAACGATATAATCAAAATCCTGAACGTTTTCAACCATGCGGATAACCTTAGCCGTATGATTATAGTGAGAGCCGAAATAACTGCTCACTCTGTTCTTGAGAGCTTTTGCCTTGCCGACATAGATGATGCCGCCGCTCTTATCCTTCATCAGATAAACTCCCGGTCTGAGCGGCAGGCTCATCGATTTTTTGCGTAGTCGTTTTACTCTTTCCTGATCAGTTTCCATAAAATGCTCACTTTGTGAAGAAAATTAAAAATCCTTTATAAGCCATATATAGGTCAATCTTTGAAACAACCTCATAAGGTGCATGCATTGAAAGCACGGGTACACCGACATCAACAACGTCAATATTATGGGATGCAACGTATTTTGCAACGGTTCCTCCGCCGCCCTCATCGACCTTGCCGAGCTCTCCCACCTGCCAGAGAACACCGTTCTCATCGAACAAGCGACGGATTTTGCCCATAAACTCAGCGCTCGCATCGGACGTACCACCCTTACCTCTCGAGCCCGTGTACTTTGTTACAACAATACCTCTGTTTGCAAAAGAGGTGTTGTTTTTTTCATAAACACCGGGGAAAGTAGGATCAAACGCGGCGTTTACATCGGCAGAAAGACATTCACTGTTGCTGAGCGCAATGCTGCCTACACCGCCCTGCATACGTGCGAGATCACCGATAAAATAAGCCATATATGCCGAATTGAGTCCCGTGTTACCGTCCGAGCCTGTTTCTTCCTTATCCGCGAGAACGGTAAGTGCCGTATATTCGGGTGTACCCGCATCGAGAATTGCCATAACAGAAGGATATGCACACACTCTGTCGTCATGGCCGTATGCACCGATAAGGCTTCTGTCAAAGCCTATATCGTCAGCACTGAACGCAGGAACAGCCTCAAGCTCTGCACTGAGGAAATCCGATTCAACAATACCGTATTTCTCATTCAGGATACTCATAATGTTGAGTTTTACGCTTTCAGAACCCTCGTCATCTTTGAAAGGACGGCTGCCGACAAGAATATTGAGTTCTTCGCCTTTTATGCCTTCCGCAAGAGAGCGTTTCATCTGCTCAGTAGCAAGGTGAGGCAGAAGATCGGTTATGACAAACCTTGGATCCCCCGCATCTTCACCGATATTCACCTTTACGCTTGTACCGTCAGCCTTGATGATAACACCGTGAAGAGCAAGCGGAATTGCTGCCCACTGATATTTCTTGATACCACCGTAGTAATGCGTCTTAAACAGAGCAAACTCAGCATCCTCATAGAGTGGATTCGGTTTGAGATCAAGTCTCGGTGAGTCGATATGAGCAGCAGCAATGCGAACACCCTCCTCGACGGGTTTCTGACCGATAACGGCAAGAATAACCGCCTTGCCTCTGTTGTTGTATATAACTTTGTCTCCCGGCTTATACTCCGCTTTGCTGTCAAAATCAACAAAGCCATTTGCAGCTGCAAGGTCACTGACAAATTTCACAACCTCACGCTCGACCTTACAATCGGTCATAAATTTTTTGTAGCCTTCTGCAAAGCTGTCGACGGCTGCAAGCTCTGCGTCGTCTATTGTTTTGCATCCGTGTTTTGCAGAATAAAACAGTTTTTCTCTGAGTTCTTCATTTTTGCTCATTGCTTTTTCTCCTCATATTTTTCAATTAGTTTTTGAATCTCGGTTTCAGTATTGTACGGCGGATAATTCCTGATTATTACATCGGCTTTTATCTCATATTCACTGTCCGACAGTTGTGCCCCTATTCTTTCATCAGCTTTTTCCGATGTTATCGAGTCACGTGCGATTATTCGTGCCTTTCTGATATCTTCGGGAGCACTTACCACAACTGTAAAGCTGCAAAGCTTGTCAATTTTACTTTCAAAAATAGCCGCTGCATCCAGCAGCACAGCCGTTTTGCCTTGAAGTGTAAAGTCTTTTACCTTTGCAAGTGCTTTTGAGGTAATAATCGGGTGAGTTATACTGTTAAGAAGCCTTGTGGCCTGCTCTGAAGCAAAGGCACGCGAAGCAAGAAGCGCTCGGTCAAGGCTCATATCATCACGGATTATATCGTCTCCGAAAGCCTGTGCAAGCTGACTTAACACAGGAGAACCGTCGGCTGTTATTTCCCTTGCAATCATATCACAATCGATATGCGAAAAGCCGAACTTTTTACAAATCATTTCAGCAACCGTCGATTTGCCTGAGCCCGTTGCACCCGTAAGACCGATAAGCATTGCGCCGTCAACGTCAAGCACGGTAAAAGCCGCAGCCCTGAGCAAACGGTTAATTACCGCAAGTCCAACCCCGTCTGTATCGGGGCACCTTGCATAAGCCGTCTGTACACCTATTTCGTCAAGCCTGCGAAGCGCATCGAAGATAAGATGAGCCTGTGCACTGCTGTCGTGTTCTCTGCCGATTTCAATAAACGGAATATCAAGCCTATTGCCTTCGCCGTCAAAGCAAAGAGCGGCACAATCTTTTTTACCTTTGACAAACCGTCTGTAATTTTCAAAGCTGCCTTTAATTATTATTACCCTCGCTTTAGGTGAATAATGCTTATATTTCATTCCTGGCGAAGCTGCTTTCTGTCCGGGTTCAAGCTCAGCGAGAACGGCACGGTCAACATCAACCTCACCGAGCACGCTTTCAAGCTGTTCAAGTGAAATGCCGCCCGGACGGAGAAGCCGCGGTTTATCGCCGACAAGTGAAATAACGGTTGATTCGACACCAACGTCACACATACCGCCATCGACAATCGCATCTGCCCTGCCCCACATATCGTCGATTACGTGCTGAGCGGTAGTCGGGCTCGGACTGCCCGAAAGGTTTGCCGACGGAGCGGCAAGCGGCACACCTGCGGCAGAGATTATATCTCTTGCAGCAGGATGCGAAGGCATACGCACGGCAACCGTATCAAGGCCGCAACTGACCTCATCGGGTATACGCTCACCCTTCGGCATTATTATTGATAAAGGACCCGGCCAGAATTTTTCGGCAAGTGTATATACCGAATCCGGCACACACGACACAACCGAACCGAGCTGAGAAATATCGCTGATGTGAACAATCAACGGATTGTCCTGCGGTCTGCCTTTTGCCTTAAAAATCTTTGCAACCGCATCACCGTCAAAAGCATTGGCAGCAAGACCGTAAACCGTTTCGGTAGGTATGCCGACAATTCCGCCGTTTTGCAGTATTTCGCCGACAGCGGCCAGCGACTTTCTGTCAGACGGCTCATATCTGAATAATTTTGTTTCTGCCATTATTTTACCTGATTTCAATTATTATTCCTGCGCACGGAGCTTTTCTGCGGTATCTGCAGTGATAAGAGCATCTATCAATTCATCAAGACTGCCGTTTAGAATAGCTTCGAGCTTATATAACGTAAGACCGATTCTGTGATCTGTCATCCGTCCCTGAGGATAGTTATAGGTGCGTATACGTTCGCTTCTGTCGCCTGTACCGACCTGCGAACGTCTTTCGCCTGCAATTTCGCCTGCCTGCCTCTCCCGCTCCGCCTCAAGGATTCTTGAACGCAGAATACGCATTGCCTTGTCGCGGTTTTTATGCTGACTGCGTTCATCCTGACACTCAACAACAGTGCCCGTTGGCAGATGGGTTATGCGTATTGCTGACTCTGTTTTGTTGATATGCTGACCTCCTGCACCACTTGAACGGAAGGTGTCAATCTGCAAATCTGCAGGGTTAATCTGAACGTCAACCTCCTCGGCTTCGGGAAGAACGGCAACGGTAACGGTTGAAGTGTGAATTCTGCCCTGGCTTTCGGTTTCGGGAACACGCTGAACACGGTGAACGCCGCTCTCAAACTTGAAACGTGAATAAGCACCCTCACCGCTTATCATAAAGCTGATTTCTTTAAAACCGCCCACTTCAGTTTCATTTGCGGCAAGTATCTCACTGTTCCACCCCATCGCCTGAGCATACATCGAATACATACGGTAAAGCGAATTTGCAAAAAGCGATGCTTCGTCACCACCTGCACCGCCTCTGATTTCAACAATAACGTTTTTATCGTCGTTCGGATCACGCGGAAGAAGCAGAATCTTGAGCTCCTGCTGTGTCTGCTCAACAAGTGTTTTCGCAGTCTCAAGCTCTTCAAAAGCCATCTGCTTAAACTCCGAATCAAGGGTTGAATCCTCAAGCATAAGGCGTGCATCCACCTCGTCGGCGAGAGCTTTTTTGTGTTCGCGGAATTTTTCTACAACCGGAGTGAGATGTTTCATCTCCTGCATATATTTTTTGTAAAGCTCCATATCCGACACCACGTCGGGCTGGCAGAGCTTTTCGCTTATTTCTTCAAATCTTTGTTCGACCTGTTCAAGTTTGTCGAGCATAAATATATCACCTCTGTTTCAGGACATTATAACATATACACTCAAAAATATCAATCACCGGGGTAATGAGAGCAAAGAAAATGCATATATATAAATCAACGGTCAAAAATCACAGCAAGGGAGGGAGCGGCGGAATTCTTTCCGCCGTGCAACAATGAAAAAATACAAACCTGAAGGAAAATTACTGTCAACGCCCGAAAACCGTGCCGCACTCGAGGATATAAACTCGCTAATGCAAGCATATATGAAAAAGACTCCGCTTGAAGCGCGAGTTATACTCTGCGACAACGACCACAATCTTCACCTTGATCTCGGACCTGTGAGAGGAATAATCCCCCGTAACGAAGGCGCAATCGGAATTGAAGACGGAAGTGTGCGCGACATTGCGCTGATTTCAAGGGTCAACAAGCCCGTCGTTTTCCGCATTACAGGTTTTGAGGATGACGGTTACGGTGAGCGGATTGCAATTCTCAGCCGGAGAGCCGTACAGCAGGACTGTTACAACGAATACATTTCAAAACTGGTGCCCGGTGACGTTATTGACGCACGTATAACGCACATTGAAGGATTCGGTGCATTTGCGGACATTGGTGCCGGCCTTGTGGCACTGATACCAATTGACGCAATCTCAATTTCGCGAATCCCTCACCCAAACGTCAGGTTTTCAACCGGCGATGACATCAGAGCGATTGTAAAAGACGTTGCCGCTGACGGAAAAATCACACTTTCGCATAAGGAGCTCCTCGGCACATGGGAACAGAATGCTCAGAATTTCTGCGCCGGCCAGACAGTGCCCGGAATTATCCGTTCAGTCGAAAAATACGGTGTGTTCGTTGAGCTTGCGCCAAACCTTGCCGGACTTGCCGAACCAGTCCCCGATGTTTACCCCGGACAGCACGCAACAGTTTATATAAAAAGTCTTATTCCTGAAAGAATGAAAGTGAAGCTGATAATTGTAGATGCTTTCAGCGCGGATTATCCGCCGGAGCAGCCACAGTATTACACAGACGCACAGCACATAAGCCAATGGATTTATTCACCCGAATGCTGCCCACGGCAGATTGAAAGTACCTTCTGCTGAAAAAAAACTGCACGCAAGCTCCACAGCCCGTGCAGTTTTTTTAGTATTCAACGTCAAGGACCGTGTTGACTATGTTTGAAGCAACCATCATAGCTGCAAGTGAGGTCAGCACAACAAGCTGTTCATCGGTGAAAAACTCTTTCATTTCTTCGATCTGATCTTCAAAAACTTCGTGTGGATTGTCGGCAATGTTTCTGCCGAAAGATATAAGCGCCTGCTCAACAGGAGTCATAATCAGCGAACCGAAATCAACGCCTTGTTCATCGAGAAAACTCTTGAAAATTGCTGAGCAGACCATACAGTCGTTTTCAAAAGATATTGCATAACAGAATAAATTGACATCAAGCTCGGAAATGAAGCTTTTCGCCTCATCGCAAAGCTTATGGAAACCCATAAGAGCGTCAAAAGCAACTTCGTTGCGCAGAAGCGTGCGCTTCATATTGTTAAGTTTCACTTTTTGTGAATACTTGTCATTTATTTTTTCGATTTTCTCCGAAGCTGACTGAATGCTTAAAGGTTCAACTCTTGCCATATTATCACCGTCCGTAACATCTATTTTATCGTCTGCTGAGGTTTCGTGCAATAGTTTCTGTTGATTTTATCATAAATATTTGATATAATTGCAGTAAGCATGTACCAACAAAACTTTCAACGAAAGGTGCTTATCAGATGAACAAGCTTCTTATCACAGGCGGTGCCGGCTTTATCGGCGGTAATTTCGTCTACTATATGCTTGAAAACTATCCCGACACTCAGCTCGTCTGCCTGGATGCGCTGACCTATGCAGGAAATCTTGAAACACTTAAAGATGCCTTTAAGTCTAACAAGTTCAAATTTGTTAAGGGCGACATCACAGACCGTGCTTTCATATACGGTCTCTTTGAAAAAGAGAGTTTCGACTGCGTCGTAAACTTCGCGGCAGAATCTCACGTTGACCGCTCAATTGAAGAACCCGAAGTTTTCCTCAGAACAAACATTCTCGGCACTCAGGTATTACTTGACGCCTGTAACAAATACAACGTACCAAGGTTCCACCAGGTTTCAACAGACGAGGTTTACGGCGACCTTCCGCTTGACAGACCCGACCTTATGTTTACGGAGCAAACACCAATTCACACTTCGTCCCCTTATTCGGCTAGCAAGGCTTCAGCAGATCTGCTTGTGCTCGCATATCACAGAACCTTCGGTACGCCGGTAACAATTTCACGCTGTTCCAACAACTACGGTCCGTATCAGTTCCCTGAAAAGCTGATTCCGCTTATGATTGCCAACGCAACTCACAACAAACCGCTCCCCGTATACGGAGAAGGTCTCAACGTACGCGACTGGCTTTACGTCGAAGATCACTGCCGCGCAATCGCAATGATACTTGATAACGGTTCGATCGGTGAAGTTTACAACATCGGCGGTCATAATGAGAGAGCCAACATTGAGGTTGTAAAAACAATCATATCCGCTCTCGGCAAAAGCGACGACCTGATAACCTATGTCAAAGACAGGCCCGGCCACGACAGGCGCTATGCAATCGATCCGACAAAAATCAGCAACGAACTCGGATGGTTGCCACAGACAAAATTTGACGACGGAATCAGAATGACAATTCAGTGGTACATCGACAACACACAGTGGTGGGAAAACATTCTCAACGGTTGTTACCGTGAATTTACGATTGAAGACTTCAAACAGTAATTTATATAAGTTTTTATATAACTAAACCATTTTTTAGTCCGATTTTTTGGTAGATATTACATAGGGACAAATTTATCCTTATATGATATAATTACATTTGCAAAAATCCTACAATAAATTAGGAGGAAAAGAAAAATGCAGAAATCAAAAACAGTTAAGCGTCTTCTCGCTGCTGTTCTCACAGCAGTTATGATGCTTACGGCAATCCCCTTCTCTTTTGCAGCAGATGACGCAGCAAAAGACACACTTTTCTTTGGCGGTCTCTCTTGGGACATTGTTAATGAAGAAGATGACGGTGACCTTGTCATCATCACAACAGACGTTCTTGCAAAAGCAAAATTCAACACAAAGGCTCCTATGAATTTTGCAACAAGCACACTTTACACTACACTCAACACCGATCTCTACGGCACATTCTCTGCCGCAGAGAAGGCAGCTATCACTCCCACAACTATCACATACGATTACTGGGATGCAACAGCTAAGGCAAAGGTTGCAGGTGCTACACTTTCAGCCAACGTTGTAGTTCCCGACGCTGAAATGGCTAAGTCACTTGGTGTCGCTTACCTTACAGGCACAACAACAGCTACCGCTTACTATCTTGCAAGCGCAAGAGCTAACACAGCATCCGATGCTGTTGTCAACGTTGTTACCAAGACCGGTGCTTCAGGCGGTAACTCAAACGCAAGCGGTACATCAGCAACAGCAACAGGCTACCGTGCAGTTATCACACTCAAGGCAGGCAGCTTCGCAAAGTTCCCCGCTGTTGACGGCGTAAGCTACACAGTAAACGACAAAGCTGTTACATACTACGCAACAACATCCGCAACATCCTTCAAGGCAGTTGTTGACACAGAGAACTACTCAGCAGACAATATGGCAGTAGCACTCGGTGGCGAGGCTCTCACAGCAGCTGACGGTGTTTACACAATTCCTGCAGGTTCAACAGCTACTCTTACGGTTACAGGCGTTGCAGCCCAGCCCGCTGATTTCACAGCTTATGATGCAGCAGTTGCTCAGGCTAAAGAAATTGACAGAGACCTCTGCGACACAACAGACCTTGATGCAGCTCTTGCTGTTGACGTAAGCGCTTGCACAAAGCTTGATCAGGCTAAGGTTGACGAGGCTGCAGCAGCTATCCTCGATGCAATTGCAAACCTCAAGTACAAGCCCGCTGACACAGCAGCTTATCTCAAGGCAGTTGAAGAAACAAGAAGAATTCTTAAAAACGAGCCTGTAGAGATCACACCCACACTCACAGCTCCTATCTACAACCTCAACGCTGAGACAGCCCCCGAAAGCGGTTTAATCTTCAATAACGAAATGCGCAAAGCACTCAACACTTATGAAGACCGTACAGACACACCCGTAAGCGGTTACACAATTGACAAGCAGGCTGACGTTGATGCTGCTACAGCAGTGCTTGAAGACCTCAACGCACGTGTTCCCCTTATGAGAGCAGACACATCTGCCTGGTCAAAAG